>NZ_CQAZ01000008.1:0-71032 GCF_001152565.1 Yersinia pekkanenii | reverse complement strand
GGCGTGGCGTAATAACTTACGCCACGCCGTTATTCCTTCACCACCTGAGCACCGCACCACAAGTTACCCCCCTTAACGGACACCACGGTCATCGGCAATCACGCTATCAGGTTGAGCGACACGCAAAAATTTAATATCGCATAAACTTGATATAAGCCTGACGGGGGTTTCTGGCATGATGTCGACCTATAGATGTGATATATTATTGGACATAACGCGCAATGATTATCATAACAATTTGAATTTAAAAGGTATTAAGTTATATGGCAACTGTAGGCATTTTCTTTGGCAGCGATACTGGCAATACCGAAAACATTGCCAAGATGATCCAAAAGCAATTGGGTAAAGATGTTGCTGAGGTTCACGACATTGCCAAAAGCAGTAAAGAAGATTTGGAAGGCTTCGATATCCTACTGATTGGTATTCCAACCTGGTATTACGGCGAAGCACAGTGTGACTGGGATGACTTTTTCCCCACACTGGAAGAGATTGACTTCAACGGCAAGTTGGTTGCATTGTTCGGTTGCGGTGATCAGGAAGACTACGCAGAGTATTTCTGCGATGCAATGGGTACCGTGCGTGACATCATCGAACCGCGTGGCGCGGCGATTGTTGGTCACTGGCCAACTGCTGGCTACCATTTTGAAGCCTCCAAAGGCCTGGCCGATGACGACCACTTTATCGGTCTGGCAATTGATGAAGACCGCCAGCCGGAACTGACGAATGAGCGGGTCGAAGCTTGGGTAAAACAGATTACTGAAGAACTGAACCTGTCTGAAATAATCGGTTAATTTGCCCTGTCGGAAACGCTATGGTGGTATTCAACACTGCCGGGCGTTTCCGTTGCCTTTCATGCCTCTCGCGATACTCTGTTAAGCCGCCCACAGATCCACATATTCATCCATACAAAATGAAAATAAACCGCTACAAATTTGTAACTTTATCCCTCGCCACTGTACACTTGAATAATGAGTTATCCCCATCCATCAATACACCGCATGATTAATCTGGCAAAGTGTGCAATTATATCTTTGTTAACAACCACGGTTTTCATTTGGGGCTAGCAGTTCTATAATGAGACGCAATTGAGAATATTGCGCCACGGATGTCATAGGCTGAACAGCCTTAATTTGAATCGATAGTAACAGGACTGAATCCGCATGACTGACAACAACAAAGCCTTAAAGAACGCAGGCCTTAAAGTAACACTGCCCCGGCTTAAGATTCTGGAAGTGTTGCAAGATCCGGCGTGTCATCACGTCAGCGCGGAAGATCTTTATAAAAAGCTGATCGATATCGGTGAAGAGATTGGTCTGGCGACGGTTTACCGTGTGCTGAATCAGTTTGATGATGCCGGTATTGTGACCCGCCACAATTTCGAAGGCGGTAAATCGGTCTTTGAATTGACGCAACAGCAGCATCACGATCACCTGATTTGCCTGGATTGCGGCAAAGTGATTGAATTTAGCAATGAAAAGATCGAAGAACAGCAACGTGAAATTTCTAAACAACACGGTATCAAGCTGACTAACCACAGTTTGTATCTGTACGGCCATTGTGAAACCGGTGATTGCCGTGAAAACGAAGCTGCTCACAACAAAAGATAATGTTGTTTTATCGCGTTAACTTATAAAGATTTTTAAGCACTGCTGAAATAAACAATCCGCAAGATGGCCACCTTTCCCACATGTAATCCGAGATCAACTCGGGTGGGAGTCAGGTGGTCATTCTTATTCATATCCTACCTCAATTTAGAAGCAAAAAAATCCCCGGACTCGCCGGGGAAAAAAACCATCAACTCAACTTCACCTAACATTGTTTAACCAAAAATAAGCAAACAGGTAATAACATCAGACACAACTTTTGATCCCAATAGTCAGACTTTAACTGGCTCCGCACGACTACTACGCTTGCCATCAGGGCTGGTTGAACGAATCATCACATCACCGCTCACCTTCGGTTGTGCCTTGACATCATACTTCTGCCACTGTTTACCACCATCAGTGGAATACTCGATAATCAGGCCCGGCAATGAAATATTGGCTTCCAACTGCCCAGCAACCACTCGCGCCCCCGGAACAGGTAAACGGTATGCAATACCGGCCTTATCCAGTTTTGCCAGTTCACGTTGACCCATGATGTTAGCAAAACGCTGCCAGTCTGAGCTTAGCGCCTTGGTATCGACCATATGGGTCTCACCGCCTTTGTACTCACGACCCGCTTTATAATCTTGCTCCCACGATGCGCGGTGCCAGGCACGCTCTGCCAGTGGCAATACGCGTGGGAACACCATGTATTCCATCTGTTCATCAGTACGGACGGTTTCATTCCATGACTGAGCGGAGATACCGTGTACACCCGGCCATGGTTTATCACTTTTCGCGCTGAAGTGATTACCGTCACGGTCAACGGAAGTCTCGGCGTTTTGCGGCATATTGTCTGGCGCAAAGCTGAATACTTTCGCCTCGTCAGTAAAGCGGGTTGCCCAGTAGTAACCGCGTTCATTCGGGTTAACTTCATAGGGCATATCGAAGTAAACATAGTCCGGATTGGACGCCACCACTTCGTAGCCTTTATTGGCCCAATCGTTAATTGAATCAGCACCACCCCAGTAGAGGGTATCCCAGAAGTTGACGCCGACACGCTTGGTCGCAAAGGCGTTAGAATCTTTGGCGTCTTTCAGACCATCCTGCCAGGCTTGCATTTTTTCGATACCATGGGCGTTAACCAGTTTGCTAACTTCAATTGCGAAGTAGCTGGAAAGATGCTCAACATCCTGAATTTTGCCTTGCTTGATCCTATCCTGACAAACCTGTGATTTAGCCCACGGCTTATCTTCAACACTCTTATCAATGATGCCTTTACCTGGCTCAATTGGGCCGTTTTTGTCCTGGAAACCGGCCCCCAGACGAATGTTTTTCGCCTCATCGCCACCAAAGTGCCAGGTAGTCAGCGGCATACCCGCTTCTTTATGCATCTGAGCCATTTCGCCAATCACTTTATCGACAAAACGCGTCGAAGAATCCAGACAAGGGTTCAGATAGCTTTTACGTTCATAGAACTGAACCGACGTGGTGTTGGAGTCATCTGTCGGATCTACCAGACGGAATTCGTTAGCTTCTTTTTCTTTACCCTGCTTCATCAGATTGTTGTAACGGGCTTCCATCGAAACCACTGCCGCACGGGCATGTGCTGGCATATCAATTTCAGGGATCACATCAATCTGGCGCGCTTTAGCGTATTTCAGGATCTCGATATAATCATCGCGGGTGAAGTGGCCGCTACCCAGATTATTGCTGTCGGGACCCGATCCCAACTGCGGCAATAAGCAGGTGTTTTCTGTCAAATCATGGCAACGTTTGCTCCCCACATCCGTCAGTTCTGGCAGACCTGGAATTTCAATACGCCAGCCTTCATCATCACTCAGATGGAAGTGGAATTTATTCAGTTTGTAAGCCGACATCTGATCCAGCAAACGTAGCACCGCATCTTTGGTTTTAAAGTTACGGCCAACATCAAGGAAGACACCACGGTATTCAAAGCGTGGGGCATCTTTCGCATCAAGGGTGGCAATCTTCTTACTGCCGTCAGTTGGCACTAAAGACAGGATAGATTGCAGGCCATAGAACACACCGGTTGGGTCAAAACCAATAACCTGTGCCCCTTTCTCACCGATTTTTAGCTCATAAGCCCCAGAAACGGCTAGCTCACCGTTGAATGCCGCAGGCTGAATCAAGGCTTTAATCGGGAAACCGGCTGAGTTCACCTTCAGGCCCAGTAATTCGAAACGCTGTTGTGCCGCATCCGCAGCCGCTTTAGGTAATGCACTCAGATCCAGCGCCACACCCTGGCTCAAATCCACATCTTGCTTATAAACCTTAACCTCCATCGGCGTGGGGATAATCTGCCCGCGCAAGTTAGCCGCAGATAAGGTTTTCACTGCTTCATTTTTAACGAAACGTGATTCTGGCGTCATCAGCACGTTATTATCGTCTTTGGTGCGCTTCCACTGATCGCCGGTAAACTGCGTCAGATATTCATTAATATCTTCAGTATCGGTGCTTTTTAACACTTTTGGCTTAGCATCACCGGAAGTGGCATACCAACGCGGCATAAAGTCAGTGGCAAACAACTGCCAGTACTCACCGGTGATCGGAATGTCAACCGCCTGATTGGCAGGGAAGCCGGTGAATTTAGCGGTAGGTTCAATCTTATGCAGGTCGCCGGTCAGGTGAGTAATTTTAAATTGGTCATTATCAACTGTCAGAATCTGACGGATGCTGTGGAAGTAAATGGCCCAATCCTGGCCTTTGATCTCATCCCCGGTGTTGGTCAGAGTAATCATCACTTTATTACAAGATGCCCAATCGGCACCCAGTTTGGCGCAATCCACGCCATTATCAGCAGCACGGTTATCCAACAGTTTATAGTTAACTTTCAACGTACTGAGTTGATCAACAACCTGCTGATTGGTGGTGTCTGCATTTGCGTACCCCATCAAGCCGAAAGTTGCGGTCATCGCCGCTAACGCATTTAATTTAAATTTATTCATCACTAACCTCGTCCGTAATGGTTAATTGCTGCTGGTGGAGTTGCTGCTACTCGCGTTATTGCTACGAATTTCCTGCCAAAGTTTGCCGCATTGCGCATCATAAGCCTGACCATTGCCAGTATGTGCCGCATCAATGCAACGCTGATAATCCAACACTCGTACTGTTTCTTTCTCGGCAAAGACCTGATGCGCCTTCTCTTGTTTCAATACATTCAACACCGCCTTGCACGGGATCAACCTCTCCGGTGAACCTTCACTGGCTGTGATACAGGCACTGTAAGCTTGTTTCAGTTTGCTATCTTCTGGCTGGATCGGGGTTTGTGGCGCACAGGCACTTAATCCCAGTACGGCAGCAAGAATAAAAAGCGTTTTCTTCATGGCAGGCACTCCATAATGCCCCGGCATGGTTACCAGGGCGGGTTATCAGAAAGTAGTCAAAATCAGAAGATCGTAAAGGGTGCAATTACGATGAATTTGACGTCTTTTTCATCCTGGAATACGTTGCCAAAACCACCACCATAGCTTGGGATATTGGTGTGGTTGTCGTACATGGTGTAGTGCAGTTTGAACAGCGTGCCTTTCGCGCGGCCTTCTTGCAGCGTGTAAAGAACATCAAAGTTCCATGCAGATTCTTTCAGACGGGTATTTTGGTCATAGATTGGGTTAGTACTTGGTTTGGCATCCCAACCATAAGCATAGGAGGTTCCCACCGCCCAGCCGGCTAAATTCCAGTTTTTCAGGTCATACATCACGCCGCCAAACAAGGCTTTTTCGCCGTTGGCGTTAAAGTCAGAGCGGGAATCCCACCAAACGTCCAAACGCCCGTTAGACGTGGCATAACCTGGTGTCATACGTTGCAGGAAGTAGCCCTGATTACCATCAGCTTTAGCCCAAGTTCCTTCCAAACGTAGGTCAAATGGCCCAGTGGTATAACCCAGTGTCAACGCTTGCAACCAGGCTAAGCCGTCATACACGTCGTTCACATTGGCTGGGCCGCCATCAACTTTATCCTTTGCACCGTAGAACTGGTAAGAAGTGCGTAGATCATTGCCAGCAACCGGGAAGGCGTAAGAAGCCTTGGCGAAATACTGGTCCATGTAATCTTTAGCCTGACCAAATGCCGCTTCCATCACCAACTTGTTTTTAAAGTCGTATTTAGCACCAATTGATTGCAAGTAGCTTATACCGGTCACACCATCGGCCTGACGGAAGTTATACATATTCTGATACCAAGGTGCTTTATATTCATCGGTCCACATGTAAGACATGGACAATGCACCCGCCGTATCAAAATCAAATTTAGCGCCGCCTTCAGCACCGCGATAGGTCCCTGGCATAAAGCTCCAGTGTGGAGCCAGCAACGTTTGGCCGGTCGGTTGGATGTAACCACCACGCGCCCAGAAGTCACCAAATTTAAATTTGGCCGCCGCTTTATAAACACTGACACCGCTCTTATCGCCGGTCCATTTTTCATCCCAACGGGTTTTAGCATCACTAAAACCAATTTCGTTCGGGGCCGCCGGGCCACTGTTGGTCATTTCAACTGCGCCGAAGGCCGCTAAGTCGATACCAAACATGTCTGCCGCGTAGCCAGAGGAAAAGTCCAGATTGGCGTTAAATGTGGAGTGATGCAGGTTAGCAACGTACTTACCATACTCTGGACTGTTTGGATTTAGATCCTTACGGTCACGCTGGCGCTGCCAATAATAAATACCACCGGTCAGTGACGAATCATCAATAAAACCTTCAGCCTTGGCCTCTGGGGCTGCCATAAACCCCGTTCCTAACAATGCACCCGCGACAGCGAGCGCTAACGTTTTGCGTTTAGCACCGTGCGTAACCATATGAAAAAAATCCTCTTTGACATCACATTTAAAGTGCGTTGCCTGTGTCCACCACAGCTCACAGGTTCAGCCTCAAAAAAACCCTAGGTGGGTAAAATTTTGCCGGGGAGAAATCGCCACCAGCAGTTACTGATAAAAAACAAACTTCTCTTGCGAAAAAACTCTCTGAAGATTGCTGCTGGGATACAGACTATTTTTCGCGACGCGAATTATCAATTAAAAAAGGAGATAATTATTCAAAGTATGACAATGAGCACATAACTGTGAAAAAATATTACAGACATCACAAAAGCTTAAAAAACAATGAATAAGACCCTAACTTCGAAACAAAATCGTCTCTCATTGACATATTGAATGGTTTCAGCCAAACCAATAAAACATGATATTTTTTGGCTGAAAACAGTGTTATTTACGCAGTTAATTCGTAAAGCGAATATTTAAGAAAGACTTACAGAGAGCCGCGTTACCGATAAAAAAGAAACTAATCTGTTGAGATTGACCAAGAGGTGAGGCGAAGAGGGAAAAAGTGAGAGGCATCAATCAATGTTTAGTAAAACAAACAATTTAGCTTTTAAAGACATAAAAAAGCGCGGCCTAAGCCACGCCACTGACATTGATCTTAACAGATGATAGTCAATCTGCAGACTAAACTTAATGAGTCGCCTTAGCAGCCCAGGTATCACGTAAACCGACAGTGCGGTTAAACACCAGCGCATCTGGACGTGAATAATGGCTGTCAGTACAGAAATAACCTTCACGTTCAAACTGATAGGTTTTCTCTGGGACCGCATCAACCAAACTTGGCTCGACAAAGCCCTGACGAATAATCAAAGACTCAGGGTTGATAGTTGACAAGAAGTCCTCTGCTGCCGCTGGGTTTGGTACGCTAAACAAGCGATCATATAAACGAATTTCAGCAGGCAGCGCATGTGCCACTGAAACCCAGTGAATAACACCTTTCACTTTACGGCCATCAGCTGGATCTTTGTTTAATGTCTCTGCGTCATAGCTGCAATACACGGTTGTAATATTGCCTTCCGCATCTTTCTCGGCACGCTCGGCTTTAATCACATAGGCATTACGTAAACGGACTTCTTTACCCAGCACCAGACGCTTGTATTGCTTATTAGCTTCTTCGCGGAAATCAGCACGATCGATATAAATCTCGCTATCGAAAGGGACCTGGCGGGTACCCATATCCGGATTATTCGGGTGATTTGGCATGGTCAGCCACTCTTCCCCCGCCGCACGGTTTTCGATAACCACTTTGATAGGATCGAGAACCGCCATTGCCCGTGGGGCATTTTCGTTCAGATCATCACGGATACAGGATTCCAGTGACATCATTTCAACGTTGTTATCTTGCTTGGTCACCCCAATACGGCGGCAGAACTCACGGATGGAGGCCGCAGTGTAGCCACGACGACGCAAACCAGAAATGGTTGGCATACGTGGGTCATCCCAGCCTTCCACAACCTTCTCCGTCACCAGCAGGTTCAGCTTACGCTTTGACATAATGCTGTATTCAAGATTCAGACGGGAGAACTCATACTGACGCGGATGACATTCAATGGAGATGTTATCCAGCACCCAATCATACAAGCGACGGTTATCCTGGAACTCCAGCGTACAGAGTGAATGGGTGATCCCTTCGATCGCATCAGAGATGCAGTGGGTAAAGTCATACATCGGGTAGATGCACCACTTGTTGCCCGACTGATGGTGTTCAGCAAACTTAATGCGATACAACACCGGGTCACGCATGACGATAAACGGTGACGCCATATCAATTTTGGCCCGCAGACAGGCGGTCCCTTCAGCAAAGCCACCTGCACGCATTTTTTCAAACAGTGCCAGGTTCTCTTCTACGCTGCGGTCGCGATACGGGCTGTTTTTACCTGGTGCCGTCAGGGTGCCGCGATATTCGCGCATCTGCTCAGCAGTTAATTCATCAACATACGCCAGACCCTTGTTAATCAGCTCTATAGCGTACTGGTACAGTTGATCAAAATAGTCTGAAGAGTAGCGGATGTCACCGCTCCAGGTGAAGCCCAGCCACTCTACATCGTGTTTAATCGACTCAACGAACTCGACGTCTTCTTTCACCGGGTTGGTGTCATCAAAGCGCAGATTACATTGACCGTGATAATCCTGTGCAATACCAAAGTTCAGGCAAATGGATTTTGCGTGGCCAATATGCAGGTAGCCGTTTGGCTCCGGCGGAAAGCGAGTATGAACCGACGTGTGTTTGCCGCTGGCTAAATCTTCGTCAATTATCTGACGGATAAAATTACTTGGGCGGGCTTCTGCCTCACTCATTGTTCTATTCCTCAATGCAAACGCAACAAATATAACCGCATATAATCCAACAAGCCTGACTTGGAAACAACCGTTTGTTACCGGAAATAAAACAAAAAAGCGGGAAGAGATTGCTCTCTTCCCGCAGCTTCGATTAAAACTCAGGTCAGTGACTCAGTACATCAGCACTTTTTCACTGCGCATCTTAAACTGATTATTTGCCACGGATCTCAAACAACTGGCTCTGACCGGCAACCACAGAATCGCCCGCCAATACCGAGATACCGGCATAATCATCAATATTGCTGACCACAACCGGGCTAATCATTGAGCGCGCATTGGCGTTCAGATAGGCCAAGTCCAGTTCCAGTACCGGTTGACCGGCAACCACAGTGGCACCCTCTTCAACCAGACGGGCAAAGCCTTGACCATTCAGTTTTACTGTATCAATCCCGATATGAACCACAATTTCTGCACCGGTTTCAGTTTCCAGACAGAATGCATGATCCGTATTGAAGATTTTAACGATAGTCCCGTTCGCTGGAGAAACGACCATTTTATCGGTCGGACGAATAGCAACACCCTCACCCACGGCTTTGCTAGCAAAGGCTTCATCAGGAACCTGATCCAATGCGACAACATCACCAGTAATAGGCGAAACCAGTATCAGAGAAGCCGTTTTGGTGGTGTTAGCCGTATTAATTACCGCCTGAGGCTTAGCTGCAGTGCTCGTTGCCGCAGGAACCGGGCCACCCGCCAACACCGTACGCATTGCCGAAGCAATCAGTTCAGCACGGGTACCAACGATAACTTGTACGCTTTGTTTATTCAGACGAATAACACCAGACGCACCTAAACGCTTAGCCACATTGTCATTAACCAGCGCAGAGTCTTTCACGTTCAAACGCAGGCGGGTAATACAGGCGTCAATACCCGTCAGATTATCTGAACCACCGATAGCTCCGATATAACGACGAGCCAGGCCATTGATTTCACTTTCATTGATTTCTGGGGTGTTATTAACATTCACGTCATAACCATCTTCTTCACTGCCTTCTACCGCCAGTTCGCGGCCAGGAGTCAGCAAATTGAATTTCTTGATGGTGAAACGGAATACCACGTAGTAAATGACGAAGAACACCAGACCTTGTGGGATCAGCATATACCAGTGGGTTGCCAGTGGGTTGCGTGAAGACAGTACCATATCCACTAAACCGGCGCTGAAACCAAAACCAGCGATCCAATGCATGCTGGCGGCGATGAACACGGAAATACCGGTCAGCACGGCATGGATGAAATACAGCACTGGAGCCACGAACATGAAGGAGAATTCAAGCGGCTCAGTGATACCGGTGAAGAAGGCCGCAAATGCCCCTGCAATCATGATACCAGCAACTTTCGCTTTGTTTTCCGGACGTGCGCAGTGATAAATCGCCAGCGCTGCTCCCGGTAAACCGAACATCATAATCGGGAAGAAACCAGCCTGATAACGACCTGTGATACCGACAATCGCTTTACCGGAATCGATGGACTGTTGGCCACCCAAGAAGTTAGGAATATCGTTAATACCGGCAACGTCAAACCAGAACACCGAGTTCAGGGCGTGATGCAAGCCGACCGGGATCAGTAAACGGTTGAAGAAGGCATAGATACCCGCGCCAACAGAGCCCATATCTTTGATGTATTCACCGAAGGTCACCAGCGCGTTATAAATCAGCGGCCAGACATACATCAAAATGAAGGCAACAGCAATCATCAGGAAAGACGTCAAGATCGGAACCAGACGGCGGCCACTGAAGAAGGAGAGCGCTTTTGGCAGTTCAACGCTGCTAAAGCGGTTGTACAACTCAGCAGAAATGATACCAACCAGAATCCCCACGAACTGGTTGTTGATTTTGCCGAAAGCAGCAGGAACCTGATCAAGCGGGATCTTTTGAATCATCGAAACCGCGGCGGGCGAACACAGCGTGGTTAATACCAGGAAACCTACAAAGCCGGTCAGTGCAGCCGCACCGTCTTTGTCTTTTGACATACCGTAAGCCACACCAATGGCGAACAGCACCGACATGTTGTCGATAATAGCCGCACCGGATTTGATAAATAATGCCGCCAGTGCATTATCACCACCCCAACTAACGGGGTCGATCCAATAACCAACACCCATCAGTATCGCGGCGGCTGGCAGTGTGGCCACAGGGACCATCAAAGCCCGACCCACTTTTTGCAAGTAACTAAGAATATTCACTTTTCCCCCTATTCGTCCGATATCGGACCCTTTAAGTAGTTTATTTAATTGACGCACTACCTTTTAGAAAAACGCATGGCACACTTTATATTTATTCACGGCACATATTACTCATTGTGGAGTGTAAAAAAATTATTTCGTAACGCAAATTAAAACCCCCTATTTTGTGATAAATATCACCAAAAACCAGTGAAAAAGCACCAATACACTAGCCATGATACAAAACTTATTTTATCATTCGAAAAATGAACAAAGCATCGTATCAACGCATGAGTCAAAATCTGAGTTACGCTTATCTGAATGATTCAAACCGCGTTGAGTATAGCCACTATCAGCAATCCAAGAGGTGCAAGATGAGACTTATCCCACTAAAAAACACCGCAGAAGTTGGCAAATGGGCAGCACGTCATATCGTTAGTCGTATTAATGCGTTCAAACCCACTGCTGAGCGCCCGTTTGTGCTGGGTCTGCCAACCGGTGGAACACCGATGGAAGCTTACAAACACTTGGTCGCAATGCATAAAGCCGGTGAAATCAGCTTCAAAAACGTTGTCACTTTCAACATGGATGAATATGTCGGGCTGCCGCAAGAGCACCCAGAAAGCTACTACACCTTCATGCACACCAACTTCTTCGATCATGTTGATATCCCAGCCGAGAACATTAACCTGCTGAATGGAAACGCGCCTGATATCGATGCAGAATGCCGCCGTTACGAAGAAAAAATTAAGTCTTACGGCAAAATCAACCTGTTTATGGGTGGCGTGGGCGTGGACGGCCACATCGCATTTAATGAACCGGCGTCTTCTTTGGCATCCCGTACTCGGATCAAAACTCTGACCCAAGAAACCCGCATTGCTAACTCGCGTTTCTTTGGTGGTGATGCAAACCTCGTGCCGAAATATGCACTTACCGTAGGTGTAGGTACATTGCTGGATGCAGAAGAAGTGATGATTCTGGTAACCGGTCACGGTAAAGCACAAGCCTTACAAGCCGCAGTTGAAGGAAGCATTAACCACATGTGGACCATCAGTTGCCTGCAACTGCATGCCAAAGCCATCATGGTGTGTGATGAACCTTCCACTATGGAATTGAAGGTTAAAACTGTAAAATACTTCCACGAATTGGAAGCTGAAAACATCAAAGGTCTGTAATAGTCATCAGGGGGCTAAGATGTACGCTTTAACTCACTGCCGTATTTATACCAGCCACGAAGTATTGGATAATCATGCTGTTATCGTGGCTGATGGATTGATCGAGCGTATCTGTCCTGCCGATGAACTCCCGGCGGGTATTGAGATACGCGATTTGGGTGGCGCCATTCTGGCCCCCGGTTTTATTGATGTGCAGTTGAATGGCTGCGGGGGCGTGCAATTCAATGATTCTCTTGAGGCTATCTCAGAAGAGACATTGGACATTATGCAACGTGCCAATGAAAAATCAGGTTGCTCCAGCTTCCTGCCGACACTCATTACATGCAGTGATGAATACATGAAACACGGCGTTAACGTCATGCATTCATATCTGCAAAAAAATCAGCATCAGGCACTGGGTCTGCATCTGGAAGGGCCATACCTCAACCCATTGAAGAAAGGCACCCATAACCCCGCGTTTATCCGCAAACCTAGCGCAGAAATGATTGATTATCTGTGTGAAAATGCTGATGTAATTACCAAAGTTACGCTGGCACCTGAAATGGTTGATGACAAATACATTCGTCAGCTAACAGAAGCCGGTATTCTGGTTTCAGCCGGTCACTCTAATGCAACTTATCGGGAAGCGCGCAAAGGCTTTAGCGCCGGTATTCGTTTCGCAACGCACCTTTATAATGCAATGCCATACATTACGGGGCGTGAACCGGGCCTGATAGGGGCTATTTTTGATACGCCAGAGGTTTATACCGGGGTGATAGCCGATGGTCTGCATGTCGACTGGGCTAATATCCGCAATGCAAAACATCTGAAAGGTGACAAATTGGTCTTGGTCACCGATGCCACCGCACCGGCTGGCGCTGAAATTGAACAATTTATTTTTGCTGGTAAAACAATATACTATCGCGATGGCTTATGTGTGGATGAGAATGGCACATTAAGCGGTTCAGCTCTGACGATGATCGAAGCGGTCCGAAATAGTGTTGAACATGTTGGTATCGCACTGGACGAAACATTGCGTATGGCAACACTTTATGCGGCCCGCGCTATTGGTGTGGACAAGCAGTTAGGGAGTATTGAAGTCGGCAAAGTGGCCAACCTGACTGCCTTTACCCACGATTATAAAATCACTAAAACCATCGTTAACGGCAACGAGGTTTTAAAATAAGCGAGTAATTTTATTGATGAGCACCGGCGGACAGTCACAAATTGGTAATGTAGATCTTGTGAAACAACTCAATGGTGCCGTTGTTTATCGGCTTATTGATCAGCAAGGCCCGATTTCGCGCATTCAGATTGCCGATCTCAGCCAGCTAGCTCCCGCCAGTGTCACCAAAATAACGCGTCAACTGTTGGAGCGCGGGCTGATCAAAGAAGTAGATCAGCAAGCCTCCACCGGTGGCCGCCGCGCGATTTCCATCGTGACAGAAAACCGCCAATTCCACACTATTGCCGTCCGTCTTGGCCGCCATGACGCCACGATTACCCTGTTTGACATGAGCGGTAAGTCGCTGGGTGAAGAACACTACTCGCTGCCAGAACGCACGCAAGAGACGCTGGAATACGCGTTGTTTAATATCATCAGTCAGTTTATTGACGCTTATCAGCGCAAATTGCGTGAACTGATTGCTATTGCCGTTATCCTCCCAGGCTTGGTTGAACCAAACAAAGGTATCGTGCGCTATATGCCACATATCAGTGTCAGTAATTGGCCGTTGGTCGAAAATCTGCAAAATCGTTTTAATGTCACCAGCTTTGTCGGCCATGATATTCGCAGCCTGGCGCTGGCTGAGCACTATTTTGGCGCCACCCGCGACTGCGAAGACTCCATATTGGTTCGTCTGCATCGTGGTACCGGTGCCGGTATCATCGTTAACGGTCAGATATTTTTAGGCAGCAACGGCAACGTGGGCGAAATCGGCCATATCCAGATTGATCCGCTCGGTGAACGCTGTTATTGCGGCAACTTTGGCTGTTTGGAAACCGTCGCGTCCAATGCGGCAATTGAGGCTCGCGTACGCCATCTACTCGCGCAGGGCTACCCAAGCAAGTTAACACTGGATGATTGTCATATTGGCGTCATCTGCAAAGCCGCTAACCGTGGCGACTTACTGGCAAGTGAAGTCATCGAGCATGTGGGGCGTTATCTGGGTAAAGCCATCTCTATCGCCATCAACTTATTTAACCCGCAAAAAGTGGTGATTGCCGGTGAAATCATTGAAGCCGATAAAATACTGCTGCCTGCTATTCAAGGTTGTATTAATACCCAAGTGCTGAAAAACTTCCGTCATAACTTGCCGATAGTCACCTCGCAACTGGATCATCAGTCAGCAATCGGTGCTTTCGCGCTGGCCAAACGCGCCATGTTAAACGGCGTCTTGCTACAACGTTTGTTGGAAAACTAGGCTGCCGATAAGGATGTTGCATAGTCGACCCCATAATCGGCCATGTTATAGTGACTCATTACCGCCAAAAAGAGTAAGTTTAACAATGACAATTAAAAGTGTTATTTGCGACATTGATGGTGTGTTGTTACATGATAATCACCCCGTCCCTGGGGCCGATGTTTTTCTGGCCCGAATTCAAGAAGCTGGAATGCCGCTGGTTATTTTGACCAACTACCCGTCACAAACCGCACAGGATCTGGCTAACCGCTTCAGTTCTGCTGGGCTGGAAGTGCCGGAAAGTGCGTTTTATACCTCTGCCATGGCCACCGCCGACTTCCTGCGCCGTCAGGAGGGTAAAAAAGCCTATGTGGTTGGCGAAGGCGCGTTAGTTCACGAATTGTATAAAGCTGGCTTTACCATTACTGATATCAATCCTGATTTTGTGATTGTCGGTGAAACCCGCTCTTATAACTGGGACATGATGCATAAAGCGGCCTATTTTGTTGCCAATGGCGCACGCTTTATTGCCACTAACCCAGATAGCCACGGTCATGGCTTCGCACCAGCTTGTGGTGCGCTATGCGCCCCAATTGAGAAAATTTCCGGCCGCAAACCCTTTTATGTGGGTAAACCTAGCCCGTGGATCATCCGCGCCGCACTGAATAAAATGCAAGCGCATTCCGAAAGCACAGTGATTGTGGGTGATAACCTACGTACCGATATTCTGGCTGGTTTTCAGGCTGGCCTTGAAACTATTTTGGTGCTGTCTGGTGTTTCGACGCTAATGGACATTGAAGCCATGCCGTTCCGCCCAACCTACGTTTACCCTTCTGTGGCTGAAATCGATATTATCTAATCTCTGTTGGCGGTTCCGGCCGCCATTCTCCGCTTGTGTACTATTCCCTTTTTTGGTGCGACGCACCAAAGTTTCTTGCCATTCTGCCCTATTTTGGCGCATTTTCTTTTATGCCCTTCGCCCTTGAAGCTACAGGATTGTTAACTGCGCGCGCTCACCCGAATCACTTACTTGAGTAAGCTTATCGGGATTCTCTTACTTGCCGCCTACCTGCAACTCCAAGTGCTTTGGGTATATGCTCTCACGAGAAAATCCGCTATAGCGACGAATCCAACGCACTATAAATTGGCGTGTTTTTTGCATATTTTCTGGCGTCAGGTTTACAAATTATTCGGATGACTGCATCACATCACCGCCAAAGCAGAGAAGTTAGGGAGATTATTATGTGTTCTATTTTCGGGGTGCTCGACCTTAAAACCGACCCCATTGAGTTACGTAAAAAAGCGCTGGAAATGTCACGTTTAATGCGCCACCGTGGGCCGGATTGGTCTGGTGTATGGGCAAATGATAAAGCCATTCTCGCTCATGAACGTTTATCTATTGTTGACGTCAATACCGGTGCCCAACCCCTGTTTAATGCGGCTCACACGCATATTCTGGCGGTTAACGGTGAGATTTATAATCATCAGGCATTGCGTCAGCAATATGGCGACCGCTACGCCTTCCAAACAGGCTCAGACTGTGAAGTTATTTTAGCGTTATACCAGGAAAAAGGGCCAGAGTTCCTTGATGACCTGCAAGGTATGTTCGCCTTCGTCTTATACGATACCGAGAAAGACGCTTACCTAATTGGCCGTGACCATCTGGGTATTATTCCGCTGTATATGGGCCACGACGAACACGGCAATATGTTTGTTGCTTCAGAAATGAAAGCCTTGGTCCCTGTTTGCCGCTCGATTAAAGAATTCCCGGCAGGCAGCTATCTGTGGAGCAAAGATGGCGAAATTCGTGAGTATTACCATCGTGATTGGTTTGATTTCGACAACGTAAAAGACAACGTTACCGATAAAGTTAAGCTGGCAAATGCATTAGAAGATGCAGTAAAAAGCCACTTGATGTCCGACGTGCCTTACGGTGTATTGCTGTCCGGTGGTCTGGACTCTTCTGTTATTTCGGCTATCACCAAGAAATTTGCCGCCCGCCGGGTAGAAGACGATGAGCGCAGTGAAGCCTGGTGGCCACAACTGCACTCCTTTGCCGTCGGCCTGATTGGCTCACCCGATTTGCGGGCTGCAAAAGAAGTCGCCAACCATTTAGGTACCGTGCACCATGAAATTCATTTTACCGTGCAAGAAGGTCTGGATGCCATTCGTGATGTGATTTATCACATTGAAACCTATGATGTCACCACTATCCGCGCCTCCACCCCTATGTATTTGATGTCACGTAAAATCAAGGCGATGGGTATTAAAATGGTGCTGTCCGGCGAAGGTTCTGACGAAGTCTTCGGCGGTTATCTCTATTTCCACAAAGCACCAAACGCCAAAGAATTGCACGAAGAAACCGTGCGTAAACTGCTGGCCTTGCATATGTATGACTGCGCCCGAGCCAACAAAGCAATGTCTGCCTGGGGCGTTGAAGCGCGCGTTCCCTTCCTGGATAAAAACTTCCTTGATGTTGCGATGCGTATCAACCCGCAGGACAAAATGTGCGGCAATGGAAAAATGGAAAAACATATCCTGCGCGAATGTTTTGAATCGTACCTGCCACATAGCGTCGCATGGCGACAAAAAGAGCAATTTTCCGATGGCGTGGGTTATAGCTGGATTGACACACTAAAAGAAAAAGCTGCCGAGCAAGTCACTGATCAACAAATGGAAACTGCTCATTTTCGTTTCCCATACAACACCCCTTCATCAAAAGAGGGCTACTTGTATCGTGAAATTTTTGAAGAGCTGTTCCCGTTGCCAAGTGCCGCTGAATGTGTACCCGGCGGCCCTTCTGTCGCGTGCTCATCAGCTAAAGCTATTGAGTGGGATGAATCATTCAAAAGCATGGACGACCCATCGGGCCGCGCAGTTGGCGTACATCAGGACGCTTATAAATAATTGAATGTCATTGCAGGTAGTTAGCCTGCTTATATTCAACATTTTGCTATCAAGGTCGCTCTCAGGCGGCCTTGTTTTTTTATGTGGTATTAGCCGACTCAATCCAATCCAATTTCGCGTGGTGGCCTATCTGCCTTGATGTTTCCTTTTGCTGGCAAATTCAACAATTAATGACTATAAGTGCTGCTTTAATCACCAGACTGTTCACAAGCCACACAAACGAACCCTTTCAACGCTTTTTTGGGAAAAAATTAGTTGACGCAATTCGGCCATATACGCATAATGCGCCCCGCAACGCCGATGAAGGTTGTGCAGAAAAAAGATGGCTACGTAGCTCAGCTGGTTAGAGCACAGCACTCATAATGCTGGGGTCACAGGTTCGATTCCCGTCGTAGCCACCATCTTTTTTCATGTATGCGGGAGTGGCGAAATTGGTAGACGCACTAGATTTAGGTTCTAGCGCCGCAAGGTGTGCGAGTTCAAGTCTCGCCTCCCGCACCATTTTTATCGGTTGTCACAGTAGATGGGATATCGCCAAGCGGTAAGGCACCAGGTTTTGATCCTGGCATTCCCAGGTTCGAATCCTGGTATCCCAGCCATTTCTCTGAAGTGGAATACTGTTAGACGGAAGTTGTGCGCTGGTTATGCTAAATCAGTAAAAGAATTGTATTTCAGTTGGGATATCGCCAAGCGGTAAGGCACCAGGTTTTGATCCTGGCATTCCCAGGTTCGAATCCTGGTATCCCAGCCATACAATTTCTAAGGTTAAAGATTTAAAGATGGCTACGTAGCTCAGCTGGTTAGAGCACAGCACTCATAATGCTGGGGTCACAGGTTCGATTCCCGTCGTAGCCACCATCTTTTGGGGTATCGCCAAGCGGTAAGGCACTGGATTCTGATTCCAGCATCCGAGGTTCGAATCCTCGTACCCCAGCCAAATTTAGAAAAGCTCGCTTCGGCGGGCTTTTTGCATTCTACAACCCCAACGCATACCTCAACGCATGTTCTTTCAGTTTGCCTGCGCGCTGGGCGGCCATCAGCGCCAAATTACGCACAAATTTCACGGCTGGCAGGTCATTACTGAATGCGGTGTAGAACACATCCATACCACTTTGCATCATCAGATTATCGGTACGGCGGCGGCGCTGGTAACGCAGTAACACCTGCTCGCTGTGCCACGGCTCTGCCAGCTCACGCGCTTGATTCAATACATCTAACAGTGCATCAACATCGCGATATCCCAGATTAACCCCCTGCCCAGCCAGCGGATTAATGGTATGCGCCGCATCGCCCAATAAGACCAACCCCGGCTGCACATACCGCTGTGCATGGCGGCGAACCAATGGGAAAGAACCGGCGGCAACTGCCTTAACGGCCCCCAGACGAGCGGGGAAAGCGGCGGTTATCTCCTGATTCAATTGTGCCATTGGCATCTTTTGAAGCTGGCGGATACGCTGCGGGCTGTCGTACCAAACCAACGATGCCCAGTGATCAAACAGCGGCAAGAAAGCCCGCGGCCCAGAAGGAAAGAACTGCTGCCAAGTGGTATTTTGCTGAGCGGTATCAGTTTCTACCGTGATTAACAGACAGGACTGACTATACTGCCAACCACTGGTACCAATACTGGCTAAACGCCGCACCAGAGAATTTGCACCATCAGCACCTATCACTAAACGGCCCTGTATCTCTTGCTGAGCATCTAGCGTGATTTTCCAGTAGTCATCTACTCTGACCATACTTTGCAACCGTGACGGACACAGTAGCGTCAAATTCGGGCACTCTGCCATCTGTTGCCACAGGGCCAACTGCAAAACTCGGTTCTCAACCATAAAACCCAGTTCAGGTAAAGACAGCGATGCCGCGTCAAATACCACCTGCGAACCTGGCTGTTCCCAGGTTTCCAATCGGCGATAAGGCGCATAGCGCATCTGTTGTACTTGGGGCCAGGCCCCAAGTTGCTTTAACAAAGCTACCGAGGTGCACCCAATGGCGGAAACCCGTAGATCCGGCACACTGTCAGCATCAAATGGCGCAGGGGCTTCATGCTCTAGTAGTGCCACTGACCAGCCAGTTTGTGCCAGCCCTAACGCAGCAGCAGCCCCTACCATGCCACCGCCCACGACCACAACATCATAATTTGGTTGCGATTTATTCATTTTTGCCATTCGTTAAAAGTTAAAATAACACCCACATTTTATCGGCCCTCAGTGTACCGGATTTTTTATCGTTCAACAGAATAAGTAAGCGGTTCTTCGGGTTCACTCGCATTAGCGGGCACTGTATTGTCAGTGTCGGTTTTATTTTAGTGGGATGCTGCGCAGATTCGGAATTTTTAAGTTGCGCTCCCTGATGGCCGCTATATGAATAGAAAGCGAACGGACGGATTGATGAGTAAACTGGCATCAGCACCGTACACCATGAATAATTCTCGAATGACAGGTATGATTGACGTTATAACAAAATAATATCAATCCAGAGGAACGCAGTGACTCAGAGAAACAATTTGCACGTAGCGACACAAGAAATCTTGCTGGAACCCGCCGATAATCAGCGCCTGCTGAGTTTGTGCGGCCCTTTTGATGACAATATCAAACAGTTAGAGCGCCGTTTAGGAATAGAAATTAATCGTCGCGACAACCGCTTTAAGTTAGTCGGTAAGAATGTCTGCGTTGTTGCCGCGGCAGAGATTCTGCGTCACTTGTATGTTGATACCGCCCCGATCCGGGGTGTTATCCCGAATATCACGCCAGAGGATATCCACCTCGCGGTGAAAGAGAGCCGCGTATTGGAACAAACCAACGAGAGCGTGCCCGATTACGGTAAAGCAGTGAATATCCGTACCAAGCGCGGAATGGTCAAACCCCGCACCCCCAATCAGGCGCAATACATCGCTAATATTCTCGATCACGATATTACTTTCGGTATTGGCCCGGCCGGTACCGGTAAAACCTATCTGGCGGTTGCTGCGGCAGTCGATGCACTGGAGCGCCAGAACGTACGGCGTATCTTGCTGACCCGCCCAGCGGTTGAAGCGGGTGAAAAACTGGGTTTCCTGCCTGGGGACCTTAGTCAGAAAGTCGATCCCTATCTGCGCCCACTTTATGATGCCTTATTTGAGATGCTGGGCTTTGAGCGGGTTGAAAAACTGATTGAACGCAACGTGATTGAAGTTGCTCCACTGGCCTATATGCGAGGCCGCACACTGAATGATGCGTTTATCATTTTGGATGAAAGCCAGAACACCAGCATCGAACAAATGAAAATGTTCCTGACCCGGATGGGCTTCAACTCCAAGGCGGTGATTACCGGTGATATCACGCAAACTGACTTGCCGCGTCATCAGAAATCAGGCTTAAGCCATGCGATTGAAGTGCTGTCTGACGTAGAAGAGCTAAGCTTTAACTTCTTCCATAGCGAAGATGTGGTGCGTCACCCTGTAGTCGCCCGGGTCGTTATTGCCTATGAAGCCTGGGAAGCGGCGGAACAAAAACGCAAAGAAGCGATTACCGAACAACGTAAGCGGGAAAATCATGCCCCGTCTGAGCAGGAGGCGCCATGAGCCAAGTGATACTCGATTTACAAATTGCCTGCGCCGATAGCCAAGGTTTACCCACTGAAGCCGATTTTCAGCGTTGGTTGGAAGCCGTATTACCTCAGTTTCAGGATGTCGCTGAAGTGACAATCCGCTTGGTTGATGAAGCTGAAAGCCATGAGTTGAATCTGACCTATCGTGGTAAAGATAAATCGACCAATGTGTTGTCTTTTCCTTTTGAGGCTCCACCTGAAATTGAACTGCCATTATTGGGTGATTTAATCATTTGTCGTCAGGTCGTTGAACAAGAAGCCATTGAACAAGATAAAGCACTATTGGCTCATTGGGCGCATATGGTTGTTCACGGCAGTCTCCATCTGCTAGGGTATGACCACATCGTTGACGATGAAGCAGAAGAAATGGAGTCGATTGAGACTGAAATCATGCAAAGTTTGGCTTATCCAGACCCGTATATTTCAGAGAAAGACCCCGAATAACCCCGTCATACTGGGTGTCATAACGCCCCGTTAATCGGGGTGAAGCTGTCGGTGGTGTGAGTTTACCACTGCCGATAAAATATAATCTTATATGGGTAACCTTAACTAAAACGCCATGAGCGACGACCACTCACCAAACAACGATAGCCCCAGTCCCAAGAAAGGGTTCTTTACTCTTATCCTTAACCAGTTATTCCACGGTGAACCCAAAAACCGTGGCGATCTGGTAGAGCTTATCCGTGATTCTGAGCAAAACGATCTGATCGATCCCGATACCCGAGACATGCTGGAAGGCGTGATGGATATCGCCGAGCAGCGCGTGCGGGATATCATGATCCCTCGATCTCAAATGGTCACATTAAAGCGTAACCAAACGCTGGATGAGTGTCTGGATGTGATTATTGAATCTGCTCACTCCCGCTTTCCGGTGATCAGCGAAGATAAAGATCACATTGAAGGTATCCTAATGGCCAAGGACCTGCTGCCGTTTATGCGCACAGATTCCGAGCCATTCAGCATTGATAAAGTGTTACGGACGGCGGTTGTAGTGCCGGAAAGTAAGCGAGTCGATCGGATGCTGAAGGAGTTCCGTTCCCAGCGCTATCACATGGCCATTGTCATTGATGAATTTGGTGGTGTTTCAGGACTGGTGACCATTGAAGATATTCTTGAGCTGATCGTTGGCGAAATAGAAGATGAGTATGACGATGAAGAAGATAGAGATGTCCGTCAGCTCAGCCGGCACACTTATACCATTCGTGCGCTGACACAAATTGAAGATTTCAATGAAGTGTTTAATACCCACTTCAACGACGATGAAGTGGACACTATCGGCGGTTTGGTGATGCAGGCTTTCGGCCATTTACCTGCCCGTGGTGAGACCATTGAAATTGAAGGTTACTTATTTAAAGTTGCTATGGCGGATAGCCGACGTATCATCCAGGTTCATGTAAAAATCCCGGATGATGCTCCGCAACCCAAATTGGAAGAATAAATCCTCGATGCCTATCGCTTCATACCTTCAACGCCAGTGGGTTCGCGCCCTACTGGCGCTACTTTTTGGCGCTTGCGGTACGCTGGCCTATTCACCATTTGATAACTGGCCTGCGGCTCTTGTTTCGCTCTTTGGCTTACTCAGTCTGACATTAAATCGCAACACCAGGCAGGCCGCGTTTATTGGCTTTTGTTGGGGAATGGGGTTATTCGGTACCGGCACCAACTGGGTATATGTCAGTATCTCCGAATTTGGCGGTATGCCGACGGCAATCAATATCTTCCTGGTGATATTACTGGCGGCATACCTGTCTCTCTATACCATGCTGTTTGCCGCTGTATTGGCGCGTTTGTGCCCGAAAGCGACTTGGTGGCGGCTGGCGATTGCCGCTCCGGTGGTATGGCAACTGACTGAATTCCTACGTGGCTGGGTGTTGACCGGCTTCCCGTGGTTGCAATTCGGCTATAGCCAGATTAATGGCCCGCTACGAGGGATTGCGCCCATCCTTGGCGTCGACGGTATTACCTTTATGCTGATGGCCATCAGCGGGTTACTGGTTTACGCCTGCTATCAACGCCGTATTACCGCCGCCGTGATTGCTCTGGCATTGTTATTGCTACCATGGCCCCTGCGCCAGTTGCATTGGTTCACGCCAGAGCCTGAACGCGCCGTCAATATCGCCATGGTGCAAGGTAATATTGCCCAGTCCATGAAGTGGGACCCTAAAGTCCTGCTCTCGACCCTGCAAGTCTATCTGGATGAAACCCGCCCGCTTATGGGCAAAGTCCCGATTATCATCTGGCCAGAATCTGCCATTCCTGATATTGAAACTGATCAGACCGGCTTCCTGACCATGGTTGATGACCTGATGCGAGCCAATCACAGCAGCTTGATCACCGGGATTGTCGATGCCCAGCGCCGGCCTGAAGGTAAAGGGTATCATTTCTTTAACAGTATCATTGTGCTAGGGGATAAAGAGCCGTATCAGTATCCGACCCAAAACCGTTACAGCAAACACCATCTGGTTCCGTTTGGTGAGTTTGTACCGCTAGAGTCCCTGCTGCGCCCGCTGGCACCGCTGTTTGATTTACCTATGTCAACGTTCAGCCGTGGTGATTATGTTCAACCACAGCTTAATGTCGCCGGATTTAACCTAACCGCGGCCATTTGTTATGAAATCGTGTTGGGCCAGCAGGTACGGGATAACTTTAACCCTGATACCAACTTCCTGCTGACTGTCTCGAATGATGCATGGTTCGGTCACTCCATCGGGCCGTGGCAACATTTCCAGATGGCGCGGATGCGCGCACTTGAACTGGGCCGCCCTTTGCTGCGCAGCACCAACAATGGCATCACCGCAGCAGTTGGCCCTCGCGGTGAAGTACTGGCACAGATCCCGCAGTTCACCCGGCAGGTGCTGAAGGTCAACGTCACGCCAACCACCGGTGTCACACCTTATGCCCGTTTCGGTTCGTGGCCAATGTGGATCATTACTATGATCCTGGGCGCATTCACCCTGTTCTGCGTGATCCGTGATCGTTCTGATAAAAAATAACCCTATATGTGGGCATGTTATCGACATGCCTGTTAATCTGAGAGTCCTATGTCATTGAAGTCTGAATTTATCCTCACCAATGAAGCTCAACTCAGCGAGCACTATGCATCCCCCTTTGAAACTGTGTTGAAGAAGCAAGTAGATCACCTTGATGATTATGCCAAAAAGCTGATTGCGGCTGCCCCGTTTGCGGTACTGGGTACGATAGGTGCCAAGGGGATCGACTGCTCACCAAAAGGCGGAGAGCCGGGCTTTATCCATGTGCAAGACAGTAAAACACTGATGCTGCCGGACAGGCCGGGAAATAACCGTCTGGATGGTATCCGCAATCTGCTACATAATCCCGCTATCGGTATCTTGTTTCTTATCCCCAACTGGGACGAAGGCTTTCGGGTGAATGGCCGCGCGAAAATCTCAGTCGATCCTGAGCTGTGCGAGCGTTTTAGCCAAAACGGCCACCCCGCGCGCAGTGTGTTAGTGATTGAAGTGGATGAAGTGTTTATTCATTGTGGCCGCGCGATCACCTTTGCCGATCTGTGGAACCCAGAAAAACACGCTGGTAAAGACACCCTCCCAACCGCGTTGGAGGTGTTTAAAGCGCATCTGGCTATCAACAACCAACCGTTAAATTAACCGTCAATAAAGCCGTAACCTGACGACTGATTAATTCCCTCGCCTGATCAATACCCTATAGCCCTCAATTTGCAGGGCTATTATTGCTCTATCTCGCCGCGACTGGCACAGACCTTGCATTATTCCTAACTATAATGTGTTAACTATCAACCCATATCCGCCAATCTTTTAGCCATTACAGGGTATGTCCGCAATCGGTACATAAATAGCGGCTTTGAATGAGGGAGAGTGGTGAGTGACTTGCACATTTATAGAGCACACTGCGCACCACGGAAGTGCACCGCTGTTTTATTGCCTCTATTTGGTGCGATTTACCTCTCAAAAAACAAACATTTATTCATCATTTACATAACAATTTGCTATTTTTTAAAGATAATCTGATACAAATAACAACGAAAATCACGTGTTAGCCAACAAAACATCGGTGGTGGTACCGTTAAAACGAAACAAAACGATTTCTCGTCTGAAAAGATTAAGCAACACAACATTGTTTTCTTGCACGACATTATTTTTAGCATCACAACGACATTTCTAACATCACAACAACAAGTAATAAAACAACAGCAAAGGAGTTGGACCATGCAAATGCGTAAATTGGCGTTAGCGCTACTGTTAGCTGGGATGGCAAGTAACCTAGCCCAGGCAGAAGAAGCAGCAGCACAGCCCGCAGCGAAAGCTGAAGTCTCCGCTGATACTCTGAAGAAGATTAAAGACAGTGGTGTTATCGTGGTAGGTCACCGTGAGTCTTCCGTTCCATTCTCTTATTACGACAATCAACAGAAAGTGGTGGGTTACGCCCAAGATTATTCTAATCTGATCGTCGATGCAGTGAAGAAAAAACTGAATGCCCCAGACTTACAGGTAAAACTGATCCCGATCACTTCACAGAACCGTATTCCATTACTGCAAAATGGTACCTTTGATTTCGAATGTGGTTCCACCACCAATAACCTGGAACGCCAGCAACAAGCCGCGTTCTCTAACACCATTTTTGTTGTCGGTACCCGCTTACTGACAAAAAAAGGTTCTGAAGTTAACGATTTCAAAGATTTGGCCGGTAAAGCCGTCGTTGTCACCTCAGGTACCACCTCTGAAGTGCTGCTGAATAAGCTGAATGAAAAAGACAACATGAATATGCGCATCATCAGCGCCAAAGACCACGGTGACTCTTTCCGCACCCTGGAAAGTGGCCGCGCTGTCGCCTTTATGATGGATGATGCTTTGTTGGCCGGCGAACGTGCAAAAGCCAAAAAACCAGACCAATGGGATATCGTCGGTACGGCGCAATCTCAGGAAGCTTACGGCTGCATGCTGCGTAAAAACGACCCTGCTTTCAAAGCACTATTGGATGAAACCATTGCCACCGCCCAAACCTCGGGTGTGGCTGAGAAGTCATTTGACCGCTGGTTCAAAAACCCAATTCCACCTAAAAATCTTAACCTGAATTTCTCACTGTCTGATGAAATGAAGGCGCTGTTCAAAGCCCCTAACGATAAAGCGTTGAACTAACAATAATAATCAGGGCGGGCGGTGCCTGCCCGACTCGATTGATGATGGACCGATTGGCAGACAGGATGCGGGGTGGTCGTTCCCCACTCCGCATTTTTTTGTTAACCCTCGGGAGGCCGCAACGCATTGAATCATCAATCATCAGGGTGGCTTATCCACCCTTTTAAGGGAGTTTGTTATGTCAATAGACTGGAAC
Organism: Yersinia pekkanenii; assembly: GCF_001152565.1. Classification (GTDB taxonomy): domain Bacteria; phylum Pseudomonadota; class Gammaproteobacteria; order Enterobacterales; family Enterobacteriaceae; genus Yersinia; species Yersinia pekkanenii. The sequence continues at coordinate 44,735 of NZ_CQAZ01000008.1, read as the reverse complement.
TGGGGCATTTTTTTGCAAGCTGCCCCCTTCGGCAATACCACCTATCTCGGCTGGATTTGGTCCGGTTTTCAAGTCACCGTCGCCTTATCACTGTGCGCATGGGTGATTGCCTTCTTCGTCGGTTCATTGTTTGGTATTTTAAGAACCGTACCCAATCGAATCCTGTCAGGCATTGGGACCTGCTACGTTGAGCTGTTTCGTAACGTCCCGCTGATTGTGCAATTCTTTACCTGGTATCTGGTGGTGCCTGAACTGTTGCCGGTTGATATTGGCATGTGGTTTAAAAGCGAGCTGGACCCGAACATACAGTTCTTCCTTTCAGCCATGTTGTGCCTTGGATTATTTACCGCCGCACGGGTTTGCGAGCAGGTACGCGCCGGGATTGAATCGCTGCCTCGTGGCCAGAAAGCCGCCGGTTTGGCAATGGGATTAACCCTGCCACAGACTTATCGCTATGTTTTACTGCCCAATGCTTATCGGGTGATTATTCCCCCAATGACCTCAGAAATGCTCAACCTGGTAAAAAACTCAGCCATTGCTTCAACCATCGGGCTGGTGGATATGGCGGCACAGGCGGGTAAACTGCTGGATTACTCTGCTCATGCCTATGAGTCCTTCACTGCCATTACCCTGGGTTATGTCCTGATCAACGCCGTGATCATGCTGTTGATGCGATTAGTGGAAAAGAAAGTGCAGTTACCCGGCAACCTGGGGAGTAAATAATGTACCAATTTGATTGGAGTTCTATCGGCCCTAGCTTGCCATACCTGCTGCAAGGCTTGGTTGTTACCGCCAAAATAACCATTACCGCTATTGTGTTCGGGATTGTCTGGGGCACGGTTTTAGCTGTGATGCGCCTGTCGCCGATTAAAGCGATAAGTTGGTTTGCCGCCGCCTATGTCAACGTGTTCCGCTCTATTCCGTTGGTCATGGTATTGCTGTGGTTTTATCTGGTGGTGCCAAGCTTATTACAAAATGTGTTGGGCTTATCACCAAAAACTGATATTCGGTTAATCTCAGCCATGGTAGCCTTTTCGCTGTTTGAAGCGGCCTATTACTCAGAAATCATTCGCGCCGGGATCATAAGTATCTCTCGCGGGCAATCCTCTGCCGCCTTAGCGCTGGGCATGACCCACGGCCAGTCAATGAGACTGGTTATTCTGCCACAGGCCTTCCGCGCAATGGTGCCGTTGCTGTTAACTCAAGGAATAGTGTTATTTCAGGATACCTCACTGGTATATGTCCTTAGCCTGGCCGATTTCTTCCGTACCGCCACCACTATTGGCGAGCGGGACGGTACTCAGGTCGAAATGGTGCTGTTTGCCGGTTTGGTTTATTTCGTTATCAGTATTGCCGCGTCAATGCTGGTTAACTATTTGAAGAAAAGGACTGTTTGATGATTTCCCTGAAAAATGTTTCTAAGTGGTACGGCCACTTTCAGGTGCTAGCTGACTGCACCACCGAAGTTAAAAAAGGTGAGGTTGTGGTAGTCTGTGGTCCTTCAGGCTCAGGCAAATCAACCTTAATCAAAACAGTTAATGGCCTGGAACCTATTCAAAAAGGCAGCATTACGGTTAATGGTATTGGTGTGAATGATAAAGGTACCAATTTGGCGCAACTGCGTTCCAAAGTGGGCATGGTGTTCCAGCACTTCGAGCTATTCCCACACTTGTCTATCATTGAAAACCTGACACTGGCGCAAATCAAAGTCTTAAAACGCGATAAAGCAGAAGCGCGGGAAAAAGGCTTGAAGCTGTTAGAACGTGTTGGTCTTACCACCCACGCGGATAAATTCCCCTCTCAGTTATCTGGCGGCCAACAACAGCGTGTCGCCATTGCCCGCGCACTTTGTATGGACCCAATAGCCATGCTGTTTGACGAACCGACGTCAGCACTTGATCCGGAAATGATCAACGAAGTGCTGGATGTGATGGTCAAACTGGCGCTGGAAGGGATGACGATGATGGTAGTAACCCACGAAATGGGCTTCGCCCGTAAAGTGGCTAACCGGGTTATTTTTATGGATGAAGGGAAAATCGTCGAAGACAGCAACAAAGATGATTTCTTTAACAATCCTAAATCTGATCGCGCTAAAGACTTCCTGGCGAAGATTTTGCACTGATTGTTCCATCGCCCCTCTCTGTTTTATGAGAGGGGCTGATAACATTTTCAGATATTATGGCTGGAATGGCCGGCGATTAAATTGGTCATGCCCACATTTAGGGCAGAGCGGCAACACTTCCGGGGTGTAAAAAGCCAGGTAGTAATGGCATTTTTCACAGACCAAATTCCCTAATCCAACCACTTCGCCGCTGTGATAAACCCCATGATGACTGACATCTTTAAACACCTCACGCCACTCTAATTGTGTTTTATCAGTGATATCAGCCAGCTCCTGCCATAGACTTTCTTTAATTACCCGCATAAATACACTGTCAGTGAATTCGTCTTTGCTCTCTTGATAACTGCGGGCAAACTCTTCCAGATCACGGCGTACCGCCTGAACAATTTGCTCAACTTCACTCCGACTCAACTCTTCCACAGCATCCAACCGCTGTTCGGCGCTGGCCACCAGCTTATCGATATCACGTTCACCATTTTTCAAGCGTTCCGTCAGTGATGCCACCAACTCACGATAATATTGAGCTACCTTGTTCATAAAGTCTCCTCGAGCTACGGTTGTGATAAAGAAAGATAGTGATAAAGCAAAATACGATAAGGCAAATTTTTAGCCCGCTTGCTGTTACCTCATCTCTGTTGCCTGATCGTATTTACTCTGATATTAAAGTTAATGTTAATTATTTTAGTCGTAAATGACTGAAGTCACGTCACCATCAGGTTGTTTCTCCCTCACTTTGGTGATTTCTGCCATTCACTGCGCAGAAAAAACCTCCAGTAGGGTGCTGAGTGTTGTTGCGCCTGCCGCTTATCGGCTATGCTATGCGGATCTCTCTTTATGATATGAAACAGATGATGCTACAGGCGTAGCTGTTTTTCACTATAGGACCACCGGCCGCCATGCAAGAGCAATACCGCCCAGAAGATATCGAAACGCAAGTACAGCTTCACTGGCAAGAGAAGCAAACTTTTAAAGTCACTGAAGACGCCAGCAAAGAAAAATATTACTGCCTATCCATGCTGCCATACCCTTCAGGGCGTCTGCATATGGGGCATGTGCGTAACTACACCATTGGTGATGTTATCTCCCGCTACCAGCGCATGCTGGGCAAAAACGTCCTACAGCCCATTGGTTGGGATGCGTTTGGTCTGCCGGCAGAAGGCGCGGCGGTAAAAAATAACACCGCACCGGCTCCATGGACTTACGAAAACATTGAATATATGAAGAACCAGTTGAAACTGCTGGGCTTCGGCTACGACTGGGATCGCGAGATTGCCACCTGCAAACCTGACTATTATCGTTGGGAACAGTGGTTCTTCACCAAGTTGTATGAAAAAGGCATGGTCTACAAAAAGACCGCTGCGGTTAACTGGTGTCCACACGATTTAACCGTGTTGGCGAATGAACAAGTGATCGACGGCTGCTGCTGGCGCTGTGATACCAAAGTTGAACGCAAAGAAATCCCCCAGTGGTTTATTAAAATCACCGATTACGCTGAGCAATTGCTTAACGATCTGGACACGCTGGAAAGCTGGCCAGAGCAAGTAAAAACCATGCAGCGTAACTGGATTGGCCGCTCTGAAGGGGTTGATATCATTTTCGCTGTCGCCGACAGCGAAGAGAAACTCTCGGTTTATACCACCCGCCCAGATACCTTTATGGGTGTGACCTATTTAGCGGTTGCTGCCGGTCATCCACTGTCGTTGCAAGCGGCGGCTACCCACCCTGCACTGGCCGATTTTATTGATGAATGCCGTAATACCAAGGTTGCCGAAGCTGAAATGGCCACCATGGAGAAAAAAGGCATGGCGACCGGTTTGTATGCCATCCACCCACTGACGGGTGAGAAACTGCCTATCTGGGCGGCTAACTTCGTCTTGATGGATTACGGTACCGGCGCAGTTATGGCAGTTCCCGGCCACGATGCCCGTGACTGGGAGTTTGCTACCAAATACAACCTGCCAATCAAACCGGTTATTTTAGCCGCTGATGGTAGTGAGCCTGACTTAAGTCAGGAAGCCATGACCGAAAAAGGCACCTTGTTCAACTCTGGCGAGTTCGATGGCCTGAACCATGAAGATGGCTTCAATGCGATTGCTGACAAACTGGTCACGCTCGGTGTTGGCCAGCGGAAAGTAAACTACCGCCTGCGTGACTGGGGTGTCTCCCGTCAGCGTTATTGGGGTGCGCCTATCCCGATGGTGACACTGGAAGACGGTACCGTCGTTCCAACACCCGAAGATCAACTGCCGGTCATCCTGCCAGAAGATGTGGTGATGGACGGTATTTCCAGCCCAATCAAGTCCGATCCTGAATGGGCTAAGACGACGGTTAACGGTATGCCGGGCCTGCGAGAAACCGATACCTTTGATACCTTTATGGAATCATCTTGGTATTACGCGCGCTATACCTGCCCGCAATTTGATGAAGGCATGCTGGATCCAACTGCCGCTAACTACTGGCTGCCAGTCGATCAGTATGTGGGCGGTATTGAACATGCCATCATGCACCTGATGTACTTCCGCTTCTTCCACAAACTGCTGCGTGATGCGGGTCTGGTGAATTCCGATGAACCCGCCAAGCGCCTGTTGTGTCAAGGTATGGTACTGGCAGATGCTTTCTATTACACCGGGGCTAGTGGTGAACGTATCTGGGTTTCACCGACCGATGCCATTGTCGAGCGTGATGAGAAAGGCCGTATCGTTAAATCGACCGACACTGAAGGTCATGAACTGGTGTATGCCGGCATGAGCAAAATGTCGAAATCGAAAAACAACGGTATCGACCCGCAAATCATGGTAGAAAAATACGGTGCCGATACCGTGCGTCTGTTTATGATGTTTGCTTCACCGGCAGAAATGACGCTGGAATGGCAGGAATCTGGCGTTGAAGGGGCTAACCGCTTCCTGAAACGTGTCTGGCGTTTGGTTTTTGAAAGCACCGCCAAAGGTGTAACGGCACCTCTGGACATTACCAGCCTGACGGAAGAGCAAAAATCCCTGCGTCGCGATCTGCACAAAACGATTGCCAAAGTCACTGATGATGTCGGCCGCCGTCAAACCTTCAACACGGCCATTGCTGCGGTGATGGAATTGATGAACAAGTTGGGCCGTGCACCTCAGGAAACTGAGCAAGACCGTGCTCTGCTGCAAGAAGCATTACTGGCAGTGGTTCGTATGCTTTATCCATTCACCCCTCACATTTGCTTCAGTTTGTGGCAAGCACTGGGTGGCGAAGGCGATATCGATACCGCACCATGGCCAATTGCTGATGAACAGGCGATGGTCGAAGACTCTAAATTAGTCGTCATACAGGTTAATGGTAAAGTGCGTGGCAGAATTACTGTGCCTGCCGATGCCACTGAACAGCAGGTTCGCGAACGCGCTGGTCAAGAACACCTAGTGGCTAAATACCTGGATGGGGTTACCGTGCGTAAAGTAATCTATGTCCCTGGCAAACTGCTTAACCTGGTTGTAGGTTAAGACAAGGAGGCGTTGTGCGACATCGTATTCTGACGTTGCTGCTGGGGTTGGCAGTGTTGGTCACTGCTGGCTGTGGCTTTAATCTGCGAGGCACCACTCAGGTGCCACCTGAACTGCAAAAATTATTGCTGGAAAGTAGCGATCCTTATGGCCCGCTAACCCGTGCAATACGTCAACAACTGCGTTTAAGCAACGTAACCATTGTTGATGATCCAATGCGCCAAGATTTACCGACCCTGCGGGTTATCGGTTCATCCGAAAGTCAGGATACCGTGTCAATATTCCAAAACGGTGTCACGGCTGAGTACCAGTTAGTGTTGCATGTGCAGGCGCAGGTATTGATACCGGGCCATGATATTTACCCACTACGGGTCAATGTCTTCCGCACTTTCTTCGATAACCCGTTAACGGCACTCGCGAAAGCTGCCGAAGCCGATGTTATTCGCCAGGAAATGCGTGAACAAGCAGCCCAGCGGTTAGTGCGCCAACTCCTGACCGTACATGCTGCAGAAGTCAAAAACGTACAGGAAAATGGCAGCAATCCGGTTAACAATAAAACCGGTGCTACTAATACGGCGGAAGTTAAAGAAATCAATATCGGCAACTCTGCAGTCAGTACCCCTGCCAAATGATCCGAGTCTACCCTGAACAACTTGTCGCGCAGCTCCATGAGGGGCTGCGCGCTTGCTATCTGTTGTGTGGCAACGAACCCTTGCTGTTACAAGAAAGTCAGGACCACATCCGTCGGGTGGCAGTACAGCATGACTTTACCGAACATTTCAGCTTTGCGCTGGATGCCCATACCGAATGGGACACTATTTTTAGCCTCTGTCAGGCACTGAGTCTGTTTGCCAGCCGCCAGACACTGTTATTGAGTTTCCCTGACAGTGGGTTGACCGCACCCATGAACGAACAACTGGTCAAACTATCAGGCTTATTGCACTCGGATATTTTACTGATTTTACGGGCAAATAAACTGACCAAAGCACAAGAAAACAGCGCATGGTTTAAGGCTCTCAGTAAGAATGGAGTATTGGTCAGTTGCCAGACACCAGAGCAGGCCCAACTTCCGCGCTGGGTAAGTACTCGCGCCAAGAGCCTGAATCTGGAGGTCGATGATGCAGCCATCCAACTGCTTTGTTACTGTTACGAAGGGAATCTACTGGCCTTATCACAGGCATTGGAACGACTGTCATTGCTTTACCCTGACGGTAAATTGACACTGCCTAAAGTAGAACACGCCGTCAACGATGCGGCACATTTTACCCCTTATCATTGGCTCGATGCCTTAATGGCAGGGAAAAGCAAACGTGCCTGGCATATCCTGCAACAGTTGCAGCAAGAAGACAGTGAGCCTGTTATTTTGTTACGCACTCTACAGCGTGAGTTATTGGTGTTACTAACCCTAAAGCGCCAGATGGCTCAACTGCCATTACGAACGTTATTTGATCAATTCAAAGTGTGGCAAAATCGCCGCCCAATGATGACGCAAGCATTGCAACGCCTTTCCATGCCGCAACTGCGGCAAGCTGTCCATTTGTTGGCACAGATGGAAGTCCGCCTGAAACAGGATTATGGTCGGTCAATTTGGCCGGAGTTAGAAACGCTATCTATGCTGATGTGTGGCAAAATATTACCTGAGAGCTTTTTTGATGCCCAATAAATCCCCGACTCGCCCCCTGCATGCTCTGTTCGGCGGTACTTTTGATCCCATTCATTACGGCCATTTAAAGCCGGTTGAAGTATTGGCTCAACAAGTGGGTCTGCAACACATTATTTTATTACCCAATCATGTTCCTCCCCATCGCCCACAACCCGAAGCTAATGCACAGCAGCGGCTGGAAATGGTAAAACTGGCGATTGCAGGTAATCCGCTGTTCAGTGTTGATTCGCGGGAGTTATTACGTGATAGTCCGTCATTTACCATTGATACTTTGGAATCACTGCGTAAAGAACGTGGTGCTGAACTGCCTTTAGCGTTTATTATTGGGCAGGACTCATTATTGTCGCTGCATAAATGGCATCGCTGGCAATCGCTGTTGGATGTATGTCATTTGTTAGTTTGCGCCCGTCCTGGTTACTCACAGACGCTGGAAACACCGGAGTTACAGCAATGGCTCGATTGTCATCGGGTCCTTGACCCACAGGCATTGCGCCTGCGGCCACAGGGAGCAATCTATCTGGCAGACACGCCTTTATTGGCTATTTCTGCAACCGACATTCGCCATCGGCGTCATAATGGGGAAAGTTGCGATGACCTGCTACCACGTGCTGTCCAGCGATATATTGAGTTACAAGGTTTATATCGCGGCTGAGGGCTTATATCGCGGCGCATTGACCCATGTTATACTCCGCCGCTAAATTTCAGGTATTCGCTGAAAACCCCTGTGAAAGAGTAAAAACAGCTGGCTTTCAGCGGCATCCTGCCGATAAATACATCATAACCGTTCATCACAGGTAACCGTACACGGGTATCCCGCGAGACAGTACCTGAGAACGCTATGGACAAAACCACCCGAGGGGGAACCTTTGCAAGGTAAAGCGCTCCAAGAATTTGTTATCGACAAACTCGATGATTTGAAAGGCCAGGACATTATCACTCTGGATGTTCAGGGTAAGTCCAGTATCACTGATTTCATGATCATTTGTACCGGCACCTCTACCCGCCATGTGATGGCGCTAGCAGACAACCTGGTACAGGAATCTCGTATGGCAGGCATGATACCGCTAGGTATTGAAGGTCAGGGTGTCTCTGACTGGGTAGTGGTTGATTTGGGCGAAGTGATTGTGCATGTAATGCAAGAAGAAAGCCGCCGTGTGTATGAACTGGAAAAACTCTGGGGTTAAACGGTGAAACTGCAACTGGTAGCCGTCGGCACTAAAATGCCAGACTGGGTGCAGACAGGTTTTATCGATTACCTGCGCCGCTTTCCCAAAGATATGCCCTTCGAGCTGGTAGAAATACCGGCAGGTAAACGGGGCAAAAATGCGGATATCAAACGCATTTTGGAAAAAGAAGGCGAACTGATGCTGGCAGCGGTTGGCAAAAACAACCGTATTGTCACGCTGGATATCCCAGGTACCCCCTGGGAAACCCCACAATTGGCACAGCAATTAGAACGCTGGAAGCAGGACGGCCGAGATGTCAGTCTGCTGATTGGCGGGCCGGAGGGGTTAGCCCCGGCCTGTAAAGCTGCCGCAGAGCAGAGCTGGTCGCTCTCTGTGCTTACGCTACCCCATCCTTTAGTGCGTGTTTTAGTGGCCGAGAGCCTCTATCGCGCCTGGAGTATTACGACCAATCATCCTTATCACCGGGAATAAGCGGGCGATGAACCTGAGTAAAGTGATGACGTTAAGTAACGTACTGGTTTTGGACAAGATGAAGTAGCTGCGGGATGAAAAAAGAACTTAACCCTTTTCGCGACTATTCGGCTGAATCAGCCTTGTTTGTCCGCCGCGCCCTGGTGGCTTTCCTCGGTATCCTGCTACTAAGCGGGATATTGGTCGCAAACCTGTACAATTTACAGATAGTGCGCTTTGAAGATTATCGCACGCGCTCCAACGAAAACCGCATTAAGCTGGTTCCTATCGCCCCCAGCCGTGGCATGATATTTGACCGCAACGGTACTCCACTGGCGATGAACCGGACTATTTATCAGTTAGAACTGATGCCGGAAAAAATCGAAGACCTCCCCGCCACACTCAATGCACTGCGTCCCATCGTAGACCTAACGGATGAGGATATCGCCAATTTTGAAAAAGAACGTAAGCGCGCACGTCGCTTTACTTCAATTGCGGTTAAAACACCGCTCACCGAAGTACAAGTCGCCCGTTTCGCCGTTAACCAATTCCGTTTCGCCGGTATTGAAGTCAAAGGTTACCAACGCCGCTTCTATCCGTATGGATCTGCCCTGACCCATGTTATAGGCTATGTTTCTAAGATTAATGATAAAGATGTCGAACGGCTGGATAAAGAAGGCATTCTCGCTAACTATGCCGCCACCCACGATATCGGTAAGCTCGGTATTGAGCGCTATTATGAATCCGTATTACATGGGAAAACCGGTTACGAAGAAGTTGAAGTCAATAACCGTGGTCGAGTGATCCGCCAATTGCATGAGCAGCCGCCACAGGCCGGTAAAGATATTTATCTGACACTCGATTTGCATCTGCAAACCTATATCGAAAAATTACTCAGTGGCAGCCGTGCTGCGGTGGTGGTCACCGATCCACGGACCGGCGGTATATTAGCCTTGGTATCAAACCCCAGTTATAACCCGAACTTGTTTGTCGATGGTATCTCCAGCAAAGATTATCAGGGGCTATTGGACGATCCGGACCGCCCGCTGATTAACCGGGCCACACAGGGTGTTTACCCCCCGGCCTCAACAGTAAAACCCTATATTGCCGTTTCCGCACTGAGTGCGGGTGTTATCACCAAAAATACCAGCCTGTTTGATCCCGGTTGGTGGCAACTGCCTGGCTCCGAAAAACGCTTTCGCGACTGGAAAAAATGGGGCCATGGTCGGTTGAATATCACCAAGGCATTGGAAGAGTCGGCAGATACCTTCTTCTATCAGGTTGCTTATGACATGGGGATTGATCGTTTATCCTCATGGATGAGCAAGTTCGGTTACGGTGAATATACCGGCATCGATTTATCTGAAGAGCGGGCCGGCCTAATGCCTACCCGTGAGTGGAAACAAAAACGCCATAAAAAACCGTGGTATCAAGGGGATACTATCCCGGTAGGTATCGGTCAGGGATATTGGACTGCCACCCCAATCCAGATGGCCAAAGCTCTGATGACACTAATAAATGATGGCGTCGTTAAAACGCCCCACCTGCTACAAAGCACCCGTATTGATGGCGTTTTAGTGCCCTATCAACAAGAAGATCGCACGCAGATTGGTGATATTCATTCTGGTTATTGGGAAATTGCCAAAGATGGCATGTATGGTGTCGCCAACCGCCCGAACGGGACGGGTCGGAAGTTCTTTGAAGGCACCCCATACAAGGCTGCGGTAAAATCCGGTACCGCACAGGTTTACAGCTATGAAACCTATAATGCCCATAAAGTGGCGGAGCACCTGCGTGACCACAAATTAATGGTTGCTTTTGCACCCTACGAGAGCCCTACAGTCTCTGTTGCCATGATATTAGAAAATGGCGGTGCCGGGCCTGCGGTGGGAACCATTACCCGCCAAATACTCGACCATATTTTGTTGGGTGATAACAATACTGAATTACCGGATGCGGCTCCTCTGCCTCCAGGTGTTGAAGCAGATTAATTGAAGCGGATTAAGGTAGCTCATGACTGATAATCAACAAAAAGGTTCTTTGTGGTACAAGATGCACATCGACTTGCCGTTTCTGATTTGCGTGCTGGCCCTGCTGGCTTATAGCGCCTTCGTGATGTGGAGTGCCAGCGGGCAAGATGTTGGCATGATGGAGCGCAAGGTAGGCCAAATTGCCATGGGCCTGGTTGTTATGCTGGTAATGGCACAAATACCGCCACGCGTTTATGAGAGTTGGGCACCCTATCTCTATTTTGTTTGTGTCATTTTACTGGTACTGGTTGATGCATTTGGCCAAATCAGTAAAGGGGCGCAACGTTGGCTGGATTTGGGCTTTATCCGTTTCCAACCCTCTGAGATTGCTAAAATTGCGGTGCCGCTGATGGTGGCACGTTTTATGAACCGTGATGTCTGCCCGCCTTCGTTGAAAAATACCGGTATCGCACTGATTCTGATCTTTATGCCGACCTTACTGGTGGCCGCTCAGCCCGATCTTGGAACCTCAATTCTGATTGCCGCCTCCGGTCTATTTGTTTTGTTCCTTTCTGGCATGAGTTGGCGCTTAATCGGCATTGCTGCCGTATTAGTCGCTGGATTTATTCCTATTCTGTGGTTCTTCCTGATGCACGGCTATCAGCGGGACCGTGTGATGATGCTGTTGGACCCGGAAAGTGACCCGCTCGGGGCCGGTTATCATATTATTCAGTCTAAAATTGCGATCGGTTCTGGCGGGTTATCCGGTAAAGGCTGGCTACACGGCACTCAGTCACAGTTGGAGTTCTTACCGGAACGCCATACTGACTTCATCTTTGCGGTACTGGCAGAGGAACTGGGGTTAATTGGCGTACTGGTGCTATTGGGGCTTTATCTGTGCGTCATTATGCGTGGTCTGGTGATTGCCGCCAATGCGCAAACCACCTTTGGCCGGGTTATGGTCGGAGGATTGATGCTGATACTGTTTGTCTATGTATTTGTTAACATAGGTATGGTCAGTGGAATTTTACCTGTGGTTGGCGTACCTTTGCCTTTGGTCAGCTATGGAGGCTCGGCGCTGATAGTTCTGATGGCCGGGTTTGGTATCGTGATGTCGATACATACTCATCGGAAAATGTTATCTAAGAATTTATAGAGGTGAGCAATGCGTAAGGAATGGCTTTGGGTAGGCATCGCAGGCGTGCTGTTATCAGCATGTACCAATCAGCCTCCGGCACCCCAGCAACAAGTGCAACAAACATATAACGGCCCGGTGGAAGAGATCGGCGGGGCCGAGCCACGCTATGAACCATTCAATCCTAACTTTAATCAGGATTATAAGGTTAATGGTCAGTCCTACAGCATTATAAAGGATCCGCAAAACTTCACTCAGGTTGGCCTGGCTGCCTGGTATGGCGAAGAAGCTAACGGCAACTCCACGGCTACCGGCGAAATCTTTGATCCCAATGCCTTAACCGCCGCTCACCCGACTTTACCCATTCCAAGCTATGTACGAGTCACCAACATCAGTAATGGCCGCCAAATTGTGGTCCGAGTGAATGACCGCGGCCCTTATACCGCAGGGCGGGTGATTGATTTATCCAAAGCGGCGGCTGATCGTCTGAATATATCTAATAACACCAAAGTGAAAATTGATTTTATCAATGTCGCGCCTGATGGTGCGCTCTCTGGCCCCGGAATGGTAGGAACCACTATCGCCAAACAAAGCTACGCGTTACCAAGCCGCCCGGATTTGACCTCCAGTGGCATGGGGACGCCAATGCAACAGGATGCTCCCGCGGTAAGCGCACCTGTACGCCCGATTGATAATAGTCATTTGTCTGGCGCTGACGCCACGCAACCGGTCGCCCCACAAAGCAGCGGCTTCCTACGCGCATCAACGCCGGTACCGGCTGGGGTGCTGGAAAGCGCAGAACCCACGCTGAGTTCATCATCAGTAATGAGTTCAGAACCGGTAAGGCCGCCGGTGGTCGCCAATCCTGGCCCCGTGACGTCAGCCGTCGTTGCATCACCAACCGCTGCTGCAACATCGGGCGGTTATGTGGTTCAGGTTGGTGCATTGAGCGATGCTCAGCGGGCGCAAACCTGGCAGCAAAGCCTGAGCCAACGTTTTGGCGTACCGGGTAAAGTGACCACTAATGGCAGCGTACATCGGGTTCAGTTAGGGCCATTTAGCAGCCGCCAGCAAGCTGTTGAATTACAACAGCGCTTGTCGAGCGAAGCACAGCAGCAATCATTTGTGGTCGCGGCACCTTAAATCACAACCAAAGAGCCAGACATGCCTTGTAGCAATTTAAGGTCCGTCTGATAAAAATAACCGTAACTCCCCATGCAAACAGGATGTTACGGTTGAAAGCATCACTGTAACCGCGTGGATAAATCTGCCGGTAGCAATAAATAAGCGCCACAGAGTACCGGGTTCACGGGGTGTCTGTTAGAACCTCATCTGGTATAGTGTGGCACCTTCTTAACTTACTCCCACGGATGTTGTTGTCCTGATCATGAAATATGTAACTACTTCTCGCATTATCAAGAGCCTGGCGCTCGGCACTGTTATTGTTATGAGCACAGCTTCTGCTGCAAATGCTGATGACGTCAATTTGAAAACCATGATCCCCGGCGTGCCACAGATCGACGCAGAAGCCTACGTTCTGATTGATTACAACTCCGGTAAAGTATTGGCGGAAATGAATGCGGATGCACGCCGCAATCCGGCCAGCCTGACCAAAATGATGACCAGCTATGTCATCGGCCAGGCCATCAAAGCAGGCAAAATCGGGCCAGAAGATATGGTTACCGTCGGCAAAGATGCCTGGGCAACGGGCAATCCCGAATTCAAAGGTTCTTCGTTGATGTTTTTGAAACCTGGCGACCGTGTGCCAGTCTCTAAACTGACCCGAGGCATCAATCTACAATCGGGTAATGATGCCTGTGTCGCAATGGCTGATTACGTTGCTGGCAGCCAGGACTCATTCGTTAACCTGATGAACAACTACGTTAAAGCGCTGGGCCTGCAAAACACCCAGTTCAAAACAGTCCATGGTTTAGATGCTGAAGGCCAGTACAGTTCAGCGCGCGATATGGCCTTGATTGGGCAGGCATTGATCCGCGATGTGCCCGATGAGTATGCCATCTACAAAGAGAAAGAATTTACTTTCAATAATATCCGCCAAATGAACCGCAATGGTTTACTGTGGGATACCAGCCTGAATGTCGATGGCATCAAAACCGGCCATACTGAAGCGGCTGGCTATAATTTGGTCGCCTCGGCAACCGATGGTCAGATGCGCTTGATCTCAGCGGTACTGGGTGGACACACCTATAAAGGCCGTGAAACTGAAAGTAAAAAGCTGCTGACTTGGGGCTTCCGTTTCTTTGAAACCGTGGCACCACTGAAAGTTGGCAAAGAATTTGCCTCAGAACCGGTCTGGTTTGGCGACAGTGATCGTGTGCAGTTAGGGGTTGATAAAGACGTTTACCTGACTATCCCACGTGGCCGTATGAAAGATCTAAAAGCCAGCTATGTGTTGAACACCCCTGAGATCCATGCCCCACTGGCGAAAAATCAGGTTGTGGGGATGATTAACTTCCAGTTAGATGGTAAAACCATCGACCAGCGCCCATTAGTGGTGATGAACGAAGTTAAAGAAGGCGGGTTCTTCAGCCGCATGGTGGATTACATCAAACTGATGTTCCACCGCTGGTTCGGTTAGTCGCTTGACTTGAAAACCAACAGATAATCCCCATATTATAAATAATGTCAAACTCCCACCTCCGTGGGAGTTATAATTTTATAGCCGGGCACTTTTATTGTTATCTCAACACCCATCCGGCAACAATCTGTCCGTCAATACCCAGGAGCACACATGAAAACTAAACTGAACGAACTGCTTGAGTTCCCTTGTTCTTTTACCTACAAGGTAATGGGCATTGCTGAACCACAGTTGGTGGACCAGGTGGTTGAAGTGGTACAGCGCCATGCTCCGGGTGATTATACCCCGCAGGTAAAACCGAGCAGCAAAGGCAACTTTCACTCTGTCTCCATCACCATTACAGCCACCCATATTGATCAAGTGGAAACGCTGTATGAAGAACTGGGTAACCTGGAATTGGTGCGGATGGTGCTGTAGTTCAGCCCAGTTTGCCTGATGGCGAAATATCCAATCTATTCTCAACCACCTTATTATGGCCCGGACTGATTATTCGCGCTCCGGGCCTTACTTTGGCGTTTAAACTCATCATGGTGTCGGAAAGCCAGATTTTCAAACAGCAAACCTGCCTTTAAAAATACCAAACCTGTTTTTGAATACCAAACCTGTTTTTAAATACCAAACCTGTTTTTAAATACCAAAATAGTGGCCCCATACTATTGGGCTGATATACTGATGCCACCATTTCTGTAACCAGACGATGCCTCGCTTGCAACAACACAAGATCATTTTACGTCAGCTAGGGTTACAGCCCTATGCCCCCGTATCTCAAGCCATGCATAATTTCACCGAGTTCCGCACTGATACCACTGTGGATGAAATCTGGCTGGTTGAACATCAGCATGTTTTTACTCAAGGTCAGGCAGGAAAAGCTGAACATGTCCTGATGCCGGGTGATATTCCGGTCATCCAAAGTGACCGAGGGGGGCAAGTCACCTATCACGGCCCCGGACAGCAAGTTATGTATGTCATGCTCGATCTCAAACGTGCCAAAGTGGGTGTTCGGCAACTGGTCACCGCGATTGAAAATACCGTCATACAGACACTGGCTCATTTGGGTATTGATGCGCAGGCCCGCCCAGATGCCCCCGGCGTCTATGTCGACCAACAGAAGATATGCTCGTTGGGGTTACGCATCCGTAGGGGTTGCTCGTTTCACGGCCTGGCGCTGAATATCGACATGGACTTGGAACCATTCCAACGCATTAATCCGTGTGGTTATACCGGCATGCAAATGACCCAAGTTAGTGCGTTGAAAGCAGGGACTACTGTTGCCGATATTCAGCCAATATTAGTGCGTGAGTTTACCCGTGAATTAGGCTATCCACAGGCAGAACAGCAACCCTGGTCACTGGCAGACTATTTATCATCTGGCGTATTGTAAGTTATGTCATTAACAGCGCACCGCTTGCAATATACCGACAAAGACCTACAAAAGTGGGGGCTGAATGGGCCGGATAAAAATGATATAATTTTTAAACAATTTTCAAAAAAATTTTAACGAAGACCACATCACGTTGAATTAAATGAAAAATCTCAAGTTGAGAGATTCAGAACTGGAACCTGCACGATTATGAGCAAACCGATTCAGATGGAACGCGGTGTAAAATACCGTGACGCAGATAAAATGGCGTTAATCCCGATTAAAACTGTGGTTACCGAACGCCAGGAACTGCTGCGTAAACCCGAATGGTTGAAAATCAAGCTCCCCGCTGATTCCAGCCGTATTCAGGGTATCAAGGCCGCAATGCGTAAAAACGGTCTGCACTCGGTTTGCGAAGAGGCATCCTGCCCTAACTTGTCTGAGTGCTTTAACCACGGCACCGCAACCTTTATGATCCTCGGCGCAATTTGTACCCGCCGTTGCCCATTCTGTGACGTTGCCCATGGTCGCCCGGTGACACCGGATGCTAATGAGCCAGAAAAACTGGCTCAAACCATTAAAGATATGGGGCTGCGCTATGTGGTTATCACCTCGGTCGACCGTGATGACTTGCGTGATGGTGGTGCTCAGCATTTTGCAGATTGTATCTCAGCCATTCGTGCCAAGAATCCCACCATTAAAATTGAAACACTGGTGCCTGATTTCCGCGGCCGTATGGATCGTGCGTTAGATATTTTGACCGTCACGCCACCGGATGTGTTTAACCACAATCTGGAAAACGTTCCACGGGTATATCGCCAAGTGCGCCCAGGAGCTAACTACGCGTGGTCGCTTAAATTACTGGAACGCTTTAAAGAAGCCCATCCGGACATTCCGACTAAATCAGGCTTGATGGTGGGATTAGGTGAAACTAATGCAGAAATCGTTGAAGTTATGCGTGATTTGCGCCGCCACGGGGTCACCATGCTCACGCTGGGTCAATACTTGCAACCTAGCCGCCACCATTTACCGGTGCAGCGCTACGTCAGCCCGGCTGAGTTTGACGAAATGAAAGCGGAAGCAATGGCAATGGGCTTTACCCATGCTGCTTGTGGTCCATTTGTTCGCTCCTCTTACCACGCCGACCTGCAAGCAAAAGGATTAGAAGTAAAGTAAGCGAATCTGGCCTGAATAGATGTTCAGGCCAATCACGCTGAAATATTTTATTACATCTTAAGCGACAGACAAACAAAAACGGATTTCCACTGGAGATCCGTTTTTTGTTATCAGCCTACTGTGCTGTTATCAAACACAGCATTGCTGCTGTTGATAATACCTCAGCAAAAGGATCGTCATACCTACGCTTGAACCGGGATACCGGCTAAATCAGTTGAGAGCAATCAGTCTTTATGCTCGATCGGCGCTGTCGTTTTTGTTTCATCCGCCACTTTGGACTCAGCAGCCGTTGTTGCCGCAGGTGCCTCGTCATTACCCATGGCCTTTTTGAAACCTTTCAGGGCCGCCCCCAGATCCGCGCCCAATGTGCGCAATTTGCTGGTACCAAACAATAATACAATCAATATGCCGACTACCAGCAATTTGGTAATACTGATACCTTCCATACTCACCTTCTTGATTAGTTTTGTTCATTAAACAGTGAATAGTTAAATAATGGACTATTAACGGGCAAATTACCGATTAAAACAACAGTAATATGTAACAGATTTCGTTAGTGAACTATGATTTATTCAAGAGTCTGCTCTTACTTATTTTGACTCATCCCGGATGAGATATCGCCGTTAACATCCCCCAAAAGTAGAAAGAACAAGGGAACCACCAATTGCCTTATTCAAGTAGAATAAACACCCGCCGATCTGGGTTAAGTTTTGCTAAAAAGACTTACTTACCTCGGGCATTTGGCTTAGGTCTTGGTATGTTTTGTGTTGGCTCTGTGCTCTACAGCCAGAGCGCACCATTATGGCTATGGTTGATGTTAGCTATCAATGGGTTGGTATGGCCACATATTGCATTCCTGCTAGCAGCGCGCTCTGTTCAACCGTTTGAGCAAGAAATAATCAACTTGAAGATAGACTCAGCACTGGGTGGGGTCTGGGTTGCGGTAATGTCATTCAACGCCCTGCCATCAATTGTTATTCTATCAATGATGAGTATGAATAATATTGCTTCCGGCGGTAAAAACATTTTTTGTAAAGGGCTGGCATTACAGATTGCCTGTAGCTTATTGACCGCATGGATATTTAATTTACCCTTTAGACCTGCAACCTTACCGCTCCAGGTTTATGCCTGCCTGCCGATGATCATCATTTACCCTTCCCTATTCGGGTTGGTAACCTATCGAACGGCCAAACGACTGGCTGAAAACAAAGAAGAGCTATTACGTATCAGCGTAAGAGACGGATTAACCGGGTTATATAACCGCAGGCATTGGGAACACCAGTTACATACTCAATTTGACAGTTGCAGGCGCTATCAGCACGGAGCCACGCTGATTTTACTCGATATTGATAACTTCAAATCGATAAATGATACTTTTGGCCATGCGGTCGGCGATGAGGCAATTACCGTTCTTGCCGAAGAATTATTACTGGGGCTGCGGGCCATTGATATTGTTGGCCGCTATGGGGGGGATGAATTTGGGGCTATTTTGCCGAATACAACTGCGGAACAAACGCGGGAAGTCTTAACACGAATTCAGGAAAAGTTGGCCGAATTAGTGTTCACCCAAGCACCACGCCTGCAACTCAGAGTCAGCGCCGGTATTGCTGATTACAGGCACGATATGATTAACTATCAGCAATGGTTGAAAGCAGCAGACTCCGCACTCTATCTGGCGAAAGATAATGGCCGCAACCGTATTGAGCTAGCCAGTTGAGTATCAAACTACAAATTAATATTCAGTCAGTGTATTATTGAGCTTCAAAATCTGGAGATGACATTCCTCCATAACTGCCCTTCAAGGCTGATGATGTCTACGTAACCTTTTCATTAAGGAACGTAGTATTGCGCCTAAGCCTTTCTGAAAAGACCCATTAATAACGATAATAGTACCCCGTACGGTAGCTATCTATAAAGAAAGGTGTTTATGTTTAATACATTACTTGCAGTATTTATTGGTGGTGGCGTGGGCAGCGTAGCCCGCTGGCTGGTCAGTATGAAGCTAAACAGCCTATCGACCCATGTCCCGGTGGGAACACTTCTTGTAAACCTGATCGGTGCTTTTATCATCGGCCTAACATTGGCATTGTTTACCCGTATTGCACATATTGATCCCGTTTGGAAGCTGTTGATTACGACAGGTTTCTGTGGCGGCCTGACGACTTTTTCCACCTTCTCGGTCGAAGTGGTCTACCTAATCCAAGCTGGCAAGCTGGCATGGGCGGCGGGTACTATCTTGCTTAATCTGGCCGGCTCACTTGCCATGACGATGCTGGCCTTTATATTAGTCAATCACTTCGCGGGACAATAATAGTTGTTATTCATAAATAGTGCCGTTTTCCAATTGCTCTGTCACGCAAGCTGAAAACGCATATTGCCAGGAAGGTAACCTACCACTGACTGCATCATCTTAATGTGTTCTTAATCTGCCAGCAGGATAATCAATGGGTAGAGAACAGTTAACCGCTGGTGGTGACTGAAATGATGAATAACGCTATGTTTGGATTACCCAAAAGTCGGACTGAGTGGCTGACAGTGTTTTTTGCCTGGTTATCACCGTCTTTTTTTTCAAAGTATACCTGTTCTAGCTCAGGTCATTTACGTTCCTCAGCACTGCCTTTGCTCATCGTAAAATAGCCACTGGCTGATCGCCATTTGATGAAATTTGCCTTTATTTTCATTACCAGACTAGAAATAAAAAACCCGCCTTAACTTAACAGGCGGGTTTTAAGAAATAGGGGCTACTTAGATAGCGATAACATTAGCAGCAGATGGTCCTTTGGCACCGTTGGTGATTTCAAATTCTACACGCTGTCCTTCAGCAAGCGTTTTGAAACCATTACTGGCGATGGCTGAGAAATGAACGAAAACGTCCTTACTGCCATCTTCTGGGGTAATGAAGCCGAAACCTTTAGATTCATTGAACCACTTAACGCTACCTTTAATCTTAGACATCAAACTTACCTTTACGTGAATGTTGGACACAAATAGTGTGTCAAATACAGTACAGCAATAGAACCGTTTTTTGTCCACAGCAGAGATCACAAAAAAGAGCTAAAAAGTGTAAACCGCCCCTTTTCTATTGCGTAGCCAGCACAGAAAACCACATTTTTTTATTTTTATATTCACCTTAACTGGGCCTAAAAAAGCCCCGATGAACCGTCAGACTGTATCTGAACGCTATTCACCTGTATTATACTTACCCATTGGATACACTAATATGAGATGCATGATGAACGGTAGAATAACAACTTTTTTTGAAGATAAAGGCTTTGGTTTTATCACCGATGAGAACGGAGATAACCGTTATTTTCACGTTATTAAAGTTGCTAATCCCGACATGATCAAAAAAGGGGCTGAAGTTACCTTTGAGCCAACAACCAATACCAAAGGGTTGTCTGCATTTGCAGTGAAAGTAGCCATTGAAAGTAAATATATATTCATTGCTAATGAAAGAATTAAACTCACCAGCATCAAGTCGTTCAATACCTTCATTAAAGAAGTTCCTGCACAGGCTGAGGTCGACAAAGCCAACACGATACTTTCAGTGAATTTACTGATGAATAAAATCAGACCGCAGGAAGACGATATTTCAGAGAAAACAGTACCATTGAAAATGTTATCGATAACCACGTTCCAAAATGTAACTTATACATTTTCTGAACATGAAGTCGATATCGACAGCACGGTTGCCAAGTTGAAGAGTATTTAACACTGATTCTACTGAAACAGATTAGCATCACGAGCATCAAGCAGCCCCAAATACCTTTGGGGCTGTCCGGGCACCCCCGGAGATTTGATGCTGGCATCCCTGCCCGCTAACACAAGAGCATCCCTCTGGAATTGGCGGTAAAAGTAACAAAGAATCCAGTTTTTTAATTTTACTATTTGAACATAAACATTTTAATGAGCTCAACGTCAGTACGGGCACCCAGTTTTTTCATGGCCGAACGTTTTTGCCCACTAACGGTTTTTTCACTCTTTTTCAAAATTCTGGCGATATCACCGCCCGAAAAACCTTCATTAAATAGCTTCAACACAATATTTTCATTTGGTGTCAAATACTGACGCTCTGATGATGCCAGTCCCAACACCTTAGTGACTTTACGCTCAACCAAGTTATCTTTCAGCCCACGGAGTTTTCGTTTAAATACAGTCGTAATCTTGTTGATTACGGTATCAACTGAATCCTCTCGAAAGATCATGGTTACATTACTGAATCTGGGGATACCTTGTAAAAAACTATTCAATCTGGCATCGCAAATCAAAAAGACATCGGCTTCCGAAGGTGCTTTATCCAAACGTTTTAACGCTTCGAAAAAACTGAATTCATCGACGCCAATAAAAATCACATCTGCTGAATAAAATGCTTTTCGATAGAATTTAATCTCTTTCTTAAATCCTAATGATGTGAATATTTTTTTTACGACAGTTACCATACCCAGTGTTTGATATTTATCGTTATCGACTATCATACAGCTTATCATATTGGCTACACCCGTTAGCGCTGCTTAGCACCCTATGAATGGTTAACTCATATCCGTTTGTAACGAAATTAAATATCATTACAAATCATACAGATAGTTTCATGTATTATCCTACTTTCTAGTAAACCATATTGGGAGTGGGAAGATATATAGGATGTCAACACCGGAGGATGTAGGAAACGTCTTTTTATCTGAGAAATATTTCCTTACAGCTTACTGTTAGTTGCGTTTTCCAAGCGTGACAGCGTTCGGATTGTATGCAAAAATAGTTAAAAATTAGTAGTCTAAATAGGAAGGTTTCTGATGCTAACCATACGCCCTATGAAGCTGCATCTCTCAATTAACCTTATTTTAAGTCAAGCTACTTTATGAGAAACGTCGGTTTACATGCACTAAAGACATTGAGCTGCTTTTCTGCCGTTACTTTCTATTCCGCGAGTAAAACCTGTACTGAGCAGTGTTTTTTAGGCGGCGAAGTAATGAGTGTTCTGTACTTTTTATCCATTATCGCCACCCCGTTGTTTTTCATGATCATCGGCTATATCGACTCAAATGATGCAATAGATCAAAAAGATATCCTCCGAAAATTAAAATCTATAATAACTATTATTATCTTCTGGAACGTTCTTTTCTACTTTATCAATGAGGACGGTTTCAAACGGGGGTATTTCCTGCAAAGTTGGCTTTTATTTAGCATTGCCATCATTTACCTTATCAATCCGATAATCTCCAAAGTTTTAAAAAGCAATAGAACTGCAATAATAACACTTTCATGTCTGGTTATTTTCTCCGTCACCATCGACCTGATCAGTGCATTTACTGAAAGACCCTATTTGATTGATTTCCCACAATACTTCAGGCTATGGACGTGGATCTTCTATTATATGGCCGGCAGGTTCCTTTGCTCAAGAATGTGTCAGAAAATAACAAAGCTGCCAAGAATACGTCTGGTGGCCAAAGTGCTGTTACTGCCAACCGCAATCTCGATGTATTATTACGAAAGCTTTATGTCGATTTATGTGTATAAAACAGTGAATGCGGCTTACTTCCTCGATAACTTGCATGTTTTAATACTGAGTTTATGCTTATTTGTCATATTTGATAATTTTGACACTAAACACGAATGGATAAAGAAAACCCTGGCTTATATCAGCCCTTCAATGATCGGGGTTTACATATTGCATGATGGGATTTTCTATTTTATTGCCAGCGCATATAACCTATCAGATGTAACATTGAGGTTTACGCTGCTATTATCCGTATTTGCAGCCTCAGTATTGCTATCACGCATTCTGTTACTCAATAAATACACATCACGTTTTATCTCCTTTTGATTGATATTGCCTCTAAAGCGAGATAAAGCAGGCTGATATCACACTGCGCTGCCACGGTAACCCGTGGTAGCAAGAGATGGGAGATTGGATTTAAACTGAGCCTGACTATTTTGCAACTGGACGATGTTTTTTAGCTGATTTTCCGTTATCTTCTTGGGCTGCCAACCTAAAACCAACTAGTTATCACGAGAGCAGAACTGAAATGAGAAAAACAACGATAATTATGATAGCCATAGCACTCGCGGTATACGTTTACACTCAATTTACCGGAGTCTAGGGCTATTGAACCTATGCTAAAAGTCATTGCCGAGGATTTTATAAAACCGGAACACGTCAATGATGTTATGCCACTCTATAAAGAGTTAGTGGCAAAAACAAAACTTGAACCACTCTGTATTTCTTATCATTTATTTATCGACCATAAAGATCCAGGCCACTTTATTTTTATTGAAGAGTGGCCAGACCAGGCGGCTTTGGATACCCATTGTGCAACCGCGCACTTCAGACAATTAGTGCCACATATCAATCAATATCAACGAAAAGACGGCACCTTTATTCTGATGCGCTGTTTTGAATAACAGGAGGAGTCACACATCACCACGCAAATTATTCCTCTTCATGGTATTGATTTTGCCACATGGCTGTATAGCGCCCATTCTTAAGCAATAATTCCTCATGGCGTCCACGTTCAACGATCGAACCCGCATCCAATACAATAATTTCATCAGCATCAATTATTGTTGATAAACGATGAGCAATCACCAGCGTGGTGTGATCGCGGCTAACCTCTCGTAGATGAGACTGGATTTCACGCTCAGTTTGAGTATCTAACGCACTGGTCGCTTCATCAAATACTAATATGGCTGGATTTTTAAGAATAGTGCGAGCAATCGCCACCCGCTGTTTCTCACCGCCGGATAGCTTAAGCCCACGCTCACCGACCCGCGTATCATATCCATCTGGCAGGCTACTGATAAATTTGTGAATATGCGCCAGCTTCGCTGCACGTTCTATTTCTTCAAAGGTTGAGGAGGTTTTGCCGTAAGCAATGTTATAACGCAGCGTGTCGTTAAACAGCATGGTATCTTGGGGCACAATGCCAATTGCCTCACGTAAGCTTGACTGAGTTACAGCCCGAATATTCTGATTATCAATATAAATAGCGCCGCCAGTGACGTCATAGAAGCGGAACAATAAGCGTGAAAGTGTAGATTTGCCAGCGCCCGAGGCTCCCACTACAGCGACTGTTTTACCCGCAGGAATGGTGAAACTCACGTTATCTAAAATAGGTCTGCGCGGATCATAACCAAAGCAAACTGAGTCAAAACGCACTTCACCTTGTGTTAATTTCAAAGGCAATGCATCAGGGTTATCAGTAACTTCCTTTTTAACCATTAGCAGATCGAGCATATTCTCCATATCAATCAGAGCTTGTCTTATCTCTGAATAAATGAATCCAAAGAAATTGAGTGGCTGATATAACTGAAGCAGATAGGCATTAACCAACACAAAATCACCTATGGTCATCTGACCTTGAGTGATACCTTGCGCCGCCATCGCCATCATAACCACCAAGCCAACAGAGATAATTGCCGTCTGCCCCAGGCTCAATACGG
This sequence comes from Yersinia pekkanenii, assembly GCF_001152565.1. Taxonomy (GTDB): domain Bacteria; phylum Pseudomonadota; class Gammaproteobacteria; order Enterobacterales; family Enterobacteriaceae; genus Yersinia; species Yersinia pekkanenii. The sequence continues at coordinate 20,157 of NZ_CQAZ01000008.1, read as the reverse complement.
TAAAACTGAATTGACTTTTGATTGCAGCATGTTCGTACAGTTGACGTGACGTATTGAAACGCTGAGCTTCAAACTCTTCATTACCAAAGTATTTAACAGTTTCGTAATTGAGTAAGCTATCAATAGATTTAGTGTTGGCATCCGCATTAGCCTTATTGAGCTCACGCCTGAAGCGGGTTCGCCAACTGACAGCCATAATGGTAAACAAGATGTAGCACCCGACGGTCACCAGAATGGCAACAGCAAACCAGCCATCCAGCAGATGCCACATGATAAGTGACACTAGCGTTATCTCAAATAGAATGGGGAATATCGAGAACAGCAGGCGTGAAAGCACTGTAGCAACGGCTTGCGTTCCGCGCTCAATAGACAGTGACAAACCACCGGTTTGCCTATCCAGATGGAAGCGTAAACTTAACTCATGTAATTGTTTAAATACACGTAACCCAAGTAACCGGGTCGCATTCTGACTGACATGCACAAACATTAGGTTACGCAGTTCCTCAAATAACGAGGCACTAATTCTCGCTATTCCATAAGCGATAATAAAGCCAATCGGAATAGCCAGCATCTTGGCATTGCTACTGCTTAAGGTGTCGACCATTGCTTTGTAGGCCAATGGGACAAGCGTAGTACTGACCTTAGAAACCACCATAAATATCACGGCAGCAACCAGATAATAGCGTAATTTGGCGCTATTTTTAGGCCACAGATAGGGCAACAGGAATTTTAGTAAGCGGGAACGATCCATATTATCTATTTGTCATCTCAGGTGAAACCGGCGCATTTATTTTTTTATATTTTGCCACGTATAAATGTAATAGCCTAATAAGCCGTCGTCGCATAACTCAAGCACGGCCGCCGGTTCACGTCACAAGACAGGCCCCGGAAGCCGCGATTAATCGCATTCTTATTCGTCGAAGAACCAGTAGCCTTGATTAATCAATTCAGTTAACTCAGTGACAAAAACCGGATTATGTAGCGCGTCCCCCAGCTCTTCCTGGCCAATAACGGTGTAACGGCACAGAGCATCAACGGCCTTAGCATCGACCATTTCCAACCGTTCGCTGTTAATAAAGAAACTATCGCCGACTTGCAGCACTCGCAGCCCGCTAAGGCGCGTCAAGACCCCACCATCCATCAAGGCATCGGCAATCTCATCCGGTTCATAAGCTGGCTGGGCTGGAGAGATATCCAACTCGTGGCGCGGCGTCGTGGCGAAGCACCCAAACCACTGTTTAAAATCTTCCGGCTGATTAACCATGTTGAGTATCATCCGGCGCAGTCGATCAAGTTCATACTCTTCAACTCGCCCCGGATGCTCCCGGCAGGTTAAATCAGGGTCGCTGTAGTGCTCGCCGCCGAGATCGTTTTCCAGCGCATAGTCAGCGAAGCTGCTGATTAAGTCCCTGCCATTGGGTCCGCGGAATCCGACAGAGTAGTTAAGCGCAGTTTCGTGAGTAAAACCGTCGTGAGGGAAACCAGGCGGAATATATAAAATGTCGCCCGGTTCGAGGTCTTCATCAATGATCGGTGTGAAAGGTTCAACGTGCAGCAACGCCGGATGCGGGCAAAACTGCTTCAAAGGCAGTTTATCTCCAACTCGCCAACGGCGGCTACCCATCCCCTGAATGATAAATACATCGTACTGATCGATATGTGGTCCGACACCGCCGCCCGGTACAGAAAAGGAGATCATCAGGTCGTCTAAACGCCAGTCGGGCAGCACACGAAACGGACGCACCAGTTCAGCTGACGGGGCATGCCAGTGATTCACCGCCTGTGCCAGCAACGACCAACCGGTTTCACCCAGATTATCAAAATGCTCAAACGGCCCGTGACTGGCCTGCCACTGGCCATTGGTATGGCTGACCAAACGGCTATCGACCTCGGTCTCCATCGCCAGCCCCGCCAGTTCGTCCGGCGTAATAGGATCGACAAAGTTCGGAAAGGCATTTTTTAATACCACAGGTTGTTTTTGCCAGTATTTTTCTAAAAATTCGGGCCAGTTAAGGTTAAGTTGATAAGCCATGCTTTAACACCAGTGAGAAGACAAACGGCCCTGATTATAAAGTGGCTGGCGCCCCGGCCGCCTTGTCATGGGTCAAGGCTCGGTGTTCAGCTAAGAAAAAATGAATAAACCGAGCCATTTTTCGATCCGAATGAACCTCATCCTTGAGGCTCACACCTTGCATGCCAGCATCAATGCTGTGCAAATCGTTTGCTGCCTACCTGCAATGCCCATTAGTTGGCATATAATTTATATTTCTCGCGTAACGTAATATAATTATCGACGCCGGGCTGCCAGCGGGACTCAATGTAATTAACGGTTTCCTCAATGGTCAATTTTCTTTCGGTAGCCTCTTCCATCAATTTAACCAAATTACGCGTACCGGTTAATTTGGCCAGCCAGAGAGGCCGGATTAAAAAATACGCTTCCTGATAATCCAGGTAATTAGCTTCCAACTGTGGGGCGATGGCCGTTGCATAACCGGCATCCTTAAACTTGAACCACCATTCAACAAAATAACGGATCGTGGGTTTAATTTGAGTGACATCGGTGGCGGTAAACGCCTCGCCGCACACTTCTTTGCCAGCATGCGGCCAACCGGTTTTTTGCTGGTTAATATCCACCTGATAACAGGTGTTGACATAAAACGCTCGGGAAGGAAAACCCAGTTGCTCAAAGGGATGGTCTGAGCCTCTTCCCATATTGACACTGGTGGCCTCAAATAGCCCCAGGGAAGGATAAAGATAAATAGACAGATCACTGCGTAAATTTGGCGAAGGCCTCACAGGCAATGAATAAGGTGTATCGTGCGTATAATTACCCATAGCAATGACAGTCAAATCTTCGGGGGGAAACTGGTAAGCTTTAATACCGACTGCCTGCCAACTGGTATCATCGAAATGTGTTAACCAGCCCTCATTGACTATCATGCGGGCAAATTCTCCCGACGTCAGTCCGTGAACCATCGGAATGGGATGCATACCGATACCTGATATATTTTCTTCTTCAAGAATCGGCCCGTATACATGATTGCCGAGTGGATTAGGCCGGTCGAATACCATAAATTGTTTATGATATTTTTGTAGGCTTTCCAGCATATGATGCATGGAGATGGTATAAGTAAAGAAACGCACCCCAACATCTTGTAAATCATAAATGACGATATCAATATCAGATAACTGCGCCTCTGTGGGATGCGCCCGTACACGCCCGTCTTTATCCCGCCCATATAAAGAAATAATGGGTAGACCGCTCTGCTTATCAATATGATTATCGTCACCTAACCCAGCATCGGCATTACCACGGATACCATGCTCAACAGAGAATAATGTCGTTACAGTGAAGCCGAATTTATTTTGCTCAGATAACAATTTGTCAATGCTATGACGCCCCGCCTTGTTAAGCGAACTTTGGTTTACCATTAAGCCAACTCGCTTATTTTTAAGCAGTGGCCCATAAATATTTTCCTGATCAATGCCTAAAATAATCTCTTGAGTCACGCAGGCTATGCCAGCGTTGATAATGAAAAATGAACACAGACACAATAATGTTTGCAGGAAATGCCTCATTCCTTGTCTCTCGCTATTAATAAATGAATGTTCTGATATGGCTGATTCAATATCAGAAGTTATGCCTCAATTCCACAGCCCAGAACCAAAAATTGTTGCTGGTTTTATGACTGTCAGTCCAGGTTTGCTCCGGGCGGTAATAGGTATCTGCAAATATTGAGGTTTGCTTCGTAAGAGGGTACAGCAGTTGTAAACCATAACGGCTGCGGTTCTTTTCTTTATATAAGGTTTCATGGTTATTCGAATCACGAAAACTCTGCGTACCTTTAACCAATGCCAGTCGGGTGTAAGGCATAACTAGCAATCCGTTATCGAATTTATACCGGTAAATCCCCCACAAGAAATGCTCTTTGTTATAAAGCGTATTTACCAATTGCTCATCGATGTATAAATAGTTCAACCAGAGTGAATTTTTTGGGTTAAAGGTAATATTTGCGCCAGCGAAGTGCTCGTTGATTTGGCTCCAGTCCCGTTTATATACACCATAGTCCCCTTTCGCGCGTGCATAGTCCAATTTGCGATCAATCAAGCGGAATGACAAACTGGCGTTAAAACTCAGATTGTCTGAATATTTATAATACGCTTGTGGGCGGATCCAGATTTCGTGCCGTTCTTCGCCTTTGCGGATATCCCCTTGATACTCTGGAGCCGCCAGCGCCGGATTATTTATTGATGAAAAATGCCAGTTATCATTACGATAACCTAAGCGCAACTTTGTATTACCGCTCTGACCATGGTAGGTAAAGGGAAATATTCGGGTTACCCCAGCCTGCCAGCGCGTCCGGTCATACTCTTGATTATGGTCCAAATAGGTTTTCAAGAACTGAACATCATATAGCCATAATGAGTCATTCTGGTACATATAGGCACCGACATACGGTGACGTCGCCATACTGCCTTTAATAAACTTCCAACCATCATCGCTATCTATTTCTTGTTCTAAACCTATATAGGTTTCAAAGTTCCAGGCTTTTTTCTTAAGTTTATCCTGAATCTCTTTTTTTTCTTTTTCTATTTGTTGTATTTTTTTATTTAGCTTACTAATTTCCTGATCGTAGTTAGTTTCAAACTCATCCGCCAATATTGGCATGCACATTGTTATCGCGCTAAAAACTATAATTCCTTTTAATATATTCATTTTTACCTTCAGCGATTTTTATAACGTTGTTAATCCATGACCACGCGGATAGAGTATCTGGCTATTATCAGGGGTTTTAATGTCTACCGGTAATTTCCCGTGTGGTTCGACGAGTACATTTAATTTTCCTTCTGGTCCCTGGAACAGCGTTCTTAATCCGCTGCGAATATTAGTTTCCAGACTGTTACGCACGTTGTTGGTAACATCGAATCCAGTGATGCCATAAATCGCAATATTTGCCTTCACCGCGGATAAATAAGCAATATCGTAAGGGTTACGACTAGAGATGACGACTAGCGGTATATTAGCCTTATTCGCCGCATCGATAACTCGCTGGGCATTAACTGGATTAAGCTTGAGATTGTAGGTGGCCAGTATAATAAAATTTTGGCCTTGAATCTGTTTTGCTATATCTTCGGCGTTAATATCGTCCTTATCCAGTTTGATGACTTGATTTTTAACGTCAAAGGTGACATTAAATTCATTCGCAATATCATCAAGATGCTTCTTAATTAGCTCGTTACGCGGTTTTTCATCGGAAAAAACCATTATCTTATTCTGTTTATTAAGGCGGTAAGGTAGAACATTATCATTCTTAATCAGTGTAATAGCCTGCTCGGAAATAAAATTCTCAAGATCCTTATGACTTTTTGACGCGACGACTTTTTCAGCCATGGCGACATCATGAGGCATCGGAGAAATTCGTTTATTGAGTTTGGTGTAAATCACCCGTTGTGCCGAATCCTGAATGCGTTGATTAAGCTCTGGGTTTTTTACGGCTTCGGCTTTCAAATAATCATAAAGCGCATTAAGCTGCTCAATACTGGCACTATCCTTTATTTCCATCGGCATTAATACAATGTCATTACCTGCCAAAATGGCCTGCTTGATCGACCAATTGCGATCAAAATTATGGGTAATAGCGCCCATATCCATCGCATCCGTCAGGATCAGCCCATCAAATTTAAGTTGGTTACGTAAAATATCAGTCAGGATCGGCTTCGACAACGTGGCCGGGGTACCGACTGGTTCACCCTTGATATTTGTCAAAGTGGTGTCATCCAACGCTGGCACCACAACATGGGCAGTCATAATAGCATCGCTAACAGGCATGACTTCCACGAACGGTTTCAACTCTACCTGCTGCCATGCAGCTTTATCAATATTGATGGTTGGTAGGGCGAAATGTGTATCTGAGCTAACATTACCGTGGCCTGGAAAATGTTTCAGCGAAGTGAGTACATTGTATTTATGGATACCATTGATATAGCTACGCGCTAATTCCCCCACCAGCACCGGATCGTCTGAGTAAGAGCGCACACCAATAACAGGGTTATTTTGGTTATTATTGACATCAACCACTGGGCCAAAATTAAAATTAAAACCAAGGCTGGATAATTCATAACCATGAATGCTGCCGACCTGCTGAGCCAATTTTGCTGATCCTGTCGCACCCAGCGCCATATTTCCTGGCATTTCGGTACCCACGCGTAAGCGTGTTACATAACCCCCCTCCTGATCAGTACTAATAAACAGCGGTAAATTACTGCGCGCACGCTGAAGATGATTAATTAATTCAACTGTCTGTGGAGTATCAATCAAGTTTTCGCGAAAAAGAATGATCGACCCTAAATGATAATCGTGAATCACTTTACTGATATCATCATTAATTTCAGTGAAAGGTTTTTTATTTCCGTGGTTATCATCCCCCCAATAACGAACATCTAACATTATTATCTGCCCAAGTTTTTCTTCAAAACTCATTTTAGCAATGATTTTTTCAGCCGACATTTGGGGAGATTTCCACATGCCTTTAAGTTGTGTATCGGGAACAACCTCTGCGTAGGTACAGGCGCTAAATAAGAATATTGCGGGTATTATTTTTTTCATAAACTCCTCCATTAGTTATGTTTTTCAGGGATTTTACTTTTTACCATAAGGAATAAAGTGATAATTATCACAGTTGGTTGATTCAACTTTTCGAGCCAAAAGGAATATAATTATTATTTTTTTGATGGTTAATTACTTAAAACCTGATACCCACAGAGATGATGCAAGGAATAATTTTTTAGCATCAGGAATATTTATTGTGTTTTTATACTCATTTTATTATCCCATAAACTGATCTTATAAACTCTGCCATTACAGTTTAACGGCTTAGTTAAACCGATTATTTTTAATGCAGGTTTTTTTATTGTCAGACGAACCATAGATACCATAAGATAATTCTCGCGCCATATGAGATTGCTCCTATATTATTTTTATCTATTTCAATATTTTAAGTTACGTTTTCTTTTCACCTTTCGACTATTAATGGACATAATTCTAAACAAGAAAACCAGGAACTCATGGCGACGTTTAGAATTCAATCGCCAGTTTCCCGGTAAGCCTGGAGGATTGGTTGAAAAGGTTGATGAAGTGATAAATACTTACTGAGTCAAACCATGAAAGTACTACTGACAATACAATAATTGATATATCATCATAAGCTAAAATACAGGCGAGTCCCCCTGTTTAAACGCTATAGACTTAACCCTCGCTCTGAGTTAACCAATACGGTGACACATCAATCATCCAGATTATTGATAGTCATACTGGCATTCAGAATAAGTGGCTTAGCCATTTCTTTCCGTTGTTGCATCAATGCCAGAAAAATCAAATCGGTGAGTGTATTTTGCGCTGTTCTCGATGAAATAGACGAACTTCTCCATTCATTTTCATCCGAAACACTTTCCAGCACATAATCTGCGATTTTAGCCAGCGGAGAGACTTTACTGCCGGTGATCGCTATCACCGTGGCTCCCTGCGCTTTTGCCATCGTTGCTGCAATCTTCATATCCTTCCTTCTGCCACTAAAAGAAAGAACAATCTGAACATCTTTTGAGGTCAGGGTAAGTGCCGCGGCAATCTGCACATGCAAGTCAGACTCAACCAGGGTAAATATGCCTATTTTCTGCAATTTGTAGCTCAGATCTTTTGCTGTAAGCCCTGAGCCCCAAATTCCCACAATCTGTACTCGCTGAGCAGCATTGATGAGTGAGACAACATGCTGAAAAACTGAAAAATTTATCTTGCGGGTGGTCTCCATGATAGAGGCCGTCTTCTCGTGCGCAAGTTTTTGTGCCATCACCATCAGTGAATCTTCCGATGAAATAGAATTATGCAATGCTTTATGTGGATAAGATTTAAATATGTTATTCCTTCCCAATTCTTCACTGATCGCAATTTTTAAGGCGGGAAACCCTTTCATTCCTATTTTCTGGCTAAATTTTACGATTGCTGACTGACTGACTCCGGCATTTTCAGCGAAGCGGGAGGAAGATAGACTCAGTATAGATTCCGGGTTTTCAAGAATATATTTTGCTATTTTTTGTTGATTTTCGGCAAGCTCAGGTAGCAACCAGGTTATTTCGTTCAGAATCGACATCAACAATTTCTCCATGACGGGTAACAGATTATTCTAGTGGTACACTTTTTAATACTGCGGTGTAACTGTATAAATATAATGAAGATATTTTAGTTATTTTATTTTATTTATCCGGACTTATTCCCCCTCCCCCCGATGCTTAGAATAGATTTTGCCGTGACAGTCATCACATTTAATAAATAAATAATTGCTTACCATCGCCGATAATTTAAATAAAAGGAAGTCCTCATGAAGATTAATTTAAGCACGATGGTTACGGAAAGTCGAAACCCCGCCAGTTATCAAATTGATACTCTTTCAACACTGGATATGCTCACGTTGATCAACAATGAAGATAAAAAAGTGCCTCTGGCTGTGGAAGAAAAACTACCTGAAATAGCCAGAGCGGTTGATCTTATCGCAGAGGCTTTCGCCAATGGATCACGATTAATTTACTGCGGTGCTGGCACCTCCGGGCGGTTGGGAATTCTAGATGCTAGTGAGTGCCCACCGACTTATGGGACTCCGCGTGACATGGTGGTGGGCCTTATCGCGGGCGGGAATACGGCGATTTTACAGGCAGTTGAAAATGCAGAAGATAGCCGTGAAATGGGTGAGCAAGACCTACGTAACCTTGGCTTCAATGCCGGTGATGTGCTGGTCGGCATTGCCGCCAGCGGCCGTACCCCTTATGTGCTGGGGGCGATGGCCTATGCACGTAATCTCGGGGCCACGGTGGTCGCTATCTCCTGTAACCAGCATAGCGAAATGAGTAAAGCAGCAGATATCGTTATTGAACCACTGGTCGGCCCGGAAGTGGTCACGGGTTCATCGCGGATGAAAGCGGGAACCGCGCAGAAATTAATTCTGAATATGCTAACCACAGGTGCCATGATCCGTAGCGGTAAGGTTTATAGCAATCTTATGGTGGATGTCGAGGCAACGAACGCCAAACTGGTGCAGCGCCAGGTCAATATTGTTGTCCAGGCGACAGAGTGTTGCCCCGATGAAGCTGAAAGTGCGCTCAATAAATGCAACCGCCACTGCAAAACCGCAATTGTGATGATTCTTAGTGGCATGTCTGCTGAGAACGCCAGTGCGATCCTGAAGCAAAACAAAGGGTTTACTCGCAAAGCGTTGCAGGAGATTAAAGCATAATCATGGCGAAAATAACTGGCTCGATGATAGAACAGATTTTATCCCTGATTGGTGGGCGTAAAAATATCATTTTATGCGGAAACTGCATGACGCGACTGCGTCTCACCTTGAAAGACCACCAACAGATACAACACGGAGATCTGAAGAAAATACCCGGTGTGATGGGCGTGGTTAACGGCGACGATCAACTGCAAATTATTCTCGGGCCGGGCAAAGCTCAGACAGCAAGCGAGATGATGAATACACGTCTGAACGCTGAACCACAGCAGATGTATGAACCTGTTGATAATATTGATCTACAAGTGCTGGCGAACCAGAACAAGAGCCAAATGAAAGCGAAACAAAAAAGCGCTGTTCATAATTTTCTGACCAAATTCGCGACCATCTTTACCCCTTTGATTCCAGGATTTATTGCCGCCGGATTGTTACTGGGGATCTCAACCCTGCTTCAGCAAACATTGGTCTCGGACGGTGTGACCCAAGCCGCATGGCTAACGGGGCTGATTGCTTATATGAAAGTGTTCAGCATCGGTTTGTTTACTTTCCTGAGCATTTTGATTGGTTTTAATACACAAAAAGCCTTTGGCGGAACGGGAGTCAATGGTGCGATTATCGCGTCATTATTTATTTTACGCTATGTGCCGGATGGCACCGTCGGCTATTACGCTGGCATGGAAAATTTTTTTGGCTTGGTGATTGATCCGCGTGGCAATATCATCGGCGTGCTGCTGGCTTGTATTCTGGGCGCATGGATTGAACGCCAGGTCCGTCGTTTTATTCCCGATAATCTGGATATGATCCTGACATCATCCATTACTTTATTGATTACCGGTGCGATCACTTTCGTGGCTATTATGCCTATAGGAGGCGAACTCTTTAAGGGCATGTCATGGCTGTTTATGCATCTGAATGGTAACCCATTCGGTACTGCTATCCTGGCTGGACTCTTCTTGATAGCGGTAGTTTTCGGGATCCATCAGGGGTTTGTTCCCGTTTATTTCGCCCTAATGGATGCACAAGGATTTAACTCTCTGTTTCCTATTCTGGCAATGGCGGGGGCCGGTCAAGTTGGCGCAGCATTGGCTCTTTACGCTCGCTCACCAAAAGGTTCTATCCTGCGTACTCAGATTAAAGGGGCTATTTTCCCTGGGTTATTGGGTATTGGTGAACCGCTGATTTATGGTGTTACCTTACCGCGTTTGAAACCCTTTGTTACCGCTTGTGTGGGCGGTGCTGTAGGCGGCTTCTTTATCGGCCTCGTTGCCTGGATGGGTCTGCCAATTGGCCTGAATACGGTATTTGGCCCGTCGGGTTTGGTTTCCATCCCTCTGATGACCTCGACACAGGGGATTTTCGTCGGCATGTTGGTTTATGTGGTAGGAATACTGATCTCGTATATTGCTGGATTTATTCTGACGTGGTTTTTCGGGCACAAAAATGTCGATTTAAGCTAATGTTGTGGCCTGGCCCTGCCTAACAGGGCCAGAACAGCCTGATCGTCATCGCCAGCAAGCTGATATACCCTGAGTTAAATGGCATGACTAAGTCAGTGCTGTATTGAATTCAGGCGGTCTGTCACACCTCCCGCCACCGACACGACGCTCTGATAATTAGCTCACCATTTATCTGTAAGTGGCGGGCTGCGCTGTCAGGATACTGCAAACGATCCAGCATGGTGAAAACCGCATGCCGCGCAATGTCATTGAAAGGTTGCTTATAGGTGGTTAGCGGAATGCCCAGTAGCGCTGAATATTCGTTGTCATCAAATCCCACCACATTTATTTTTCTGCCATTCTGGCCGCAGACCGACAGCAACTTCATGGCGGTGAAATCATTCGCACAGATAATGTCCTGGGCTCCGCTCGCAAGAAGATGTTCAATAAAGTCGCTATCGCCCACATTCCCTTCATGTTCCCAACAAGTCTGAGGCACGATCCCCGCGTCCAGCAACGCCAGCCGGTAACCCATCTTGCGCATGTTGACGGTGTTCGCGGAAAAACGTTCACAGAGGAAATCGATACGACGCGGCTGGTTATTTAGCAGATAGGTGGTGACCTCTTGCCCCGCCGCAACGTTATCAATACCGATAAGATCCCAGTGGCTGCGTTTCGGCCAGGGCACGACGTCGCTATCCAGTAACACCACGCCAAGACCGTCCCGATCCAGCTTATTTAAAATTAGCTGATTAATCTCGGCGGCATAGGGGTGGAATTCTATTGGGATAAAAAACACCCCCCTAACGTTGCTACGCAGGTAGCGTTCAATGACATTATCAATTTTGTTCAAGACGGCCTGACGGGTGGCACCTGCGCCCAGCGTCATCACGCCGTTCCAAATCAAATCGAAATTAAACCGCTGCGACAGTGATGCAATGGATTTGAAGATTTGCTCAAACAGGAAACCACTTTCGTTCTCTTCCATCCGTGGTGAAAGAATGCCAAACGTCTGCACCTCGTGCTGAAGTGGAGCCTGCGCAGGTTCATTCTCCTGCGTCATCAAATAATGTCCTGACCCCTGAGTGCTGCTGATCACCCCCTCTGAGCGCAGCTTTGCCAACGCCCGCGAAATGGTTGGGCGCGAGGCAGAAAACTCACTGCACAGGCTATTTTCCGTGGGCAATCGTTGCCCCTGCACGTAAATGCCGCTGCGGATACGCAGCACCAGTTCCTGATAGATCCTGTCCAGCTTGCTCAATTTCGCCATGTTTTCTGTTCGCATATTCCCAAAATTTTCGCCCGTTATGCCATTCCACAGTAGCAGCAGATGACCAGTATAAAGCAGTCATTACCTAAAGGGCGATAATAAGTAAAATGACACAGTAATATAAGTAACAAATTTGGAAATAAATAAACTCACTAATTTATAACACCTTACTGGTCTATTTTTCCTCAAAAAATAAAATAACCCGCTAAAACTGTGATAAAGGTCACTTATCAGTCAATAAGTGGCTAATAAAAAGCCCAAAATACGTAAAATGTGATCAAAACCAAAAGAAATTGTAAAATAAAAGATAGGATATTTAACAGCCAGCAATAAAATAATTTACATATTTGTAAACTAAAGCGGGCAATAGATAGCTTTCTTACCTTCTCTCTTTGCGCCACCCCGAGGAAATAGAAATGTCTCAGTATCACGATCTGGTCGAAAAGGTCATTGAAGAAAACCGAACCACTTTGCTGAAAGTGGATGAACAAGAAATTGAGCAGCTAATCGAAGAGATTCGTCAAGCCAAAACCATACAGCTCTATGCCATGGGCAGGATGCAACTATCCGTACGTGGTTTTGCTATGCGTCTGAAACATATGGGGTTTGATAGCTATGTGGTGTACGACACTACCACGCCTTACCTCGGTAAAGGCGACCTGCTAATCGTGCATTGCGCGGTCACCAACGTCGAACTGAACATCATTAAGCTGGCTAAAGAAGCCGGAGCCCGCATCGTATTACTCACCGCGCATCCGGAAAACGAACACGGCCAATATGCCGATTTAGCCGTGCGCGTACCAGGGCAGATTTTTGGTGGTGAAGAGGAAGTCCCTTCCATTCAGCCGATGTCCACCCTACTGGAACAGTCGCTGTTTTTATTCACCGACATCGTCACCATGATGCTAATTGAACGCTGTAATATCTCTATGGACGCGATGCAAGCCAGCCATACAAACCTTGAAGGTCTACCCCATAAATTTGCCTGAGGGCCTGGTCATGAAAGACGGCGACATCATTCAAATTGCCCATCTGGTCAAAGACTTGGATGCAGCAATGAAACACTACACAGAAGCGTTTGATATCGGCCCGTGGGATGTCTATACCTACGGCCCGCATAACGTTAACAACTCACTTTATCGTGGTAAACCTGCCGAACATATTTATCAAATCGCGGTGTGCTGGATTAACGGCGTGCAGATGGAGTTAATGCAACCTGTCTCTGGCTACAGCATTTATGACGAATATATCGAGAAGCACGGTTACGGTCTGCATCATATGAAACTTTATTTCGCCGACTGTGAAAAAGCGCTAACGCGCTATAAAGCGCGCGGTTACGACGTGGTACAGAGCGGTAATATCGGCGACGATGTTTTCTACTACCTCGATACCGAAGAACGATTCCAGGGTGCAGTCATTGAGATCGGCAATGCCGGTGCAATTCCCGAACCTGAGCGGCGTTATCCTGCCTGAATAGAGACTTTATAAGGACAACATCATGAAAATACGAAATACACTGGCCCTCACGGTACTCTTTGGTTTTTCAGCCCTTTGTACTACGGTGCCTGCATACGCCGCCGACGAAACCTATTCGATGGTCGGTATCCCTAAACTTCGCTCCGCCTGGTTTAATGATTATGAAACTGGCCTGAAAAAAGCGGCAAAAGATTTTGGCATTAAGACCTACTTTCAGGCTCCTGCCTCTGCTGATGAGCAGCAACAAGTGAGCGTGATACGCGACAGCATTTCGCAGGGCAACAATGCACTGCTGGTGGTGCCTAATAACGCCAGTTCTGTCGAACCGGTATTTAAACAGGCCCGTGCGCAAAATATTGTGGTGATCACCCATGAATCGGTCAACCAGAAAGAAGCTGATTATGATGTCGAAATGATCGAAAACCAAAAATTTGGCCGCTATATGATGGACCAGTTTGCCAAACATGCCGGTGGGAAAGGCGAATTCGCCATCTACGTCGGCTCGTTGACCGTACCCGCTCATAACATCTGGGCTGATGCCGCTATCAAGCGAATGAAAGAAAAATATCCGCAAATGAAACTGGTGGCCGAACGCTTCCCGGTCAGCGAAGATCGTAACGCTTCACGCCAAAAAACCCTCGAGTTGATTGCAACCTATCCGGACCTGAAAGGCGTGCTGTCCTTCGGCAGTCAGGGCGCACCCGGTGCTGGACAAGCACTACGTGAAAAAGGCTTAGTCGGCAAACTGACCGTCATTGGCACCACCTCGCCGAAAGAGAGCGCCCGCTTCCTGGAAGACGGTGCTATTACCGAGTCGATCCTCTGGAGCCCGGGCGAAGCCTCCTATGCTATGGCCTACATTGCCAAAATGGTGCTGGATGGCAAGCGCGATCAGATCAAGCCGGGGCTGGAAGTTCCCGGACTGGGCAAACCTGAAATCAACGGTATGAATATCATTTTTGATAAACCGCTGACCGTTACCAAAGAAAACTACAAAAAATACGACTTCTAGGCCCTAAATAATTCGAGTTGCAGGAAGGCGGCAACTGAGCAAATCCCAGGAGCTTACATCAGTAAGTGGCTGGGGGGCGCAAAGGCAGCCAACACACCTGCGGCTTGAAGTATGACCGGTATACTTCGCCCCCGCCAGCCGGGGGCTATCCACCCACACCTGGGGGAATTATGCAATTTTTGTCCATTGAACACGTCACGAAAACCTTTGATGGCGTGATTGCGTTAAATAACGTCAGCTTCGATATTAACCAGGGGGAAGTTCATGGGCTGGTCGGTGAAAACGGTTGTGGTAAATCGACATTGATGAAAATTATTGCCGGGGTGCTGGAGTACGATCGTGGCATCCTGACCATCAACGGTAAACAGATTGATAAATACAACGCCATTGAAGCCGCGCAACAAGGTATCGGTATCATCTATCAAGATCTGTCGCTGTTTCCTAACCTGACGGTGCTGGAAAATATTTATATCAGCCAGATGCTAAACGATAAAAAAACGTTTGTATTTTCCGGCCGGTTTAAAAATAAAGCCCAACAAATCGTCCAACAGCTCGGTATTACCCTTGATTTAGAGGCCACGGTAGAGGAACTCCCTATTGCCAAACAGCAGTTGGTGGCAATCGCCCGTGCACTGATTAACGACTCTAAATTGATCATCCTTGATGAACCTACTACCGCGCTGACCCGTACCGAGATCAACAATCTGTTTGCGATCCTGTACCGCTTACGCGAGCAGGGTATCTCATTCATTTTTATCAGTCATAAGCTCAATGAGCTGCTAGAGATTTGCGATCGCATTACGGTGATGCGTGACGGCAAACTTATCGATACCGTTCCGGTCAGTAACCTGACCAGCGGCCAGATTGAAAACATGATGCTGGGCTATGAACTGGCCTTCTCAGCACATGAGTCACACGCCAGCGATAACGTTCTCTTGAGCGTTCGCAGCCTCTCTAAACATAACAGTTTCCAGGATATCAGCTTCGATCTGCATCAGGGCGAAGTGCTGGGTATTGCCGGATTACTCGGCTCTGGGCGTACCGAGCTGGCGATGGCTTTATTTGGCGTTGAACCGGCTCAGTCCGGCGATATTCATCTTAATGGCCGCCCCATCGCCATCAAAAGTATCCAGGATGCGGTTAAAAACGGTATCGCTTATGTCCCCGAGGATCGCCTGCTGCAAGGGTTAGTGATGGATCAGAGTATTGCCGCCAACGCCGCCATCTGCACGCTGGATCATTATCTCAATCCAATAAAGCTGCTGGACGGCGGTAAACTGCGCGATGCGGTGGCAGGCTATCTGAAAGGGATGCAGGTGAAATTTGATAACCAATCCAAGCCCATTCGTATGCTCTCCGGCGGCAACCAGCAAAAAGTCGTGCTGGCAAAATGGCTGGCGATGAAACCTAAAGTATTCATCCTCGACAGCCCAACGGTTGGCATCGATGTCGGTGCAAAAAGTTATATCTATCAGACCGTGAGAACCAAAGCCAGTGAAGGGATGGGCATCATTTTTATCTCTGACGAACTGCCCGAGCTACTGGCGAACTGTGACCGCATCATCATGATGCGCCGTGGCCGCTTCGGTAAAAGTTGGCTCACAAACGACGTAGATAACGATGCACTACTGCGTGAAATGGAAAGCCATTAATACTGGCATCAGACCGAGGTAACGTTGATGGGCGTATTAAATCTCTTCAAAAAGCGGGAAACGCTGCTGCTGGTATTGATCGTGATCTTGTCAATCGTGATCACCAGTATCAATCCCTCATTTATGACTTTCGATAACATTACCGGCCTGCTGAAAACCTGGACGGTATTGGGTATCTTCGCACTCGGCGTAATGCTGGTGCTGCTCTCCGGTGGCTTTGATGTCTCCTTCACCGCCATCGCTCAGGTGGTGCAATACGTTGTTGTATTCTGGTTCATACAGGCTGGGCTGGACAATATTTGGCTGGCGATCGCCTGTAGTTTGATCCTCGGTGCCTTGATGGGGCTGCTGAACGGCGTGCTCATCTACTACTTCAGGATAACGGCAATCATCGTCACTATCGCCACCAATAGCCTGTTCTATGGCACCTTGTATGTGGTGACACAGGGTAATTTGATCTACGACATTCCTCCTTCCCTGCTGCAACTGGCCGAAATTAAAATCCTCCCGATGCAGGCCGCGAATGGTGCCTGGTATGGGCTAAGCCTGGTGACCTGTCTGTGGTTCATGCTGGCGATTTTCCTGCACTTTTTCCTCAAACACACCGTGCTGGGGCGCAGTATCTTCGCGGTGGGCGGTAATGCACTATCAGCCGAGCGTGTTGGCTTTAACCTGCGTCGTACCACCTTATTTATCTATACCTTTGTCGGGGCCGTCTCCGGCTTCGCCAGTCTGATTCAGGTATCGATAGTGCAGACGGTGATCCCTAACTCTATCGTCGGCTCCGAACTACAGGTTATTGCCGCAGTGGTGCTGGGGGGGGCCTCGGTAACCGGTGGGCGCGGCAGCGTGCTGGGCACATTGCTGGGGGTGCTGCTGTTCGCCATCCTGAGTAACAGCCTGACGCTACTGAAAGTCTCACCGTATTACTACAACATGTTCATCGGCATGGTGATTCTGGTCAGTATCACGCTGAATGCCCTGCAGCTACTGCGGCAGAAGCGGGCCCAGGTAAGAGTGGTAGTAGAATAATGAGGAATGGAACCATGAAAACCCATACGCCTGCAAGGTTGCGTCTTTCTGCAATCTTTTCGGAAAATCTGTCACTCTATCTGGTCCTTATCGGGGCATTTTTGCTGATGTTTGCACTCAATGGCGAACGCTTTATCCGCCCGCAAAACCTGATATCTATGGCCTATCAGCTACCGATTATTGGTCTTTTAGCCATCGGCATGATGATTTCGATGCTTTCCGGCGGGATTAATCTGTCGATTATCGCCACTGCCAACCTGAACGGCATTGTGATCGCCCTGTGCCTGCAACATTTTGCCAACGGCCAGATGAGCACCGCCAGCAATGAAATTATCCTGCTGGCTATTGCGCTTGGCCTGCTGAGCTGCCTGCTGGTTGGGGTGATCAATGGTCTGCTGATTTCGCTACTCAAGATCCCGGATATTCTGGTGACCCTGGGGACTATGACATTGATCTCCGGCATTAACGTGGTGCTGACCAGAGGCTACACGCTATCCGGCTTCCCTGACATTTTGCTCAACATCGGCAACGGCGATAGCTTCGGCCTGCCTAATGCGCTGATTCTGTTTCTGCTGGCCAGCGTGGCGGCGACCATCATTCTGAATAAAACGCGCTTTGGCTTCAGCCTATACATGATGGGTTCGAATCCCACCGCAACCCAATACTCCGGCATCAGCCTGGTGAAAACCAGCGTGATGCAGTATGCCTTCTCTTCCTGCTTTGCCGCACTAACATCACTGGTGATGATAGGTCAGCTCAACTCGGTGAAGGCCAGCTATGCCGACTCCTACCTGCTGGTGGCAGTACTGGCGGCGTTTCTAGGTAAAGTCAGTCCGTTTGGTGGATTTGGCCGCATCTCCGGTGTGGTGCTGGCGGTGATCATTCTACAAATCATCTCCAGCGGGCTTAACCTGATGCGCCTTGATCCCTTTATGATAACCGCCACTTGGGGCGCACTTATCATCTTTATCGTGGTATTCCGTAGCCTGTTTTCGCAGTTAAAACAGCGAATGAAAAATAAGGAAAAAGCATCATGATGATTGGCATCGATCTGGGTGGTACCAAAACCGAGGTTATCGCGCTGGATGACCAGGGTGTCGAGCACTTTCGTCATCGGGTGCCCACGCCAAAAAACGATTACGCCGCCACCATAAAGACTATCGCTGAGCTGGTGCTGCTGGCAGAAAGCCGCGTGGGCAGGCAAGGAACTGTGGGTGTTGGCATCCCGGGTACCATTTCCCGTCATACCGGCAAGGTGAAGAATGCAAACTCGGTGTGGCTGAACGGTCAGCCATTACACAGTGATCTTTCCGCGCTGCTGCAACGACCGGTGGTAGTGGCTAACGATGCCAACTGCCTTGCCATATCCGAAGCCGCTGACGGCGCGGGTGCCGGATATAAAGTGGTCTTTGCCGTCATCATCGGCACTGGCTGTGGCGGAGGCGTGGCGGTAAAACAGGGTGTTTACGTAGGCGATAACGGCGTAGCGGGTGAATGGGGTCATAATCCCCTGCCCTGGCCCGATGAAGAAGAGCAGCGTTATCTGCGCGATGTCCCCTGCTATTGTGGTAAAGCGGGCTGCAATGAAACCTTTATTTCCGGCACCGGCTTTGAGACCACCTATCAACGACTCAGCGGCAACCATCTGAAAGGAAACGAGATTATGGCACGGCTAGCGCAAGGTGAAACTTATGCCGAGCAGGCGATACAATCTTACGAACGGCGACTGGCCAAAGCACTGGCCGTACTGGTGAATATCCTCGATCCCGGCGTGATTGTACTGGGTGGCGGCATGAGTAATGTCGATCGCTTGTATACCACTTTGCCGCAACTGCTAGCGCAATCTGTATTTGGTGGTGAGTGCGACACCCCGATCCGCAAAGCGCTTCATGGCGACTCCAGCGGCGTGCGCGGCGCGGCCTGGCTGCCACGCTTGTCGCTGTAACCGAATTGACCTTATCTGAACCTCCGGCGGCGTTTGCACCTTTAGGTTGTACAACCGCCGCCGGCAACCACCACCTCTGACAAAGCATATCAAGTGCCTTACCTCGTATAGCCAAAATAGTTCGTCCTTCTCAAGGAAAGACACTGGCAGTCATGCAGGTTAGCGGCGGCTCGCAATCATTCAATGCGGTGAACCAGATGCGTATCTGGGGCGCTGGATGCATATGATCACGATCCCGAATCACTAATATCAGTAAGTGATCAGCAATAAACGCTATTTTTAGCTACATCATTCGGCAGTAAATTAGCTTTATTCTTTATGGTCTTTGATAGCATTAAAAAAAGCACATGGGATTTCTCCCACATGCTTTTTTCTTAAATAGAGGGCGGAATGATTTTATTAATTATAAGCCAGTGTAAAGTTAGCCACGCTGCTGAATTCGCCAGGAATGACACTGCCTTCAGTTATACTGGTACCTTGCAGATAAGCTGAGAACTTCAGGCTGTTATTACCCTTATCCAGCGATTTGGCGGTCGAAGCAACACCACGTTTGATCGGGGCACCGGCTTCATCAGTGATCACAATACCTGCGCCATCAGCTAAACCAATCAGTTTCAACATCTCGGTATCCACACCGTCTGGTGTACCGTCAAAGGTAATGGCGACCGTTTTCATCGTGGCAAAATCACACTTTTCCAGACCGATATTGAAGCTACGTGGCTCTGAAGAACCTTTGTTAGCCAGTGCTGCCGTAGAAACCTGCCCCATATCAACCACCTGATCAGCGGCATCTGCCACAATCGAGCACGGTGCATCAATGATAGAACCACTAAAAGTCACCGTACCTTTACCCTGATCGGCAGCATTAGCCGCGAAAGCAGACAGAGACAATACCGCAGCAACCAATACACTTTTCTTGAAGTTAGACATTATATAACCTTAATTTAATTTGAAGTTGTTTTCAGTAATACAGGCCCATTTTATTGCCGCACCATTATATTAACGGGGCAAAACCTGACTCGGTATTAGACTGAAAATTAAAAGATGCAATTATCG
>NZ_CQAZ01000007.1 GCF_001152565.1 Yersinia pekkanenii | reverse complement strand
ATCATGTCGATATCTATTTTATCGGACTGTCGCTACCTATTTTTGAGTATAAGGTAACCAGCTTAACTAATAATTGATTAGTTTCAGTTAACAGTGCCAGGTAATCGCCCCCGACGCTAATGGCCTCGTGTCTATCATGAGTGGACAGTACGGCTTCGAACTTAATACAACTTGCCACCAGATCCCACGCATCAATCAACTGCACGGCGCCTTTGATCCGGTGCACCAAAGTGGCCATCTCGTCATAAATATCAGCAGAAATCGTATTGTTGTCATCTGCCACCAGGCGATGGTACCGCTGCGTCAACGTAGCAGTATCCTGCTCATTACTTTCCAGTAATGAGTGCAATAACTGCAACTCCACCTCAGCATAACCACCAGAAAGTGACCTTAACTTATCTTGTGCTGCCTCAACGGGGGGCCGCTGCGCTGTGGGTATTTTACTGTCACTTGGTCTCGGGGGCGGAGGATTATCATCGGGAGCCTGATGATGGTTCCCGATAATCTCCTGGCGCAGTAAAACAGCATGTAAGGTATCGATAGTCACCGGTTTGACCATACAATCATTCATACCGGCATTAGAGCAACGAGCGGCACTCTCTTCCCGCGCATCTGCGGTACAGCCAATGATGATCAACTCTTTCATTGACGAACTATTGCGGATACGGGTTGCCAGTTCGTAACCATTCATCAGTGGCATGTTGTAATCAGTGATAACCACATCAAAGCTATAATGCTGCAATATTTGCCAGGCGTCCGCGCCATTCTCTGCGCTCATCACCTGCTCGATCCCGATAAAGGCTAACTGCTGCTGAAGCAACTGACGGTTGGCCGGTAAATCATCGACGACCAGAATACGGAGGTTCTTCAACTTATCCAGTTGCTGTTTATCGGCATGCAGCAGAGTGGTGTCCTGTGGTAAATCATCAACAGCGGCAATCAGCAGTGGCAAAGTAATAAACAGGCTGGTGCCCTTGCCGAGTTGGCTTTCCAGGGTGATCTCTCCCGCCATTTTATGAACCAATTGATGGCAGATCCAAAGTCCTAATCCCGACCCCCCAAAACGTGAAGAGTTACCTTCGTTAGCCTGACTGAATGGTTGGAATAGTTTGGCCTGTGCTGCCGGAGAAATACCAATACCCGTATCAGTTATATCTATGCTCATTACGCCATACTTGTCGCCAGCTGGCTCCCAAGTGATATCCACTGACACACTACCTTGTTCGGTAAATTTCAAGGCATTACCCAACAGATTACCCATCACCTGCCGCACTCTGAGCATATCGACCATGAGAAAATCAGGGATTTGGTCATCCAACCAGCTTGAGAACCTTAACCCGCGTTCATCGGCGATCGGTTGATAGAGTGTGAGCATCCGCTCTATTTCCTGACGGAAATCAACCGCAGCCGGATGAACACTCAATTGCCCGGCCTCAATTTTTGCGGAGTCAATAATATCATCGAGCAGTAACATTAAGGACTGAGCAGATTTGGAAACGGTGACCAGCGTGTTTTTATCGACCGGCCGAGGATTACGTATTTCTAACTCCAGTAAGCCCATAATGGCATACATTGGGGTACGAAGCTCATGGCTGATGGTGGCAAGGAAAGTACTCTTGGTGCGGTTGGCACTTTCGGCTTCGACTCGGGCGGCTTCCAATTCACGCTCAACCGCTTTACGTTGACTAATATCCAGCCAGCCCCCCAGAAAACTGCGTTCTGCGTTATTGAGTGGAATAATCCACAGAAATATATCCCGTAGCTCTTCGTTGATCTCAAGGGATAAATCTACCATTTGCGGTTTTCTGTCCAGTAATACATAGCGGCAGTATTTATCTATCTCGCGATCGAGCTGGCTGGTCATTGGCCAGTGGGCTTGCTCCGTTTTCTGATTGAGCATGTCGTTAAGTTTATCTTGGTGCGCGGCAGCAAAGTGGTTGTTATAAACCGCCAGCTTTCCATCTGTAGTACGAATAAATACAGCAAATGGCAATGCATTAATAATGGATTCTTGTTGTTGCAAACGGGCATGTAGCGATTTGGCCTGACGGCGCTTATTGAATACCAGAAAACACAGATATAAACCGAAAACCAATAATAGCCCTGAGCTTATCTTCAGCGCCATCATCAACAATTCATTATTTAATGAATTATCATCAAAGCTTACTGGTTTAGGTTTGAATGTACTCCACTCGCTGATCAGATTGTCTAACTCTTCTGGTGGGATAGATTCAATCACTTTATCAATGATAGCCTTCAATTCAGGCAAATCCGGGCGAATGGCAAATGCCATCATCAGTGGTTCTTCACCTGCAACTGCTACCGTTTTAATATTGGGGCTAAAATTCTGGGCTGACAGATAGTTAGCAGTCATCATATTCTTGATAACAGCATCTACTTTCCCCTGCTGCAACCAACGTACCAGTGTCGTGGTGTCGGGGGCTTGCACAAAAGTAATCTTCTGGGCTAACAGGGGGTTACCAATAATCCCACCGGAAGCACTGCCCGCCTGTATTCCAACCCGCTTTCCTGCCAGGTCTGCTACGTTGTTAATATCAACCCGATCTTCGCGAGTCAATATGCCCCACAAGGATTGGGCGACTGGCGAGGAGTAAAGGTTGTTGCCATATTGACCGTTGCGTACCGCCACAATAGGCAGTACATCCGTTTTACCGGCAATAAAACTACGCACACCCTCACCGGTATCTTTGGTATAAACCGGTTCAAATTTAATCCCCGTCCGGCGTGAAATAATATCGATAAGATCAACGGAGAAACCGGCCATTTTCCCGGTCTGATGATCACGGAAAATCAACGGAGCCAGATCCAGTGGAGCGATATATTTCACCACCGGATGGTTCTGGATCCAACTCACCTCTTGTTCAGTCAAAAGCAACTTGGCATCAATATTGTAATGATGTTTGCTACCAAACCAGCGTTGTTGAATATCGCCGGTAGCGCGGGTAGGCAATAATTCCAGAATCTGGTTAATGTAGTCGATCAGCTTTTGATTACTTTCCCGTGCCAGGAATGTATAGGGGGCAGGGTGATAAGGTGCAAAGTTGCGAATTTGCAACGTTAGCAGTTGTAGTTGATCAATCAAATAGTTGGCAGTCGTGGCATTAGCGACAAATACATCGGCATTACCATAGGCAACAGCCAGTAGCCCTTGTAACTGGTTAGGGTAGGCGACAATTTTGTCAGCATGATAATTAAATAAAAACTCAGGAGAGAGTGGCTCGTTATTGACGATAGCCACGGTTTCCGGATGGGTGCGTTTGGTTGGATCCCAATTTTTGCTGCGGACTTCGACATGGCGGTTGGTAAAAAAGGCATGGGAAGCGATTAACCCTGGTTGAGCAGGCATGGGGGTCCCAGCCATTAGATCAATCTGGCCATTTTCCAATGCATTTAATACTAATCCGTAATCGCAATAACCAATCATCTGGAAAGTTAATTGGCTGGCATCACTGATGATTTTCAGGTAATCCGCGACGATCCCTTCAATGGCATTGTCATCGCGGTTAACCACAAATGGAGTATTGGCATCAATGACCACGCCCACTGTTACCGTACGCCGGCTTGATTGGCGCGCGTCGGTGGACGGGGTAAGTAATAGATCGTCACTGTAACTATTGGCGAGACTGTGTATCGTCAAGGGTTGACCAGCATCACACCCCTGCCGACCGGTCATCAGGGCGGCATTAAGCTGCCCGCTAAGTAATAGCAAACAACACAGTAACATGCGTGATGAAAACCAATTACGTAAAGATAACTTGGTTCGTCCAAAACCAGGCCCAGCCGAACTACACCAAATTATGGGTATGTGCATAATCTGCCAGTTCAATTACAGAATTTAGTCCTAGTTTGGTCAGGATACGGGTTTTATAGGTGCTGACAGTTTTGTTACTGATAAACATTTCGTCGGCAATCTGTTTATTAGACAGGCCATTTACCAGATAACGTAAAACATTAATTTCTCGCTCTGACAACAAACGAGCCCGGTTGACTGGGTCATGGCTGGAAGGCTGCCCGGCTAATTGTGTCAAGGCTTCAGAGGGGAAGAAGGAATACCCACGTAATACGTTCTGTGCCGCAAAAAGAATTTCACTAATATCTTTATTTTTACTGATGAAACCGTTGGCACCGGCCTGTAAGGCGCGTACGGCAAAAACTTGCTCATTCTTGGCCGACAAGAATAACGATTTGCCTGTAAACCCACGTTGTTGTAGTTTTTTTAACAACGAGAAACCATCGAAGTTAGGTAACTCAATATCGATGATAACCAGATCAACCGGATTGTTCTTGAGTGTTTCTAATGCTTCACTGCCATCAACTGATTCATAAATTGTTGAAAATTCATTACTTTGCGATAGCAAAGCACGAATGGCAACGCGAATAGCCGGGTGGTCATCAACTATCATCACTGATTTTGTCATGTTCTCTCCGTAAACCGTTATATCTTGGGATTTGTAGCGTTAATTCACTACTCTTTACTTGCATCGGTTGACTCCGAATATTTACCCAAGATGAGATAAAAAAGAACCACTGTTGCCGATGGCTAAAAAAACTATTTCGATGATTCTAATCTCTAATTATAGATTATCAAGAAAAGATTCTTGCGCATGTACAGGCTGCTTAACTCAATTTTTCTAGCGCTTTATTCTGTTTAGTGAGTTGATTATAAACGAATTAGGATTTTTTTTATTAAAATAAAATAGATTGCTCATAAAAACAGAGAGGAAATAGTTAACTTATGATTCCAGATGCTAATATATACGATTTTTTATGGCGACGCGCAGGAAAATTCTGAGGTTTTTTATGCGACTATTCTGGTATGAGTCTCAGGTAGCCGTTTGATAATGGCCCGTAAGTCGCGATGTAATGACATTGTAAGTCTATTGGCCCCGTTGACTCAACAGATCCGTATCCAGAAGATGTGACCGAGAGGGTTGAACGCCCGGAAGCGGGCAGTTATACCGCTAACCTGGCTGCGGCCAATAATATGTTGGTCACCCGTCTGCATGATCGGTTAGGGGAGACACCGTATATCGATACCCTGACCGGAGAGCATAAAGTGACCAGCATGATGACTTTGCACCTGTTGCCAGTCCAACGCTCTTAACGACGACAAACAGGGATGTGCCACAATGGTCCTTGAGCCATTTTGACGGGCATTGCTGGCAGGCAGCATCGTACTCTGTATCAATACTTGGTGAACAAGCCAATACCTACTCTTTTAGTAAGGTTTATTTTGTAATCTCGATCGACTTTTCATAAAAAACACCTCATATATTTGTGATGCCACATACATTTCAGAATAAATATTCTCCGCGCTTGAACACTTTTTATCCTATTTGAATTCTCACTGTATTGATGATGATTTTTTAATTGTCTGATTTAAATTGATTTTTTATTTTTAAGGGCTTTAATAATAGCCAGCCATTGATTCACATCCATGTGATCTCTATCACTTCTTGAATATTCAAGTGTGACTTGAGTCCCGAGTTTTAATGGCATGGTTGTTTATTATTTTTACAAGCAAGTTAATTATCTCCGGAGAGACCGAATGGATATTATTTTTAATCACTCATTACTTGCCCTAAATAAAGATCTGCCAACCCCAGAGGAAAGTATTAGATACGCCGGGCAACTGATGGTTAATCAGGGGATTTGTTCCGAAGCGTACATAAATGAAATGTGTAATGTCTATAAAGTATTTGGCTCTGCTATCGTGCTGGATTATGGCATTGTCATGCCTCATGCACGGCCAGAAAAAGGCGCATTGAAAACAGGGTTTTCACTGGTTACTACATTTAACGCGCTCAATTTTGGGCATAAGGAGTTTGATCCCGTGAAGGTCATTATTGCTATCGCGGGAGCCGATGCGGACAGCCATATAAAAATGATCCAACTTATTGCCACAATGATTGAATCTGGAATCGTCAAATTTCTGGAGAATGAAAACGACCATCACATCGTGATGAACTTTATTCAGAGAGAGATGGAGAAGTCATTATGTTAGTTATCAGAACAGTATGTGGTAATGGTATTGGTAGCTCATTAATGGCTGCCAGTAATGTTAAAAAAATCTGTGATGAGTTAGGTGTGAAAGCTGATATTGCTTCGGTGGATTTCGCTAACGCAGTGGGAGAAAAAGCAGATCTTTATATTACTATTAAAGAATTGGCAACTCAGTTCCCTGCACATTGTAATGTGGCCATTATTCGCAGTTATGTCCATAAAGTAAAAATTGCTGAAGATATTACAGAAGCGATAAAGAAAATTGCCGGAATATAATATAACAAAAATAAATAGGGGGAAATATTATGCAAGCCATACTCTCTTTCTTGTCGGAAATATTTAGCCAGCCAGCATTTCTGATGGGGATAATAGCCTTTGTCGGTTTAGTAGCTTTGCGTTCACCAGGAAATAAATTATTAACGGGCACACTAAAACCCATTCTGGGTTACCTGATGTTAAGTGCAGGTGCGGGGGTGATTGTTGCCAATCTTAACCCACTTGGGGGGATAATTGAGGCAGGTTTTAATATCCGTGGTGTTATCCCAAATAATGAGGCTATCGTTTCTGTTGCGCAAAAGTTATTGGGCGTGGAAACTATGAGTATTTTACTCTTAGGCTTCATTTTTAATCTTATTATTGCTCGATTTACTAAGTATAAATATATCTTTTTAACTGGCCATCATTCCTTCTTTTTGGCTTGTCTTTTTTCGGCAGTGCTGCAAGCTGCAAAATTTCAAGGATGGGAATTAATAACGATTGGCGGATTCCTGCTGGGGTCATGGTCAGCAATTTCCCCGGCAATTGGTCAGCGCTATACCAAACAAGTAACCGAAGATGGCGGTATCGCTATGGGGCACTTCGGATCGTTGGGATATTACCTTTCTGCCTGGATTGCCAGCAAAACAGGGGATCCCACTAATTCCTTTGCTGATACTGAGATCTCTGAAAAATGGGGGTTCCTGCGCGATACGACGGTTACGACCGGTATTGTGATGTTTATTATTTACTTTATCTGTAGCGCCGTTGCCGGAAGTGAATATCTCAGTACGATTACCAATCAGAATATGCTTATTTTCTCGATTCTTACCGGCTTGCAGTTTGCCGTTGGTGTGGCGATTGTTTACAACGGTGTGCGTTTAATTTTGGGTGATTTGGTGCCGGCTTTCCAGGGAATTAGTCAGAAATTGATCCCAAATTCAATACCTGCCGTTGACTGTGCCGTATTCTTTACCTTTAGTCCTACAGCGGTCGTTGTCGGGTTTATCTGTTCATTTATCGGCGGTTTGGTGGGAATGTTATTCCTCGGTGCGTTCGGAATGGCGCTTATTATCCCCGGTATGGTGCCACACTTCTTCTGTGGTGGTACATCAGGTGTCTTTGCCGATAAATTAGGCGGCAAGCGAGGCTGTATGATTGCTTCGTTTATTGGTGGTATCTTCCTGGCTTTTCTCCCCGCAATGTTATTGCCAGCGCTGGGAAACTTAGGATTTGAGAACAGTACATTTGCTGATTTTGACTTCGCCGTATGGGGTATCATTATTGGGAATGCATTCACTCATTTTGGTCAAATTACCATTTATCTGATTTGCCTGGTGTTATTTATCGCCTTGATGCTGCCATTTTGTTTCCGCTCGGTCAAAGTTGTGGGTGATACTCTTAGTTATGAAGAACTCACCGCAGGTAAGAAAACGGAATAGTCATTTTTTAATTGAGCGGGAGGTCACTTCCGCTCCTGACAATATTATCAGGAGTAGTTATGGCTATATTGTCTGTAGGGTTTTCATGCTTCGATCAATTCTTTTTTATCAATCATTGGCCAGAGGAGAATACAAAGAATTTTTGTCATGACTTTATCGAAAGTGGTGGTGGCCCCTGTGCAAATGCCGCATGGTTACTTGGGCTTTGGGGAGAGAATATTCATTATATTGGTCATTTGAATAAAGATATCTATGGGCAACGGATCATCGATGAATTTTCTCAAGTAGGTGTGAACAGTGACAATATCGTTTTCTCAGATGAAATGATAACGCCTCTGGCTTCTGTTCTGGTTAATCGGTTAAATGGCTCACGGACTATTATTACTCGCAAATTGCAAGTACCGCCATTATTAACTTTTGACCAGAAACTAAAACTTGATAATTTTGCAGAGCAACTTATCGCCAGAGATGAAGAAGTCACTATTTTAATTGATGGACATGAGCCAGAGATCAGTGAGTATTTGATCAAAAAATTGCCTCATGCCCGAGTTGTCATGGATGGTGGTTCATTAAGGGAAAGTAATCTTCACTTGGCGCAGTTCACCGATTATCTCGTTGTCAGTGAACACTTTGCCCGTGACTATCTGGGTATTAGCAAGTTTATTAATGAGTCACAACTTAAAACTGCACTGCAAGAGTTAAATAAAATATGTCGGGGAGAGGCATATATAACATTAGGCGAAAAAGGTTGTGCATTTTTGAAAAATGGTTTGCTGCAAATCGTACCTGCTTTTCTGTGTAATGCTATTGATACCACGGGAGCGGGTGATATATTTCATGGCGCATTTACCTATGGTGTCCATTATTCATGGCATATTGATAACATAATTTTATTTGCCAGTATATCGGCGGCTATTTCTATTGAAAGAAAAGGCGTAAGAGCGTCTATGCCGGATCTGGCTGTAGTCCATAAATCATTGACCAGTTACGAACGAAATTTAAAGCGGTATTTCGAAGATTGAGTTATTCAATGAATTAATCCTTAAGAGGTGACTATGTTAGTATCAATGAAGGACATGCTTAATCATGCCCTACGGGATGGTTATGCAGTAGGGCAATTTAATATTAATAACCTTGAATGGGTTGGTGCGGTATTAAGTGCAGGGCAAAAAATGCGTTCGCCGATTATATTAGGTGTGTCCGGCGGAACAATTAAACATATGCTCGGTCTTAAATGCATTCACGATATTGTTGTTAATGCGATGGATTATTTGGATATAGATATTCCGGTAGCACTGCACCTTGATCATGGGACTTCTCAGGAAATCTGCGAGGCCGCCATTAAGGCCGGTTTTAGGTCGGTGATGTTCGATGGTTCACACTTGCCATTTAGTGAAAATCTGGACATAACACGGAGAGTTGTTGAGTTTGCTCACCGTCGAGGTGTTTCTGTAGAGGCTGAATTGGGTACTATTGCCGGAAGTGAGGATGGTATCGTCAATTCTTCAGTGATTTATGCCGACCCGCAGGAGTGCGCCACTCTGGTAAAAGAGACCGATGTGGATTGTCTGGCAGCGGCATTGGGTTCCACCCACGGATTATATAAGGGTAGGGCTAAGCTGGGTTTTGCTGAAATGCAGACTATTGCAGAATTGGTTAAAGTTCCGTTAGTACTTCACGGCGGGACCGGTATTGCAGCAGAAGATATGCGCAGGGCTATTTCGTACGGAACAGCAAAAATCAACGTCAATACTGAAAATATGTATGCCTGGTGTCAGGCTGTTAAGGATATGTTTATGGCGGATGATGGCCACGATATAAACGATCCACGTAAAGTTATCCGCGATGGTTTAATTCCAGTAAGGGAAATGGTCGCTCAGCGCATTCATTTGTTTGGCTCTGAGCAACGATACTGAGCGGTAGCTGAACGACAAAATTAAAACAAAAAACCCGCTTAGTGACCTAAGCGGGTTTCTCTAAATTTGGCTCCTCTGACTGGACTCGAACCAGTGACATACGGATTAACAGTCCGCCGTTCTACCAACTGAACTACAGAGGAATTGTGTGAACGGGGCGCATGATATCTAGCATGCCTGATACTGTCAACGCTAAATTGGGACATTTGGTTCGACCGCTCAGCATCTGAGCAGTGGCGGCGTGAAACATTATTTCCCCCAGCGTTTCAATCTGGCCAGTGGGTCCTGATGATAGAAAGCACAAAAATGCTGATAAACAGCAGGGAAACGGCTTTCCAGCAGTTCAGGAGCACTGAAAAAATACTCTGATAATACAGCAAAACATTCAGCGGGGTCACTGGCGGCATAAGCATCCATACTCGCCGCGTCAACACCCACCATATCTATCTCATCTTGAATACTGTCCATCGCCTGATGTAGGTCATACTCCCACGCGGCGACATCGCGCATGGCAATAGGGGGAACACCATTTGCATTGCCAGCGTTACGCATATCCAGCTTATGAACCGCCTCATGGATGACCAGATTAAAGCCTGATAAATCAAGTGAATCCTGAATATCTTGCCAATTCAGAATAATCGGGCCCTGTTCCCAGCTCTGGCCGGATTGCACTGTTTGACCCGAATGCACCAGGCCAAGGTCATCTTGCCAGACATCGTCAACCACAAAAGGTGAAGGATAAATAAGCACTTCATGAAAACCATCTAACCATTTGGCACCCAGTTCCATCACGGGTAAAGCAAATAGCAGCGCGAGGCGGGCCTGCATCAGCGGCGTTAATATTAACCCCTGTAATGGCACCAGACGCTTTTGTTGCAACAACTGACTGGCAACAGAGACCAGTCGCTGTTGTTCCTGTTCATCCAACGGAGCCAACAGCGGGATATTCAGTGCTTCACGCCATTGCGCAAGCATCTCCGCTTGCGGTTGATTTGCTTTCCACAGCCACTTAATCATCAGGTTGCTCACAAAGTGATAATTCGAACGTCTAAAGCAGGGAGGTGTTGTCATAAACATGCCGTAAAAAGGTGCGTGATCGCAACCGTTTCATGGAGAGATACCGGAGCGGCAGAAAGGACGGCCTCGAAACGGTGAGGAGGTAACCCTTTGCAAGAGGGTAAATTCCGCTCGCTCTACCATTATTCAAGCACTTATAGAAAAAAAATTCAGCGATCCTTATCACACTAAGTCTGCGCAGCATGGTGATAAATAATAAATCAGCATTGTTGATTGATTGCTGATATTTAGACCTATATTTAATTATAACATCAGGTAATTATTCCTTTTTACTCATCCTTCAAACGTTAGGAGAAAACTATCAGTGGATTAGGGAGGGCAATCGTAATATTTACGATAATGGTGATATCGGGCAACGTTGCCTGTGCTGCGCCTATTCAGCACCAAACGAAGGGTGCCACCATGATAATTGCTCCGATGCTGGGTGCCAGTGCTATTGATCCTATAAATAAGGCTCAACGCCATTTCGAGCAAATTGAATCTTATCAGGTTAGAGTGCGCTCCGAGTCCGCCTTGGGTGACTCGACGGTGATTCACTACAGCTATCGTAAGCCGGGCTATGTGCGTATGGATTTTACTGAACCTCACAATGGCGCAGTACTGGTCTATGACCCAGGCGGTGGCAACGTTCGCTTATGGCCATTTGGTGTGAACACGCTGCCGGTACTGAGCCTTTTACCGACCAACACCTTGATTCGCGATAAAAATGGTCATCGGGTGGATCAAGCTGATATTGGTACGTTGCTGCATAATATCCATCGCCTGCAACAAGGCGGCAAGACGGTGATCCTCGGTGAGGACGTTCTCGCACAGCAACCGGTACTACATCTCGCAATAACCGGCCCTGTGGGGGTCACTGTCGATAAGGTACATCGCTATGAGCTCTGGTTAGAAAGTAGTCATAACTTCCCTGTCAAAGTGGTTAGCTATGGTGCCGATGAACAACGTCTGGAAACCGTTGTTATGGATGCGATGGTTCTCAATCTGCATTTTCCCGAGCATTTTTTTACCCCTTAATCGGGAGTTTGATGGTATGGCTGAGTATCGGTTTTCCACCCAGTGGCGCGTGAAGGCACCGCTTCAGGCGGTATGGGATATTCTTTGTCATCCCGATCTGTGGCCAAATTGGTGGAAAAGTCTGGAGCAGGTCGTTGAGATAGAAAAAGGTGATTTGAACGGCATCGGTGCGTTGCATCGCTATACCTGGAAAGGGGCACTTCCTTACCGAATAACTTTTGATATCCATGTATTAACGATTACGCCGCTACATCTGTTGGAGGGGCAGGCCAGTGGCGAAGTCGAGGGTATCGGGCAATGGTCATTATTTTATGATGGGGTGGATACCATTGTCCGTTATGACTGGAATATTCGGACTAATACGCGGTGGATGAATTACCTGGCACCGGTCGCTGCGCCGCTATTTCGCTGGAATCATCACAGCGTAATGCGTGAAGGTGCTAAAGGGCTGGCGCGTAAATTAGGCACGCGCGTTGATATGGGGTGATACCGATGAAAGGCATTTTATCCGCAGTATATGACCTTTCCCCTTTTTGTTAATATGTCGTGAAATACAATCCCTTTTTTTAACTTTCTTTTATCACTATTGTTATTTCGTTTTGTCTTACGGCATTACTAGTTTCTTTGGGGGTAGATAAACAGCATGTGGTAAATAAAAGGATAATAACAAAATGGCAAATAAGAAAAGGCCTATACCACGGGTGATCGCCGGCATTATTTTGGTTATTGAACTAGCGCTATCATTGTTTCAGCACACTGTGCGGCTGTGGGATATGCCGTGCCAAATTTAGCATCAAGGCAATGGTTAATTCTGCTGCTGCATCGGAGTGACGGAAATGATAATCATTGTTTTTCAATAAGTAATGAAAGTAATTCTTTGTGTTGTTTTTTATAATAACCATTGTTAATACTATTGTAATCTTTAAAAAATGAAATGTTTTTTCACAAAAACCACGTAAATAGTATGTAAATATCATTTTCTGCTAAATTTACATTTGGATTTTTTTGATGTGGCGAACAAAAAGGCGGTGCGTTCTGAGATATTCGCATTGACAGAAACAAGGTAAATCCTACCGGGCTGTTTCATATTGCTTTTTTATGCATAAATTATCATGGGCTGGACGATTTTATTTAAGGACGATTTTTTAGTATCTATCTTATTGTAGGATTTTTCCCACACTAAAATAGATATTTCCTACCTATGGTTTCCACTTTTCTTTTATTTGTTTTTAATGATTCTTAATATTTTACGAAATACTATCATTTGTGAATTTTAGACTAAATTGACAATATTTTAAATGCTGGAATAATAGTGTGACGAAATCGGACTTCACTGGTTCAGGGTATTAACCCTGGTTAAATCTATTGGTCTAAACTTTATTTTAAAACACGGGGAAAACATGAAAATTAAAACTGGCAGTGTATTCATTGCAGCTATCGCCGGCGTATTTATGGCACAATCAGCATTTGCAGCCGACGGTACTATTACTATTAAAGGGCAAATCACTGATACTACCTGTGGTATTGCTGTAAATAATGGCACTAAAGATGCGACAGTAACCTTACCGACTATTTCCGCCAGTGCGTTGAGCACGATTAATTCTGTTGCCGGTACGACACCTTTCAATATAGTGTTGTCTGGTTGTACGGGAACGACAATGAATAACGCCTATGCTTACTTTGAGCCGGGTGCCAAGGTTGAAATATCTACTGGCCGTCTGGATAACGACGGCACCGCAACGGGTGTTCAGGTTCGTTTGTTAGATAAAAGCAGCACACCAATTATGATCGGAAGTGCTAACCAAGGCGCGGTGGTAGAAGATATTTCTGGCGGTGGTGCGACATTAGGCTACTACGCTCAATATTATGCTAATGATGCACTTATTGAGGCGGGTACAGTAACCACTCAAGTTGACTATACTATTGTTTATGACTAATTAATGCTTGTGACTCGGGTGGCTGATTACAGATGCTGGTTTATAGCGAATGTTATCGGTTACAACATGGGAGCGTAATGCTCCCAGTTTCATTAGCTCAATAATTGGAAACCACATGTGTAGAACATTTGTTATAGCATCTGCTTTGCTAGCATTATTGGTTGCCGCAACGGTTGCCCGTGCCGAAGTGTTGATCGGTGGTACACGTGTTATTTACGATGAGAAACAACGTGAAGGTGTGATTAAGATTTCCAACACCGGGAATATGCCGGTTCTTCTTCAAGCCTGGATTGATAATGGTGATGCTAATGCCCGCCCGGATACCATTAAAGTGCCTTTTAGTGTCACTCCACCGGTGGTGCGTTTAGATCCTAAAAAAAATCAGACTATTCGGCTGTTTCGTACCGGCAATGGGTTAGCGGCAGATCGTGAAACACTTTTTTGGTTTAATTTGTTAGAAATTCCGCCCAAACCGACTAAAAGTGCTGCGGGTGAAGAGAATAAAGTGCAATTGGCTTTCCGCACCAGAATTAAAATGTTCTATCGCCCGGCGGGATTAACCATGCCGTCAGAACAGGCGATTAAGAACCTGACGTTTTCACTCAAGGGTAACCAATTGGTGATAAAAAATGCGTCTCCGTATCATGTTACCTTCAGAAAACTAGATCTTCGCACGTCAAAAGAAGGGCCAGTACTGGCTAGCGTCAGTAATACCCATAATAAGATGGTCACGCCATTTGGTGAGCTAAACTTACCGGTTGCCGCGAAAGGTTCAATTAATCATTCTGCACAAGTGTTTTATTCGATTATTAATGACCAAGGTGGCGAGTCTCAAGGCACTCAAAAATTAGCTAATTAAAATCAAAAAATATAAATATATTTAATTGGTTTCTCTATGTGACTTTATTATGAATATTCATTTAATGGCCTCGATATAATGCTTAGTGATTACACGTATTATCAAAAACGCGAGCGCCCGAAATATTTATCGCTATTACCTCTTGTCATCTTTAGTTTGGCTGGCATGCTCTTTAGCTTATCAAGTGCCGCCGAAGATCCTGAGTACGTTGAGTTTAGTGATTCTTTCCTCCGTTTTTCTGTTGATGCTACCCGCTACAGTGAAGGCAATCCCGTTGCTCCCGGTGAGCGTAGCATTGATATCTATTTGAATGAGCAATGGATTGGGCGGCAAGATATGCGCTTTGCCTTGCCATCGTCGGAATCTAAAGTTGCCTCCCCGTGTTATGACTTAAAACTATTCGATGAGTGGGGAATTGATGCCACCAAGGTCAGCCCCGATATCCTGAAACAATTGGAAAGTACTGGCGTTTGTTCACCGCTGAGTTCTTTTCTGGCGAGCGGGAATGCCATTTTTGACGAAAATATACAACGTCTGGACATTCAAGTTCCGCAAGCTTATTTGATTCGTCAGGCACGCGGTTATGTTAATCCTAAGTATTGGGATGACGGGGTGACGGCGGCAACCTTGAAATATGATTACACCGGTTATCGCAGTAATCAGAACGATGCCAGCAGCCAGACTTATCAATATCTTGGGTTATTGGGGGGGCTTAACTGGCAAAGTTGGCGTTTGTATTACCGCAGTTCATTGAATCGGAGTGACAGCCAAGGTTTCGATTATCAGAATCTGGCCACCTATGTTGAGCGGGCCGTGCCATCTTTATACAGCAGAATGACCCTGGGTGATTCAAATACCGACGGTCAGGTATTTGACAGTCTCAGCTATCGTGGTATTGAACTGGCTTCTGATGATCGCATGTATGCTGACTCTCAGCGTGGCTATGCCCCGGTGGTTCGCGGTATTGCCCGTACCAATGCCCGGGTTGTGGTCCGCCAGCAGGGACAATCTATTTATGAAACCACGGTACCGCCTGGGCCGTTTACTATTGATGATCTTTACCCTACCGGTCAGGGCGGCAATCTGAATGTGACTATTACTGAAGCTGATGGTAGTGAGCAGTCATTTATCGTGCCATTCGCCTCGATTGCTGAATTATTACGGCCCGGAACCACACGCTATTCATTGATGGCGGGTGAATATCGCGATAATTCAATGGTAGAAAAGCCGACGTTATTTATGGGTACGGTGCGCCATGGATTATCTAATTTAATCACCGGTAATGGTGGGGTCGTCGCCGCTGAAGGCTATTTATCCGCCTCTGCCGGATTGGCATTCAACACGTCAGTCGGTGCGCTGGCATTTAATGTGACTCAGGCACAGACCCGGCTCCCTGGCGAAAGTGATCAGAACGGGCAGAGCATGGGTGTTACCTATGCCAAATCATTACCGGAGACCAATACCAGTCTCACGATCGCCAGTTACCATTATTCCAGTGATGGTTTTTATACACCGTCAGAAGCTATGCGGATGCGCGACTATTTACAACATGGTGAAGTCAACAATCGGGTCATCAATCCGAGCTGGCCCAATGATGTCACCCGCTACGATGACAGCTTTAAATATCGTCGCCGTAATCAGGCGCAAATCAGTATTACCCAAGGTTTACCTGCGGGCTATGGATCATTTTATGCGAATGCCAATGCGCAAGATTACTGGGGTGAGCACAGCCGCGATATGAATTTCCAACTTGGCTATAATAATAATTATAAGTCGCTGAGTTATAACGTGGCGCTTAACCGGTTGCGCAATATGTCTAGCGGAGATTGGGATAACCAACTGAGTGTTTCTTTCTCCCTTCCGTTGGGGAGCAAAAGCGGTTCACCGCGTTTGAGTTCCAGTTATGCTAACGCGCGCGGCAGCAGTTCGATACAAACGGGGGTTTCCGGTTCTGCGGGTGAAGATAATCAATTTAACTATGGTGTTTCGGCAGCAAATAATCGTTCTGATGATAATGGCCGTTATAACACCGTAAGTGTGAATGGCAATTGGATGGCACCTAAAGCCACTATTGGTGGCAGTTATTCGAAAAGTAATGATTACGATCAGGCCAGTGCCAATGTGTCTGGTGGTGTTGTTGCTTATCGTGGTGGCGTGGTGTTTGCCTCATCGTTGGGCGAGACCCTGGGGATTATTGAGGCACCGGATGCTGCCGGAGCCAGTGTGGCCAACTATCCAGGCGTGAGTCTTGATAGCCGTGGTCGGGCAGTTGTCCCTTATTTAAGCCCCTATCGACAGAATGATGTTGAACTTGATCCGAAAGGGTTATCGTCGGATGTCGAGTTTAAAACGACCAGCCAGCGAGTGGCTCCTACCGCAGGCGCGGTGGCATTAATGAAGTTTGATACCTCGACCGGTTATTCGATGTTATTGACCGGTCACCGGGCGGATAACACACCATTACCTTTTGGTGCTGAGGTGACCGACGCCAGGGGGAATAGTGTGGGTTATATCGCGCAGGGTGGGCAGGCGATGGTCCGGGTACAGGAGCAAGCAGGCAATCTGCGCGTGATATGGGGTGAAGGTGTCGGCGAGAGTTGTGGCTTTGCCTATAAATTGCCAGGCGGCACATTGGCTCAGGGTGAATTCCGGCAGTTAGAGGTAATATGCAAATGAGTTGTTATTTTAATGGAGTGAAACGTTGCATGATGATCTTTTGTGGCGTAAATCGTCCCCGACTGGCCGGTTTAAAGCCGGTGTTGCTCTTGTTGATGGCGATAAGTGGTTTAGGTGCCAGTCAGGCAAGCTGGGCCTATGGTACCGCGTTGGATTGTACCTATACCAATGGTTATTACATCTTTGGATCGACCACCACCATTAGAGTAAAACCGAATACGGCTGTCGGTTCCCCGATTGGCGGCTGGGTTAATATTACCTCAAATAACGATTGGCCTTGCCGGATATTATCCACACATCAAAATGATGTGATCATGGCCGGTGTCGATGTATTTTCACCTTATACCATCGCCACTACTGCGAATATCGATGGTACCACCTACAATGTTTTTAACTCGGTCGTCAAAGCCGGATTAGGCTATGTGGCGCGTTTTCGGGTCACTGGGGCAGGTTTTGCCAGCAATTGGATGACCATGAACGGTTACTCTATTGCCAATGCAGTTCGGTCCTCTCCGCTATTGGGTCCCATTCCTTATAATAATGGGGCGACCTTCAATTTAGGCTTTGAAATACAGATCCATTTTGTCAAAACAACCACGGGTTTGGTCGCGGGTTCCGCTTCTGCTTTCGATCCAGTGTATGTTTATGTGTATCGCACCTACGATAATGGCGCGAGTAGCTCGCGCGAGCCCAATGGCTATCGAATTGTGCAGTTTCCGTCTAATGCTGTGAATGTACAAGTCATGACTCAGACCTGTGCGACGCCCGATGTTACTGTGACGTTACCGGATGTTGCGGCTAATCAATTTAAATCAATTGGTGATGTTAAAGGGCTAAAAGCGTTTAATCTGAACTTTAATAACTGTCCCAGTGGATTAGACGGTATTAATTATAAATTTGGCGCGACCACTAATGTACTAAATGCCGCTAATGGCGTGGTGGCGTTGGATGACAGTGCCACCGCCAAAGGGGTTGGGGTATTGCTTCGCAGCCAGACAGGCACCGCAATTGAGCTGAATAAGGAATACACCATGAGTGGTTATAATACCGCCAGCGTACAAAATTATACCGTGCCTATGCAGGCTGGGATTTACCAAACGGCAAACACGGTTGAATCAGGGACAGTAAAAGGTGGCTTTACATTTACGTTGATCTATAAATGAGGGCCTTATGGCGGTTTCTGGTTCAGGCAGGTCGCGGATCAGCTAGCGGGTGTACCCTATTTATCACTGCGACTCTGGTATGCAGTACTGCGGCTCAAGCCGGTGTGGCGATTGGGTTGACTCGCGTGATTGTAACCGGTGCTGACAAAGCGGGTAGTGTGCAGATCCTTAATGACGGCCCTCGTCCTGCATTGTTGCAATTATGGATTGATAACAATATTTCCGAAATGGATACTGCCATTGAGCAGATAAAAGTGCCCTTTGTTGTTGATACGCCGGTGTTTCGTCTCAATCCTAAAACCAATAAGTCTGTCCGTATTTACTATACGGGTAATAACGATGCCGCTAACAACCACACCGGTAAGACCACTCAACTTCCGTCAGACCGTGAGTCGATGTTTTGGCTGAATGTATTGGAAGTGCCACCGAAAAGTGCCTCGAGGCAGGCTGCAAGCAATGAAGTCCAGATTGCCTTCCGCTCTCGCATCAAACTGTTCTACCGCCCAGTTGGCATACCTGCCAGTTCAGAAGGGGCTATCAGCCAACTCTCTTTCAAATGGGTACCTCAGGGGGCAGGGGGGGTATTTCGTGTAACTAATCCGACGCCTTTTAATGTGACATTCCAGACTTTGGCAATTGCGCAAAGTAAAAGTGCAGCCAGAATCATTATCAAGTTGGGCAATGACGATATGGTCGGGCCAAAAAGCAGTGCTGATGGTGTGCTGGTGGGTAATAAAGTACCGGCTAAGAATATGACGGTGTTTTTCTCGATTATTGATGATTTTGGTTCATCAATTGAAGGGCAACAGACACTGCAATAACCCCCTATAGCGGTTACGGCCTCCACCACGAGATCACCGACCAGTTGCTGAGATGAATTTTGCCATGTGGTAGGAAAAATCCTACAAATCAATCAGATGCATTTCATTCTGCCTTGTTTTTCCTATTGGTCTCTTTGGCGACAAGTGATACCTTTCTAGGATCATTTTGTGTGGAATAATTCAAATAACTATTCACTCATACCATCGCTGACTTTTTCAGGGTCAATACACAGGTACATTTATGACACTTTATGATATTAAACCGCGATTTCAGGCGTTGCTGCGCCCGTGCCTGGCTTGGTTGTATCGACAGGGGGTTACGGCGAATCAGGTCACATTATTTACCTTGGTTGCCTCATTGGTGGTCGGCGGCTCATTGGTGTTATATCCATCGCGGATGATATTTGCCCTGCTGCCCGTATTCCTGTTTTTTCGCATGGCGCTGAATGCCATTGACGGTATGTTAGCGCGGGAGTTCAACCAGCAGTCGCGCTTGGGCGCTCTGCTTAATGAGATTGGCGATATTGTTTCGGATATCGCGCTGTACCTGCCGTTTGCTTTGCTGCCATTTGCCCGCCCTGAACTGGTGATATTAACCGTGTTTCTGGCCTTACTCACCGAGTTCTGCGGCGTTATGGCGCAAACCCTGGGCAGACCGCGAGGGTATCAGGGGCCATTAGGGAAAAGTGACCGCGCACTGTTGTTTGGTAGCTATGGGCTGGCTGTTGTGGTGTGGCCTGAGTCCATGGCCTATTCAGGGTGGCTGTTCGCTTTTGCATCGCTGTTATTGCTGTGGACTTGCATCAACCGCTGCCGGGCGGCACTAAGGTCAGAGGCTTAATATGAATTCGATACTTGTTATCAGTTTGACGGTCATTTTTGGTCTGCTGACAGTCGCCAGCGTGATTATTCTGCTATTGATGCTGCGCTATCCGCAAAAGGATTGGCTGGAGTTACGCCAGCGCATCACCAGTTGGTGGCTGATTATTATTGTTTTCGCCGTGGCGATGGTTAGCCCAAAATGGCTGTCACTGGTTATTTTCGGTTTTATCAGTTTTTTGGCACTAAAAGAGTTCCTGACCCTGATTTCAACCCGCCGCTCTGACAATATTCCCTTACTGTGGATGTATTTCGCCATTCCGATCCATTATCTGTGGATCGGCATGGGGTGGTACGGCATGTTTGTCATCTTCATTCCGATCTATGCCTTCTTATTCCTGCCCGTCAGGATGGTACTGATTGGCGACACCAAGGGCTTCCTGCATGCTGCCTCTAATATGCATTGGGGGTTGATGACTACCGTATTTGCCCTGAGCCATGTGGCATTTCTGATGGTATTACCTGGTGGTATCGGCGGACAAGGCGCATTGCTGGTAGTGTTCCTGGTCGCGCTGACGGAAGTGAATGATATTGCCCAATATCTATGGGGGAAATCATTAGGCCGTATCAAAGTGACGCCCAATGTCAGCCCGAACAAAACATTAGCCGGCTTGCTGGGGGGAGTGGCTACCACGATGCTATTGGCGGGTATTCTGGGGCCGCTATTAACCCCAATGAACCTCTATTTTTCACTATTGGCCGGGTTACTAATTGGCTTTACCGGTTTCTGTGGTGATGTGGTGATGTCAGCGGTGAAACGTGACTTGGGTGTGAAAGATTCAGGCAAGTTATTGCCCGGACACGGCGGTATCCTCGACAGGCTGGATTCGCTTATCTATACCGCGCCACTGTTCTTTCATTTTGTTCGCTACTTCTATTATTGAGGATTGGCCGTGAACCGATTATTGCGCTGGTGTTTTACGCTTTGTGTGGCGTATCCGGTGGTATTGGTGTGGCTCGGGGTGTCGGTCTGGCAACGGAAACAGCTCCCCCTAAAAGGACCGGCCATTGTGGTGGCGAATCATAATAGTCATTTGGATATATTGACGCTGTTTACCTTATTCCCGCTCTCGACGTTATCGCAGGTGCATCCGGTGGCTGCCGCTGATTACTTTCTACGTAATCGTGCCATGGCATGGTTTGCCACCAAAGTGATTGGCATTATTCCGGTGGTGCGGGGCGGAGCGGGCAACGACGGTGATCCTTTGGCTGGCTGTATCGAGGCATTGTCAAATAACAAAATTGTGATCCTGTTCCCCGAAGGGACGCGGGGAGAGCCAGAAAAGTTCTCAGAATTCAAATCAGGTCTGTGGTATTTGAGTCGTCAATTTCCCACCACGCCAATCACTCCGGTTTATATGCACGGGCTGGGGCGGGCGATGGGCAAAGGGCAGCGCATTCCGGTACCCTTTTTTATTGATATCTATGTTGATAAACCTTTCTATTTTAAAAATGACAAACAGACATTCCGAACGGAATTACAGCAGCGGTTTATGACTCTGCAACAACTGGCTACAAGGAAAACGCCGTGACTCAAGAAAAGCGTATTGCTCAGGAACTGACATTTACTACCAGTGATAATGTGCCATTATTCTACTGTTGCTGGCCTGCCCAGAATGCAGCCGCCAAACGGGTGATGGTGCTGTTTCATCGCGGCCATGAACATTCAGGGCGTTTGCAACATATTGTTGATGAACTGATGCTGCCGGATGTGACCTTTTATGCCTGGGACGCGCGTGGACACGGTAAATCACCGGGGGAGCGGGGGCATAGCCCGAGTCTGGCACGTTCGGTACACGATGTTGATGAATTCGTCCGTTTCGCGGCGGTTGATAGCAATGTGTCATTGCAGGATGTGGTAGTGGTAGCACAAAGTGTCGGTGCGGTGCTGGTCTCTACCTGGGTGCATGATTATGCCCCAAAAATACGCGGTATGATTTTGGCATCACCGGCGTTTAAAGTGAAACTGTATGTGCCGTTTGCTCGCCTTGGATTAACGCTGATGCACCGTTTTCGCGGGCTGTTTTACGTTAAATCTTACGTCAAAGGTAAGTTCCTGACTCATGATGCACCACGGGTCGCTAGTTTTGACAACGACCCGCTGGTCAGCCGACCGATTGCGGTGAATATCCTGTTAGACCTTTACCGTGCGGCGGATCGGGTCGTGCAAGATGCGGCAGCCATTACGGTACCAACACAATTGCTGATTTCCGGTGATGATTTTGTGGTGCATCGCGCACCGCAACAGACGTTTTATCAGCGCCTTAGCAGTCCGGTGAAAGAGCAACATATTTTACCCGGTTTTTATCACGACACCTTGGGCGAGAAAGACCGGCAACTGGCATTCGATAAGATGCGTGTCTTTATTGACAGTTTGTATAGCGAAGAACTGCCGGCTCACCATTACCGATACGAAGATCGTTGGAGCGTCAGTGCGGATAGGTATCGCGCCCTGCAAGTCCCATTGAAGCCCTATTCCGCCGAGGGGTTGTACTATTCCGCTTTACGTTATGGCATGAAGACGCTGGGCAGCAGTGCAACCGGGGTACGCTTAGGGTTTGAAACCGGTTTTGACTCTGGCAGCACGCTGGATTATGTCTATCGTAACCAGCCGGAGGGTAAGAACAGGTTAGGTCGCTATTTTGACCAACAATACCTCAATAGCATTGGCTGGCGTGGCATTCGTATGCGCAAAGTTCATTTGCAACAGACGATTCAAATGGCCCTTCAGCAGTTACGTGATAAAGGCATGCCGCTGCGTATTGTCGATATCGCGGCAGGGCATGGCCGTTATGTCCTCGATGCGCTGGCTGATCAGCCTGATGTTGAGCAAATCCTATTGCGTGATTACAGCGAACTGAATGTGGAAAAAGGGCAAATCATGATTGCCGAGCGCAATCTGACCGGGGTGGCACGTTTTGAAAAAGGCGATGCTTTTGACCGCAATTCGCTGGCGAACCTGGATCCTCATCCTACGCTGGCTATCGTTTCCGGCTTATATGAGCTATTTCCGCAGAACGAGATGATCCAGGCGTCATTGGCTGGGTTGGCAGCAGCGGTTCCGGTTGGTGGGGTGTTGGTTTATACCGGCCAGCCGTGGCATCCGCAAGTTAAAATGATTGCCCGTGCATTGACCAGCCATCAGGGTGGGCAGCCTTGGGTGATGCGGGTGCGCAGTCAGGGGGAGATGGATGATCTGGTGGAGCAAGCCGGATTTGATAAATGCTATCAACTGATTGATGAGTGGGGCATTTTCACCGTATCACTGGCGGTACGTCGTGCTGATGACTGACGTTGATATTGCCGTGACGCGCATAACGCTGTGGCGGCGTGCCGTATTGTGGCTATTGTTGCTGGCTCCGCTGTTTTTTATCAGCTACGGTCAGGTTAACCATTTCACTGCCAGCCGTTTCGGGGTTGGCAGTGTGGTATATGGCTGGGAGCAGCAAATCCCTTTTCTGCCCTGGACCATCGTGCCCTATTGGAGTATCGATTTGCTCTATGGTTTGTCGCTATTTATCTGCACTTCAGTACGGGAGCAGACCCGCCACGCCCTGCGCTTAGTCATGGCATCGCTGGTGGCCTGCCTGGGTTTTTTGCTTTTCCCGCTAAAATTCAGTTTTGTTCGTCCGATAACCGATGGGCCATTCGGCTGGTTATTTCAGCAACTGGAACTGTTTGATTTGCCCTACAATCAAGCCCCTTCTTTACACATTATGCTGACCTGGTTGCTGTGGTTGCGTTTCTGGCCGCACTGCAAAGGGCGATGGCGTGGGCTGATGAGTGGCTGGTTTGCATTGATTGCAGTATCGGTGCTGACCACCTGGCAACACCATATGATTGATATTATTACTGGAGTGGCGGCGGGTGTGGTGGTCAGTTACCTAATACCGATTAAAGGTGGCTGGCGTTGGCAGTCGCCGTGCCGTCCTTCCTTAACATTAGCCCTGGGGTATGGCTGTGGGGCTATATTGGCGGGTGGACTGGCGTGGTGGGCGAGTGGTAGCTGGAACCTGCTGTGGTGGTTGGCGCTTTCGCTGCTGGCAGTGGCCGCTGGTTATACCGGTTGGGGGGTGGCTGTATTCCAAAAAGAGGCGGATGGCAGGGTTTCACCTTCAGCGCTGCTGCTATTATGGCCTTACCGGTTGGGGGCCAGATTGTCGATGTACTGGTTTACCCGCCGGTTAGCGCAAGCTATTGCTGTGGCACCGGGGGTCTATATTGGCAGCTATCCGCGCACCGCGCTATCGCAGGCCAGTGTATTGGATGTCACGGCAGAATTCA
This sequence comes from Yersinia pekkanenii, assembly GCF_001152565.1. Classification (GTDB taxonomy): domain Bacteria; phylum Pseudomonadota; class Gammaproteobacteria; order Enterobacterales; family Enterobacteriaceae; genus Yersinia; species Yersinia pekkanenii. The sequence continues at coordinate 107,334 of NZ_CQAZ01000007.1, read as the reverse complement.
GCCGTAGCCGCTATAGCCGAAATAAGCCCTATCTGTGCTGCCCGCTGATGGATTTAGTGGTGCCTGATCAACAGCAATTGGCACAGGCGGTTGGGGCGCTTAACCAACTGCATCGGCAACATGGCACGGTGTTGGTTCATTGTGCACTCGGTATGTCGCGCAGTGCGTTGGTCATTGCGGCATGGTTACTGGAGCAGGGGTGGGTGACTACGCCTGTGGCAGCGGCTGAATTTATCCGACAGTGCCGCCCACAAGTGGTGTTGCAACCACGGCATTTACGGGCATTGGCATTATGGCAGAATAGGAAAGCACTATGCTAAACCATTCGGTTGCGGGTCGGGTTCTGACTATCCATCTTGCCAGCTGGCGTTATCTGGCGGTACTGACCCTACCGCCAATCATGTTTGCCTTGTGGGGGGCTGGTAGCGCGGTTGCTGCCTTGCTGTTGTTGTTGGCCGGAGTGACTCACTATTATTGCTGGCGTTTATGGCTTGATGAGCAGCTTTTTACATTGCTGTATACCCACGAGTCACAAACTGACCATTTTGATACCGCCTTACAGCATTTATGGGGGGGGAAACCAATTAGCGGGCGCTCCCTCTATTCACGCTGGCAGGGAGCGCGCAAACTGCTGCACCGTGCCATATTCAGTGCATTGCTGCTGTGGCTGGTGATGGTGATCGCATCGTTATCGTAGAAAAGAGACGGCACCGTTAAGTGCCGTTTGGGGGTATTGATGGGGTGAGTCTTTAGGGAACTGAAAAGGCTAGCTGTCTTTTTTCTTACCAAAAATCTTCAGTAAAACGCCAACAACACAACCAATAACCACTCCCAGTATTACCCATTCAGTAAATGACATAATCAAACCTTCTCATTTGTTTGGCCTGATTATATAAATTATTCATCGCTTGTCCATGTCAGGTCAGATTTATACCTCACAGTCTGGCCAGCATCTCTCTGGTAACCAACACAATGCCACTGTCTGAACGATAGAAACGGCGGGCGTCTTCATCTGCGTTTTCGCCAATTATCATCCCTTCCGGGATTATGCTGGCTCGGTCAATAACACACTTACGCAGGCGGCAGGAACGGCCAATATTCACGTCGGGTAGCAGCACACAAGAATCGATATTACAGAATGAGTTAACGCGGACTCTGGAAAATAACACCGAGTTGACTACCACGGAACCAGAAATAACACAGCCGCCGGACACCAAGGTATTCATGGTCATACCGTGGCTGCCCGAACGATCTTGAACAAATTTGGCCGGTGGCAAGGGTTCGGCATAAGTTCGTATCGGCCAATGTGAGTCATACATATCCAGCTCAGGCGTGATAGCGGCCTGATCAAGGTTGGCCTGCCAATAGGCATCCAGTGTTCCTACATCGCGCCAATAATCAGAGGCATCTGGTGAGGTGGATACACAAGACAGAGAGAACGGATGCGCCCATACATGGCCTTGCTCGGTTATTTTCGGCAGAATATCTTTGCCAAAGTCATGGCTACTGGTTTCATCTGCATGATCACTGTTCAGTAAATCAAACAGGAACTCGGCGTTAAACACATAAATGCCCATACTGGCCAGGCTGCTGTTGGGTTTGTCCGGCAGTGTCGGCGGATCTTCCGGTTTTTCCCAAAACATTTTGACTTGCAGATCTTCAGATACCTCGATGACACCGAAGGCACTGGCTTCCTCCTTGGGCACTTCAATACAGGCCACGGTGCAGGCTGCGCCACTTTCTACGTGATCCAGCAGCATGCGTGAGTAATCCATTTTATAAATATGGTCCCCGGCCAGGATCACGACATATTCAGCGTGATAACGGCGGATGATATCCAGATTTTGGAAAACGGCATCGGCAGTACCGGTATACCAGTGTTCCTGCCCTTGACGTTGTTGTGCCGGTAATAAATCAACAAACTCATTCATCTCTTCACTGAGAAACGACCAACCATGCTGTATATGTTGCACCAAGGTATGAGACTGGTATTGCGTTATCACACCGATACGGCGAATGCCGGAGTTAAGACAATTGGATAATGCGAAGTCAATAATGCGGTATTTACCGCCGAAATGGACTGCGGGTTTCGCCCGGACGGACGTAAGATCCTTAAGGCGTGAGCCTCGGCCCCCAGCAAGAATCAAGGCTACGGCTTTATTGGGAAGTTGCCTGGCCGACATGACTCTGTCGATATCGCCTGTTTTCCGCATATCAGACTCCTTATGATTTATATGTATCGCCGCTGAATTACGGGCTACATTCTCCAACCCTAATGCGCTAAAACCTTTCCGGATAATAATCGGAAGGGTAGAGCGGATTTGTACCTTTCTTAAGTATAAATATCGTTAATGACATAATCGGCTAATTATCATTCTAACAATGAGAACCGAATCAAATTTAGCGTGTTCCGACATGGTTTTTTGCACCATCGGCCTATTCGCATTCCTATTGTTTATAGCTTTGGCACATTGTGAGGCCAGAGATCATCGACCATACTCGTTGAGGATAAATATTCGTAGTTTTAATAAGGATATAAAATGATGGCAGTAGCAAAGAATAGTCTGCGATTATCCGCACTGGCCTTGATGCTGGGTAGCTTCACAACCAATGCTACACTGGCTGTTGCTCCACCGAGCGGCTATACATTGGAGCGAGTGATTATTTTGAGTCGCCATGGTGTTCGCTCGCCAACTAAACAAACACAGCTAATAAATGATGTAACACCTGATAAGTGGCCGCAATGGCCAGTACCCGCGGGGTATTTAACCCCCCGAGGTGCACAGTTAGTGACATTGATGGGGGGCTTTTATGGTGATTACTTCCGTAATCAAGGGCTGCTACCTGCCGGTTGCCCGGCAGACGGGGCCATTTATGCGCAGGCCGATGTCGATCAACGCACCCGTTTAACCGGGCAGGCATTCCTCGATGGCATCGCCCCAGGTTGCGGCCTGACGGTGCATTATCAGGCTGATTTGAAAAAAGCTGATCCCCTATTTCACCCGGTTGAAGCAGGGGTGTGTAAGTTAGATTCGACACAAACCCATAAGGCGGTCGAGGAACGACTGGGTGCACCATTAAGCGAACTGAGTCAGCGCTATGCTAAACCTTTTGCCCAGATGGGCGAGGTGCTAAACTTTGCGGCTTCACCTTATTGCAAGTCACTACAGCAGCAAGGGAAGACCTGTGATTTTGCCACTTTCGCGGCGAACGAAATCAAGGTGAATAAGAAGGGGACCAAAGCATCACTCAGTGGGCCATTGGCACTCTCCTCAACTTTGGGTGAAATCTTCCTCCTACAAAATTCACAAGCTATGCCGGATGTTGCCTGGCATCGGTTAAGCGGTGAAGAGAATTGGGTATCTTTATTGTCGCTGCACAATGTGCAGTTTGATTTGATGGCCAAAACACCGTATATCGCCCGTCATAAGGGAACACCGTTGTTGCAACAGATCAACACTGCGCTAGTGCTTCAGCATGGAGGTCGGGGGCAAACATTGCCGTTATCACCGCAAACCAAGGTTCTTTTCCTTGGCGGCCATGATACTAATATCGCCAATATTGCCGGTATGTTAGGTGCCAACTGGCAATTGCCGCAGCAGCCTGATAATACCCCCCCAGGGGGCGGATTAGTTTTTGAGCTATGGCAGAATCCGGATAATCATCAACGCTATGTTGCGGTAAAGATGTTCTATCAAACGATGGATCAATTACGAAATGCGGTGAAATTGGACTTGAAAAACAATCCGGCCAGTATTGTTCCCGTGGCGATCGAAGGATGCGAGAATAGCGGTGATAACAAACTTTGCCAACTTGATACTTTCCAAAAGAAAGTGACTCAGGTGATTGAACCTGCGTGCCATATTTAAATAGAGATTATTCGGCCGGTATCAATATCAGCCGAATAAGTTGTTTTCAGTTTGTAGCAATCAGCTCCCATTAATTATCGTTATTTTAATAGATTGAATAAATATAAAACTCATACAAACGACAATGCCGGAATAACCTGATGGGTATAGGTTAACTCCGGCGTATTAGCTGCAATGCCTTAATAATATGCGACTATAAATCTACCAAATGACTCTGTGTAAAACTTTATTAACCGAGTCTGACTAAATCAAAAGGCACGTAGCGTTCTCCGCTATGTTGTAACTCTACAACTCGCTCGCGCTCTGCCTGTACCGGGGCCAGCCCTTGTGCGTGGATAGCTTTAGCTACGTCAATTTCCCCAGTTTGTGCGACCATAACACGTTTGCCCGGAATAATTTGGTTTCTGTTTCTGTCGTAGACTTTAACCATATTAACCTCCAGTAGCTATCTGATAAGGTTGAATAGTGTGGGATGCAGTGAAGCTCACCTAAAATAAAACCGATATCTAAGCTATAAACTTATAACCAGAACAACGTTCAAGAGCTAAATAATTTCCTGTATAGGTATTAGTGCAATGAGATCAATTTCTTTTCCTCAGGTCAAACTATTACCGACTCGGTTTACTTGACGCAAAAATAATATTTATTTTTTTATCACAGATCAAGTCGGACAAGCATTTTTTTAGATAATTTACAACCTATATAACGTAGGGTAGTAACGACAGCTTTAATGAGCAATCCGCCTGGTCGGCGGACTCTCTCGAGAGTGTTATGGACTATATCAACGCCTTCTGCGTCAATGATTCCAGTATCTTTAGCGGAGACTGCTCTGGATATTTCATCCCCTCCACTGGCAGCAGGAACGTTTGTTCCAACATATACTGCCCGCCCATCGCTGCGTGGGGTGTTTGGTCCGAAAAACAGATCCAGCTACTGCCTGATGGGAAATCAATGGCTTGCTGTAGACCATTGTTTTGATATTCCAGGTCCGACTTCATTTTGTCATGTAGTTGGAGCATCAGATGGTCATAATGGCTACGACGGCGTTTAGTGATACCGACCTTATGTTGCAGCCAACTGCTGATAGGGGAATAGTTATCAAGTTGTGGTAAATAACGGCTGGCAAGCTGTGTAAAGTTTTCGCCTACCCGCCATGACCGGGGTTCGCCATGGGGGTTGATATTGGTGAAAATACGGATAATACGTTCGCCATAATTAGGGCGTGAAGGGAAAGCATCAACATGTAAACGGCTATCGTCTTTACGCCACGATGTAGTATCACGCCAGTCGGTAACAGGGTGCAAACGCAGGCTATTTGTCGGGCTGCGTAGAGCTGAGGAGTACTCGGGCAATAATTGATGCACCAAACTTAGGCAACTCTGGTAATAGCGCTCAAGTAACTGGCGGGTTAATGCCACTTTGCTTTCATCGGTAACGCCGGTTAGCGTGCCGTCCAGTGGCTTGAAACTGATATTTTTACGTTTAACATCAACCAATGCAGGGTTAAGCAGTTGTTTTTCATCTTCACTCAATTCAAAGGCGAGATGAGGTAAAAACAGCACTTTACCTTGCTCCAGAGCCTCGATAGCACAGGCACCTTCCACTGTATTTTGATCCCACCGACGGTAGGGGAGCGTAAGAATCAACGAATCTGACGCCTGACTTGGATTATTACTGCTCATCGACTATCCGTTTATAGAAATCTATTTAATTATGGGAATCATAACCCTTTATTATAGATAAAGTGAGGTTAGAGACACAAATTTTAGATTTTTATACCCTTGACCGACGGCACTAATGGCGGTAACCGCCGCATAACGGGTGACGATTTCACAATTGAAGTTTGGATTTCAGCTCGTTCTGACCAACGATCAATGATGGTATCCAATTGCGCCATCGAATGAATATATATACGGCTAATAAAGCAATCGTCACCGGTGACTTTGTCACATTCAACACACTCTGGTGTTTCCTGAATCATTTTTTCAGTGATATGTAACATTCCTGCCAAGGGTTTTACACGTACAAGAGCCTGCAAGCTATAACCAAAAGCCCGTTGATCGAGGTCAAGAGTGTAGCTGCGGATGATACTACGCTCTTCAAGACGGCGCAGGCGTTCAGATGTGCTGGGGGAGGATAGATTGACTTGTTGGGACAGATCTTTCAAGGATATCCGTGCATTCTCAGCTAAAATGGCAATCAGTTGCTCGTCAATTTTATCCATAACCACCAGCCTCTTATTATTAGGTGCATTAATGTTATTATAGGCAAAATTCTAACGTATTAACGGTATCTGCCTAACAAATCTAATGCAGCTGATGAAAAGAGACCTATTGATTATTGCCAGCTATGCTTCTTGCAGAGCCAGGTTATATGAATACCGGCGTTTACTGTCCGCTAACCGGGGTGCCGGTTAGCGATGAGATTGCATTTTTGTCATTGAATTGTATCGACTTTTTTTGTAAATAGGCCAAATCATAGACATCATAAAAATCTATTTCGCCTTTATTATTAATAATATTTTTAACGCGAAGCTTAAAATCATCACTGATATTTTTGCTATTCAATATTTCATCAATTGCTTGTGTCGATAATGCTCGACTAAAGAACCACTCACCATTGTAGCAAACACGTAAATCAAGAATGCCAATATCCTCAAACTTAAATACTGGTTTGATTTCCATCATTAGGATAGCCGACATCAACACAAAGAAAGCGGTAAAGGCAATCATATATCCGGTGCCAAAGTAGGGGGTTAAGTACATTAAAACTAAGACGAAAAAATATGAAACCAACATTGCCAGACAAAGATAGGGATGCTGGTAGACAAAATCGCTGTTAAATTTTAACCGACCATCTCTTTTTTCTTTTTTATTTATTCTCGCGATGTCATCGATTAATATCTTTTTAATTATGTCCATAATTATGACCTTGTGATTAATAACTCATAAAATTAAACCATAGCATTTTATTATAGATTAGCATGGAAGGTTAACTTTAAAGTATATCAGTTTAATAAATTAGTTAGCCAAACTGTTATGGCTGAGTGAGGGTAACTGTATGTATATTATTTATTCATCAGGTGAAAGCAACCCCCTATAACGTAGATTTCACCTGATTAGCCATCACTATGGCAGCAATTATAGCCCCATGCCGTGTTAAACGGTCAGGACAATTTTGCCAATATGTGTACTACCTTCCATCAACGCGTGCGCTTTTGCAGCCTCTTCCAGTGGGAACGTTCGGAATATTTGCGGCTTGATCTTACTCTCGCCCAGCAATGGCCAAACGTGTTGTTCCAGCTCTTGGGCGATCAGCGCTTTTTCTGCCACGCTGCGTGAGCGTAATGTGGAACCGGTATGTGTCAGGCGTTTTAACAACATCAACATCAGGTTAAGATCTTTGGCATTGCCATTTTGGGTGCCAATTTGAACAATACGGCCATTCATTGCAGCAGCTTCATAATTACGTGCTACATAATCACCAGCAATTAAATCGACAATGACATCAGCCCCTTGACCCGCAGTAGCACGTTTGGTTTCAGCGACAAAGTCTTGAGTATGATAGTTAATGGCAATATCTGCACCCAGCTTCAGGCACGCCTGACGTTTCTCTTCTGAACCCACAGTGACAATAATCGTCTCTGCGCCAAATGCTTTGCTCAGTAATATCGCGGTTGTCCCTATGCCAGAAGAGCCACCGTGAATTAATACGGTTTCACCGGCACTGAGGCGGCCGCGTTGGAATAGGTTGGCCCATACGGTGAAAAATGTTTCTGGTAGTGCCGCAGCTTCGATATCAGTAAGGCTGACTGGGATCGGTAATGCATTGGTTTCATGTATAACGCAGTACTGGGCATAACCACCACCAGCTATCAGTCCACACACTTTGTCGCCGAGTTTAAAACGACTGACATCTGCGGCCATGGCGACCACTTCGCCGGCAACCTCTAATCCAGGAATATCCGAGGCTCCTGGCGGCGGCGCATAGTGACCACGGCGCTGCATCACATCAGGGCGATTAACGCCGGCGGCTGAAACTTTAACCAGTATTTCGCCTGTAGCGGGCATGGGTGTCGGCCGCTTTACGGGGACTAATACTTCTGGCCCACCAGACTGAGTGATTTCAATCGCTGTCATATTTGCCGGGAGATGCGTTAACGATGTCATAATATTCCTCTGTCGCGTGAAGGTGCGAAATCAAACGCTATACCAATAACTAAGTGAATATCTTAGTCCGGTAATGGAAATAATTCATGGAGCGAATGTGCTTAAGTGATGACAAGGGGGAGAGAACCCAAAGACATCTCCAGAGTAGAAAACAAAAAACGCCCAACAATGTGGGCGCACAAATTTGCAAAGGAGTAGTGTACCAAGGAGTCGTGCATGTATGGCTTACTTGCATGGCTACAATCAAGACTAAGAGATGTTTAGAACACTTTGATTGTATGAATATGACTCCTTTGCTGATATAGGTATAAATCCGAAATTGTAGGTCAGTACAGCCACAGATAATACGATTGCGCGGTGGGTACCGTATATCGCCAAACTTATTCTTTATACTGCCAACAAACCTGATACTGGTAGATTTCATCCGTCAGCAAGTCTTCAGTATGGACACTTGGGCTCCATGAGTCGTCACCACCGACACCCATATGGAAACCATCAATATTCAACCAGGTGCCTTGCTCTGGTTTGAGTAGGTGCTGGTGGCTGATGGCCATCAGTTGTTGCGTACTGTAACGGCTGATACCGAAATGGAACTGACCGGTTAATTTCCAGTTTCCGTAATTCAGGGTGTTGGTATCGCAACGCAGCCCATTTTCACTTGGAAATATGTAGGGTGTGTGCATCTGCTCAAGTGGTTGCGACCAGTGGCTATATTGTGCTGAGAGTTGGCGGTCAGGATAGTTTTCATGTGGCCCTAATCCTAACCAGTCAACACTTGCTGCGATATCGGATAATTGACAACACATACCGACTCTTGCTGGAGAGGGGAGTGATGTTGCAACGTGGGCCCGAACATCAATGGTCATGCGACCTTGCTGGTCAAAACGGTACAACCAATGTGTGTGTATCAAGGGTTCATTGGCAAACTCGTAGCTGTACTCCGCACTGATTTGTATTGAGTGAGATAAACTATCTGCCTGTAATGAGAGGCAACGCTGCTCCAACTGATACATTCCTGCTTTTTTCCAGCGCTCAACCCAGGCGTTGGGATCAATGCGTGTAGCTTCACTAATGCCGATATCGTTGTCCAATGGTGCACGGACAAATTGATCACGTAATGGGCTGAGTAACAGAGCTTTCTCACCTAGCCACCATTGTTCTAACAGCCCGGTTTGGCGACTAAACTGCCAGCGTTGCTGCTGATGGGTCACGATAATAGAGTTTGCATCTTGGCGTAATTGCAGGTCACTTGGCGCGCTGGTGGCAGGAGGAGGGGAACCGTGCCGCGTAGATAGCACTTGTGGTAAACGCCACTGGTGCCAGGCACTGCGATGATTGATTGGTGACCAAGGCGTTTCTTTTATCTGCCTGACCTCAACATTCAACCATAAATGACCGGGCTTATTGATGATGGGCAAGCGCTCGGCCAGAGTGTAATCCTGTGTGCTTTCAGGGCGTAAATCCAACGATAAGTTACCTTCCAGTAGCCATTCGCCCTCTAATTCAATTCGCCAATAGAGATGTTCATTGTCACTATTTCTAAACAGATACTCACTGGTCACACTGATCACCAGTGGCGTAGTGCTGAGCAATGAAAACTGGAAGAATTGCTGTGCGTATTGCGCTTCGTACAAACTTGGATGGGGGCTACGGTCAGGGAAAACCAACCCGTTCATACAGAATTGGCGGTCATTAGGGCTATCACCAAAGTCACCGCCATAAGCCCAATAAGGCTGACCGTTCTCATCATTGTGGGTGAGACTTTGATCTACCCAATCCCAAACAAAACCACCTTGTAACCGTGGATACTGGCGAAATGCCTGCCAATAACGGGCAAATCCACCAAAACTGTTACCCATCGCATGGGCGTATTCACACAGAATCAATGGGCGAGATTCATTCGGTAAACCAATCCATTTCTTTATTGCCCACTTGGGCACAGCAGGGAACGGTTGGTCTTCATCCACCCGGGCATACATTGGACAAACTATATCGGTAGCTGGAGTATTTGCACCACCCCCTTCATATTGTACCGGCCGAGTGGGGTCATTGGCTTTGATCCAACTATAGAGGGCATCATGGGTGGCCCCGTGGCCGGATTCGTTGCCCAATGACCAAATAATGATACAAGGATGGTTACGGTTCCGCTGAACCATCCGTGTAACGCGCTCACTGAAAGCAGAGAACCATTGCGGGTCGTCCGCTAACCGCCCCATAGGCTGCATTCCATGTGTTTCGATATTGGCTTCGTCAACAACATACAGGCCATAGCGGGAACACAAGCGGTACCACAATGGATGATTTGGGTAGTGAGAACAGCGCACAGCATTAAAGTTATGCTGTTTCATCAGCATGATGTCTTGCACCATACTGTCTTCATCTATTACCTGACCCGTTTGCGGATGATGCTCGTGACGGTTTACCCCCCGAATCAGCACCGCTTTGCCATTAACCTTAAGCAGGCCCTGGTGAATCACAACTTGGCGGAAACCCACATCATAGGCTTCCGCCTCAATCAGTTCTTGGCGGCTATTGAGCAGGGAAATGACGGCACGATACAATGTGGGTTGTTCTGCGCTCCATAATGAGGGGTGATCTACTCGCAGGCTAAGACGGGCACGATCGGTATAATTCCCACGTTCGTCAATCGCTTGGGTGCCTAGAGGTTGCTGTAAGCTGGTGACCAATTTATCGGCTAACCACAGTTGTACGCGGATGTGATAAGCCCCAGTAACCTGCGGGTCGTTGATACTGAGTGGTGGGATATTAAGGACCGCCATTACCTCTAAATTGGCGGAACTGAATTCAGGGGAGAGATGTGTTGTGATATGAACATCTCGCAAATGAATTTCTGGTTTGTGCAGCAAGCTGACATCACGGAAAATACCGCTCATGCGCCACATATCCTGATCTTCCAGATAGCTGCCATCACTCCACCGCAGAACCAGAGCGGCAATACGGTTATTACCTGCCTGTAAGTAAGGTGTGAGATCGAATTCAGCTGGCAGGCGGCTATCCTGGGAATAACCGACCCATTTCCCATTACACCACAGATAAAATGCTGAACTGACCCCATCAAAAATAATACGTGTTTGGCCCGACGGGAGCCAATCTGGATCTAAAGTGAAATCACGCGAATAGCAACCGGTCGGGTTCTCTTCCGGTACTCGCGGTGGATCGACTGGAATGGGATATTGCACATTGGTGTAAATCGGTGTGTCGTAACCATGGAGTTGCCAGTTGGCGGGGACTGGCAGTGGTGTCGCAGCCGGTAAATCTTGATCAACCCAGTCATCCGGTACCCATTCAGGCTGGGTAAAATAGCTGAATGACCATTGCCCATTGAGTAATTGCCGCTGTGGTGATGAGGTGTCATTTTGCGCCGCGCCGACATCACGCCAACTGTGAAATGGAGGATGTGCCTCAAGGCGGTGATACTGCGTCACCTGCGGGTTCTCCCAATCTCGGCGAGACAAAATCTGCGATAAGGTCGGTTGAACCTTCTGCTGTGACGTCATGATATCAGCCTCATTTCGATGATGTTCGTGAGCACTTTTTTGCTATGGCAAGTTAATAAGTAATAAATGTTATGCGCTCACAATTACGCTGCAAACAAGATGAATTCAACAGCAGATAAAGTAAATAGCGGTTGGATAAATAGTCGAGAGTGATCGCATTTATTCGCTTTTAGCTGCAAAAGGATTAAAAGGAGCCGTTGTCTGGCGTATTGTTAACTCTGTCGCTAACAATACGCCAGACGGGGGTTCAATAGTATGGTGTAGCCTGACAACCAAGCGGGAAACGCTCTCTTCACCTAATAGTTTGAAGTTTTGCCTGACCGTTGTCAGTGGTGGCTGGAAATAGGCACTGTCAGCGGTGTCATCGTAGCCAATGACCGAGACTTGCTCCGGTACATTGAAATTATGCTCATGCAGCGCACGTAACACCCCAAGCGCCATTTGATCGTTAGCCACCAAGATGGCACTAAAAGGGATGTTGCTGGTAATGAGTTTCTGTGTGGTCTGATAACCGCTCCGAGCATCCCACTCGCCGTAATAGACCGCCTGTGGTGTTAACGAGGCATTATTCAGGACTTGCAGCCAACCTTGGTAGCGTAATTGGGCTGAAATAGCATCTTTTGGTCCGGAAATCAGTGCGATTTGTTGGTGGCCTAAGGCAATTAGGTATTCGGCGGCCTGAACAGCTCCGACCTTGGGATCAAACAAGACACTGAAAGCTGCAGATTGCGGATCAACATCAAGAAACAGTACCGGAGTCCTCGCACATTGTTGGACAATTCTCTGGCTGCGTTTTGGTTTCAGGGGAATATTCACTAGAATGCCATCAACCCGTTGGGCTAATAGCTCATTTATGGCTTGCTGACAGGCATGATCACTGTGGTCATCGACCATCGCAATGACGATGGTATATCCCAATTCATGGGCTTTGCTTTTTATCGCCGCAGCTATTTGTGAGGGGGCATGCAGAGAGAGGTCAGTGGTTGCCAGCCCTAGAGTAAGACGGTGTTTACCCGCTAATTGTTGTGCCACCCGGTTAGGGACATAGCTCAGGTCAGCCATGGCTTGTTCGACCTTAATGCGGGTTTTCGGCGAAACATGAGGTGCCTGGTTTAAAACACGTGATACGGTTTGATACGACACACCCGCCTGGCGTGCGACATCATCTAAAGTGACTGATTTGGCCCTCATGTATTCCTCTTAGGGGTAGGTGGCTGCTTATTATAGCAAATTTATGAGGTAAACTTTCAGCGCTTACCGGCAAACATGACGAAAAACAGGCTATGCAATGTCTTTTGTTATTGTTGAGTCTAAAAGCACCAGTGTGTCAGAGGTGAGTAACCATAAAGTGGGTGATTATTCCGTGTAAAAGTGGGCATCAAGAGTATAATAAATAGCTTTTTTGGTTTTATTTTGGGCATGTAAACAGGAATCCTCTGTTTGCTTGCTAAAAAGAGTTGCTATTAAAAGCCGGTCATGAGTTAATGCGTCTCGGCCTGTGGTACAGACCTATTTATGCACGACATCTTGAGTAAAGTGGTTCATATTTAAAGCGTTATCGTTGATAGCTCTTCACTGACGAATTTCCTTCATAGTGCCTCCATAAGTAACGACTGATAACCGGCTATAACACGCCCATGGTGGCAAATTTTTTTAATAAAGGAAATACACATGTCTAACATGATGAAAGGTCAAGTAAAGTGGTTCAACGAGTCTAAAGGCTTCGGTTTCATCACTCCAGCTGATGGCAGCAAAGACGTGTTCGTTCACTTCTCTGCAATCCAAGATCAAGGCTTCAAGACCCTGGCTGAAGGCCAGAATGTACAGTTCTCTATCGAGAACGGTGCTAAAGGTCCGTCTGCAGCAAACGTAACTGCAATCTAATTGGCCTTTGGCTGATTATAAAAAAACCCGCTAAGGCGGGTTTTTTACTGTCTTGCGTAAAGCAAATCTGATAGATGCAATCTCTTCTTTTGATCCCCTGTTCTGATTAGCTCAACTCTGCTGTTAAGTGAACAAAATCCTTTCTTATCCTTGAATATATTCATCAAAAGCAGACCGTTGTTTATGCGTAAGCCTTATCATCCTCACCTGATTCTGTACTACACTAGCAGAATTGATTTAATCGAAGGTAATATCATGAAAGTGAATGATCGGGTGACAGTAAAAACCGATGGCGGCCCAAGACGTGAGGGGGTTGTTTTAGAGGTGGAACAGTTTAGTGAAGGCGTTATGTATCTGGTTGCACTGGAGGACTATCCGGCAGGTGTCTGGTTCTTTAATGAAAATGATAGCCATGATGGCACCTTTGTTGAGCCCTTGCACAAGTAGTATTGTCGTTTTGTTACCTGCCCAGCGTTTATTGCTATGCAATAAAAACCGGAGGACGGCTTGTACACCTGACCTCCGGTTTTACTATCTGACTTTTTCAAATATAGTTTGTCTGAATTGTTGCTACCGATAACTCAGAACGTTTCCCAATTCAGCGAGTCATCGCCTGACTTTTTATTCCCTGCTGCATTATGCTTGCCTGTTGAGGTTGATACCGGCGTTTTAAGCGTCGGGGCAGGGTTACGGCCTCTTAAATGGAATACCGCGACAGCTTGAGTCAAGACTTCAGCTTGTTGTTCCAGAGAGGCCGCCGCGGCAGAGGCTTCCTGTACTAAAGAGGCGTTTTGCTGTGTCACATTGTCCATCTCTGAAACTGCTTGCGCAACCTGACTAATACCTCGACTCTGTTCATCAGAAGCAGATGCAATTTCACCCATAATGTCAGTGACATGAGTGACGGCAGTGACGATCTCATTCATTGCTTTACCTGCATCTGACACCAGAATTGAGCCATCACCAATCAGATCAACCGAGATTTCAATCAACGATTCTATCTCTTTGGCGGCATCAGCACTGCGCTGGGCCAGATTACGGACCTCACTGGCGACCACTGCAAAGCCACGGCCTTGTTCACCGGCGCGGGCTGCCTCAACCGCAGCATTCAGTGCCAGAATATTGGTTTGGAATGCAATGCTATTAATTACGTTAGTAATTTCAGCAATTTTCATTGAGCTGAGAGATATTTTATCCATAGTGCTGACAACATCATTAACGATGTCTCCCCCCTGAGCAGCCTTACCTGAAGCGTTCGCTGCAAGTTGGCTGGCATGGTGAGCATTCTCCGCGTTTTGTTTCACGGTCGCGGTCAGTTGCTCCATGCTGGCGGCTGTTTGTTCAAGTGAAGCCGCTTGTTGCTCGGTACGTGCAGAGAGATCGGTATTGCCCAGTGCAATTTCGCTCGATCCTTGGTATATAGATTCAGCACTGCTGCGGACGGCCTCAACGGTGGTGGATAACGAGTCCTGCATCTGTTGGATGTTGTTGCCCAAGACACCGATTTCATTGCGGCCGAATGAGACCGGAGTTTGTGTCAGATCCCCTTGAGCAATACGCTGAATACGTTCTACCAGCCAATTAATTGGCTTGATAATGACTTTACTTATGACTAAAAAAGCAATCAATGTCAGTAAAATAGCCAGAATAAAGGCCCCCCCCATCAGCATGTAACCGAGGCGTGCTTGTTGCTGGGCTGTCTGATTAATTTGATTCGCTTGCTCTGTGCGATATTTAACAGCTTTTAATAGTGGCTCATTGTAAGCATTATCCAACGGATTAAGTTTTTCTGCTTCAAGCGAGATAACTTCTTCAAAGTGTCCTTCTTTAGTCGCATCCAACATGAGTTTTATCCCATCGTCGCGATATTGCTCGTAGGCTTTTTTCAGCGGCGCGTCCAAAGCGGTATCGGTTTCGGATTTAACCGGCCGATTATAGTAGAGGTTAAACATTTGCTGTGACTGAGCGATATTCCTTTCAGCATTGGTCAGGCCCTGTTGATAACCTTCGGTATCACCGATACGTGCTGATGACGCCGCTTGAATCAGAATAAGACGTGCAGTACGCAGGTCGTTTGAGCTGTCAGATAGGCCCAGGCGGATACCTAGCTCTTGAGTTGCTTCTTCCAGCGATTGGTTGCTTTGCTTTAAAAAATAGCCAGATGTACCAATGGCCGCTGCAAATAAAAGCAGTATTCCCGCCAAAATGACGATAAACAAAGTGACCAGACGCAGATTGTTAACAAACAATACTTTCGTATTTTTATTATAATCTGGCGTTATTTTTATATCTAATGGCTGGTGAGTACTTCCACGTTTCATTATCAGTTCCGTTTCTATAGTCGCTCGAGGAAAGGCCCTTGCCTGATATACCCTGTTTAGCTGAAGTTGTCGCTTGGTTAGCGGCAACTCCAGTTACCTTGGGTGTAGGCATCGCTACTTAAAATTAATCCACCCTTAATATCTAAAATAATCTCAATAGTCCTTTAAGAACCTATCGGCAACGGCACTGAAATAGTTAGAGTTATAAATGAGATCACGATCGCAATTTGGGTTAAAGAGTCATTAGATTTATGTAATTACCTCAATAGCTTGATAGTATTTTCTCCAGCAAGCACAGCCCGGTATGGGGGGGATTATCTTCCCCAGTGCTGAAGTTGGTAGCATCCCAGTTGAGATCCGTGGATGACCACATCTGCCAGATATATGCTATCTACAGAAATAGGATATTTGACAGTGTGAAGCAATTAATCGGTATCCTATATTATCAATCTTAATTTTATTATTTAATTCCCTGAGGTTGGTTTAGGTTTTGTTTAGAAATATAGGCTTTACATAATTATCATACGCAACTATACTCTTGAAAAATTTCGGGGAGAAACTAATGGATACGCAAAGTAGTAGTCAAATAAGCAAGGCAAGCTAACCTATCTCCGACTGATTTGTTGCTTGCCGAAAAATGGCGGGCAGCACCCTCTCTGTATTTTCTGAGCTGTGCATACCCAAATATATCCTTATTACTTGAAGCTATAGTTGTGTTAGCACAATTTATTTACTCGAAATAATGACGTCAGTCAATTTCTCGGGTTTATTGCTCGCTATCTGGTTATAACTCCAATTACTGTGGATATGATATTTTAACTCGATGTTCAATCATCGAGGGTATAAATTCGGGTTTTTATTATGGTATTTAACAGCCACGCATTATTTCCTCCAGGCATAAACATCGGTTTTTGCTGAGTTATATCTCAGCACAATTACCTGTGTGCTAAATAGCACATGATTATTCTACCAATGATTAATTCATGGAGAGAATCATGGCATTAACTCCTTTTGTCATAAATTTATTACTGGCGATGTGTCTGGGCGCACTCATTGGCGCTGAAAGGCAATGGCGTCAGCGTATGGCGGGTTTACGTACTAATGCATTGGTTGCAACCGGCGCTGCGGTATTTATCCTTAGCTCTTATGCCACATCCCCTGATAGCCCTGGTCGTATTGCGGCTCAGGTAGTTTCAGGAATTGGCTTCCTGGGGGCGGGGGTCATTATGCGTGAAGGCATGAATATCCGTGGCCTAAACACCGCGGCTACACTGTGGTGTTCGGCGGGTATTGGTGTGCTTTGCGGTTTGGGATTGTATTGGAATGCCGTGGTTGCCACTGGGGTCATCCTGTGTGCCAATATATTACTACGTGAGGCTGCACAGCGGATTAATATGCAGCCCCAGCAACAAGCTGTAGATTTAGAAGTTCGCTACCGAATTCAGGTTACCTGCGGCACCGAAGATGAGGTCTTAGTTCGTACTCTTATATTGCAGGCATTAAATGGTGTGGCATTACGTTTGCAGTCCCTTTGTAGCGCCGATATTGCCAGGCCCGGTCAGTTAGAGGTCTGTGCTGAAATAATGGCGACACCAGCAGCACAAAAAGAAATTGAAAGTATTGTTTGCCGTGTCAGTTTGGAACGGAGTGTCAGCGCTATTCATTGGCGTGTAGTCTCTGAATTACCGGCTTAATATAAAGTAATTCAGGCAATAACTACATTATCAAGTTTAACAGTAAATAATCAAATACTGACCTATGTGGCAGTAAGGAGTTGTTATGGACGACCACCCCGGAGTTAACTTAATTAGTCGCTGCTAATTAACTATAAAGTTGGCAGCGCAATAATAGTTCAGCACATTTATCTCTCAATATTTGAGCGGGTAGGTCCTGTGCGTTTAGAATTAAAAGAGAAGTGTTATGACCAAATTTAAAAAGACAGTCACCAGCCGTGGCAATAATAACAAGACTTTTGCTATTGCACTGGAAGCCAAAAATAGCCTGGATCAAACATTATCCAAGCTGAATGCAAATTTAAATGGCCTGACAGAAGAGGACGCCAGAGAACGGTTGGAGTTATACGGTATCAATCAGGTTGCACATGAGAAGGCACCACCTGCACTGACTCAGTTACTGGCTGCATTTAATAACCCCTTTATTTTTGTTTTGATAGTGTTGGCAGCAATCAGTTTCTTTACTGATTATTGGTTGCCATTGCAACGTGGTGAGGAAACCGATCTGGTGGGAGCCAGTATCATTGTGACGATGGTATTGATCAGTGGTTTGCTGCGTTTTTGGCAGGAATATCGGACCAATAAAGCAGCTGAGGCACTGAAATCGATGGTGCGTACCACGGCAACAGTATTGCGCCGTAACAGCCATAGCGCTCAACCGGCAAAACAGGAAATTGCGATTAAACTACTGGTGCCGGGGGATATTATTCTACTGTCGGCTGGAGATATGATCCCGGCAGATTTACGTCTGATTAAATCCAGAGATTTGTTTATCAGCCAGGCGATTTTAACCGGAGAAGCCATACCCATTGAAAAGTATGATGCCATGGGGGCAATCAGCTCAAAATCAGTTGATGGCGATGCCAGTAGCGAAAGTGAGTTACTCGAATTGTCCAATATCTGTCTGATGGGGACTAACGTAGCCAGCGGAACGGCTATGGCAGTGGTTATTGCCACCGGCGGGCAGACTTATTTCGGGACGCTGGCTAAATCTATTGTCGGCAATCGCGCTCAAACTGCATTTGATCGCGGTGTTAACAGCGTTAGTTGGTTATTGATCCGCTTTATGTTGGTAATGGTACCTATTGTATTACTGATTAATGGCTTTACAAAAGGGGATTGGACTGAGGCGGCATTGTTTGCATTGGCCGTCGCGGTCGGCTTGACCCCCGAGATGTTGCCGATGATTGTCAGTTCTAACCTGGCCAAAGGTGCCATCGCGATGTCGCGGCGCAAAGTTGTGGTTAAGCGACTGAACGCAATACAAAACTTCGGTGCCATGGATGTGCTGTGTACCGATAAAACGGGCACATTAACGCAAGACAGAATCATCCTTGAGCACCATTTGGATGCAACCGGCCACAATGACAGCCAAGTTCTGCAATTGGCATGGCTTAACAGTTTCCATCAAAGTGGTATGCGTAATCTGATGGACCAGGCGGTCATTAAGTTCAGTCGTGGTAAACCAGAGATAGATGCCTTACGCAGCTTTAATAAAGTTGATGAATTACCTTTTGATTTTATTCGTCGCCGTTTATCTATCGTAGTAAAAAATGAGCAGCAACAGCAGCGTTTAATCTGCAAAGGTGCCGTGGAGGAGATGCTAAGCATCTGTACCCAAGTCCGTGAGGGCGATGAAATTCGCCCATTGGATGAAGCCCGCAGAGCCGAATTATTGGCGCTGTCCACGCAATATAATGAAGATGGATTTCGTGTTTTGCTGCTGGCGACGCGTGAATTAGGTGTTCAGCCCAGCGAGTTACCGCTAAATATTGCGGATGAGCGTGATTTGGTGGTGCAAGGGTTGCTGACTTTCCTTGACCCGCCTAAAGAAAGTGCTGAGGCCGCCATCACTGCATTACGGGAAAATGGCGTGGCAGTGAAAGTATTAACCGGCGACAACCCAGTTATTACGGCAAAAATCTGCCGGGATGTTGGTTTGGATCCAGGAGAACCGCTGAGTGGCCGTGATATTGAAAGTATGGATGATGAAACCCTGGCAAGGGAAGTGGAGCTGCGCACGGTATTTACTAAGCTGACGCCACTGCAAAAATCACGGGTGCTGAAAATGCTGCAAAGCAATGGGCATACTGTCGGTTTTCTGGGGGATGGGATCAACGATGCTCCTGCATTGCGCGATGCTGATGTGGGAATATCGGTCGACACCGGTACTGATATTGCTAAAGAGTCGGCAGATATTATTCTGTTGGAAAAGAATCTGATGGTGCTGGAAGAGGGGGTGATCATCGGACGTGAAACCTTCGGTAATATCATAAAATATCTGAATATGACCGCCAGTTCTAACTTTGGTAATGTATTTTCGGTATTGGTTGCCAGCGCATTTATTCCATTCTTGCCGATGTTGGCCATCCACTTACTGTTACAAAACCTGATGTATGACATTTCCCAGCTCTCGCTACCCTGGGATAAAATGGATAAAGAGTTTTTACGTAAACCGCGTAAGTGGGATGCTAAAAATATCGGCCGCTTTATGCTATGGATTGGGCCAACCTCATCAATTTTTGATATCACAACCTTTGCGCTGATGTGGTTTGTTTTTGCCGCCAACAGTGTCGAGCATCAGGCTTTGTTCCAATCAGGTTGGTTTATTGAAGGTTTGTTGTCGCAGACGTTAGTGGTTCATATGTTGCGCACGAAAAAAATTCCGTTTATTCAAAGTACCGCTGCACTGCCAGTATTATTGACGACTGGGTTAATCATGGCGATAGGCATCTATATTCCGTTCTCCCCATTAGGGGCATTAGTTGGGCTGGAACCCTTACCATGGCAATATTTCCCATGGTTAGTGGGCACCTTGATAAGCTACTGTGTGGTTGCGCAACTGATGAAACAGTTTTATATCCGTCGCTTCGGCACGTGGTTCTAACTGTTTTCTATTGCTGTTTGCATCACGCCATGTTAGGTAAAACATCCGGGGCCAATTGGCCCCGGAACGCTAGCCATTATTCGCTACTGACGCGAATGACCAGTTTACCAAAGTTCTTGCCTTCCAACAGGCCGATAAAGGCTTGTGGCGCATTTTCCAATCCTTCTACCAAGTCTTCGCGGAACTTGATTTTGCCTTTTTCAACCCATTCCGTCATTTGTTGCAGAAAATCATCGTAATGGTGGGCGTAATCATCAAAAATGATAAACCCTTGCATCCGAATTCGTTTACGTAAAATGATGCTTTGTAACAGCGGTAATCTATCTGGGCCATCAGGTAATTCGGTATCATTGTAGTGTGCTATTAAGCCACAAACCGGAATTCTGGCGTGTGTGTTGAGCAATGGCAAAACCGCATCAAATACCGCGCCGCCCACATTTTCGTAATAGATATCAATACCCTCAGAACAGGCTTTCTCCAATTGTTGCACAAAATCGGTGGCCCGGTGATCAATACAGGCGTCGAAACCCAGCTCTTCTATCACATAACGGCATTTTTCTGCACCGCCAGCAATGCCGACCACTTTACACCCTTTTAGTTTACCTATTTGCCCAACGACTGAGCCGACGGCCCCACTCGCTGCGGCAACCACCAAGGTTTCGCCTTCTTTGGGTTGACCAATATCCAATAGCCCCATATAAGCGGTGAAACCAGGCATGCCGAGCACACCCAAGGCTCGTGAAGGATGGGTGAGTTGTGGGCCAAGATTACGGATATCAGAACCGTCCGATAATGCATAATCCTGCCAGCCGCTTTGGGCCAGAACCCAATCACCTACCTGAAAATCCGGATGTTTTGAGACTTCAACCCGTGAGACGGTACCGCCGACCATCACATCACCAATCTTAATTGGATCTGCATATGAGGGTACGTCGCTCATACGGCCACGCATATAAGGATCAAGGGACAGATAGCGAGTCCGCAGTAGCACTTCACCCGCGCCAGGCTGGGGAATAAGTTGCGTATCTAACATGAAATTTTCGCTGGTCGGTGTGCCATGAGGGCGTGAAGCCAGCAGAATACGGCGGTTTTTGATTTTATCTTGAGGCATCAGATTCCCTTACTTGGACGGAGTAAAATGCGAGTAGTGAAAATAACAACTGTTAAAAATAATAGTAGAATTTTGCGGTATGGTTGCAGCTAATAGTGCGGCAATCGCAGAGAAGGGCGCTGCCAGCCAGCCAGGCTAACGGGTGTTAGGTGAAAGTGATGGGGTAGTTAAAGAGGCACAATCAGCACATCGACAGTACTGGTATTTATTAGCCGTGCGGCTGAGCAGGAGAATTTATTCATCAGCCTCATACTGTGGTTGCCGCATATCACCAAATCAATATTCTGCTGTTTGCAAAAGTAAGCCAGGCTGTCGGCAAACTCACCATGAACAACGGATTTATTTTCAATGGGATAACTTGCATTAATCGCTAATTCTCCCATAAACAACTGCGCTTCTTCTTGTAACACCGATCGTAAGCCACTCAACATGGGTGCGGCACAGCTACTGTACATTTCTGGTTCAGTTGTCAGGGTAATCAACGACACCCTACCATTGTAAGGTCGAACTATGGAAACAGCTTTATCAACCAATTGTTGGCTATCGGGTGAAAGTGCAACTGCGACCAATACATTCCTGTATCCCATTATCGAACTCCCATAAGCATAGCTATAGTATGAAGGTTAGGGGAATACCTATTTGAGAAATGGGATGTTACTCACATTTGGCTTCGGGCCGCCAATAATGTGGGTTGCAGTGGAGGTTAATTAAAATAAGGGTTTTAAGCTTAAATGTGAATTTATTGTTTAATATGTTATTTATTATATGGTCTTACGTTTCATTTATTAGCCCTTACGACATTGCTGATATGAAGCTGTGTTGCGTCTATAACTGAATAAATATGCGCGTTCGATCAAGCGTGAAACATGTCGTTACCTCTGTTGCCTTTTTTAATACGTATTGTCGACTTTTTTAATACTAAAAGGTAAATAGGCCAATAAATAATCGGTAAGTGGCGTTTTTTGTAATCGCATAAATATTCGTTAAAACAAAATAGTTTCGGCTGGTTATTTATAGGATTGCCGAATTACAAAGCCGATCATTAGATATTAATGCTGATAATTTTAGGTTATTACAGATTTATGTTCTGTTA
The DNA here is from genome assembly GCF_001152565.1 of Yersinia pekkanenii. Taxonomy (GTDB): domain Bacteria; phylum Pseudomonadota; class Gammaproteobacteria; order Enterobacterales; family Enterobacteriaceae; genus Yersinia; species Yersinia pekkanenii. The sequence goes on along the minus strand of NZ_CQAZ01000007.1, from coordinate 84,749 downwards.
TTTTACTTTGGGAGTGTTTTTGTTCGAACCGATCTAAAAATGCCAATAATCAGGCTCATATCTTTGTTTTTTTAGCTCGTTTCTGACTTGTGGCTATTTTTTGAACGCCGTGGTGGGTGAAAAATGCTCAAATAAGCGGAGGGCCAACCTATTTATATTTTATTTTTGTGATGCTCATCACATTACATTTAAAATGAATCGCTAGTCACATTGTATGTGCTGACGATTCGGGAGTAGAGTTGGGCCTCTTTAAGAATAATCCTAATATTTTGTAAGAAAAGTTTCATGGCGTAGATGCACGATAAGAGCGGCATAAAATATACCTGCCAGGTCCGCGACATGTTGTTTCATACCAAAATGGTATTTTTTGTAGTGCGACACCAATAACCGCTTTCAATTACTTTGAGTTCTATAAGTTCTAATTAACTGTATAACGGGAAGGATCCCTGGTCGTGGGTGAAGAATACTATCATCCAATTTATGTTTTAAAACATAATCAGTCGGGATGTATAAAATGAGTACGTCTGAATTACTCAAACATATTTATGATATTAATTTGTCATATTTGCTTTTAGCGCAACGGTTAATTAACGATGAGAAAGCCTCCGCCATGTTTCGCCTTGGTATTACTGACACTATGGCTGATGCATTATCACAGTTAACGTTACCGCAAATGGTTAAATTGGCTGAAACTAACCAATTAGTCTGTCATTTCCGTTTCAGTGATCACAATACTATTCATCATCTGACGAAAGAATCTCGTGTGGATGATTTGCAGCAAATCCACACAGGAATTTTATTGTCGAGTCACTTACTCCACCAGCTATCGTTAAAAGACGGTAGTGAGCCTAAGAAAAGAGCATGACTAAAAGTATTGTTCAGGAAGCCAAAGACATTCATTTGGCCATGGAGTTGATTACTTTAGGCGCACGTTTGCAGATGCTTGAAAGCGAAACTCAACTCAGCCGGGGCCGCTTAATTAAACTCTACAAAGAGCTGAGAGGCAGTCCGCCACCGAAAGGAATGTTGCCGTTTTCAACCGATTGGTTTATGACCTGGGAACAAAATATCCACTCATCGATGTTTTATAACGCTTACAGCTTCTTGCTAAAAAGTGGGCAATGCACCGGTGTTGAGGCTGTGATTAAGGCTTACCGTCTTTATCTCGAACAGTGCCCTGAACTGTCGGGGATCCCACCATTGCTGGCGTTAACCCGAGCATGGACGTTGGTTCGATTTGTCGACAGTGGTATGTTGCAGCTCTCGGGTTGCAACTGCTGTGGGGGGACTTTTATCACCCATGCGCATCTGCCACGCAACAGTTTTGTTTGCAGTCTTTGCCAGCCCCCCTCCCGCGCAGTAAAAAAACGTAAACTTTCGCCGCAATCTGCCGATATTACTTCACAACTGCTGGATGAGCAGGTTAGACGCGCAGTTTGAGTTTCGTTGAGTTGCCAGATTTTTTGCTTACAGCGGCGGTATGGATACCGTTTCTGTCGTCAGTTAATGGCAATCCATCGCACTCAAAGGGTGCTAACACCTCACCTTCCACCCACACACTTTGCTAAGGATGTCGCGTGTTAGTTATTTTGGGTTATCTCATTGTCTTAGGTGCGGTTTTTGGCGGCTACATTATTGTTGGTGGTCACCTCGGCGCTCTCTATCAACCGGCTGAATTTTTAATTATCTGCGGCGCGGGTATTGGCGCATTTATTGTGGGTAACAATGGTAAAGCGATAAAAGCCACAATGAAGGCGATGCCAAAACTGATGCGTCGCTCTAAATATAACAAAATCCTCTATATGGACTTAATGGCGCTACTTTACCGCTTATTAGCAAAATCTCGCCAACAGGGGATGTTGTCACTGGAACGGGATATAGAGAATACGCGTGAAAGTGAAATTTTCTCTAATTATCCGCGGATTTTGGCCGATAAGTTATTAGTAGAGTTTATTACTGATTATTTGCGATTAATTGTTAGCGGAAATATGAATGCTTTTGAAATTGAAGCATTGATGGATGAAGAGATCGAGACCCACGAGCAAGAGTGCGAGGTTCCTGCAGGCAGTCTGGCGATGGTGGGTGATTCTCTCCCCGCATTCGGTATTGTTGCCGCGGTGATGGGGGTGGTACATGCATTGGCTTCTGCAGACCGGCCTGCCGCAGAACTTGGCGCGCTAATTGCCCATGCGATGGTGGGGACGTTTTTGGGTATTTTGCTGGCATATGGATTTATTTCACCTTTGGCGACCTTATTGCGTCAACAGAGTGCAGAAACCACCAAAATGATGCAGTGCATCAAGGTGACACTGTTGTCCAGTCTGAACGGATATGCACCGCAAATTGCCGTGGAATTTGGTCGTAAAACGCTCTACACCACAGAACGCCCATCGTTCATTGAGCTGGAGGAGCATGTGCGCAGAGTGAAAGCTCCAGCACAGCAAACGACAGAAGAGGACGCATGAAGCATCAGAGTTATCCCGTTATTCTGGTCAGAAAACGAAAAGCCAAGCACGGTGTTGCGCATCATGGCGGGTCATGGAAAATTGCTTACGCTGACTTTATGACCGCGATGATGGCCTTCTTTCTGGTGATGTGGTTGCTATCGGTTTCCAGCCCGCAAGAGCTGGCGCAGATTGCAGATTATTTTCGAACGCCATTGAAAGTCGCGTTGACCAGCGGTGATAAAAGCAGTTCCAGTACCAGCCTCATTCCAGGAGGCGGTGATGATCCTACCCAACAAGTGGGCGAAGTGCGCAAGCAGATTGATTCTGAAGAAAGCCGGAAAGAAGAATACCGCCTGAATAAATTACGGGAAAAGCTGGATCAGTTAATCGAATCTGATCCAAGGCTGAGAGCTTTGCGGCCGCATTTGCTCATTAACATGATGGATGAAGGCCTGAGAATTCAGATTATCGATAGCCAAAACCGGCCAATGTTTAAGATGGGGAGTGCGCAGGTCGAGCCGTACATGCGCGATATTTTACGTGCAATAGCGCCTATTTTGAATGACATACCGAACAAAATTAGTTTGTCTGGTCATACCGATGATCTGCCGTATGCCACTGGCGAACGGGGTTATAGCAACTGGGAGTTATCGGCTGATCGCGCGAATGCTTCACGACGTGAATTGTTGGCCGGTGGTTTGGATGAGGGTAAGGTATTGCGAGTCGTGGGCATGGCCTCAACGATGCGTCTGAAAGAGCAGACATCAGATGATCCGGTTAACCGCCGCATCAGTATTTTAGTCCTGAACAAACAGACTCAACATGATATTGAGCATGAGAATTTAGATAACAACGCGCTGGATATAGAGAAAGCGGCGAACTTGAAGCAGATTGAAACCAGTGGCACCACACCAACGGCGATGCCTCCGGTCACACCGCCAGCGGGAACGTCAGTAGGGCTGCCGGTAGTCACACCGACTGAACCGGTGAAAACGATAGCGCAGCCTGCAATAGCGCCACAAACACCACAATCGAGCACCGGGAACATCACTCCAGTTGCCACCGGACCAACGACATCGTTGCCAGCGGCTCCTGCAAGTAATGCCGTGGTCTCTCCGACAAGCCGCGACGCACAGTAGAGGTGACACCGTGAGCATGGATATTACTGCGTTTTATCAGACTTTTTTTGATGAAGCAGATGAACTGCTGGCTGATATGGAACAGCACTTGTTATTGCTGGACCCGTTGGCACCAGACAATGAACAACTCAATGCTATTTTCCGTGCTGCTCATTCGATCAAGGGCGGTGCGGCGACGTTTGGTTTTACGGTCTTACAAGAGACAACCCATCTGTTGGAAAACCTGTTGGATGGTGCCCGCCGCGATGAGATGCGCCTGAGCACTGATATCATCAATCTGTTTTTGGAAACGAAAGATATTATGCAAGAACAGTTGGACGCCTACAAAACTTCTCAGCAACCTAATGCGGAAAGCTTCGAGTATATCTGCCACGCATTGCGCCAGTTGGCACTTGAAGCGTTAGAACAGCAGACCGTTGCTAATACGGTCACCTCAGCGTCTGACACCAAAATCAGTGGTAAATCACCCGCCTTGGTTCAGGGCGGAATGCGCATTCGTCTGTCTGGCCTGAAAGAACAAGAGATCCCGCTGATGTTGGAAGAACTGGGCAACTTGGGTGAAGTGAAAGACCCACAGCAACGTGCTGATAGCCTTGAAGCGACCTTAATAACATCGGTCAGTGAAGATGACATCAGTGCGGTGTTGTGTTTTGTGTTGGAACCTGAGCAGATAAGTTTTGTCCCAGCCGAATCGGCGCAACAGACTGAGAATGCGGTTGTAGCACCGGTTATCGCAGGAGTGACTCAGGCGGTGGCGGCTCCGGCTGATGACGTAAAAAGCACCGCAAAAGCTAATGCCATTGCTGTACCTGCCAGTCAGGAACAGGTGAAACGTAAAGCGAAAGCCAGTGAATCGACCAGTATCCGAGTGGCGGTTGAGAAAGTTGACCAGTTGATTAATCTGGTGGGTGAATTGGTTATCACCCAATCGATGCTGGCACAGCGCTCCAGCATATTGGACCCGGTGATTAACGGCGATCTGCTCAATAGTATGGGGCAGTTGGAACGTAATGCACGTGATCTGCAAGAGTCGGTCATGTCTATCCGCATGATGCCGATGGAATATGTATTCAGTCGTTTCCCACGGTTGGTGCGTGACTTGGCCAGTAAACTCAATAAGCAAGTTGAACTGACGTTACTCGGCAGTTCGACGGAACTGGATAAAAGCCTGATTGAACGCATCATCGATCCCCTAACCCATCTGGTGCGTAACAGTCTGGACCACGGCATTGAAGATGCGGCAACCCGCATCACGGCAGGTAAACACCCCGTGGGGAATCTGACGCTGTCAGCAGAGCATCAGGGCGGCAACATTTGTATCGAAGTGCTGGATGATGGCGCAGGGCTGAACCGACAGAAAATTTTGGCAAAAGCACAGTCTCAGGGGATGGTGGTCAATGAGCATATGAGCGATGAAGATGTCGGGATGCTCATTTTCGCGCCGGGATTCTCTACCGCCGAGCAGGTCACTGATGTTTCCGGTCGTGGCGTTGGGATGGATGTGGTTAAGCGAAATATTCAGGAAATGGGGGGCCACGTACAAGTCAGTTTCCAGGCCGGTCTTGGCACCTCTATCCGTATTCTGTTGCCATTAACCTTGGCTATTCTTGATGGCATGTCGGTAAAAGTCAGTGATGAAGTTTTCATTTTGCCATTGAATGCGGTCATGGAATCACTGCAACCCTTGGCTGAAGATTTACACCCGTTAGCCGGTGGTGAACGCGTATTACAAGTGCGTGGTGAATATTTACCGCTGGTTGAATTGTACCGGGTATTTGATGTTGAAAATGCTAAAACGGAAGCCACTCAGGGCATTGTTGTCATTCTGCAAAGTGCCGGGCGTCGTTATGCACTATTGGTAGACCAATTGATTGGCCAGCATCAGGTGGTTGTGAAAAATCTGGAAAGTAACTACCGCAAGGTTCCAGGAATTTCAGCCGCGACCATATTGGGTGATGGCAGTGTGGCACTGATTGTTGATGTGTCAGCGTTACAGGCTTTAAACCGGGAAAAGCGTGTAACGGCTGAGGATATCGCTGTCGCATAGCTGATTTACCCGCCGGTATGGCATTCGTATGAAAACAGGTATAGGGCCGCGAAAAGTCTTCCCGGTCCGGAAAAAACATAAATTCAACCTACTGATTGAAGGGTAAAAACATGGCAGGACTGGCAACCGTCACGAAGCTGGCTGGCGAAACGGTAGGACAAGAGTTCCTGATTTTTACGCTGGGCGATGAAGAGTACGGCATTGATATTCTGAAAGTGCAAGAGATCCGTGGTTACGATCAGGTGACCCGTATCGCTAACACCCCGGCTTTCATTAAAGGTGTCACTAACTTACGTGGTGTCATTGTTCCTATTATTGACTTACGGGTTAAATTTGCTCAAAAGGGCGTCAGTTATAACGAAAATACCGTGGTGATTGTGCTGAATTTTGATCAGCGTGTGGTCGGTATTGTCGTTGATGGTGTCTCTGATGTGTTGTCATTAACCACTGAACAGATCCGGCCGGCCCCCGAATTCGCCGTAACTTTGGCGACGGAGTATCTGACGGGTTTAGGTTCTCTTGGGGAAAGAATGCTGATTCTGGTTGATATTGAAAAGCTGCTGAGCAGTGAAGAGATGTCGCTGATTGATTCAGTATCTAAAGGTTAAGTGAACAGGTTATCGGTTGATAATCGTTCGGTGACCCTCTGACCATGATTGCCTTAACCGAGCAGGGGGACACACCGGTCCACCTGCTCCTGTGGTTTGCGCGTTCATACCGGCCAGATCAAACTGTTAACATTTACTGCCATCCCGCTAAAATAATCCCTTTCATCGGTAAAGTTCCCTCCATCAGTGCCGATAATACACTTAATTAGACGTCTTATATTTTGGCGTACCTGTATTTTGATGCACTTATGAAGGGATAACATGTTCAAGCGTATGAAAGTGGTCACCAGCCTGCTGCTGGTGTTAGTGCTATTTGGTGCCTTACAACTGGTGTCTGGTGGGCTTTTCTTTAATTCTCTGAAAAATGACAAGGAAAACTTCGCGGTTTTACACGTTATCCGTCAGCAGCAGTCGGTTTTGAATGAGAGCTGGGTCAATCTGCTGCAAACACGCAATACGCTGAACCGTGCTGGCATCCGTTACATGATGGATGTGAATCATACTGGCAGTGGCCCTACGGTGAATGACCTGTTGGCGTCAGCCAAAGGGACACTGGGTGTAGCGGCGGATCGTTTTAAAAGTTACGAACAAATTCCGCTGGATAGTCGACAAGATACAGAATCTGCTAAAAAATTAAAACAGACCTATGACCAATATTTTGGTGCATTGACCGAGCTTATCCAATTGATGGAGTCGGGTAAGATTAATGAGTTCTTCGAGCAACCCACGTCCAGTTTCCAAAATGCTTTTGAGCAGGATTACAACACTTACCTGGCACAAAACGATCGCCTTTATGCCTCCGCAGTGGAAGACAGCAACCAGTCATTTAGTTTTGCTATGGGGGTGATTGTTACCGTGCTGATTGCAGTATTGGCGGTGATTATCCTTGTTTGGCTGGGTATGCAACACATCTTGATTAACCCGTTGAAACACGTGATTGAGCATATTAAACATATCGCCAATGGTGACTTAACACAGACCATTGAAGTGCATAGCCGTAACGAAATGGGCACCTTGGCTGCCAGCTTGAAACACATGCAATCTGAGTTGATTACAACCGTGAGCGATGTGCGTTTAGGGGCCGATGCCATCTACAGCGGCGCATCGGAAATTTCCGCCGGTAACAACGATCTGTCGGCCCGTACTGAACAGCAAGCAGCATCATTGGAAGAAACCGCCGCCAGTATGGAGCAGTTAACCGCGACTGTGAAACAGAATGCTGAGAATGCCCGTCAAGCCAGCCAACTGGCATTGAGTGCATCAGAAACAGCACTGAAAGGTGGGAAAGTGGTGGCGAACGTGGTGCAAACCATGCACGAGATTGCCGGTAGTTCGCAGAAAATTGCTGATATCACCAGCGTCATCGACGGTATCGCCTTCCAAACCAATATCCTGGCATTGAACGCTGCCGTTGAAGCTGCCCGTGCGGGTGAGCAAGGCCGTGGTTTTGCTGTGGTCGCCGGTGAAGTGCGCAATTTGGCACAACGCAGTGCGCAGGCAGCGAAAGAAATTAAGGGCTTGATCGAAGATTCAGTTAACCGTGTCGACATGGGGTCAGTGCTGGTTGAAAGTGCCGGTGAGACGATGGGCGATATCGTCAATGCGGTGACGCGCGTTACCGACATTATGGGCGAAATAGCCTCTGCTTCTGATGAACAAAGTCGTGGTATCGAACAAGTGGGCCAGGCGGTAACTGAAATGGACCGTGTGACCCAGCAAAACGCCGCTTTAGTGGAAGAGTCTGCGTCTGCTGCCGCAGCGCTGGAAGAGCAAGCCAGTATGTTAACCCAATCGATGTCCGTATTTGTCCTGAATATGGATAACGCGAGTACCACAAAAAATGTCAAAAAAATCAAGCAACCGACACCGGACCTGAACGGTGCTGCTAAAAAAACATTGGGAAGTGACCTACAAAATAATTGGGAAACTTTCTAAATAACCCTACAGAAAATAGATAAAGCCGGTCAATGAACCGGCTGAGAAGAGGTTACGATGTTTGGCCGAATCCGGATTTCTACCAGCTTTTTCCTGTTACTGATATTGATTTGCTCGATACAGTTAATTTCCAGTGGTCTGTCATTTACTGCTTTTCGCTCAGACTATCAAAATTTAAACCGTGTGGATCTCAGTAGTCAGCAACGGGATGCATTAAGCCTTAGCTGGGTATCCTTGCTGCAAGCGCGTAATACCTTAAACCGAGCGGGGACTCGCTCTGCTCTCAAAGTACCTCAGGAGCAAGTCAACGCGTTAATGGGCAATGCGCGCAGCTCATTACAGAAAGCGGATCTCTATTTTAATCAGTTCCTGGCGGTGCCGCGTCTTGATGAGAGTGATACCGGCGGCGAGTTGTTGGATGCCACTCAAAAAAGTTATCAGAATTTACGTACCTCGTTACGACAATTAATCGATTTTCTGGAGGCCGGCAATTTACAAGGCTTTATGGACCAACCTACCCAGAAAACACAGGATTTGTTTGAAGCTGATTTTGTACAGTATTTACAGTATGCCAATGAAGTGATTGCCGACGCAGGCACTCAGAATCAACAGGCTTACCATCTATCAATGTGGATCTTTGGTGGTGCGATCTTAATGGTGATAATGATGGCAATTTCTTCACTGGTCTGGCTACGCACCATGTTCGTCACTCCACTGAAGATTATGCGTGCGCATTTCGATCGCATCGCTCAGGGAGATTTATCCGGCCAGATTTATGTTGCTGGTCGCAATGAAATTAGCCAACTGTTTGCCAGTTTGCGCACCATGCAACACTCATTGATAACCACGGTTAGCGATGTGCGTGATGGTACTGAAGCGATGCTGACGGGTATCCAGGAAATATCTGCCGGTAACAATGACTTATCGGCAAGAACCGAACAGCAGGCGGCGTCATTGGAACAAACTGCAGCCAGTATGGAGCAGCTCACGGCTACGGTGAAACAGAATGCTGATAACGCCCGTCAGGCAACACAACTGGCGCAAGATGCGTCCGGAACGGCGGCTAAAGGGGGCGAATTGACCCGCAGTGTCGTGACGACTATGCATGATATCGCGACCAGTTCGAAGAAGATTGCTGCTATTACCAGTGTTATTGATGGTATTGCCTTCCAAACTAATATTTTGGCGCTAAATGCTGCGGTTGAGGCCGCTCGTGCCGGTGAACAAGGCCGTGGTTTTGCTGTAGTCGCAGGGGAAGTCCGTAATTTAGCTCAGCGCAGTGCGCAGGCAGCAAAAGAAATTAAAGGGTTGATCGATGAATCGGTCAACCGTGTTCGCCAGGGATCGACACTGGTTGAAAATGCGGGTACTACCATGGAAGAGATCGTTCGCTCAGTGACTCGGGTTACCGACATTATGGGTGAAATCGCTTCCGCATCGGATGAACAAAGCCGGGGCATTGAGCAGGTTTCACTCGCGGTAACACAGATGGATCAGGTCACTCAGCAAAATGCCGCATTAGTGGAAGAGGCTGCGGCTGCGGCTAATGCACTGGAAGAGCAGGCAAGTATGCTCTCCAATGCAGTATCTGTTTTCCGTTTGGAGCAGGACAGTGACAGCGGCGAGGGGCAGGCAGCAGGCGGCAGCGGTAAGCAATCTGTTGTAACAGCAACGGCCGCAAAGGAAATCCCAGATTGTCAAACGGTGTAACGAAGACTTTGTTATGGGGTGAGAGCGGATGAAACCATCATCGATGAAACAGCCAGCTCAACCATTACCCCAAGAGTCCGGATCTCCCTTGATCCAGATGATTCAACGGCTACCGCTGTCGGATGTTCACTTCCAGCGTATTTGCCAACTTATTTATCAACGGGCCGGGATTGTTCTGGCCGATCACAAACGGGAAATGGTCTATAACCGCTTGGTCAGGCGGTTAAGATTGCTGGGAATTAACGATTTTGGTCAATACCTTGCTCTGTTGGAGATTGACCCGAACAGTGCGGAGTGGCAAGCATTTGTTAATGCGTTGACCACTAACCTGACGGCATTTTTCCGTGAGGCGCACCATTTCCCGATCCTGGCTGAGCATGCTCGCCAGCGACCGGGAAATTATTCGGTATGGAGTACGGCAGCATCGACGGGTGAAGAGCCTTATTCCATCGCCATGACACTGTGCGATGTGTTGGGAAATCGCGCGGGATCTTGCCAGATATTGGCCAGTGATATCGATACGCAAGTTCTGGAAAAAGCGACCAGCGGCGTATACCGGCAAGATGAATTGCGTTCATTGTCGGCACAGCAAATGCAACGCTACTTTTTGCGTGGCACTGGCCCACATCAAGGCATGGTGCGGGTGCGGCCGGAGCTTGCCAATATGATCCAGTTCCAGCAACTCAATCTATTGGCACCAGAGTGGGCACTGCCTGGGCAATTTGATGCGATTTTTTGTCGTAACGTGATGATTTATTTTGATAAAGAAACGCAGGAGCGCATTCTGCGTCGCTTTGTTCCATTACTAAAACCCGGTGGCCTGATGTTTGCGGGCCACTCGGAGAATTTCAGTCAGATTAGTCGGGAATTCTATTTGCGCGGGCAGACCGTTTATGGACTGACCAAGGAGAGGTGATGAGTAAAATCAGAGTATTGTGCGTTGATGATTCCGCATTGATGCGTCAGCTAATGACAGAGATTATTAACAGTCACTCGGATATGGAAATGGTTGCTGCGGCGCCTGATCCGTTGGTTGCCCGTGATTTGATTAAAAAGTTCAATCCGCAAGTTTTGACACTTGATGTTGAAATGCCGCGTATGGATGGCTTGGATTTTCTTGAAAAACTAATGCGGTTGCGGCCTATGCCGGTGGTGATGGTGTCGTCATTAACGGGTAAGAACTCTGAGATAACTATGCGGGCGCTGGAATTGGGGGCTATTGATTTTGTCACCAAACCTCAACTCGGTATCAGAGAAGGGATGCTGGCTTATAGCGAATTGATCGCGGAGAAAATACGCACCGCCGCGAAAGCTCGCTTGCCACAGCGAGGCCCGGAACCTGTCCCGGTTATGCTCACTCATACGCCGTTACTCAGTAGTGAAAAGTTAATCGCCATCGGCGCATCTACCGGCGGCACTGAAGCCATCCGGACTGTATTGCAGCCTTTGCCACCGACCAGTCCGGCACTGCTGATTACTCAGCATATGCCGCCGGGTTTTACCCGTTCCTTTGCCGAGCGGCTCAATAAACTGTGCCAAATTACGGTGAAAGAGGCAGACGACGGCGAACGGGTATTGCCGGGACATGCCTATATTGCTCCGGGTGATCGGCATATGGAGTTGGCGCGTAGTGGCGCTAACTATCAAATACGTATCCATGACGGGCCTGCGGTTAATCGCCATCGTCCCTCGGTTGACGTGCTGTTTCGATCAGTGGCGCAGTATGCCGGGCGTAATGCGGTGGGGGTGATTCTGACCGGCATGGGCAATGACGGTGCTGCCGGTTTGCTGGAAATGCATCGGGCAGGTGCTTATACCATTGCCCAAAACGAGGCCAGTTGTGTGGTCTTCGGGATGCCGCGTGAAGCTATTGCTATGGGCGGCGTTAATGAAGTCCTGGATCTGAACCAGATAAGCCAGCGCATGTTGGCACAGATTAGTAGCGGCCAAGCCTTACGAATCTAACGAGAATATTTTCTGGTGGAAATCGGGCGTTAGCATTTAATCGCTCAGCGGTGAGCAACAAACCTTAGGAGTTAGTATGGCGGATAAGAATCTCAGATTTTTGGTGGTAGACGATTTTTCGACCATGCGTCGTATTGTCAGAAACCTGCTGAAAGAACTGGGTTTTAACAATGTGGAAGAGGCCGAAGATGGCGTAGACGCATTGAATAAATTACGCGCAGGGGGGATTGATTTTGTGGTTTCTGACTGGAATATGCCCAATATGGATGGCCTGGACCTGTTGAAAACCATCCGTGCTGATGGTGCTCTCGGCTCTCTGCCGGTTCTGATGGTAACCGCCGAAGCTAAAAAAGAGAACATCATCGCAGCAGCGCAAGCCGGTGCCAGTGGTTATGTAGTGAAACCTTTCACTGCCGCGACCTTGGAAGAGAAACTCAATAAGATTTTTGAAAAGTTGGGTATGTAAGGAGGCGAAATGAGTAACCATCAAATGCCCGCCACAGACGCGGCATCGGCCAGTGATATCATCAGTCGCATTGGACAACTGACGCGGATGTTACGCGACAGCCTGCGCGAGTTAGGTCTTGATCAAGCGATTGCTCAGGCAGCGGAAGCTATTCCGGATGCTCGTGATCGTCTGGATTATGTGGTTCATATGACTGCACAGGCGGCAGAAAGGGCATTGAACTGCGTTGAGGCGGCACAACCCCGCCAGAATGAGTTGGAATCATCGGCCAAGGCGCTCAAAATTCGCTGGGATGAATGGTTTGCTAATCCCGTCGAGCTAGCTGATGCCCGATCTTTGGTCACGGATACCCGTGAATATCTGGACGTGGTGCCACAACATACCTCATTTACCAATGCGCAATTGTTGGAAATCATGATGGCGCAGGATTTCCAGGATCTTACCGGTCAGGTCATCAAGCGCATGATGGATGTGGTGCAAGAGATTGAGAAGCAATTATTGATGGTATTGATGGAGAACATCCCGGATATGCCGTCTAAACCACAAAAGCCGGTTAACAGTTTACTCAATGGGCCGCAACTGGATAAAACCAGTGCCGGTGTTATTGCCAGCCAGGATCAGGTTGATGATCTGCTCGACAGCTTAGGTTTCTAAGCTGATTAACGCCGCTAAAAAGCAGATGAGGAAGCCCTCATCTGCTTTATTTACCTTTGTGATAATGTCATTTGACGCTATCCCTGGCGGAGTGGCTTATTTCTTCCATTCTTTGGCCAAGATCACCGCTCTCTCGGCATTGACTCGCCCGTAGCCGTACAATTGGCTGTGACCATTTTCATCATAGTCGCCGTTTTCTTCATCTATTTTGTCACAGCTATAGCGGATGATATCTTTGACCTGATTATATCTAAGTGAAGGATTCACCGAGAGGATTAATGCGGCCACACCAGCGGCACCGGGGCAGGAACTAGAAGTCCCACTAAATATCGTGGTGTAATTACCAAAAATGTCCCCTGTCAATACGTCGCCTGAACTATAGCCTGCGTCAAGACGTATATCGGTGGTCCAGATGCCCTTGGTGAAGGGGGATGGATGGCGCATATGAGGTGCCGGGATATCGCCGCTGGGGAAGGAGCACCAAAGTGACTTACCATAATCACTGTAAACGCAACGTTTACCACGGTCATTGCAGGCGGCGACAGCAACCACCTGTTCATGGCTGGCATAACCATCATTCTCGATGAGTTCATTACCGTTACCGGCGGCAAAAAAGATCACACAGCCCTTACCTTTGCGCCCCTTCTTTACTGCATAATCAATGGCTTTGCGGGTCAATGCTGGCATTTCGGCCACGACATTATGCTCGGGGGCGTTTGGGTCTAACCACAGGCCATCTACTGGCCCCCAACTGCAAGAGATAACATCCGCGCCATGCTCTGCCGCCCAGACAAAGGCGAAAGCTTCGCTCTGTGAGCCTAACCCTCCGGCATGCCGGATTGGCATCAGTTTAGCTTCGGGTGCCACGCCAGAGGCACCATAGCGGCCATCGGCACAGGCGACTCCGGCACACGCGGTACCGTGGTTGTCACCTGGCTCCGGTGAGGGATCCTCATCGATGTTCTCGAAGTTCCCTATGTCCCCGTTTTTCAGGTTACAAGGATAGACAATTTTGCCTTCGCGCCAAAACTCTGGATGGCCCAGGTCGAACCCATCATCAATGACGGCAATAGTGGTACCTTTGCCTAAGGTGATTTTATGGGCGTTTTCAACATTCGCACTGGCATCCACCTCAATCTCAGTACGGACGATGGTTTTCTTTAAATGCCACTGATTATGATGAATGGTTTTGGGCTTTTTATGATGAATTAATTCCGGATGACAGTGTTCAATATCCTTACGATTTAAAATATTTTCGGCAATAGTAAAGGTATCTTCACCGGTACTTTCCTGCATTGAAACAAAATAAGCATTGTTAATAAATGATATTGTATTCTTAATGGTGAGGTTATATTCGTCGATTATTTTCTCACAGTCGTCTTCTGATAAATATTCTTTGAACTGAATAAAAAGATTCTCAGTATAAATAACTGGCTCTTTATTTTCTTCATTGATAAAACCATATCCGGCAAACCTGACATCTTTATGATTAGCGATATTTTTCTTTATCATGCTAACGTTATCGGCTGGGGCATCTATGCTGACCACATAGGTGTTGGCATTCGAAATATTAAAAATAACTTCATATCGTATGTTACTCTCGTTGATAACACTGAGCATCATGCTGGAAAAATCCGCCCCCGGATGCATTCTTATAATGAGTATATCAGTGGATTTTATTAGGGAGAATGTCTTGCGTTTATTGTCCAGAACATCATATGTAACGTCGAATTGTTTCATTTTTATTTCCTCTTAATATCACATGGCTGAGTAACCTTTTTTGTTTGTGGTATTTATAAATGTGCTTTTATAACGGTATTCTTAGATGTGAATAACTCGCTAATAGTGACCTTTTTTTTGTATAACACTCAATATGTCTTATTCCTCAATCAGAGTGATTTAATTTGCCAATTAATTTAATAATCGGCACAGGACTAGGTTCCAACACAGGGTATCACTGGTGGTGATAGTCTCGGTTATCAAAATCTGACTATAACTAGCTAGCCAACAGACGTTGTTGTGCTAATAGGCGTGATCTACGTATACAAAATAGTATTACTATCGAATAAACATTCAAACTGATGACCGTAAATATAACCGTTACTCCCTCTAAACACTCGAACGTTGCATTTATTATCTGAATTCACAGTTAACTATGAGCTTTATTTGAAAGATTGAATGTTATTTTATATGAGTCTGTACATAATTCTGTATAACCGCCACTGTATTAAAGGTGATCGTTTAGACGGTCACCGAACTCGATAATAAAACGACTCATTGCCAACCGCCAGTTCTGTATTGGCAGACTCCATTTTTCGAAGTATCCCGGAGCACCAGATAAATAACTTTCCGCACCGAGTCGTCCGTCGGGAATACTTTGCGTTTCTTGATCGCCTGCCGGATCACACTGTTCAGTGACTCAATGGCATTCGAGGTGTAGATGGCCTTGCGGATACCCGGCGGATATTCTGATCACCCCATCCTGCAAATAACCCCCCAATTGTCACTGTGTTCAAGCTATAGACTTGCTGAATGTTTGTCATCCTAGACAGCAATTTTGATATTGATCCATTTCTCTGACACGGAAACGCTCACGCTGAACAGGAACATTTACGCGAACAGAAGCCATTGCTGTGGCTGAAGATAGCGATGCAGAAAAAAGCGAGGAACCCACAGCCCACAAGCTGGAGAAGGCTCGCGAGAAAGGTCAGGTCCCGCGCTCACGCGAATTGACTTCGATGCTGATGCTCGGGGCCGGTTTGGCGATCCTGTGGGTTTCAGGGGAATCGATGGCGCGTCAACTTTCCGCCATGGTTGCCCAAGGGCTGCATTTTGATCACAGTGTGGTCAGCGATGATAAGCAAATGTTACGACAAATTGGCATGTTGCTGAGCCAAACGCTGATGGCCCTAGTACCGATTTTTGCCGGATTAGTGATAGTCGCACTGGCGGTACCGATGTTGTTGGGTGGCGTGCTGTTTAGCGGCGAATCGATCAAATTTGATTTGCAGCGCATGAGCCCGATAGCAGGCTTAAAGCGCATGTTTTCCTCACAGGCATTAGCCGAATTACTGAAAGCTATCCTCAAGGCAACGCTGGTCGGCTGGGTTACTGGTTTATTCCTCTGGCATAACTGGCCAGATATGATGCGCCTGATTGCCGCCCCTCCGGTGGCGGCTTTAGGTGATGCCCTTCACTTGATTATTTTCTGCGGGCTAGTCGTGGTATTAGGGTTGACTCCAATGGTCAGCTTCGACGTATTTTTCCAGATAACCAGCCACATCAAAAAGTTACGTATGAGTAAACAGGAGATACGCGACGAATTTAAAGATCAAGAAGGTGACCCGCATGTAAAAGGGCGCATACGTCAGCAACAACGGGCCATGGCCCGCCGCCGAATGATGACGGATGTGCCTAAAGCCGATGTGATAGTCACTAACCCGACCCACTATGCGGTGGCTTTGCAGTATAACGAAGCAAAAATGAGTGCGCCCAAAGTGTTGGCGAAAGGAGCGGGGGCGGTGGCATTACGTATCCGTGAACTGGGCGCAGAGCATCGTATTCCTTTATTAGAAGCCCCGCCGCTGGCCAGGGCATTGTTCCGGCACAGCGAGGTGGGCCAACATATTCCAGCCACCCTTTATGCTGCAGTAGCGGAAGTCCTTGCCTGGGTATACCAGTTGAAACGTTGGAAGCGGGAAGGCGGGCTAATCCCGAAAAAACCTGAACATCTGCCGGTGCCGGAAGCACTGGATTTTGCAACAGAGAGTGAGACTGACTAATGGCTAATTTGGCCGCCCTGCTTCGTTTACCGGGCAATTTTAAAGATACGCAGTGGCAAATTCTTGCCGGACCTATCCTGATTCTGATGATCTTGTCGATGATGGTGCTGCCGCTGCCTCCTTTCATCCTTGATTTGCTGTTTACCTTCAATATCGCGCTGTCCATTATGGTCTTGCTGGTTGCCATGTTTACCCAGCGCACCTTGGATTTCGCGGCATTCCCCACCATTTTGTTATTTTCAACCTTACTGCGTTTGTCCCTGAACGTTGCCTCCACCCGTATCATTTTGATGGATGGTCATACCGGAGCGGCAGCAGCAGGCCGTGTTGTTGAGGCATTTGGTCACTTTCTGGTCGGCGGTAACTTTGCGATCGGTATCGTGGTCTTTATCATCTTGGTGATAATTAACTTTATGGTTATCACCAAAGGGGCCGGGCGTATTGCCGAGGTTGGCGCACGTTTTGTTCTGGATGGTATGCCCGGTAAGCAGATGGCAATCGATGCCGACTTAAACGCCGGATTGATTGGTGAAGATGAAGCGAAAAAACGCCGTTCAGATGTCACACAAGAGGCCGATTTCTACGGTTCAATGGATGGGGCCAGTAAATTTGTTCGTGGTGATGCGGTAGCCGGGTTACTGATCATGGTTATTAACGTGGTCGGCGGTTTACTGGTGGGGGTACTTCAGCACAATATGGCGGTGGGCCACGCGGCAGAAACTTATACCTTGCTGACCATCGGTGATGGTCTGGTGGCGCAAATTCCGGCATTGGTGATATCGACGGCCGCAGGTGTCATCGTAACCCGCGTTAGCACTGATCAGGATGTTGGTCAGCAAATGGTCACCCAATTGTTCAACAATCCACGGGTGATGGTATTGAGTGCCAGTGTTCTGGGCTTGCTGGGCATGGTGCCGGGGATGCCTAACTTTGTATTCCTGTTGTTTACCGGTGCACTGCTGGCATTAGCCTGGCGCTTGCGTGGTAAACAAATGAAGCAACCCACGGTGGCAGAGTCACCGGTAGTACAGGACCATCAACAGTCTGCTGAAGCCACCTGGTCAGATGTTCAGTTGGAAGACCCACTGGGTATGGAAGTGGGTTATCGCCTGATCCCGATGGTGGATTTCCAGCAAAACGGTGAGTTGCTGGGCCGCATTCGCAGTATCCGTAAAAAGTTTGCTCAAGAGATGGGCTATCTGCCACCCGTGGTGCATATCAGGGACAACCTGGAGCTGCCGCCGGCAAGCTATCGGATATTAATGAAAGGGGTGGAGATTGGCAGTGGCGAAGCCCATCCCGGTCGCTGGTTGGCGATTAACCCCGGCAATGCTGTCGGTACCTTACCCGGCGAGGCGACCCACGATCCCGCTTTCGGTTTAGCGGCAGTATGGATTGAAAGTGCCTTGCGTGAGCAGGCGCAGATCCAGGGCTTTACCGTGGTTGAGGCCAGTACCGTCGTGGCGACGCATCTCAATCATCTGATTAGCCAATATGCCAGTGAGTTGTTCGGCCGTCAGGAAACACAACAGTTGTTGGATCGGGTCACCCAAGAGATGCCGAAGCTGACTGACGATTTTATTCCCGGTGTCGTGACCTTAACTACGCTGCATAAAGTGCTACAAAATCTATTAATGGAACGGGTATCAATTCGTGATATGCGCACCATTATTGAGACACTGACCGAGCATGCACCGAATCAGACTGATCCTTACGAATTAACCGCAGTAGTGCGCGTTGCATTGGGGCGATCCATTGCACAACAGTGGTTCCCTGGCACCGGTGAGATTCAAGTTATTGGGCTGGATGCCGCATTAGAGCGTTTATTATTACAAGCGCTGCAAGGTGGTGGCGGTCTGGAGCCGGGTCTGGCTGATCGTCTGTTGGAACAATCCAAACAAGCATTGCAGCGCCAGGAAATGTTGGGCGCACCACCGGTATTGCTGGTGAACCATGCACTACGGGCACTATTAGCCCGCTTCCTGCGCCGTAGTTTGCCGCAGATGGTGGTGCTGTCTAATCTGGAAATTGGCGATAATCGCCAGATCCGTATGACGTCAACAATAGGCGCGGCTTGATGCGGGTTCGTCTCTTTTTGGTCATGCTGGGGACATTGCTTTCGGTCTATTTATTACCGCTGAATGCGGTCGCTTCAGGCAGTTGGGTGGCAGACAATATCGGTATTACACAGAATTTGCGTGGTGTAGCCAGGCCCTCGGCTGCGCTACAATCACCCGTGGCACTGGCGCAGGAAAATGCTCGCATCATTTCGGTTGGCTGGCGCTACCAATTGATGTCAGCAGCGCCAGAGGGTTTGCAGGTAAAGTTATGCACCCCAACTCGCTGCATGCCACTCGAGGGCGGCAGCGGGCAGAGTCGGGGGCTTGCCGGGGAGGCAGCGGCGACTCAACTGACTTTTGTCTATTTCATTGCCGGCAAAGGCCGGGTGAACCCGCCGCTGCAAGTGATCAGCAATCAAGTACTGGTCAATTATCACTAAAACCAGACTAAGGGGTAATAGCAAGTTATACAGAAATAGACCGGATGTTCGACCTGATTGTAGACTTCAACGGCCCGCACTGCCTGACTAATTGACAGTGCAACCGCACCGCAAAATAGTAAACCGCATAGCATGCTAACACTTTGTTTTTTCATGATTTCTCCTTTTAACTAAGCCGGGTTTTGCTTAGTCACAGCAGACTAATACATCAGGGAAAATGAGACGAGATTATTTTATCAATATGGCATAAGTTATTTTGATAAAAAATACAGCTAAAAATATTATTTATTTTTAATTTAATTGGTTTGTTAAAAATAATAATTAATATAATTATGTCTGCATTTAATTATTTAATTAAGTAGGGTTTTATTTTTGACTCAATTTATATGACTTCTGCTACGCTATTAATATCTTTTAATTTGGTAAAAATGATTCACACTCTTAAATGAGTGTTAGTCGTGGAATTTATTTTTGTTTTATGTTGATGGATTTTGATGCTATCTAATTGATTATGAAGGAGTATATAAATGCGCGCCTTTATTAGTGGCTTAACTGCATCCCATATTATTATCAGAGCAGTATTATCCCTGAGTTTAATGTTTGGGGTATTTGACTCAGGGGTTTCGCGACAGCATCCTATTAATGAATTACCACTGACTCAATCTCACCACTTTAATTCAGCAGAGTTTGATAGCACTGAACACAATGATGAAACAGTGAATAAGATGATCAATTTCGGCGCTAATTTAGCCTCGACGGGCAATGCCTCTAATATGGCACGTTCAATGGCGAGTGATGTGGCAAATCAAGAAATCAAACATTGGTTAAATCGATTTGGCACGGCTCAGGTTAATGTGAATTTTGACAAAAAATTCTCCCTCAACGAGAGCTCTCTCGATTGGCTACTGCCTTGGTATGACTCGGCTTCATCTCTCTTTTTTAGCCAGTTAGGCATGAGAAATAAAGATAGCCGAAATACCCTTAATATCGGAATGGGGGGGCGTATTTTTCATCAAGATTGGATGTATGGATTTAATTCTTTCTATGACAATGAGATGACCGGGAAGAACCATCGTGTTGGTTTTGGGGCTGAAGCCTGGACTGACTATTTACAGTTATCAGCCAATGGTTATTTTCGTCTCAGTGGGTGGCGTCCATCACGGAATTTCACTGATTATAATGAACGCCCTGCATCAGGGGGCGATTTACGGGCGAAAGCTTATTTACCGACACTGCCACAGCTCGGAGGGACATTAATCTATGAACAATATCGAGGTGAACGTGTCGCTTTGTTCGGCAAAGATAATCTGCAACGTAACCCTTATGTATTGACCGCAGGGCTTAATTATACGCCGATACCGCTATTAACAGTTGGCGTTGAGCAGCGGATGGGGAAAAGCCGTCAGCATGAAACTCAGTGGAATGTACAAATGGATTATCGGCTGGGAGAGAGTTTTCGCTCCCAATTTAGCCCCTCGCAGGTCGTGGGAAGGCGTTTACTTGCCGAGAGCCGTTATAACATTGTTGAGCGCAACGCGAATATTGTCCTGGAATATCAGAAACAGAATCACTTCAAACTGACATTATCTCCGGCCGTGCTTTCCGGTCAGCCGGGTCGGGTTTATCCTGTCGACGCACGGATATCAACCCAATATGCACTACAGCATATTGTCTGGAATGATGCGGGATTGATTGCCGCCGGTGGCAAATTAATACCCGTAAACGCAACAAGTTATAGTGTGGTATTACCCGCTTATAAGCGCATTGTGCAGACCAGTAGTGTCGCGGAGGCTCAGAAAGAGGCAGAGCTGACGGCAAATTCATATACCCTTAGCGCGACCGCTGTCGATATCAACGGGAATAGCTCTACCCCATCGGCATTAACTATTATTGTCCAGCAACCTCAATTTAACATCACATCAGTGGTGGGGGGGGATGGCGCACCTGCTGATGGTAATACTGCAATAACGGTTGAATTCACCATTACCAATTTGGAGGGCCAACCTGTCGTCGGACAAGAGGTGGTGATAACCACCAGTAATGGCGCATACCCCGAAAAAATGACGGAAAAAACCGATGCACGAGGAGTCGTAAGTATTGCATTAACTAATACCACTGCCGGGGAGACGACTGTTACGGCTGATGTGGTGGGGCAACAGTCTAGTGTTGATACTCATTTTATCGTCGATACTGTTCTTGATGCAGCTCTCTCAACGTTTACTGTTTCACCGGCGGAAATTGTTGCTGATGGCAGCATGCATTCGACACTCACGTTTGTGCCATTAAATAAAAGTAATATTTTTATCAGTGGTATTAAGGATCTCAGTTTTATCCAAAGTGGTGTGGCGGTAAATATCAGTGCCATTAGCGAACAGCCAGACAGCTATAGCGCTACCGTGACAGGAAATACAGCGGGGGATGTGACTATCACGCCTCAAATTGGCACCACGGAACAGCGCGGGTTGCAGCGAAAAATAACACTTAATCCCGTGCCTGAAATAACCGCTATTTCTGTCAATGGGGAAAATTTCGCGACCGATAAGGGGTTCCCGAAAACTATCTTTACTAAAGCCACTTTCCAATTGGTGATGAATGGCAATGTGGCGAATAATACTCAGTATGACTGGACGTCATCCTATGTGCCCAACGTGGCGGTGGATAATCAGGGTAAGGTCACAATTGTTTATCAAACCTATGGCAGCACCGTCAAGGTGACAGCAAAGAGTAAAAAGTTCCCGAGTTATACGGCAACATATCAGTTCAAACCTAATTTGTGGGTATATTCTGGTGGTCAGAGGCTGAAAACAGCTCAGGAAGCCAGCCGGATTTGCCAAAGTACAGATTTTACGGCACTGGTTGAATCCCCGCGCGCCACCAATGGCTCGCGCTCACCTGACGGCACTTTGTGGGGAGAATGGGGGAGTTTGACAACCTATGATAGCGCTGAGTGGCCATCGGGCAATTATTGGACGAAAAAGACTAGCACCGATTTTGTCGCCATGGATATGACTACCGGCGCATTACAGGCCACCTCAGTGTCATCGGCGTATCCTCTTTGCGCGGAGTCGCTATAGAGCTAAATACCAATCTTGCGGCCCAGTAAGCTGGCACCTTTAGAGTGACCATCTGGGCCATAGAGGGACTGGCCGTGGCGCGTATTCAGAACGGCCAGCGCCTGAGTGTTATGCTCAATATGCTGTTGCAGCAGTAATCCATTATGTAAATTACTGTACTTCAGGCTGTCCGCCAGTTGCAGGATACGTTGCCAGCGCACCGCTAGCGCATCATTCCCGCTATAGGGCGCGTGGATATTGGCCGTAGTTTGGCGTCGGACTTGATCCAGATAAGCCAGCGTGGCCAGTATTGAACTCTTTTGTTCAGTCACACCTTGCAGCACGATACCTTGAATCCGACCAGAACAGAGTAATTGCTGCTCTTGTGCTACAACCGTCGACAGTGACTCGAGAAGTTCCAGTTGCTGGTCCAGATTGGTCTGTAATCTTTCCACCACCACGTATCCTTTTACGGTTAACGATTGCTGTTACGGTTAATTATTCTTAAGGTCATCAGCGACATTTTTTAGCAAGGCATCGGCAATTTTACCGGTGTCCATGGTCAGTTGACCTGAACGGATAGCCTGTTTTAAGGTTTCTACCCGTTCGACATTGATATCCTGACTGCCCGGTTGCATCAGACTAGCCTGTGCATCACTCAATTTAACCTCAGTACCACTCACTGATGTTTTTGCTTGAGTCGACGGTTTGCGCGTTTGCTGCGCAATATCACTGGTTTCCCGTGGCTGTACTGCTGTTACCGGTAATAACGGTTGGGTGCGATCAATACTCATGTGGTGTTGCTCCCTCTATAGCGGGATTGACGTTTATCGACCCGCGAGACATTTATCTATCTGCAAAAGAATGGCGGGATTGTCACTGTTTGATTTACCCGCAAATAACGGCTTATCTCAATTATCGGCAAAGGTTACAAAAACTTTAATCTCTATAACATAATGTGGATCGAACCATCGTCAGCCACAATACCACTGACGATTTGGCCGGATGACATGCGTACCCGGACATTATCCTGTATGGCGGCGTTGTTCATGGCCTTACCATGGCTGTTAACATTAAATCCTTCGCCCTGCGCCAGTACCAGCACCTCTTGCCCCGCTTTAATGACCCACAGACGGCGCAGCATATTGCGCGTCAAGGGTTGGCCTGCATTGATTTGCCGCAAACTGACGGCACCCTGCGCAAAATGAGGCTCCAATAACGCCCCCGGCGGGAGGGTATCGAGCCGGCCTCGTTTCATTTGAATATCCGTGGCGCTGATTTTCTCTCCGGCCGCCAGTGGGCGGCCCGCGACGGCATAATATCCGCTGACGTGCACCTGAGTCTGGATAAAACGCCGCACGCCATCGCAGCGCACTGACAGACTGATATTACCCCAAGAGCGGGCATTGACGGGCAGTGTGATTTCCGGTGACTCGCATTGTGGCCATTGGCTCTGCGGCGTCTTAATAGTCACTTTCACCTGGCTGTCTTTATCCGGATATTGCTGTTGGAAGAATTGAGTTACCTGCGCTGATAAATCTGCCGCCATCACCTGATGAGAGAATGCCTGACTCAACAGCAGCCCCAAAGCCAAGCTTATGACGCCATTTCTTTTCATTGTCATCAATTTTTTCTCCGCAATCGGCCCTTTTGCGCACTAGTGTACCCGTACCTTAATGAGGTTAAGGGGACAAATAGCGACGCATTTTGCTCTTATTCTGGCGATAGGCTTTCCGATACGGCGTTTATGCTGTCGGCTCCAAATTCTAACCTTGCGGGGGGACTTATGCTCGACAAACTGGACGGTGCTCTGCGTTTTCAACAAGAGGCGCTTAACTTGCGCGCTCAGCGACAGGAGATCCTGTCGTCTAATATTGCCAATGCGGATACACCCGGCTTTCAGGCCCGCGATATTGATTTCTCCAGTCAACTGCAAAAAGTGATGGAGCAAGGACGAGCCAGTGGTACAGGGGTGTCGCTCAGTTTAACCTCAGCCCGTCATATCCCGGCAAGCACGGTTCAGCCACCTGATCTTGATCTGTTATTCCGTGTACCGGACCAGCCAGCAATGGATGGCAACACGGTGGATATGGACCGCGAACGTACTAATTTTGCTGATAATAGCCTGAAATATCAGACCGATCTGACCATTCTTGGCGGTCAGATCAAAGGGATGATGTCAGTGTTACAACAAGGATAAGACGTATGTCTTTACTGAATATTTTTGATATTGCCGGTTCTGCATTATCAGCCCAGTCGCAGCGGATGAACGTTAGCGCCAGTAACATGGCTAACGCCGACAGTGTTACCGGCCCGGATGGTCAACCTTACCGCGCCAAACAGGTGGTTTTTCAGGTCGCGGCTCAAGCTGGGCAGGAAACCGGCGGTGTACGTGTGGCACAGATAGTCGATGATCCGGCACCGGATCGTTTGGTGTTTCAGCCGGGTAACCCGTTGGCCGATGCCAAGGGCTATGTCCGTATGCCTAACGTTGATATCACCGGCGAGATGGTTAACACCATTTCCGCCTCGCGCAGCTACCAGGCTAACGTTGAAGTCCTGAATACCACTAAATCTTTGATGCTAAAAACGCTGACCCTGGGTCAATAACCGGAGCCTGTATCGATGGCCATTACTAATTCCCTGACTGATAGCGATTACGGTATTACCGGCACCTCGGGTACCAGTTCTACCACCAGCGGCAGTACCAGTCAGGATCTGCAAAATAGCTTCCTGACATTATTGGTTGCGCAGTTAAAAAACCAGGATCCGACCAACCCAATGCAAAACAACGAGTTGACCACGCAATTAGCGCAAATCAACACCGTGAGTGGCATTGAAAAGTTGAATACGACACTGGGTTCCATTTCCGGACAGATTGACAGCAGCCAGTCACTGCAAGCCAGTAGCCTGATTGGTCACGGGGTGATGATCCCTGGAACTACGATCTTGGCGGGCACTTCAGATGGTGTTGTTACTACCACGCCATTTGGCCTTGAGTTGGTGAGTGCGGCTGACAAAGTGACCGCGACCATCAGCGACAGCAATGGTCAGGTGGTGCGTACTATCGATATCGGCGGCCTGACCGCTGGGGTGCACTCCTTTACCTGGGATGGCTCACTGGATGCTGGCGGTACGGTGCCGGATGGCGCTTACACCGTGGCGATTACCGCCAGTAACGGGGGGGCATCTCAGACCACGACTCCGCTGAGCTATGCCGTCGTCAACGGTGTTACCCGTGGCAGTGACGGTTCCAAACTGGACCTCGGTCTGGCGGGAACCATCACCATGGATAACGTGCGTCAGATTTTGTAATTCAGTAACGGTCAGCAATAAACACCGGGTGAGTCACTCAAGTTAATGACTGGCCTAAAATTTTAACAGCAGCGTTTGATATGTCATCAATGCTCAAGGTCTGTAACGGACCCCGAATCTAACGGAGAAGAAAATGGGCTTTTCTCAAGCAGTCAGCGGTTTGAACGCGGCATCCAGTAACCTGGATGTGATCGGTAACAATATCGCCAACTCGGCGACGTCAGGTTTTAAAGCTGGCTCAGTTTCTTTTGCCGATATGTTTGCAGGTTCTCAGACCGGTATGGGCGTTAAGGTCGCCGGGATTACTCAGGACTTTAACGACGGCACGGCAACCACGACTAACCGCCGTCTGGATTTGGCTATTAGTCAGAGCGGTTTCTTCCGCATGCAAGACAGCAGCGGTGGTATCTACTTTGCCCGTAACGGCCAGTTTAAGCTGGATGAAAACCGCAATATCGTCAATATGCAAGGCTTGAACCTGACCGGTTATCCGGCAACCGGTACGCCGCCGACCGTGCAGCAAGGGGCCAACCCGGTGCCACTGTCTATTCCACAGGACATGATCCCCGCTAAAGCCACCACCTCCGGCAATATGGTGGCTAACCTGACATCGACCCACGATATCATCCCGACTGCCACGACCTTTGATCCTGACAAGGCCGACACCTACAGTTTTGTCAATAACATGACCACCTTTGATAGCCTGGGTAACCGCCATGAAATCAATGTGTTTTATGTTAAGCGTACCGAAGATTCGACCGTGGGCAACTCCTGGGACGTCTACACCATGGATAGCAGTGCTAAGCCGGCGCAAACCGCTGAAAAACGCGGCTCCATGACTTTTGATACCAACGGCGCACTGACAAGTGTGGTGAATGGGACTAACGCAGCCAGTACGACTGACTTCACATTGACTATCCCTATGGGAGTGGTTAACGGTGCTCCAGCACAAGATTTCGCACTGAACGTGGCAGGCAGCAAGCAGCAAAATACCGGCACTGATAGCATTGTTACGCAAAACCAGACTGGTTACGCCGCCGGTGAATTCACCGGTTTCCAAATCAACAATGATGGTTCGGTGGTTGGCACCTATTCTAACCAACAGACTCAACTGCTTGGTCAAATCGTGATGGTTAACTTTGCCAACCCTGAAGGGCTGTCATCCCAAGGCGATAACGTGTGGAAAGAAACGCTCGCCTCCGGTAACCCGATCCTCGGGACGGCCGGTAGTGGTGGTTTCGGTACCCTAACCAGTGGTGCTCTGGAATCCTCTAACGTGGATTTGAGTAAAGAGCTGGTGAACATGATTGTGGCGCAACGTAACTATCAGTCCAATGCGCAAACTATCAAAACCCAGGATCAGATCTTACAAACTCTGGTTAACCTGCGTTAATCGAACTGACGGGATAAGTTCATGGATCACGCAATATATACCGCGATGGGAGCGGCCCGGCAGTCGCTGGAGCAGCAAGCGGTTACAGCTAACAATCTGGCTAACGCCTCTACGCCGGGTTTCCGCGCGCAGTTGTCGGCCATGCGTGCTGTGCCTATCGACGGGCCGAGCATGGCAACTCGCACCATGGTCACCGCATCAACCCCCGGCGTGGATATCAGCCAGGGGACGATGAATTACAGCGGCCGTCCGTTGGATGTTGCCTTGCAGCAAGATGGTTATCTGGCGGTACAACTGCCCGATGGCAGCGAGGCCTATACCCGTAACGGCAATATTCAGGTTGGAGCTAACGGGCAAATGACGGTGCAGGGTTACCCACTTATGGGTGACAACGGCCCGATCGACGTGCCCCCTCAGGCGGCGGTGACCATTGCCGCAGATGGCACGATTTCGGCGCTGAATGCCGGTGATTCACCGAATACCATTGCTCAGTTGGGCCAGATCAAACGGGTTAAGGCAACGGCGGGTGAAGTGATGCACGGCGATGACGGTTTGTTCCATCTGACCCCCGCGACACAACAGGCGCGTGGTGCTCAGTTGGCCAATGACCCGTTGATTAAAATCATGCCGGGTGTACTGGAAGGTAGCAACGTGAAAGCCGTTGAAGCCATGACCGATATGATTGCTAATGCCCGCAGTTTCGAAATGCAGATGAAAGTCATTCACAGTGTGGATGAGAACGAACAGCGTGCAAATCAGTTGTTAGCAATGGGCTAAGCGCGCAGGCGCAGAGGAATAAACCGATGATCCGATCATTATGGATTGCCAAAACAGGCTTGGATGCACAGCAGACCAACATGGATGTTATCGCCAACAACCTGGCGAACGTCAGCACCAATGGTTTTAAACGCCAGCGGGCGGTATTTGAAGATTTGCTGTACCAGACCATGCGCCAGCCGGGGGCACAGTCTTCCGAGCAGACGACCTTGCCATCTGGTTTACAGATTGGTACCGGTGTTCGCCCGGTGGCGACTGAACGTTTACACAGCCAGGGCAACTTGTCCAAGACCGATAACAGCAAAGATATCGCTATCAAAGGTGAGGGGTTCTTTCAGGTGCAAATGCCTGATGGCACCAATGCTTATACCCGTGATGGGTCTTTTCAGGTTGACCAAAATGGCCAGTTAGTGACTTCTGGCGGTTTTCAGGTGCAACCGGCTATTACCATTCCAGCCAACGCCTTGAGCATGACTGTAGGCCGTGACGGGATAGTCAGTGTCACCTTGCAGGGGCAAACCGCCACTCAGCAAGTTGGGCAACTGACACTGACCACGTTTATTAATAACAGTGGCTTGGAAAGTGTGGGTGAAAACCTGTATCAGGAAACCGCCAGTTCCGGCGCACCGAATGAAACCACTCCGGGTCTGAACGGCGGTGGGTTGTTGTATCAGGGCTATGTTGAGACTTCTAACGTCAATGTGGCGGAGGAGTTAGTCAATATGATCCAGACACAACGGGCCTATGAAATCAACAGTAAAGCGGTTTCAACCTCAGATCAGATGTTGCAAAAATTGACCCAGCTATAAATCCGCTTTCGGGGGGCGATAGCGCCCCCTGATAGTTGCAGAATAATGCGTATTAGAGGCGGACTTTACCCGCCTTTTACCGGTTACAGGATCGATAATCAGAGATGGATACATTGCGGTTCAGAAAGTCAGGTGGATTGACAGGGGTTTGTGCGCCGTTGATGGTGATATTGCTACTCAATGGATGTGCCTACATTCCGCGTACACCGCTGGTGGATGGCTCTACCTCTGCGAAGCCCGCACCGGCCAGTGCACCCTTGCCCAATGGCTCTATTTTTCAGACGGTACAGCCGATGAATTATGGTTATCAGCCACTGTTTGAAGACCGTCGTCCACGTAATGTCGGTGATACGCTGACCATTACCTTGCAGGAAAATGTGAGTGCCAGCAAAAGTTCCTCTGCCAATGCCAGCCGTAACGGCTCCAGCAAATTTGGTGTTGCGACCTCTCCCCGTTATCTGGAAGGGTTACTGGGCAATGCGCGCGCGGATATGGATATTTCCGGCGATAACACCTTTGGTGGCAAAGGTGGGGCAAATGCCAACAATACCTTTAGCGGCACCATCACCGTCACGGTTGATCAAGTGCTGGCCAACGGTAACTTGCATGTGGTGGGTGAAAAACAGATCGCAATCAATCAGGGAACTGAATTTATCCGTTTCTCTGGGGTAGTAAACCCACGCACCATCAGCGGCAGCAATACGGTGACCTCAACCCAGGTTGCGGATGCGCGCATCGAGTATGTGGGTAATGGTTATATCAATGAAGCGCAGACCATGGGCTGGTTGCAGCGGTTCTTCCTTAATGTTTCGCCGTACTAAGAGGCCCTATGATGCGTAAACAGCCACTTATCGCTCTATTTATTGCACTGCTCTCGCTGGTTTGGTTACCGGCCTCGGCTGAACGTATCCGCGATTTGGTGACCGTTCAGGGCGTGCGTGATAACGCGCTGATCGGTTATGGACTGGTGGTCGGGCTGGATGGCTCCGGTGACCAGACCATGCAGACTCCCTTTACCACGCAAAGCCTGAGTAACATGTTGTCGCAACTGGGGATAACCGTCCCCGCTGGCACCAACATGCAGCTCAAAAATGTGGCCGCCGTGATGGTTACCGCCAAGTTACCGCCGTTCTCCCGCGCCGGGCAAAGCATTGATGTGGTGGTTTCCTCCATGGGGAATGCCAAGAGCATCCGTGGCGGCACGCTGCTGATGACCCCATTGAAAGGGGTGGATAATCAGGTTTACGCCTTAGCGCAGGGTAACGTGCTGGTCGGCGGTGCGGGTGCATCAGCCGGTGGCAGTAGTGTGCAGGTCAACCAATTGGCCGGTGGGCGTATCAGCAATGGTGCCACCATCGAACGTGAATTGCCGACCACCTTTGGTACTGATGGGGTGATTAATCTTCAATTGAATAGCGAAGACTTCACCATGGCACAGCAGGTGAGTGACGCCATTAATCGCCAGCGCGGTTTTGGTTCTGCGACTGCCCTCGATGCGCGCACTATCCAGATTTTGGTCCCGCGTGGCGGGAGTTCACAAGTCCGTCTGCTGGCGGATATTCAGAATATCCCGGTGAATGTTGATGCGGGCGATGCCAAGGTTATTATCAACTCCCGTACCGGCTCAGTGGTGATGAATCGCAATGTGGTACTGGACTCTTGTGCGGTGGCACAAGGGAACTTGTCAGTAGTGGTGGATAAACAAAATATCGTCAGCCAACCGGATACGCCTTTTGGTGGTGGTCAGACTGTGGTGACACCGAATACTCAAATTTCCGTTCAGCAGCAAGGCGGCGTATTGCAACGGGTTAATGCCAGCCCGAATCTGAATAATGTGGTCCGCGCCTTGAACTCGCTGGGGGCCACACCTATCGATTTAATGTCTATTTTGCAGGCGATGCAAAGTGCGGGCTGCTTACGGGCTAAATTGGAAATTATCTGATGAGTGATTTGATGGCAATGTCCGGCACCGCTAATGAAATGTTCGGGGCGGCCTATGATACCCAATCACTGAATGCATTAAAGCGTGACGTGGTAAGAGACCCACAAGGTAATCTGAAGCAGGTTGCTCAGCAGGTGGAGGGGATGTTTGTGCAGATGATGCTGAAAAGCATGCGTTCTGCTTTGCCGCAAGGTGGTGTGATGAACAGTGATCAAACCCATCTTTATACCTCGATGTACGATCAGCAAATTGCTCAGCAAATGTCGGTCAAGGGGTTGGGTCTGGCCGATATGATGGTAGAGCAACTTTCAGGTACGACTTCGCCCAGTGAAACCGCAGGCACAGTGCCGATGCTGCTGGATAACCAAGTATTACAAACGCTACCTGCTCAGGCCTTGGCACAAATGGTCCGTCGGGCCATGCCAGCAGCACCGGTCAACAATTCAGCGTCCCTGCCACAAGGCACGAGCAACTTTGTGGCGCGGATGTCTATTCCGGCACAAATTGCCAGCCAGCAAAGCGGTATTCCTCATCAACTTATTGTGGCACAGGCTGCATTGGAATCCGGTTGGGGTCAGCGCGAGATCCCGACTGCCGATGGCAAGACCAGTTACAACGTATTTGGTATTAAAGCAGGTAGCAACTGGAACGGCCCTGTCAGTGAAATTACTACCACGGAATATGAACAAGGTGTGGCGAAGAAGACCACCGCCCGCTTCCGGGTATATGGGTCCTATGTTGAGGCGGTCAGTGATTATGTCAAATTGCTGACCCAAAACCCGCGCTATGCCAGTGTTGCCGCGGCACAAAGCCCGGAACAGGGCGCACATGCCTTGCAACAAGCCGGTTATGCTACTGATCCGCAATATGCTCAAAAGTTGGTCAGCGTAATTCAGCAAATGAAGAATGCCGGTGAGCAGGCCGTAAAGGCTTATAGCAGCGATTTAAGCCAGTTATTCTAATCCCCCTTCGTACTTGAAGCCGCAGGGGTGTTGGCTACACATGAGAACCCGAATCACTTACTTGAGTAAGCTCATCGGAATTCACATGCTTGCCGCCTACCTGCGACTCCAATTCCTTTGGTGATGATCGAGGTTTACCCCCATATTTTTACTCAAGATTTTCAAATTCGGGCCGATACCTAGTACAGACTGTGTGAAGGTCGCGCCTTCTCAGACAGTATCCCAATATTAATAAATGCAGATACGCGATGCTTATCGTCTGCTGTAAAAGGATTTCTTTATGTCCAACAGTTTAATGAATACTGCGATGAGTGGTCTGAGCGCAGCGCAATATGCCCTGAGCACCGTCAGTAATAACATCACCAATTTCCAGGTGGCGGGCTATAACCGTCAGAACACTATTTTTGCGCAAAACGGTGGGACACTTAGCCCTGCGGGTTTCATTGGTAACGGGGTGACTGTCACCGGGGTTAATCGTGAATATAACTCATTCATTACTAACCAATTGCGTGCTTCGCAAACGCAAAGCAGTGGCTTGACCACCTATTATCAGCAAATCTCGCAAATCGATAATTTGTTGGCTAACACCTCGAATAACCTCTCAACCACCATGCAGGACTTTTTCAATAACCTGCAAAATCTGGTGAGCAATGCTGACGATGATGCAGCACGTAAAACGGTATTGGGTAAGGCCGAAGGGCTGGTTAACCAGTTCCAAAATGCGGATAAATATCTGCGTGATATGGATATTGGCGTAAACCAAAAAATTACTGACAGCGCGACGCAAATTAATAATTATGCTCAGCAAATTGCTAAGCTAAATGACCAGATTACCCGCTTGCGTGGTAGCAGTGGCAGTGAACCCAATGCCTTGCTTGACCAACGTGACCAACTGGTGACTGAGTTAAACCAGATTGTGGCCGTAACTGTTACCCAGCAAGATGGCGATGCTTACAATGTCTCTTTTGCTGGCGGTTTATCGCTGGTGCAAGGGCCGAATGCTTATCAGGTGGAGGCCATCCCATCCAGCGCTGATGCGACACGGCTGACGCTGGGCTACAAACGTGGCAACGGTGAGGCTACTGAGATTGATGAAAGCCGCATGACTACCGGCAGCCTCGGTGGCACCCTAAAATTCCGTAGTGAAGCACTGGACAGCGCCCGTAATCAATTAGGGCAGTTGGCATTGGTGATGGCAGATAGCTTTAATATTCAGCATAAAGCCGGGTTTGATGCGAAGGGTGATGCAGGCACTGATTTCTTTAGTTTTGCTGATCCTACGGTGATGAAAAATGCAAAGAATCAGGGGAATGCGAGTTTAACCGTGGCTTACACCGATACTTCGAAGGTGAAAGCCAGCGATTACAGCGTGGAATTTGATGGCACTGACTGGCAGGTCACTCGTTTGTCGGATAATACCAAAATCCCGACGACAGCGGGTACTGATGCTACGACGGGTAAGCCAACGCTGAATTTTGACGGTGTCGCGGTCAGTATCGATAACGGTACCCCTGGCCCGCAAGCTAAAGATAAATTTACGGTGAAAACCGTTTCTAACGTTGCGGCTAATTTGCATGTCGCCATTACGGACTCCAGCCTGATTGCTGCTGCCGGTAGCAAGGACGGCGGTGTGAGTGACAACGTCAACGCACAGGCGTTACTGGATCTGCAAAGCAAGAAATTGGTCGAGAATAAAGCCACCCTCTCTGGCGCTTATGCCGGATTAGTCAGTAACGTGGGCAACCAGACCAGTACGGCGAAAACCAACAGTACGGCCCAGGCCAATATTGTTACGCAGTTGACCGCAGAGCAGCAGTCTATTTCCGGGGTGAACCTGGATGAAGAGTACGGTGATTTGCAGCGTTTCCAGCAATATTATCTGGCGAATGCCCAAGTGATTCAGACCGCTTCAACGTTGTTTAATGCACTGTTGGATCTGCGCGGTTAATTTTTTGCCCGCGGTGGCGTTTTGCCGCCGCAGCTTATCTTATTCCGAGTTTGGTCAGGCTCGCTGCAAAAGCAGATTGACTGGCTAAACCGTTGCTAAAAGGAACTGACATCGTGCGCTTAAGTACCAGCATGCTGTATCAGCAAAATATGCAGGGCATCACCAATGCTCAATCCCTTTGGATGCAGTCGGGCCAACAAATCGCTACTGGCAAGCGGGTGGTTAACCCCTCTGATGACCCGATGGCGGCTTCACAGGCCGTGTTGGTGTCACAGTCTGAATCTGAAAATAACCAATACACCCTGGCCCGTAGTTTTGCTCGTCAAAGCTCATCACTGGAAACCACGGTGCTGGTGCAGGCCACCAATACTATTCAGTCAATTCAAACCCTCATTATCAGTGCCAAAAGTGATGTTTTGAGTGACGATGACCGTGCCTCTTATGCCACTCAGTTGCAGGGTTTGAAAGACCAACTGGTTAATCAGGCGAATACCACTGATGGCAATGGCCGTTACATTTTTGCTGGTTTTAAAAGTGATAACCCCCCATTCGCCGTCAGTGATACCGGCGAGGTAACTTATGTCGGAGGTACGGTCGCGATTGACCAAAAAGTTGATGCCAATCGTTCCATTACCGTCGGACACACCGGTGACAGCGTATTTATGGCGTTGACCAGCAATGCGAAGCCAGAGCCTGATGATGCTAATGGTGATCCGGTGGCGGCTGAAAACAATATCTTTAATACTATTGATACTGTATTGAAATCGCTGAAGACCCCAATGCAAGGTGCGTCCGATGCTGTTAAAGAACAGGCGACGGCGGATCTGGATAAAGGTATCCGTGGTATGGCTAACTCACTGAATAACGTGTTATCGGTGCAGGCAGAGATTGGTACTCAGTTGCAGGAGTTAGATAACCTGGACAGTCTGGGGGGGGATCGTACGTTGATAAACAAGCAGCGGTTGAGTGACCTGGAAGATGTCGATTGGAACTCTGCCATCTCTTCATATGTCATGCAGCAAGCCGCATTACAGGCGTCCTATACCACTTTCACCAATATGCAAGGTTTGTCTCTGTTCCAACTGAATAAATAATCCGTTTTCAGCCTGTGGGCCAGCCCCACAGGCTCCCTGTTAAGGGTGCCGTAGGTTGAAAATAAACAAGCGGATATACTTTTTGGTGTGCCCTATTTTCCCACTAAGGTTTGGGTGACATAGCTCTTTTTGGATCCCCTAAGCCCCTCTGCCTGTCAGTTATAAAACTTTCCTCACAACTCATGATGTAAATAATTATTGATATTATTTCTTTTGTTTATTTATATTGTGGTTTTTTATTTTATATCTTCATTATTTGTATTTTTTAGTTTTACAGAATTAGCTTATGTTAATAAATTTAGACGCTATGTGGAACCTTATGTATAGAGTGAATTGTAGCAAGTGATTCGAGTGATTGAACCTAGCCAACGCACATGCAGCTTGAAGTATGACCGGTATATGCACATATCGATCAGTCAACTTGCCAAACCACTTAATACGCTCGCCAGTCGGTCAAAGAGCTCACTGAACAAGTGCTCGGTAAAGGGTGCCAGTAACGGCATGATTAATCCCAGAGAAATAATACCCACCGTCAGCGTCAACGGGAAGCCGATGACGAATACCGAAAGTTGCGGTGTCATGCGGTTAAGCATCCCCAATGCCATATTCAGCGTTAACAACAGGGTAATCAGTGGCAATGCCAACATCAGTCCATTCATAAAAATTAATGAACCTGCTTGCGTTAATGCCAGAAAACCGTTGCCGTTAAGCGGCTCGAACTGGATGGGGAGGGTGTGGAAACTGTCGGCCAACAGTGAAATTAACCATAAATGACCATCGAAAGTGAGGAATAACAACATGGCCAGCAAGTTGAGTAATCGGGCCAGAACCGGCATATTTGGCCCGCCGGAGGGGTCAAAGAAGGTGGCGAAAGACAACCCCATCTGTAGACCAATGACTTCACCGGCGAGCCGGATGGCGGCGAAAGCAAATTGCATGGTCAAGCCGATAGCCACACCGATCAACACCTGCTGAGCGATAACCCAAACCGCACCACTGGAGACTAAAGGAATATTGACCGGAGGCAAGGAGGGGGCAATCAGAAAAGTGATCAATACCGCCAAACCTACTTTGACTTTGCGGTTTATTTGTTTCTCGCTCAATACCGGCGCGCTGGCTATCAACGCCAGTACGCGAATTAATGGCCAAAAATACTGGCTGACTAAGGCACCGAGTTGGGTGGTATCAATGGAGAGCATATTCAGCCAATCAACGTGGGCAGGCTGGTGAACAAATTACGCATATAGTCCAATATCAGGTTCAGCATCCACGGGCCAGCAATCACCATAGTCGTGAATACCGCCAGTATTTTCGGGATAAATGATAATGTCATTTCGTTAATCTGCGTTGCCGCCTGTAACAGGCTGACAATCAAGCCACTTATTAGCGCGGCCAGCAATAATGGCGCAGCCAGGGCCAGGGCGACTTTCATTGCCTCGACGCCGAGGGCCATTACCGATTCTGGTGTCATGACGTTTTTACCCCTTGCTCAACCGTTATAAATGAGATGTAAAAATACGGTTTATAACCCTGGTTAATTAGCTATAAAAACTCTGTGCCAACGACCCCAGTAACAACTGCCAACCATCAACCAGTACAAATAGCATTAGTTTGAAAGGCAGTGAGATACTGGCGGGCGGTACCATCATCATCCCCAGCGCCATCAGCACGCTGGCGACCACCAGGTCGATAATCAAAAACGGAATAAACACGGTAAAACCGATTTGGAAGGCGGTTTTTAGCTCGCTGGTGACATAAGCCGGTAGCAGAATACGCATAGGTACCACTTCCGGCCCTTCCAATGGCGGTAGATTTGCCAGCCGGGCATACAGCGCTAAATCTGACTCGCGAGTCTGTCGCAGCATAAATTCACGTAGCGGTTGCGAGCCTTTATCCATCGCCACTTCCATACTCATCTTGTCCTGACTGAAGGGCAGATAAGCATCCTGATACACTTTGTCAAATACCGGCGACATAATAAAAAATGTCAGAAACAGTGCCAGACCCAGCATCACCTGATTCGGTGGTGCCGAGGGGGTACCCAGTGCGTTACGCAGCAAACCAAGCACAATAATGATGCGGGTAAAGCTGGTCATCATCAGCAAGGCGGCCGGTAGAAAACTTAAGGTAGTGATAAAGACTAACGTTTGTACCGGTAACGACCAACTCTGCCCGCCATTCGCTAATGGCTGACTGATGATGCCGGGGAGTTGTGCCAATACCGCTGGGGAGCAGAGTAAGGCGAACAGTGCCAACGTGATTTTATTCATTACCCTGCGCAACAGGCGATGGGGCCGTGACCAACAGGCCAATTTGTGACTAACAAGGGGGGTCATGCCGATTTTTCCGGATGTTTCAATTTTTTATTAAACAGATGGTTATTGAGTAGCTGACGAAAATCCGCGGATTTTGCGCTGTCTGGCGACACTGCGGTAAGTGCTTCATCAACCTGAGGGCGGGGCAGAGTATGCAGTTGCGTCACCTGTTGTGCGGTTACGCCTAACACCAACCAGGTGTTATCCACTTCGACAATGACGACCCGCTCACGTTGACCGACCTGACAACTGGCCTTAATATTCAATAACTTGTTGTTACGGGCCTGCGGAGCAAAACCTAAACGGCGTATCAGCCAGGCGGCACACAGTATCAGCAGTAAAATCCCCCCCAACACACTGCCAACCTGTGTCAATACCGAGCCTGCGGGCATTGCCGGAGCCGTCTGTTGTACGGAAAGACCGGGATGACTGGCCGTAAACCCGGTAGCCGGTGCTGTCGCTGCCTGTGCCGCGGTCATTAGCGGCTCAGACGACGCATACGTTCTGACGGCGTAATAATGTCAGTAATACGAACGCCGTATTTGTCAGCGACTACCACTACTTCACCCTGAGCAATCAGATAACCGTTAATCAAAATATCCAGTGGTTCGCCCGCCAGACCATCAAGGGAAACTACCGAGCCTTGCGACAGACGCAGTAACTCTTTGATGGTCATTTTGGTGCGGCCCAGTTCAACGGTCAGCTTTACCGGGATATCCAGAATTAAATCGATATCCTGTAGGTTACCCAGAGCATCCGACGCGTCCAGTGATTTAAATACGCCGTCGGTGGTGGCCGCTGTTTTTTCCGCTGTTTGTTGCTCATCAAACGCATCAGCCCACAGGGAGTCAACGGATTCCTTTCCATCACCAGACGGAAGCTTAGGGTCACTCATGGGGCTGTTCCTCATTCAGAGCATTCAAAATAGGGTTAATCAAATGTTCAACTCGTAGGGCATATTGCCCGTTTAATGTCCCGTACTGACTGGTCAGTACCGGTACGCCGTCGACATGACCAATCAGTCGATCTGGTTTATCTATCGGTAACACATCCCCCGGTTGCAGCTTGAGTATCTGTGACAGTCTCAGTGGGATATCAACAAAATTAGCCACCAACTCCAGTTCGGAATGCTGCACCTGTTTGACCAGTGTTTCACGCCAGTGGCTATCTTCCTGACGGGAGTTTTCTAACGGTGGATTTGTCAGCAGCTCACGCAACGGTTCGATCATGGCAAAGGGAATACAGATGTTAAATTCACCACTCAGGGTACCAATCTCCACATGGAAAGGCGTGGTGACCACAATGTCATTGGGAGAGGTGGTGATATTGGTGAATTTCACCTGTATTTCAGAACGGACATATTCCACATCTATTTTATAGATGGCAGCCCAGGCATCACGGTAAGCATCCAGCGCCAACCGCAACATCCGATTAATCACGCGTTGTTCGGTGTGGGTAAACTCACGGCCTTCTACTTTCGTCGGGAAACGGCCATCGCCACCAAACAGGTTATCAACGGCAATAAAGACCAAACTTGGCGCGAAAACGAACAACGCGGTCCCGCGTAATGGCTTCAGATGCACCAGATTGAGATTAGTGGGTACCGGCAGGTTACGGGCAAAGTCATGGTATGGCTGAATTTTGATCGGCCCGACAGTGATGTCCGGGCTACGACGGAGCAGGTTAAACAGCCCCATCCTGAACTGGCGCGCAAAGCGCTCGTTAATGATTTCCAGCGCATGCAGGCGTTCACGGACTACACGTCGCTGGGTCGTCGGATCGTAAGGTTTAACGTCTGTTTCATCGCCGGTGACAGCAACGGGCTCATCGTCACCACTGTCACCGTTTAACAGTGCGTCAATCTCTGCTTGTGAAAGAATGCTATCGGCCATAATGATTATCGCAATATAAATGCGGTAAACAGCACATCGCTGACTACCTGATTAGGTTGGCTTTTAACCATTGGCGGGCTAAGTACGTTTTTAATTTCACCGACTAAACGCTGTTTGCCTTCTTCATTAGACAGGCTATCGGCAGACTGACGGGAGAGCAGCAACAGCAAGCGGCTGCGAACTTCCGGCAGATAATCATTGAGTCTTGTTCGCGTTGTCTCGTCGGGTAGCCTTAAGGTTAAGCCAATATAAAGCACCCGATCCAGATTATTATCGGGCGTGATTAGGTTGACCGTAAAGGTCTCCAGCGGCATGAACACCGGGATCGCAGGCGCGGCTTTCGCGCTGACAGGTTGACTCTTATTGAGCATCCACCAGCTATAGCCGCCACCCGCAGTTGCTGCCACCGCAATCAGTACCAGCAGGATCACCCAGATCGAACTCTTACGCTTGGCCGGGAAGGTATTTTCAGACATGGAGAAGATAAATTCCTATTTCGGTATCAAACCGGTGGATCACGATAATAACCGGGGACAAATCACCCCAGGTTATCCGAATTATTACTGATGATTATCCCGCGAATATTTAATGCCAATAGGCAGAATAGGTGGAGAAAAACCGCCTAACTTACTCGTTTGTCACCTTTTGCTGCCATTAACCCCTCGCTTTAGGCGAAAATATCAACACCACCATTGCCATTGGCCAATGATTGCAATGCCGTAGGGGTGATTAATGGTGTGCTGGTCATCACGTCGCCGGATGCCGTTTCACCGTAAGCGGGCTGCCCACGAGATGCCAGGCCCTGCTGATTTTGTTGGCTCTGCTGCTGTGCCTGTTGCCATTGTCCTTCACTACCGACACTGCTTTGGCCCAACTGAATGCCGCTTTCTGCCAATGCGCTACGTAAACTCGGTATCGCGGCTTCAAGGGCTGCACGTACTTGGCTGTGGGCTGAGGCGAAGTGCAATTGTGCCTGGTTATCTTCCATTTTCAGACTGATCTGTAATGCGCCCAATTCCTGCGGATGTAGCCGTAACTCAGCATGTTGCTGGCCGTTACGACTGAACATAACCACTTGTTGCCCAAGGGACTGCTGCCATTCCTGACTGCCTAACTGAGCGCTTAAGTGGCCACTAACCGGTACGCTGACCTGACCGCTGCTGGTGGTGGTTATAACCGGGCTGGAAACCGGAGGAAGAGAGGGGGTTACGGTTGCAGAACTTGAACTGACCCCGGTTTTATCCACAGCAGCAGTGGTCAGGGCCGCGGTCGCTGGCGCAGTTAGCGGAACGGCTTTCGCCGCAAGCGTGTTATCGGCATCTTGTGCCATTGCCAGGCGGGTCAGTTTATCCGGTGCAGGCGTCGTTTTAGTCTTACCCGCAGCAGTCGGTAGCAGGTCACTGTTGGTGGTTTTATCATTTTTCACATTACCTACCGAGCTGCTAATCAATGCCGCTAAACCTTTATCTTGTGACGTCAGGCTGGTGAGCGTGGCAGCATCTTGTGTGGTCGCGGCTTTACGGTCATTCAGGCCATTACTGGTGGTCTGAATGGCTTTTGGCTGGGTTCCCAAGGTGGTGGCAACCTGATGCGGCAGCATGGCTAACAACGTTTGCAATGCACTGAGATCCGCTTTATCGGTGGTTTTATCGAAATCGCGCGTTTTATCTATCGCGCTGTCATCATTTACCGTGCTTTTCTTTACACCAGCAGCGTCCCCGGTTTGCCCTGCGTGAGTCAGGCCCGCAGGCAGCGTGGCACTGATGTCACCTAATGCCGCCAACAACTGATTCAGTTTACTGTTACCGGTGTTTGATTTTTCACCGTCGACCTCGGCCGTGATATCGGTAGTGGCTGCCAGCGATGATTTCAGTGTCGACGCATCTATGGCGGTCAGCTCTTTACCCAGTTGGTCGCCCAACAGTTTGGCAAAATCAGCCGGTAATCCCGCGTCGGTAAACAAGGCCGCAATGGATGAAGAGGGTGATGCGCTCTCGGTTTCACTGGCAGTTGCGGTGGCAGGCAATAAGGACAGATTCATGAATTAAGACTCCGTTGTGAGGCACGCTGAGCGAACTCATCCATCAATTTTTGATCCAAACGGTTGTCATGCAGGCGTTGGGTCGTTTCAGCTCGCTCTTGCAAGGTTTCGAATGCGTTTAACCGTTGTTGCTTTTCTTGCCAATGCTTAACGGCCAGTTCTACTTTGACGTTCCACTGAGCCAATTGATGACGATGCTGTTCAATGGCTTGTTCCAGCGTTTGAATAAATTGTTGATAATTTTGCCAACGGGAAGAGGCCATCCCATTACTCAGCGTGTCATTCAATTGCACCCGGTATTCATCCTGATAAGACAACAACATAGTGAGTTGCTGCTCAGCACTCTGATAAGACAGACGAACCTGGCCCAGTTGTGTGCTTGCCTGCGCGACCGCCTTTTGAGCCAGGTCGCGCAGAGTGACGAGAGGTGACTGACTTTTCATGGTATTCCTCAATGCCCTTCGTGCTTGACGCCGCAGGGTTGTTAGCTACGTTCACTTACCCGAATCACTGACGAAAGTCAGCTCATCGGGATTCATTCACTTGCCGCCTACCTGCAACACCAATCACTTTGGGCATATATTTCGCATT
The DNA here is from genome assembly GCF_001152565.1 of Yersinia pekkanenii. Taxonomy (GTDB): domain Bacteria; phylum Pseudomonadota; class Gammaproteobacteria; order Enterobacterales; family Enterobacteriaceae; genus Yersinia; species Yersinia pekkanenii. The sequence goes on along the minus strand of NZ_CQAZ01000007.1, from coordinate 43,364 downwards.
TGAAGCCGCAGGGGGTTAGCTATCAACCGGGAAACTTATTTTATTAGCCCGGAAACAGGCTTTTCAGATGCTGACAGGCATCATCGTAGCTGTTGCGTTCAAACATGCCTTGTTGCAAAAAGATTTCCATTTGCGGGTACAACGCAATGGCTTTATCCAGCAACGGATCACTACCGGCGGCATAGGCACCGACACTGACCAAATCGCGGTTACGCTGATGACTGGCAAGCAACTGTTTGAACTGGCGAACTTTGCTGTAGTGGTTTTCATCGATCAGCGATGTCATGGCACGGCTGATAGAGGCTTCAATATCGATGGCCGGATAGTGGCCGGATTCAGCCAGGCGGCGTGATAGCACGATATGCCCGTCGAGAATGGCGCGTGCCGAGTCAGCAATGGGATCCTGTTGGTCATCACCTTCGGTTAAGACGGTATAAAAGGCGGTGATGGAGCCGCCCCCGGTTACGCCGTTACCTGCCCGTTCAACCAGCGCCGGTAGCTTGGCGAATACCGAGGGTGGATAACCTTTGGTGGCCGGTGGCTCGCCGATAGCCAGAGCGATTTCACGTTGTGCCATGGCATAGCGGGTCAGGGAGTCCATGATAAGCAGTACGTGCTGACCACGATCGCGGAAATCTTCGGCAATGCGGGTCGCGTAGGCGGCTCCCTGCATGCGCAGTAAGGGGGATACATCGGCAGGGGCGGCGATGACCACGGATCGGGCGCGGCCTTCAGGGCCTAAAATATTTTCGATAAAATCTTTTACTTCACGGCCACGCTCACCAATCAGCCCCACCACAATCACATCGGCCTTGGTATAACGGGCCATCATGCCCAGCAACACACTTTTACCTACCCCGGAACCGGCGAACAGGCCCATGCGCTGCCCACGACCCACGGTCAGTAGAGCATTGATGGTGCGCACGCCAACATCCAATACCTGCTCAATAGCGGTACGTTGCAATGGATTTATCGGGGGGGTAATGAGTGGCGCAGAATAGCTGGTTTCCGGTGCGGGTAAACCATCAAGGGGTTTAGCACTGCCATCCAGTACCCGGCCAAGTAATTCCGGGCCGAGGGGTAATTGTTTGCTGGCAGTGCTGCCACCGGCCGTTACCCGCGCATACACTCTGGCTCCGGGCACAATACCTTCGACATCTTCCAGTGGCATTAGAAACAGACGTTGGCCGTTAAAACCGACCACTTCACTCTCAACTTCTTGTACTTCACCGTTGCTGTGGCGCTCAATCAGGCAGGTTGCCCCTAGCGGCAGTTGCAGCCCGGTGGCTTCCAGCACTAAACCGGTGGCACGGGTCAACCGCCCGTAACGGCGGATAGTGGTTGACTGGCTGATACGTGCTTCGAATTTATCCAAAGAGGCCAACCAGCGGCCAAGGCGCGCGGTCATCATAACTCTCCCGGTGCGGCCAGACGGCATAGCTCATGCCAACGGGTGGCCAGGCTGGCATCCAAATCACCTTCTTCGGCACTGACTTTGCACCCGCCGGAATGAATTTGACTGTCACCCAATAAGCGCCAACCATTCAGACTCAGGGTGGTGCCTAAACGTTGTTCAACCCCGGCTAAATCATCGGGATTCACCCGCAATTGTGGCTTACCGGCAAACATTGGCTCTTGCTGGATCAGTTGCTGGATTTGGGCCAGTAATGCGGTGCCATCACAAATTGCCGGTTGCCCCAGAATTTGTTTCGCTGCCGCCAATGCCATTTGCATCAACCGTGAGGCAATGACGCTATCCAGTGCATCAAGCGTGCTTTGGAAATCGTTTACCATCAGTTGCCAGTGTGCCGTTATTGGGGCCAGTTCCTTCTGAGCATCGGCCAGTGCTTGTTGATGACCTTCCTCCAGACCGGTTTGGTAACCTTTATCCAGCCCTTCTTGCAAGCCTTTGGCAAATCCTTGCTGACGACCTTGTTTCTCGGCTTCGATTTGCAGATTGACTAATGCCTGCTGTTCATTAACCTCTGTTGACGCGGTATCGCTAGCGCTATCCAGCTCATCAGTAAACAGCATGCTGATATCCGTGGCCTGCGCTTCTGGCGTCGTATTTGATTGGCTGGCAAAGTCGTTGAGTGACCAGGGTTGCCAGGGCAGAGCATTTATCCTGTCAGACATAGATATCCTCGCCACCGCCAATCACTATCTCGCCGCTTTCCGCCAGACGACGGACGATAAGCAAGATAGCTTTTTGTTCGTTCTCGACCAGTGACATACGTACCGGTCCTCGGGTTGCCAGATCGTCGCGCAGGATTTCTGCCGCACGCAGTGACATGTTGCTGAGGAAACGCTCGCGCAATGCCTGATCGGCCCCTTTCAGTGCGATCAACAGTGATTCGTTGTCGATCTCTTGTAGCAAACGCTGAATACTGCGGTCGTCGATACTGACCAAATTCTCGAACAGGAACATTTCGTCGATAATCTTCTGCGCCAGCTCGCCGTCGTATTCGCGCACCGCGTCCATAACGGTCTCTTCCTGCTGGGTTTTCATCAGGTTGATAATCTCGGCCGCAGTACGGATACCGCCCATTTTGCTGCGTTTAAGATTCTGGCCGTCAAGCAGATTGTTCAACACTTCGGTAAGTTCAGCCAGTGCCGCCGGTTGGACACCACCAAAGGTTGCGATACGCAGCATGACATCGTTACGCAAGCGTTCGTCGAACAGTGCCAGAATGTCGGCAGCCTGACCGCGTTTCAGATGAACCAAAATGGTGGCGATGATCTGCGGATGTTCGTCGCGGATTAGATCTGCCGCCATCTGCGGTTCCATAAAGTTGAGTGTTTCCATGCCACTGGTGGTTTCGCGTGATTCCAGAATGTCTTCCAACAGGCTGGATGCCCGCTCTTCCCCCAACGCTTTTATCAGCACGGCGCGCAGGTAATCGCTGGCATTCACACTCAGTGCGGCATATTGCTCGGCATCGTCTTCAAACTCAGCCAATACATCAACCAGTTGCTGGTGAGAAACCTGACGCATACTGGCCATGGTGGTACTGAGCTGTTGCACTTCACGCGAGGAGAGGTGTTTAAACACCTCGGCTGCATGGTCTTCACCCAGAGTCATCAGCATGATGGCGCTTTTTTCAGTTCCGGTCAGGCTCATTGGTCATTACTCATCCATTGACGGATAACCAGCGCAACAATACGTGGGTCTTTATCCGCAAGTTCGCGTATACGCTGGGCCTGAACTTCAGCACTCATCCGTTGCTGATTTTTCTTACGCAGGGCCAGCTCTTCTTTACTCTGTTTCGCTGTTTCAGACGCGACTGCGGTCTGAACCATGTTATTGACCGATGCGGCGGCTTTGTCCGCAACTTGCTTCTTGGCCATCATTGGGCGCACTAATTTGCGCCATAAGATCCATGCCACCAGCACGATAAGCAGATAACGCCCGGCATTTAGCAATTGATCAAAGAACGATTGTTGTTGCCAAAAGGGCAGAGCAATGCCGCTGGCTTCATCGGTGGCGTTAAATGGTGTGTTCACCACATTTAATGAGTCGCCACGAACAGTAGAGAAGCCCATCGCCTCGCGAGTCAGAGATTCCACCTGTGCCAATTGATCTTTGGTTAAGGCAATCGGCTTACCGGCTTTATCACTGCCATAATTGACGACCACCGCGACCGACAAACGCTGCACCATGCCAGCTTGTTGCTGGATATGACGGATAGTGCGATCGACTTCGAAATTGGTGGTTTGGTCGTGGCGGTTATTACTTGACGTTGCCGTGGATCTGGCTGCGGTTGTGGCCGCAGGGCGATTTGCGGTATTCGCCGCAGCACCGGCAGCGGGAACGGGCTGAGGCACTTCAATCGGTGCGACCGGCGTGGCAGAAGGCTGATTAGATAATGCGCCCGGTACGCCACCGACATTGGTGCCACCCAGTTGCTCACTATTACTGACTTGCTGAGAGCGTACCGCGCCTTGGTTGGCGGCCTGATTAGGCTTGTACTCTTCATCGGTCTGCTCACGGCTGGCAAAATCAACTTGTGCCGTGACCTGAGCATGGACATTACCGTTACCGACCATCGGGGCCAGTATGGTTTCAATACGGCGCTGGAAGCGGTTTTCGACTTCGTTGGTAAACTTGAGTTGTGCTGCATTTAAGTCGCGACCTGCGCTATCGGATTGCGTCAGCAAACGACCTGTTTGGTCAATGACCGTTACATTGCCCGGAGGCAAACCGGCCACACTGCTGGATACCATATAGACGATAGCGTTAATCTGCCCGTCATCGAGCGCACGGCCTAGTTGCAAAGCCAGTGTTACCGAGGCAGTAGGGGATTTTTGTTCGCGCACAAATAGGGAAGGCTTTGGCATGGCCAAATGAACCCGCACATTCATCACCGGCCCCAGGGTGCCGATAGTGCGAGACAGTTCACCTTCCAATGCTCGCTGGTAGTTCACTTGTTCACTGAATTGGCTGATACCAAATTTTTCCTGATCCAGCAATTCAAAACCCACTGCGCCCCCCTTAGGTAAACCTTGTTGCGCTAAACGCAGACGGGTTTCATGCACCTTGTCTGCCGGGATCAACAACGCGCCGCCACTATCAGCGAAGCGATAAGGGATATTCAGTTGCGTCAGTTGCGTGACGATATCACCCCCGTCACGATCACTCAGATTGCTATAAAGGACGCGGTAATCCGGGCTTTTAGCCCATAACATCAGCGCGACAAGAATAGCGACGGCCGCCGCCGCCGCGATCAGCAGTGGGATTTTTGGGTTCGCACGTAGGCGTGTCAGCGTTGTCGTAAAGGTGTTTTCACGATTTTCACCGCCAGTTATCGAGGCATTCATACACGTCCTTGGCCAAGCTGAACAACGTTTGAGTTAGTATTTTTTATATAACTAATGTGTCGAAACAAAACAGACTCCCAAGTGCTGTGAGCGATAAAGCGTCAATAGCGATTCTCCCCCTTTTATGGGCATGCCATTATTTGCTGTAAAAGAGGAATTCGATGGCTCAATAAGCCGGTATTTTTGGGCCTAATTAGCCGCTTTAGCACAAAAATGATGTGTTAGGGTGTCATCCTGAAAATAGTGATACGTGGCGGGGAGTGAATAACCGCATTAGCGTAGTTGCTTGCCAGGTTGTTAGTTGATCACGTTTGATTCGATCAACTTGTTATTTGACCCACTACGTATTCTGAGGAAGAGCATGTCGGTTCAAGCTATTGAAGGGGTTTTACAACAGTTGCAGGTCACGGCATTGCAGGCATCGGGTTCGGCGAAAATGTTGCCAGCAGAGACCGGTTTTGCCAGCGAATTGAAAGCAGCTATCGGCAAGATCAGTGAAAATCAGCAACATGCCCGCACTCAGGCACAGAATTTTGAATTGGGTGTACCCGGTGTCGGTTTAAATGATGTGATGGTGGATATGCAGAAATCATCAGTCTCTTTGCAACTGGGTATTCAGGTTCGTAATAAGCTGGTTGCAGCTTATCAAGATGTGATGAATATGGGGGTTTAACGCGAGCGGCAGTGTTGATAGGTTGGTATTGAAGGCATTATCCTGAGCAATGCCGAGCTTTAAGCATGAGAATGTGGGGGGTAATTTCAACTGTCTCACTGTTCTCACTCATCTTCGTGTGATAGCGCCCATAGATAAAGGGATGCTGTTGTTCCATAGGGGGCATAGCGGCGGCGGTATCTTTCAAAACGTTCACGCGGCAGCGTTTTATGGTGATATAAATTCATCATGCCACGACGGATCGCCAAATCACCCCAACTAAGTACATCCGGGCGGGAGAGTGATGATATCAATAGCATTTCTGCGGTCCAGATGCCGATACCATTCAGGCTCGATAGTTGGGTAATAACCTCATTATCGGGTAACAACGCAATAGCGGGTAAATCCAGCGAGCCATTAAGTGCAGCATCTGCCGCGCCTTTAATATATCCGGCTTTGCGCATTGTCATCCCGCAAGCTTGGATAGCTTCTATCGGTGTTGCGGCAATATTTATCGGCGTAACCCCCCCCAGTAATGCCACCAGACGGGCATTGACGGTAAGTGCCGCCTTAACCGAAATTTGTTGGTCAACGATATTTCTTATCAATGCGGCAAATAAATCAGGCGATAAAGGACGGGTGATCATCCCTAAGCGTTCGATGGCGGCTGCCAGCTTCTTATCCCGCCGTTTAAGATGATTAATTTCTGTTTCACCGTAGCGATAGAACATGTACTCACTCCAATAAAAGCCTTTCAGTATGAGAGTTAGCATAGCGTCACTGTCCGGCGATGACTCTCTCTTTCTTGTGTTCTAAGCTATCTCTGCCAGCGAGATATTCTGGTGGACAATTCTTTGCAGCAAGACTGAGATATCAATAGGATCTACTTTATCGGTTTGCAGGTGAGCAACAGCATATTCGTGCCAGATGCCAGATTGCAGGAATAAAATAAACAGATCGCGATCCAGGTGATTTTCATTCACCATATTAACCATAACATTCAGTGCTTCAGATAATAACTTTCCTGGTTTATAAGGGCGGTCGGCGGCGGTTAGTGCTTCAAATACGTCGGCAATAGCCATCATCCGCACCGGGATACTCATTTGTTTATAGTTGAGTTGATAAGGGTAGCCTTTACCGTCCATGCGTTCATGATGTCCACCTGCGATAACCGGGACATTCGCCATGGTACGTGGGAAAGGTAATTTTTTTAACATCACAATAGTCTGCATAATGTGTTCATTTATTTTATAACGATCTTCGTCTGTCAGTGTCCCACGGCGAATACTGAGGTTATAAATCTCTCCACGGTTATAGAGGAAAGTCGGTTCCTGTACTTTAAAATCATAATATTCCGGCCGCTTGTCTTTATTACCGCGATAAATAATATGTTCTGGCTTATTTGCCAGCATCGGTTCTTGTACTGGCAATGGAGTGGCGGGTTGTCTGGCTTTACGGAGTTGCTCTTCATGCGCGATCCCGACATTATCATCTAATGTACGTGTCCAACGGTAACCGGCAATTTGCTGGATGCGCGCGATAGCTTCATCAGACATAAATTCTCCGCCGACATTACAGTTAGCGATAAAGTAAAAGTCTTCATCAAGCTGACGTAATTCGTCAGCCAGCAACTGTTGCTCAGCCTCGCTGGCAACTCCCGAACTAGGGTGACGTAAGAAAGCAATTTCTTTTTCACGTTTTAATACTTCAAATCTCATGCGTATTTCATGAATACGATCATAGATTAATTCCAGCTTTGTTGATTTATCAACCACAAATTCGGGTGTCGTAATCTTGCCACAGTCATGTAACCAGCAGGCCGTATGCAGTTCCTCCCACTCATTTTCTGATAAGGTAAAGTTGGCAAAAGGTCCTTCGTTAATATTCACCGCCGCACGGGCGAGCATTTTGGTTATTTCAGGGACTCGCTGGCAGTGCCCGCCGGTATAAGCACTCTTGGCATCAATTGCTCCGGCGATAAGCTCAATAAACGCATTGAGCAGATTTTTTTGTTCTTGCAGTAATCGCTGTGTTTCCACTGAGACCGATAAGCTGCCAACCAGAGCATTAACCAACTGAATTTTCGAGCGCTCACGTTCAGCATTCAATTCATAAGGGTTAAATAACAATAAAAAACCTAACAACTGGTCATCATGCGTTTTCATCGGCACAGCAATAAAACGTAATGGCAAATAAGGTTGTAGGAAATCATATAACTGACCGACTATATTCTCTTTATTGAGGGTTCCGACAATGGTCTCCCCCGCTAATACTGGCAGGAAGGTAGTCAGTTTATCTTCTTTAATCTGCAAGGAAGACATTTCTGCGACCGGGATGTTTCCGCCATTCCAGCGAAATGCTGTCGGTGTAAAGGTTTCTGCATCTTTATCTGCCAGGAAAATAATCCCTCCTGTCATGGCCGCGATATTGGTTGTTTCGCTTAATAACCCCTGCATCTGACGGACGAAATTGTTTTCTGCTGTCAGCATATTGCCCATCGAAATAAACTGTTTCAGTGTCGATTTCATTTTTGACATTGATTTGTGCAACTCATCGATTTCTTCAATTACGGAGTGCTCTACTTCATGCTCTTCAAAATGCAGGTTACTGATAGAATCGGCATCTTGACGGAGACGAATAAGAGGCTTAGATATTTTTCTGGAGAAATACCATACCAGTGGCAGACTGAGCATCAACAGAATAAATGCGATAAAAGTCGAATGATTACGAATAGAATTTGCATCGGCAGTGAGATAGCTGGCTGGTGTTGCAATAACTAACTGGTAGGTATTACCGCTATTATTAATATCGACAACTGAGCCGTACCAATGCTGATTTTGCGCGTCAAACATGATGCTGCGGTTAGTGTCACTCCCTTCTATGTTACTGCTTACAGGACTATTTTTTTTGCTATTTAGCAGCACCTGTAATACTGGGAATTGTTTGTCTATCACCGTATTTTCTTTAGATTTCGGTAGGCTGGCGATGACCTCACCACGGGAATTAATAATAATAGCCTGGCTCTCGGTGGGAAGATTTTGTCGTATTAAAAACTGAGAGAGAGAGGCCAGAGAAACATCGAGCCCAATGATAGCCTGTTTATTTTCTGCCTGACGGCTATAAGTAAAGCCAGCTTCACCGGTACCTTTGAAAATATAAATAGGGGAGGTAACGAGGCTAGGGCTTGCTGAGGCCAGAATAAACCAATCACGCTGACGGGGATCGTAATTATCGTTATCTCGCGGCATAACAGCAATCACTTGCTGCTGTTTATTAAGATAAATAAAACGTTTTTCCGGCAAGCTATCAAGATAACGATTGCTTTGAATCATCCACTCGGCATCTTCAGGGGCATGAAAGAGGATACGGTTAGCTTCGGTTAGACGCCGTAACATAAATAAATCCCCGTTGGGATAAGCACTATAAACGGCACTGGCATAATCATTCTGCTTTAGAATTTCAATAAATTTGCTGACAAACGCCATTCGCTGTTCAAGTGTCGATAATTCCGTAATTTGCATACTGGCAAGAATGTTAACTGACATCATCATTGGCCGAGTTACTGCATCCAATTCGGCCGCGATCGCTTCTCCGGTTTTTTGATACAGTCTGTTGGTGCTGATTTCGGTCAATTTGGTCAGTTGGCTATGACCGAAAATAATAATGACAGTGCCGATTGAGACGATCAGTAGAGTAAAGAGAGCCGCAATCTGGATGTGCAAAGGATAGCGTTTTTTTAGCCCGAACAGGTTACTTAGCATCATAGCCATCCCTGATAGTTTATTATTTAATCAACTCTAATCATAGGATGTACCGACATAATCAACCTATTCCCCTAACTTTCAGTTGGTTATAAGTAATCGTATGATTATAATGACTTTAGTGACTTTTAGGTGAGAATTGTTGGATGAAAAAACCAATCAAAGTCTGAAATAGAATGTTTTAACGTGCAGAATATCTAAAAGCAGTATTTAGCAGCCCGGATTACTATCTGTCCAAAGGACTCGAACTAGTTGAATCAATAAGATGCTGCGGTTTTTTACTGGTAGACGTTAAGTTAGTTATATCGGAAAATATAATCTGAATGGATTCATTTAGGCCCTATATCAGGAGTATTAAGGGCTAAATAACGGTGATAGTCAGGGGGTGGATCATTATCTGTTGCCTGTAAACGATGATGTCCGCGGATAGCGGTGGGGGCAAAGCCAAAACGTTTACGAAAACGTTCAGCAAAACGTGATGCACTCTCGTAACCAACCTGGCTGGCAATTAATGAAATTGGCCAGTCGGTACCTTGTAACAGACGCAGGGCGTTAGTCATGCGAACATCAATCATCAAATCGCGTAATAGTATATTTTCTGTGGCTAATTTTCGCCGTAATACCACTTCGCTCATCGCCATATGGTTTGCCACCTCACAGGCTGACCATATTTTATGTGGATCAATAGCCAGACAACGGCGCACTTTCTCACTGAGTGTATTACCTTTATTCAGTATGAATTTAACGCCACGTTGAGCTAACCAAAGTAACAATTCAAGCATACGATGCCTGACAATGGTCGGCGGAATATCACCAATATCTGATATTGCTTTAAATGTGTTGCCGAATGTATTAATAAATTCAGGTGCCAAATTACGCACTGGCATGACCCCAGGAACAAACCCAAGGCCAGCGGATGCGGGATGATTGGCAAAGGTGGCTATTAAACGAGGATCACAGCGAAGTTGGTGGCTAAAAAATAGTCCGTCATTAGATAAGCCATTAATTATATCAATCGTTTGACCGCTACTTACTGCAACTATTTCACCTGCTTGAATAAGACATTCCTGATTATCCCAGCGAATGGTCTTATGGCCACGGTTAACCATAATGAGCAATGGGTGCTCAATATAAATTGAAGTGAATAGTAGCTCGGTGTGTTGAATAACATGTGCCGAGCTACCCACACCAGGGCAAAAATTAATTGTACGTTCCATCGATATTCATTTCACAATATTGGTCTGAGAATATCTTTACGCTTTGAATGGCTGACTAGCAACTCATTTTAATAGAAAATTCACAGTAACCGACTATTTTAGCGAAAAATATTAGATGTATAAATAATAGCCATCTCGAAATGAGCGCTTGTCACTTTAATTATAATTCCATGTTAAAAATAATGACAGCATCAATCAATGATCTTGTTAAGAGCTACAATGGCATGTAATTGGTGTGCAACAAAACGATATAATCATGCTGATAACCGGCCGCTACTGTGTTTCACCCAGCAGCAATGCATGATCAGGGAACTGGCCATAAGTATTATTAACGGCTTGTTGCCGGGTAGATTGCCCAACCAACTCACTGAGTGAATTCAGTCGCAACTGTAATAGACGCTTAATTTCTATTTCATTTTCTAAAATGGTTTTCAAGTTCTCTCGTAGTAACTCTTGTAATACAAGCGAGGAACATGAGGAAATGGTGGCTCTAGCCGTACTTTCAACGGCTTTGAGATAAGTCATTTCCAGATCAACCAGCGCCTCCCAATTCCCCTCAATGGCTAATGCAAGCATTTGCTCACTGAGTATCAGGATTTGTTGATATTCGGACAAAAGGTGCTGGTGACGTTCCATTAAGTGGGTCCTAATTGGGTTGATAATTGGGTCCTATTTGTCGCCATGCATCCGCAATATTTTCGAGCAAGGCTGACACTTCATTGATTGCCTGCTCGTCATTATGCAAATTGGCATGCAGCAAGCGCCGAGACATATAGTTATACAGGGCTGATAAATTCTCAGCCATTTCGCCGCCTTTTTCCATATCCAATCCTGCGCTCAATCCATTATCGATAATATTAATGGCTTTGGATAACGCAGCACCTTTGGCTGGAATATCTCCTTGACTCATCAAGATGCTGGCTCGAACCAAGGCGCTTTGCGCCCCGTCGAATAGCATCACGATCAGTTGATGTGGGCTGGCACTCATGACGCCACTCTCTACTCCTACCTGAGCATAAGCTTGGACCCCTGAACGGTTGTACATGCTCTAATCCTTATGAAGAGAATTGTTGCGTTAAGAAACTGGCTGTACTGTTCAATGACGTCATTAGCTTATCCAATTGAGTAAATTGGGTTTTATAGCGCTCAATAGTTGCTTCGATACTGGCAGTCGTCGCTGTAACTTGTTTATCCAGGTTTTTTAATGACTTATTAATACCGTCAGTCACGGTTTTTAACGTGCCTTTTGTTGTATCCAAGGTGGTATTAAGTAAGTTATCCATCTGGGTAGCAAAACCGGTGGTCTTGCCATCACCGACAAAAAATGCAGTTACGCTATTGGGTTTATCTTTTAACGCGGCATCTAATTTGGTGGAGTCTATAACCATCTTGCCATCGAGGTCTTGGGTTATCCCCATACTGGCTAACGTTTTTAGATCCCCAGGTTGACTCGAGGCCAATTGGCTTTTTAATTGCGTCTGAATAGAACGCAATGTGCCATCACCAACCAAAGCCCCATTGCTGGTGGACTGGTCGGCACCTGACTCTACCGCAGTATATTTAGTTAAAGAGCCGAATGTTGTTTGCAATGAGTTATAGGCATCAACAAAGCTTTGGATAGCGGCTTTTGTGGCACTGCTATCACGGACAATGTTCAATTGTTCTGGCGCGTCCGTTTTTGTGACGGCTTTCAGGTTGATGGTGACACCTTGAGGCGCATCGGTAATGGTATTACTTTGACGTGTAATAGTGACACCGTTAACGCTTAATACGGCATCTTCTGCTTTTACTTTTTGCGTCATAGCGCCACTACCACCGGTGCTGCTGGGGGTGTAGTTCAGGAAATCATTTAAGGTATCATCACCGGCCACACTAATGGTCATTTCTGACTGTGTCCCGGTATCTTTCGACGTTAATGCCAGATAATAAGTATTATCATCTGCTTTTACGATACTGGCGCTAACCCCACCTTCCTGCTTATTAATCGCATCACGGATGCCAGTCAGAGAGGTTTGCTCACTGGTTAGGCTGATTTCCAGCGGATCTTTTTTACCCGGCTGGGTAATGGTAATAGTGCGCGTTGCGTTGTCATTGCCCAATTTGTCGGTGGAGTTAGCGACATCTGCCGATAGCAGGGATTGCGCCTTAGCCAAATTAGTGACTGCAATGCTGTAAGTACCGGCACTGGCGGCACTGTCTGTCGTGGCACTGAAAGCCGTATTGCTGCCGCTGACTGCCGTAGAGTTCAATGTGTCAGCTTTTTTTAATGCAGCTGAAGCAGTTTCAAGCTTGGCCAGCGCACTTTGCAAAACACCATAAGCGGTTAGCTTACCTTTATAACTGGTCTGTTGGGTGGTCAGCGGGGTAAGCCGTGTCTGTTCTGCTGCTGATAATTGTGACAGCAGTGTACCTAACTCCAATCCTGAACCGGTGCCTAATGCGCTGATACTTGCCATGTCTAATCCTTAATATTCAAATGTCGATACCAGGTTATCGGTCAGAAAGTTGAAAAGTTTACACAAAGAATAGAAATAATGATGGCTGGAATAACAGGGGATAACAGGGGGCTATTTGCTCCATTGGATAGAACATTAATTAAAGAAGAAAGAAAGAATACTTTTTTGGAGAATTTAAAATTATTTCCCAGAATGGCTAAAGGTTCCTTAAAGAGCGCCGATACAAGTTGTGACGGTGATGAAGCCGTGGGCAGTAAGCCCAAACCATAACCCAACAGAATTTAAGGAATAATACTATGGCGGTAATTAACACTAATAGCTTGTCTCTGCTGACTCAGAACAACCTGAATAAATCCCAGTCTTCTTTAGGCACTGCCATTGAGCGTTTGTCTTCTGGTCTGCGTATCAATAGCGCAAAAGACGATGCTGCCGGTCAAGCGATTGCTAACCGCTTTACCTCTAACATCAAAGGCTTGACTCAGGCTGCACGTAACGCAAACGACGGTATTTCTATCGCTCAGACCACTGAAGGCTCTCTGAACGAAATCAACAACAACTTGCAACGTGTTCGTGAACTGACTGTACAGGCAACCACCGGTTCCAACTCAAGCTCTGACCTGGATTCGATTCAGGACGAAATTGGCCTGCGCCTTGCTGAGATTGACCGTGTATCTAGCCAAACTCAATTTAACGGCACCAAAGTACTGTCTGAAAACACCACCATGAACATCCAGGTTGGCGCGAACGATGGCGAAACTATCGCCATCAACTTGCAGAAAATTGACTCTCAGAGCCTGGGTTTAGGTGATTATTCTGTTAGCGGCGTTACCGGCGCATTGACCTCATTGTCTAGCACTACTGCTGGTGTAACCACCTCGACAAAACTTGATCTTTCAGCTGTAGATGGAATTACTGGCGGTAAAGGCTCTACAGTTCATGGTGTTGGGGCAGCTAAAGCAGACGGTACGTTTGATGATTATGTTGTTCGTACTACTGATGGTAAACAATATAAAGGCGCAGTAAGTACTGCTGGCGCAGTCACATTTGCAGATACGACCATTACTAGTGCTGCAACATTAAAAGCCGCTACCCAATATACACCAGCAGGTGCAGCAACGGCTTCACCGTTGGCTACCGTGGATGCGGCAATCAAGCAAGTTGACGGCTTCCGTAGCCAGTTGGGTGCGGTACAAAACCGTTTTGAATCTGCAGTAACCAACCTGAACAACACGGTAACTAACCTGACTTCTGCTCGTAGCCGTATCGAAGATGCTGATTACGCAACTGAAGTTTCAAACATGAGCCGTGCACAGATTCTGCAACAAGCAGGTACTTCTGTACTGTCTCAAGCAAATCAGGTTCCACAGACTGTATTGTCTCTGTTGCGTTAATTCCGCAGAAACACAACATTATTCAGCCCCGCCTTTTTCGGCGGGGTTTTTATATCAATATTGACACCCGGCTCTTAGGAAATAATCTACAGAACTATTTCCCAAGAGAATAAATTCAAATAAGACCTTACTTGTTTATTTTCAGCGTCTTTTGCATTTATTTATTACTCTGTTTTTTCAATGCTGGTAATGCGTTAACCGTAAAATAACGGGCATAAGCCAAATAACCCCCTTTTTATAGGCCTATTCCGGCGATTGTCTGACTGACCTGACAGGATAATGGTACGACTCTCTTACCCTTAGGTGCCTGTCTAGTGAGCGATCTGTATACCGCCGAAGGCGTGATGGACAAAAATTCCCTCTGGCAACGCTATGTTCCTCTGGTTCGCCATGAGGCACTTCGTTTGCAGGTTCGCCTGCCGGCCAGTGTGGAGTTGGATGATTTGTTGCAGGCTGGAGGTATTGGTCTGCTGAATGCTGTCGAGCGTTACGACGCTTTGCAAGGGACTGCGTTTACCACTTATGCGGTACAGCGGATACGGGGAGCCATGCTGGATGAACTGCGTAGCCGGGATTGGGCTCCACGCAGTGTACGGCGTAATGCACGTCAAGTCGCCAGTGCTATGCAACAGGTCGAGCAACGTTTGGGGCGTCCTGCCACCGAGCAGGAAGTGGCGCAAATTCTTGCTATAGATTTGGCAGCGTACCGTCAGATTTTGTTGGATACCAACAATAGCCAACTGTTCTCTTACGACGAATGGCGAGAAGAGCATGGCGAAAGTGTTGAGCCCTTGCTGGAAGGGCATGAAGATGCCAATCCACTGCAACATTTGTTGGAAGGAAATCTGCGTCAACGGGTGATTGAAGCGATCGAGGCATTGCCGGAACGCGAAAAAATGGTGTTAACGCTGTATTACCAGGAAGAGCTGAACCTGAAAGAAATCGGAGCGGTGCTTGAGGTCGGGGAATCCCGCGTCAGCCAGCTGCATAGCCAGGCGATCAAACGCTTACGCGCCCGCCTGAATAACGACGCTTAATTCACTTCCGCTCAGTGACATCCCAGTTTTTATTTTATTAATGCAGGTCTTCTTATGCCAGGACTTCAGTTAAAAAAACGGCCACTGAGCCGTTATTTAAAAGATTATAAGCACGGTCAAACGCATTGCTCTCATTGTCATAAAGAACTCGATCGTATGACACTGGTTTTTCGTGGACAAATCATTAATAAAGAAGCTATTGCCGGTATGGATCAGCCGATCGACGATCACGTATGGTCAAAACTTCAGCATGAATTGACCGCGTTATGCCGTTTTTGTAGCGAAATATATTGCAACAGTACGCCAGGTTATTTTGATATTATGGCGTTCAAACAGTACTTGTTTGAACAAACTGAGATGAGTCATAGTACGGTTCGCGAATATGTCGTGCGCTTACGTCGCCTGGATGAAATGTTGGTTGCGACGAATTATCCGGCAGAAAAGTTTGCCAACGAAATCATGCATCAACGCATTATTGACGAACTGCCAAATGCAGCACATAACAATTATCGTATTGCGTTGCGTAAATATGATCAGTATTTGGCATGGCAAAAAAATTACTAAGCGGGATCGTGGGTATTCTTCCCGTTGAGAAAACACGTTTTTTCACTGAAAGCTCTTCTGGTGTAACGAGAAACCATTAAGCCATTATCTTCATGACGCGACGCCTGGCAAGGCTCTCCCTTGCTGGGCGTTTTATTATCCCGCCTATTATGTTATTCCCCAGCAATATCGTTTACCGACATCTATAATAAAATCAGTGATTATTGGTGTTACATCTGATAAATCTATATTTCCATTTCGCACTTGAAGCGGCAGAATTGCTAGCAATGGTCAGTGATCCGGATCACTGACATAGGCAGGCTCATTGGCATTAATGAGCCTGCCTGAAGCTCACTTTGCGGGCTAGCATAAAGGCTGTCCAAAACCGGACCCTGACCAATTTGTCGTTCGCTTACTGCCTGCAACGGCGAGTTTTGGGGTAACAGTTGACCTAACTCATTAATTCCCTGGGGGACCCGTGACGTTTCAAAACAAACTGGCGCAATTTCCGCGTCTGGATCTGGTTGGCAATGTAACGCCGTTGGAAAAGCTATCCCGACTTTCCGATTATCTGGGCCGTGAGATTTATATCAAACGTGATGATGTAACGCCTCTGGCATTAGGGGGCAACAAGTTGCGTAAATTGGAGTTTCTGGCGGCTGATGCGCTGAGTCAAGGCGCTGATACACTGGTTACTGCGGGGGCGATTCAGTCTAATCATGTACGGCAAACAGCAGCAGTGGCGGCAAAGCTGGGTTTGCATTGTGTCGCTTTACTTGAGAACCCAATCGGCACCTTACAGACAAATTATCTGACCAATGGCAATCGATTGCTGTTGGACTTGTTTAATGTTGAGGTGGTGATGTGTGACGGATTGCACTCTCCAGACCAGCAACTGGCGGAGCTGGCAACCCGGCTTGAAGCGCAGGGTTTTCGCCCGTATGTGGTGCCTGTTGGTGGCTCTAATGCGTTAGGTGCATTGGGTTATGTGCAATGTGCCTTGGAAATTGCTGCTCAGTTGGCAGGGAATGTCGCCTTTAGCTCGGTGGTGGTGGCCTCGGGCAGTGCGGGTACCCATGCAGGGTTGGCTGTTGGTTTACAGCAGTTATTACCTGAAACTGAACTGATTGGTGTAACGGTATCGCGTAAAGCTGATGAACAACGTCCGAAAGTGACACATATTCAGCAAGCACTAGCCGAATCCCTTGGGATCAATAGTCCGCAAGCAGAGATTACGTTGTGGGATGATTATTTTGCCCCGCAATATGGCATGCCAAATGAAGAAGGGCAGGCCGCTATCGGGTTACTGGCAAGGCTGGAAGGAATATTGTTGGATCCGGTTTATACCGGTAAGGCGATGGCGGGTTTGCTTGATGGTATTGAGCAGAAAAAATTTCGCGGTGATGGTCCCATTCTGTTTGTTCATACCGGTGGCGCGCCCGCGTTATTTGCTTATCATCCACAGGTGTAACCTTTGGTTATGGCTTATTCCATTTTTGGATAACGTTATTAGTTTATATTCCTTTATTCCATTAACAGCACTGATAAAGTGTTGAATATCAAAAATAAACATGACAGTCGGGGTATTTATGGGTTTTTCAATTGTTCGTCGTCGGGTCGTTCTGGGCATGGTGGCGGTGGCACTGGCAACAGGCCTGAATGTAACGTCTTACGCTGCGGACTCTCTGTTGAGTCAAGTTAAAGAACGAGGCACCCTGATTGTCGGGCTAGAGGGGACTTATCCGCCATTCAGCTTCCAGGGCGAAGATGGAAAACTGACAGGTTTCGAAGTGGACTTTGCCAATGCATTGGCAGAACACATGGGGGTTAAGGCAAAAATCACTCCGACTAAATGGGATGGTATGTTGGCCTCACTGGAATCTAAACGCATTGATGTGGCGATTAACCAGGTTACCATCTCGGAAGAGCGTAAGAAAAAATATGATTTTTCAACTCCTTACACTATCTCCGGCATTCAGGTATTGACCAAAAAAGGTAACGAAGGCAACGTCAACAAACCCGAAGATTTGGAAGGTAAAAAAGTGGGTGTTGGTTTGGGCAGTAACTATGAGCAGTGGTTACGTGACAATCTGAAAGGTGTTGATATTCGTACCTATGATGATGACCCAACCAAATATCAAGATCTGCGTGTAGGTCGTACCGATGCTATCTTGGTTGACCGTTTAGCCGCATTGGATTTGGTGAAGAAAACCAACGATACACTTGCCATTGCAGGCCCAGCGTTTGCCCGGCAGGAATCTGGTGTGGCGTTGCGCAAGAACAATCCTGAGTTGTTAGCGGCGATCAATCAGGCTATCGCTGAGATGCAACAAGATGGCACTTTGGCCAAAATCTCTGAAAAATATTTTGGTGCGGATGTAACCAAATAATGCAAGAAAGTATTCAATTGGTGCTGGATTCAGCACCCTTTTTATTGAAAGGTGCCTGGCTTACCCTCCAGCTTAGTCTGGGAGGGATGTTTTTTGGCTTGGCATTAGGTTTTATGTTGGCAATGATGCGGTTATCTCGTTTCTTGTCTTTTTCACTTTTTTCTCGCTTTTACGTCTCTATTTTCCGTGGCACGCCATTAATTGCCCAATTGTTTATGATCTACTACGGTCTGCCACAGTTTGGTATTGAACTGGACCCCATGCCTGCTGCATTGATCGGTTTATCACTTAATACTGCTGCCTATACCTCCGAGACATTGCGTGCCGCTATTTCGTCGATTGAGAAGGGGCAATGGGAAGCCGCCGCCAGTATTGGTATGACACGCAGGCAGACACTTTATCGGGTCATATTACCGCAAGCCGGGCGCACCGCATTACCCCCGCTGGGTAACAGTTTCATCGGTCTGGTAAAAGACACTTCTCTGGCGGCGACGATTCAAGTACCTGAACTTTTTCGGCAGGCACAATTGGTGACCTCCCGTACATTTGAAGTTTTCACTATGTATCTGGCGGCATCGTTGATTTACTGGATTATGGCGACGTTATTGTCAACATTACAAAATCGGCTGGAAGCCCATGTTAACCGCCAGGACCAGGAGTAGCCATGAGTGCCATAGAGGTTAAAAAACTGACCAAACAGTTTAAGGGCCAGCAGGTGCTGCATGGTATCGATCTTGAGGTCAATAGTGGTGAAGTGGTTGCTATCATCGGCCCAAGTGGCTCAGGCAAGACCACCTTATTGCGCAGCATTAACTTGTTGGAGATCCCTGATTCGGGGATTATTCGTGTTGGTGAAATTGAGATTGATGGCAGCATACCTATCAGCAAGCAGCAAGGGCTGATACGGGCATTGCGACAACAAGTCGGATTCGTGTTTCAAAGCTTCAATTTGTTTCCACATCGCACGGTACTGGAAAACATTACTGAAGGGCCGGTTATTGTTAAAGGAGAAAAGCGGGCCTTCGCGGAAAAGCGTGCCCGTGAGCTGTTGGCAAAAGTAGGATTAAGTGGCAAGGAAGATGCTTATCCTCGTCGTTTATCTGGTGGGCAGCAGCAGCGGGTGGCAATAGCTCGTGCATTAGCGATGCAACCACAGGTTATTTTGTTTGATGAGCCGACTTCTGCGCTAGATCCCGAACTGGTGGGGGAAGTATTAAATACTATTCGCGCGCTGGCCGAGGAAAAACGGACGATGGTTATCGTGACTCATGAAATGAACTTTGCCCGCGATGTGGCAGACCGAGCTATCTTTATGGATCACGGACAGATTGTTGAGCAAGGTCCGGCCAAAGAATTATTTGCCCACCCGCAACATGAACGCACTCGACAGTTCCTTGATAAGTTTTTGAATAATAAATAGTTAGCTTGATTTTAGTCTTCTACCTACGGTAACCGGAGTATCAGGGGGCAGCATGGCCCCCAGCCTTATCTGCCCATTTTACAAGAAGGCTTCGAGCTTCAGACGATAAGCGGTGGTTTTTACTTCTTTCATCCGCCCATGGCCTGGTAATACTTTTTGTTCGACGGTGACTAAACCGGCTTTTTTCAGAATAGCTACATCGCGGGTGACGGCACTACGATCCCTTTTTAATCGAGTTGAAAGGGAGGTGATAGAACCGGGATACATTTTTACCGCCCGCAGTAGAACGATACGTGCAGCACTTAATACCCGCACCATCTCCAGCGGATCCTCAAAGGTAATCGTGTGTTCCTCGGGTAATGCGTTTCCTGTGTCAGCCAGGGCAGCGAGTTGTTTGCCGCGTTTGAAAAAATCATCTTCCGTTGCTGTTTTGATGACGAGCTTGTCCATTAACTTCTCCTTAGTGAAGTCCAATCCTTCTGAAAGCAATCCTCTATTTGTTCAAAGCTGACAAAATCAACTGCTTCAATCCCGCCTAAATAATGGCGGTGATGGAAGCCATGGGCATTGTCATAACCGATTACCCGACCATTATCACCCTGCGATAGGCAGTGATTGATATAGGCTAAATTATAACGAGTGATGGCACCTAACGGGTCAGCCCATATTTCACGACGTAATTGACCATTACCACGCCGGTTAGCAATTTTATGGGTTTCATCGACAATCTTTTTATCAGCCATGAATATTATTATCACCTCTGAGGGTTGTTGTACACAATATCTTCACTAAGAAGAAAGCTAGGCATGCCAGAGCATCAGTAATTTTCTTGAATTAATAATGGGTTAGTTACCCATGGGGGGACAAGAGAGCAAAGTAAACGATGCGGGATGCGGTCAGAGGAAAATGGTGTTATTGCGTGTTTACATCCTGTGATGCGGCATATATCGAAGAATGATGAGTTCATTATCGGAGCAAAAAAATAAAGCCCGAAGGGCCTTAGAGGTTATTGACAACGTGCCCACCACGGAGAGAACAGGCAGACAGTAAAGACGCCGTAAACCCATCCTTGGCGGCTCGAGCCGCGCCATCCCTGGCGCGAACGCTTTACTCTTCTGCCTATCCTCACCGGCAGACTAACCGATCGTCATCAGGCTGGCATTGCCTCCTGCCGCCGCGGTATTTACGCTCAGCGAATGCTCAATTAACAGGCGTTCCAACCAGATATTCGTTTCGCCACGGGCGAAGCCTTGTACCGAGACAATTGGCCCATCGATTTGAGCGATTTGTTCACACAAGGTACGCAATTGATCGGCATCACCATGGTAGATAACAGCATCAAATGGCACGTTAGCGGTTTGCCAATCATTGGCTAGGGTAATGCGTGATTGTACTACTGTAGGTAGCTTGCGTAGTAGATCCTTGAGTACCGCATTTTCTGACCATAAAACGTCGCTCCCGGTTGCCAGCACCGCCGCCAGTTGCACCAGTGCGTCAGCTTCATTATCCGCAAAACAAAGGACACGCTCACGAGGTCGCAGGGCATAGGTGTTGCGCTCCCCGGTTGGCCCCGGTAATAACCGGATTGTCCCCCCCTGCGCCAGTTCGCCAAAGCGTTGTGTCAACTGAGCCAATTCGCCATTTTGTTGTTCACCCACCCACAGCAGAAGAGCGTGATGAGCTGTTTGCAACGCCTCACGACCAGAAACATTTTGCGCTTGTTCATTATTCTGATGTGCCAGCGTATTGAGCACGGCATCCTCCGGGCGGCTGCATAACAGGCGATACAGATACAGGGGGCCACCGGCTTTAGGGCCCGTACCGGATAAACCTTCGCCCCCAAAAGGTTGCACGCCAACAACCGCGCCAACCATATTGCGGTTAACGTACAGATTGCCCACTTTTGCTTTTTCAGTGATTTGGGTGATAGTTTCATCAATACGGGTGTGAATACCCAAGGTTAAACCGTAGCCAGATGCGTTGATTTGATCGACTAAGGCGGCGAGGTTTTGGCGCTGGAAACGGACGACATGTAACACTGGCCCGAAGACTTCTTTTTGCAGTTCATCAAAGCTGTCCAGTTCTATCAATGTTGGCTTGATAAAGGTGCCACGTTGCCACTCTTTTTCATCCAGACTGTTGGCGCGGGCAGCTTGATAAACTTTGCGTCCTTTAGTGCGCATCGTCTGAATATGGCGCTCAATGCCGGCTTTGGCATCAGCATCAATCACCGGCCCGATATCGGTAGACAGGCGTTCCGGATTCCCCATCCGGCATTCAGCCATCGCCCCACGCAGCATTTTTAATGTGTGCTCAGCAACATCATCCTGAATGCAGAGAATACGTAAGGCAGAGCAACGCTGACCCGCGCTGTCAAAGGCTGATGCTACGACATCGGTCACCACCTGTTCCGTGAGTGCTGATGAATCAACAATCATGGCGTTGAGGCCACCGGTCTCAGCAATCAGTGGTGTTGGGCGGCCTTGAGGATCGAGCCGACCCGCGATGCTGCGCTGCAAAATAGCGGCAACTTCAGTTGAACCGGTAAACATCACGCCGCGCACCCGATTATCATTAACCAAGATTGCCCCTACGCTATCACCTTGCCCCGGTAACAGTTGCAGCACCCCCTGAGGAATACCAGCCTCTAGCAAGATACGTACTGCTTGCGCTGCGATCAGTGGCGTTTGCTCTGCCGGTTTTGCCAATACACTGTTACCGGCAGCTAATGCAGCAGCAACCTGCCCGGTAAATATGGCCAGCGGAAAGTTCCACGGGCTAATACAAACCACCGGGCCGAGTGGGCGGTGGCTGTCATTGGAAAAATCAGTTCGTACTATTCCTGCATAATAGTGCAGGAAGTCAACCGCTTCACGAACTTCCGCAATAGCATTACTGAAGGTTTTACCGGCTTCACGGACCAGTATCCCCATCAGCTTTTGCATCTGATTTTCCATCAACTCAGCAGCGCGGACTAAAATAGCTGCGCGCTCAACCGGCGGTGTTGCAAACCAGATAGCCCCAGCACTGGCGGCCGCATCCAATGCGCGATTGACTTCGGCGTCAGTGGCTTCGCGAACGTAACCGACGATATCAGCAGGTTCTGCCGGGTTGATAACCGGCTGTTCCACTCTATTATCAAGTTTGGCACCACTATCCAGCTCAGCATCGATAATAGGTTCTGCACGCCACATCTGACTGGCACTGGTGAGTAGGGCGCTGGAGAGTGACGCCAGACGATGCTCGTTTGCCAGATCTAACCCGCTGGAGTTGGCCCTATCTTTGCCGTACAGCTCACGCGGCAATGGAATGCGTGGATGAGGTAAGCCGAGCTGCCCTTCACTTGCCGCAATGGCTTCTACCGCACTGACCGGATCAGCAACGAGCTCATCCAGCGGCAGTGTGTTATCTGCGATACGGTTTACAAACGAAGTATTGGCCCCGTTTTCCAGTAGGCGGCGTACCAAATAGGCCAGTAAGGTTTCGTGGGTGCCAACCGGCGCGTAAATACGGCATGGGCGGTTAAGCTTGCCGTCGGCAACTTTCCCGACAACCTGCTCATACAGGGGTTCACCCATGCCATGCAGGCATTGAAATTCATACTGGCCAGGGTAGTAATTTTGCCCGGCAAGATGATAAATAGCAGACAAAGTATGAGCGTTATGAGTGGCAAATTGTGGGTAAATCAGACTGGGAACTGCCAGTAATTTACGGGCGCAGGCCAGATAAGAAACATCGGTATAGACTTTGCGGGTATAAACCGGATAACCTTCTAAACCCTCAATTTGGGCGCGTTTGATTTCGCTGTCCCAATAGGCCCCTTTGACCAAGCGAATCATCAGGCGGCGGCGGCTGCGCTGTGCCAGTTCTATCACAGCATCAATGGTGGCCGGGCAGCGTTTTTGGTAAGCCTGAATAACAAAGCCGATACCGTTCCAACCAGCCAGTTTGGGTTCAAAGCAGAGTTTTTCCAGCAGATCGAGTGAAATTTCCAGACGTTCGGCTTCTTCTGCGTCGATGTTAATCCCAATGTCATATTGACGAGCTTGCAAGGTCAGTGATAACAACCGTGGATACAGTTCACTTATCACTCGCTCATATTGGGCGCGACTATAGCGGGGGTGCAGAGCGGATAACTTGATTGAGATCCCAGGCCCTTCATAAATACCCCGGCCATTAGACGCTTTACCAATCGCATGAATAGCCTGCTGGTAAGAGAGCAGATAAGCTTGAGCATCTGCGTCAGTCAGCGCAGCTTCACCCAGCATATCGTAAGAGTAACGGAACCCTTTATCCTCCAGTTTACGGGCATTTGCCAATGCTTCAGCAATGGTCTCACCGGTCACGAATTGTTCACCCATCAGGCGCATAGCCATATCCACGCCTTTGCGGATCAGTGGTTCGCCACCTTTGCCGATAATACGGTTTAATGAGCTGGAGAGTTTGGTTTCGTTATGGGTCGAGACCAGATGCCCGGTAAACAACAGGCCCCAAGTGGCGGCATTGACAAACATCGACGGGCTACGCCCCAGATGAGAGTGCCAGTTACCATTGCTGATTTTATCGCGGATCAGTGCATCACGGGTAGGTTTGTCAGGAATGCGCAGTAGCGCTTCTGCGAGGCACATTAATGCCACACCTTCTTGTGAAGAGAGTGAGAACTCTTGCAACAGGCTTTGCACAATGCCGGCACGGCCATTGGCGCTTTTTTGGTTACGCAGTTTCTCAGCAATGGAATAGGCGAGCGAATGGGTTGCTTGCGCCACATCAACCGGTAAACGTGCCTGCGCCAATAACATGGGAATGGCTTCTGTTTCCGGGCGACGATAGGCCGCAGTGATAGCGGCGCGGATAACCGATTGTGGCAACACGTGTTCAGCAAAATCTAAAAATGGCTGGTGGGTACCGTCAGTCGCTGGCGGAATAATGTCGTCTGCTTCCAATCGCGGGGCCGCATGTGTGGTTGGTAGTTCAGGTAATTCACTGCCATTTTCCTGTCGTTCTAAATAGTTAAAAATAGCCTGCTTAATCAGCCAGTGCGGCGTACGGTCAATACGCTGTGCTGCGGCCTTGATACGGTCGCGGGTGGCTTCATCGAGTTTCACGCCCATGGTGGTGCTACTCATGCGGTCTGGCTCCTTTGGTAAGGGGAGTTATGATTTTATTTTCGATAATATCAATCATGTTGCAACTTTGTGCAACCGTGTTAAATCAAGTGCGTGAGGGAAGTGTGAATTCAGTCTGCTTTTTAACAATTCTGCCGTGGTGGGAACTTTTTATATATTACGTTTGAGGGGGACTAACACTAACAATAGTAGGGGTTATGGGGCATTTACCTTCGGTGTCACTCATTTTGTAATGGAAGGTGTAACTTCTGACAGCGGTTAATGTGATGCAGGGTGAATTTTTTGTAAAAAAATTGTTTAAATCGTTGTGGGTGATGAAACTCATCCACTAGGATAACAGCCGCGAGATAGCCGTTCGCTAGCGAATAGTTGTGCTGAAAGTTTATTTGCGCTTCCACGCTCATCTCTGGTGCAACTCAGTGTCACGTTCCGACCAACCAGAGAGAAAGCCTGATATCGCCCTCAGCGGAGATAACTACAATAGCGGGATATATTAAAACGATAATACGCATTATGGAGATGTTGCATGACCATGAATACGCCAATGTTGGTAACTTTTTTAGTTTACATTTTTGGGATGATAATAATTGGCCTCATGGCCTACCGGGCAACCAATAATTTTGATGACTATATCCTGGGTGGACGAAGATTAGGCAGTGTTGTTACCGCATTGTCTGCCGGTGCATCCGATATGAGTGGTTGGCTGTTAATGGGGCTGCCAGGGGCTATTTTTCTATCTGGTATTTCCGAAAGCTGGATAGCCATTGGTCTGACGATGGGTGCTTATCTTAACTGGAAGCTGGTGGCAGGCCGCTTACGGGTTCATACCGAAGCCAATAATAATGCCCTGACCTTACCGGATTATTTCACCAGCCGTTTTGAAGATAAGAGTAAATTGCTGCGGGTAATATCAGCCGTGGTTATTCTGGTCTTTTTTACTATTTATTGCGCTTCAGGAATTGTCGCCGGTGCACGTTTGTTTGAAAGCACCTTTGATATGAGCTACGGCACTGCATTGTGGGCAGGCGCTGCGGCGACTATTGCTTATACCTTTATTGGTGGTTTCCTTGCGGTAAGCTGGACCGATACCGTACAAGCGACATTAATGATTTTTGCCCTGATCCTGACGCCGATTATTGTTATTTTGGCGGTTGGGGGTATTGATACTTCGATGATGGTTATTGCCGCGAAAAACCCCGCTAATATCGATATGTTTAAAGGGCTGAATCTGGTTGCCATTCTCTCATTGCTCGGTTGGGGCTTAGGTTATTTCGGTCAACCGCATATTCTGGCGCGCTTTATGGCGGCAGACTCTCACCGTACTATTCGTAGTGCACGCCGCATCAGTATGACCTGGATGATCCTTTGTCTGGCAGGGACTATCGCGGTGGGCTTCTTTGGTATTGCCTACTTTGAAAACAACCCGGAACAGGCAGGGAGTGTCACGCAAAATGGTGAACGAGTATTTATTGAGTTAGCCAAACTCCTGTTTAACCCGTGGATCGCCGGTATTTTGCTGTCGGCTATTTTGGCTGCGGTAATGAGTACCTTGAGTTGCCAGTTGCTGGTGTGTTCCAGCGCTCTGACGGAAGATTTATACAAAGCGTTCCTGCGTAAAAAAGCCAGCCAAATGGAACTGGTATGGGTAGGGCGCGCTATGGTGTTGTTGGTTGCACTGATTGCTATTGCTTTGGCGGCAGATCCAGATAACCGCGTGTTGGGCTTGGTAAGCTATGCATGGGCCGGCTTTGGTGCTGCATTTGGCCCGGTGGTATTAATCTCGGTGATGTGGCCAAGAATGACCCGTAATGGTGCGCTGGTCGGGATGCTGATCGGTGCTATCACCGTTATCGTCTGGAAACAATACGCGTGGCTGGATCTGTATGAGATTATTCCAGGCTTCCTGTTTGCCAGTATCGCTATTGTGGTGGTTAGCCTGATGGGCCGCACGCCGAGCAATACGATTACTGAACGTTTTCATAATGCAGAAGCTGAATTTAAAACGGTTTAAGGTTAAAACTATGCGTCTGGGCCTCCTGTAAAGCAGGGGGCTTTTTTTTGCCCAAAATAGTATTGATTTTTGATAACAGTAGAAACAGGAGAGGTACCCATATCTTAATGAATTATCTTATTATTTTACTCATCAGAAACAAATTGCCACAGTTTGGTTAACAATATTCCTATTCAATCGCTTGAATTTCTTTTTAGCAGAATGATAATCACAATCGTTTTACTTTTCTTTACGCCGCGATGATAATCACCGCTAGCGATTGCTTTACCTTTCTTTACTTAAATTGACATAACCAATAATCATAGCGTTATACCTAAATCCACCGCAGGGGTGTTTAGCATGTTCGTCCCATTTCTTATTATGTTTCGTGAAGGGCTGGAAGCGGCGCTGATTGTCAGCCTGATTGCCAGTTATCTTAACCGTACTCAACGCGGTCAATGGATGGGAGCGGTGTGGATTGGTGTGGTAACAGCGGTAGCACTCTGCCTTGCTGTGGGTATTTTTATTAATGAAACCACCGGTGAGTTCCCGCAAAAGCAACAAGAACTGTTCGAGGGGATTATCGCGGTAGTGGCGGTTTGCATATTAACCTATATGGTTTTCTGGATGCGCAAAGTGTCCAAATCAGTTAAAGCTCATTTGGAAGGGGCGATTGATAATGCCCTGAACCCAAATAGTGAGCAAGGGCGTGGCCGTGGTCAGGGCTGGGCCTTAGTGGTCATGGTGTTCTTTGCCGTTGCCCGTGAAGGGCTAGAATCGGTGTTCTTCTTACTGGCTGCTTTCCAGCAGGATGTCGGTATTGGCGCACCTATTGGCGCAATATTAGGCCTGACCTGCGCCATTCTGGTGGGGATGGCTATCTACTGGGGTGGTGTGAAATTACACCTGGCTAAATTCTTTAAATGGACCAGCCTGTTTATTCTGTTTGTTGCCGCAGGCTTAGCCGCGGGAGCGATAAGAGCCTTCCATGAAGCCGGTCTGTGGAACCATTTCCAGGACCTTGCTTTTGATCTGACCAATGTACTCTCAACTCACTCATTATTCGGCACTTTCCTTGAAGGCATGTTTGGTTATCAGGAAGCACCCACAGTCAGTGAAGTGGCGGTCTACTTTATCTATCTGATTCCGGCATTAATCCTATTTTTCCTTCCACCCCGCACCACGACGGTTTCAGCCGTACCTGATGCGCAGAAAATTAACCAATAATTCAGGGATTTATCACATGTCTAACCGGTTCTTCCGTCGCACCGCTTTACACGCGGCTTTACTGGCATTACCTGCTTTGGCTCTCAGTGCACAGGCGGCTGATATTCCACAAGTTAAAATTACTGTAAATGATAAACAGTGTGAGCCAATGGCGCTGTCTATTCCTGCCGGTAAAACCCAGTTTATTGTTCATAATGCCAGCCAGAAAGGGCTGGAGTGGGAGATCCTAAAAGGGGTGATGGTCATTGAGGAGCGTGAGAATATCGCGCCGGGCTTTACCCAGAAGATGACGGCGAACCTGGAACCAGGGGAATACGACATGACCTGCGGTTTGCTGAGTAACCCGAAAGGTAAATTGACAGTGACAGCCGCCGCAGGCTCAGAGGGGGCGGTCAAGCCAGATGCCATGGCACTGGTTGGGCCGATTGCTGAATATAAAGGGTATGTGACACAAGAAGTTGCCCAGTTAGTCACGCAAACCAAAGCCTTTACTGCTGCGGTGAAAAAGGGTGATCTGGCGCTGGCACGTAAGTTGTATGCGCCCACTCGTCAGCATTACGAACGCATTGAACCGATTGCGGAATTATTCTCCGATTTGGATGGCAGTATCGATGCCCGCGAAGATGATTTTGAACAGAAAGCAGCAGACCCGAAATTTACCGGTTTCCATCGTTTAGAGAAAATCTTGTTTGGTGACAACACCACCAAGGGGGCTGATAAGTTTGCCGATCAACTGTATCAAGACACGGTGGAACTGCAAAAACGCATTACCGACCTGACATTTGCTCCGAACAAAGTTGTCGGTGGGGCGGCCGGTTTAATTGAAGAAATCGCAGCCAGTAAAATCAGCGGCGAAGAAGATCGTTACAGCCGTACTGACTTATGGGATTTCCAGGCTAACGTTGATGGTGCACAGAAAATTGTCAATCTGCTGCGGCCATTGTTGGAAAAAGCCGATAAACCCTTGCTACAAAAAATTGATGCCAACTTCAAAACGGTTGACAGTGTATTAGCGAAATACCGGACCAAAGAGGGCTATGAGTCCTACGAGAAGTTAACCGATGCCGATCGCAATGCGATGAAAGGGCCAATTACGGCACTGGCGGAAGATCTTGCTCAGCTCCGTGGCGTATTAGGTCTGGATTGAGGCGTTAAGATGAGTAAGAAAACCGGCCCGCAACTCGGGCCGTATCAACATGATAACGGGGCGGCTTTGCCGTCCCGTCGGCGTTTACTGCTGGGTATGGGGGTGATGAGTGGCGCTTTGGCCCTCGGTGGGGCGAAAATAGCCCGTGCCGCTGATTGCCCGGCTCCTGAGGCTGCGCCCGCCCAAGATGAACGCTGGCAGAAACAGCCGTTTTACGGCTCACATCAGGCGGGGGTATTAACCCTACAGCAAGCGGCGATGATGTTAGTGGCGTTTGATGTATTAGCCACAGATAAAACCGCATTAACGCGACTATTCAAACTGTTAACCGAGCGGATTGCTTTTCTGACCACGGGCGGCCATGCGCCGTCGGTTAACGCTAAGTTACCGCCATTGGATTCGGGGATTATGGGGCCGGAAATTTACCCGGATAATCTGACTATCACGGTTTCAGTGGGGGATTCGTTGTTTGATGAACGATTTGGTTTGCAGGGAAAAAAACCTCTGCGGCTCCAGAAAATGACCCGCTTTCCCAATGATTCACTGGATGCTGGGTTGTGCCACGGTGATGTATTATTGCAAATTTGCGCCAATACCAATGAAACGGTGATTCATGCATTGCGCGATATTATCAAACACACACCAGATCTTCTCAGTGTGCGTTGGAAGCGTGAGGGCTTTATTTCCGCTCATGCCGCCCGTAGCCAAGGTAAAGAAACGCCGATCAATTTGTTGGGTTTCAAAGACGGTAGCGCGAATCCAAAGATTAGTGATAAACCACTGATCAATCAGGTGGTATGGGTTCAGGAAAATGCCGGAGAACCTGCGTGGGCCAGCGGTGGTAGCTATCAGGCGGCACGGATTATCCGCTTTAAAGTAGAATTCTGGGATCGCACACCATTGCAGGAACAGCAAACTATTTTTGGTCGAGATAAGCACAGTGGCGCGCCCTTGGGTAGGGTACATGAACATGATGAACCCGATTACACCCAAGATCCTGATGGCAAAATCATTAAGATGGACGCCCATATTCGGTTGGCAAATCCACGCACAGTTGAAACCCAGAATAACCTGA
This sequence comes from Yersinia pekkanenii, assembly GCF_001152565.1. Lineage (GTDB taxonomy): Bacteria > Pseudomonadota > Gammaproteobacteria > Enterobacterales > Enterobacteriaceae > Yersinia > Yersinia pekkanenii. The sequence goes on along the minus strand of NZ_CQAZ01000007.1, from coordinate 13,114 downwards.
TGCTACGCCGTGGCTATAGCTACTCACTGGGGGTATCAAATTCGGGGCAACTGGACATGGGATTGCTGTTTGTGTGCTATCAATCTGATTTGGAAAAAGCTTTCCTGACCGTTCAAAAACGGCTAAATGGTGAGGCGTTGGAAGAGTATGTTAAACCGATCGGCGGGGGATACTTCTTTGTCTTGCCGGGGGTGGCTGATGCTAACCATTATCTGGCGCAAGGGTTACTCGAAGTCTAAACCTGTTTGAGGCGTAGGATAGAGCACCGCCATTGCACGGTGCTTTTTTATGGCTCAAGCTGGCATCTCTGCGGCTTCAAGTATGACGACAATTAGCGTGTCAGTTTGGCGGTAATCTTCGCCACATGTTCACCCTGGAAACGAGCGATAGCAAGCTCCTCAGCACTTGGCTGACGGGAGCCATCAGCACCAGCAATGGTTGTTGCGCCATACGGGGTGCCACCACGGGTTTGCGAGACATCGAATAGCTCTTTGGCACCATAACCGATGGGGACAATAATAAAACCGTGGTGTGCCAGCGTGGTCCAGGTTGAGGTAATAGTATGCTCTTGCCCGCCACCGGTGCCGGTAGAGGAAAATACGCTGGCAACTTTGCCGAACAGTGCGCCGGACGCCCATAGCCCACCGGTTTGATCGAGGAAAGTGCGCATTTGCCCAGCCATATTACCAAAGCGGGTCGGTGTGCCAAAAATGATGCCATCATAATCGGCTAACTCCTGTGGCGTAGCCACCGGCGCTTGCTGACCCGTCTTACCACCTGCTTTGGCGAAAGCCTCTGCGGGCATGGTTTCCGGCACTCGCTTTATCGTCACGTCAACACCGCTGACTTTTTGGGCACCTTCGGCTATTGCTCCGGCCAGTGTCTCGATATGTCCATACATGGAATAGTAAAGCACTAGAATTTTCGCCATCTCGCCTCGCTCCAATCATATTTATTGAATAATGCTGATGATGTCATCATAGTCGCTGCTTATGACACTTCTATTAACCATACGTCAATACGCTCAGGCTGCAAATTTTGGCCGCATAAAAGTTGCATGAAAGAGCGGGTAATAATTGGATTACCTGACGTGTTAGACTTCACTACAGATTACGTAACTTCTTTTGCAGGCGCTTTTTCTGCCAGCGTTCAAGCCAATTACCCAGTAAAAATAGGTTCATTGCACGTAATCCCAGTGCGATGCTCAGCCCCAATACGACCCACCAGACCCACATATAGCTGGGGAAAGTAAACCAGTTGACGATAAATAACAGCGCACAAAGGGCAACCGCCCGCAGTAATTGCCGCAAGAAAGCCATTTCATTCTCAACTGCATTGCGAGCATTAATTACGCGTTGGTCAACCGCTTCAGCCGGGGCATCCCGTTCCTGAGCTGCATCAGGGTGATACAGTTCGCTGACTTTTAGATCCATGACTGCCGCAATGGCACTTAGCGTTTCCAAACTGGCTTGCTCACCGTTTTCTATCCGCTGAATAGTGCGCACACTGAGGCTACAGAGTTCAGCTAATTGTTCTTGTGACCAGGCTTTTGCCAGCCGTAATTCACGAATACGGTACCGATCCATATTAAGCTCTCCATGGGTTTGAAGGCATAGCGACAAACCTACTCGTAAGTACCAGACACTACCACGACAGCAACATGACATCCTACCGACACCTAAGTCACCGGACATTTATCACAGTTGTGTATTCTCCACATTGACAGACTAAGGGGCGGTCAATACCTTTACTGATAGTTTAACTCCACTTGGTATTAATTTATGGAGTTTAATTTCTTTGAATAACGCTACCATGATATGGCTCACATTACCGATTAATGAGGAATACCGTTAATGACCCAGATGTACCGTCAATATAAGAAAAAATTGAGCATAAAAGTCGCGCTGTTGAGCGCATTCACTCTATTGATTACGTTACCCCTACCTTATGCCAATGCAGAAGGTTATCCAGATGTCCCGCTGCCCTTTAAGAATGGCACGGGTGCTCGGGTGAATAACAGTTTATTTGTCGGTTTGGGCACTGCCGGCCAATCATGGTTCCGCCTTGATACTGATAAAGTCAGCAGCGGTTGGCAGAAGATAGCTGATTTCCCCGGCCAACCGCGTGAACAAGCAGTCACTGTTGCTCTGGACGGAAAACTGTATGTGTTTGGTGGTGTGGGCAAAAGTAGCGCTGATGATACTCAGGTACGAGCACTGAATGATGTCTATCGGTTTGATCCGCAAACCAATCAATGGCAACAGTTGGCAACGCGAGCCCCACGCGGCTTGGTAGGAACAGCAGCAACTACAGTAGATGGCTCTCAGGCATTGCTGTTGGGGGGCGTAAATAAAGCCATTTTTGACGGTTATTTCGCCGACTTGGCTTCAGCCGGAAGTGATGAAAGACAGAAAAGCGCGGTCATAAATGCCTATTTTGATCAGGCCCCAGCAGACTATTTCTATAACCGCGATGTACTTATTTATGATCCGGCAAAAAATCAATGGAAAAGTGGTGGTCAGGTACCCTTTTTAGGTACGGCAGGATCAGCAATTAGTGCGATGAATAACCGTTTGATATTAATTAATGGTGAAATTAAGCCTGGTTTACGGACTGCGGCGGTATGGCAGGGGACAACGCAGGGCACAGAATTGGGCTGGCAACAGCGACCCGATTTGATTGGTGCTAAAAAGGGGACTGCGCAGGAAGGATTAGCGGGTGCATTTTCCGGTGTCAGCCATGATGTGGTTCTGGTCGCGGGCGGTGCCAATTTCCCCGGAGCTTGGCAACAATTCAATGCAGGTCAGTTATATGCCCATAAAGGGCTTAAAAAACAGTGGCAACAGTCAATTTATGCATTGGTGAATAATCAATGGCAGGCCGCAGGGCAATTGCCTCAACCTCTGGGCTACGGTGTTTCGATTCAAGGTAGTGATAAAGTGATTTTGGTGGGGGGAGAAACCACTGACGGCACGGCAACATCAACAGTGACACAGCTCTCCTGGCAAGGTAACCAACTGCACATCGAGTAGCAGCGCCGTCAGTGCCGGTGAGCAGGGAACTACCTGCAGAGCATTGGCGGTAACAACACTGACAGTGGATGATCTGTGCTAAAACTGGCGTCAGAAAAGCGCTGACGCCAGGTAATATAACGATGACTACAGTTTAGTTATTATTGCGGTCATACAGGCGGGATTTGTATTTTTTCAAGATGATATAACCGATGGTCAGAATGACAAACCACAGCGGCGTTACCATCAGCGCCTGGCGAGTGTCATTTTCCAGCGTTAACAATACCAGTACAAAGGCGAAGAACGCCATGCACACCCACGACATGAAGATACCGGCTGGCATTTTGTAGATGGATTTTTTATGCAGTGCCGGGCGTCTTTTGCGATACACCAGATAAGAGCAAAGGATAATCGTCCAGACGAACATAAACAGAATGGCTGAAACCGTGGTCACCAAAGTAAATACTGTCATTACGTTCGGGATCAGGTAAATCAGTACCACCCCACCCAGCAGGCAGATACAAGAGAACGTCAGGCCGGAAGCCGGGACTGAACGGCGTGATAGTTTGCCAAATTGCTTTGGTGCGTCGCCTTCTTTTGCCAGACCGAACAACATCCGGCTGGTGGAGAATACGCCACTATTGGCTGACGAGGCGGCAGAGGTTAACACCACAAAGTTGATCACACTGGCGGCGGCTGGCAGCCCAACCAAAACGAATAACTCAACAAATGGGCTCTTGTCGGCAACCACTGAGCTCCATGGTGTCACCGACATAATCATAATCAATGAGAAAACATAGAACATGATGATGCGGAGAGGAATAGAGTTAATTGCTCGTGGCAATACGACTTCCGGATCTTTGGTTTCAGCGGCGGTGGTACCCACTAACTCAATACCGACAAAAGCAAAAACGGCAATCTGGAAGCCAGCAAAGAACCCACTGATACCTCTTGGGAACATCCCGCCATCATTCCATAAATGGGTAAATGACGCGGTGGTACCCGAAGGAGACTGATAGCTCACTAATACCATGGTTAAACCCGCAAAAATCAAGGCCACAATGGCCACAATTTTAATCATGGCGAACCAGAACTCCATCTCACCAAACATTTTTACCGTGGCTAAATTCAGTGATAGCAACAATACAACCACTAACAGTGAGGCGACCCATTGGGAGAAACCGGGGAACCAGAACTGTGCATACGCGGTGATGGCGACAACATCGGCAATACCGGTGATGACCCAACAAAACCAGTAAGTCCAGCCAGTGAAAAACCCCGCCCAAGGGCCAAGGAGATCAGCGGCAAAATCACTGAATGATTTATATTTCAGATTCGATAGCAACAGTTCACCCATTGCTCGCATCACGAAAAACAACATAAAACCGATTATCATATAAACAAAAATGATTGACGGCCCGGCAAGGCTGATGGTTTTACCCGATCCCATAAACAACCCGGTACCTATGGCACCGCCAATAGCAATCAATTGAATATGGCGGTTGGAGAGACTTCGTTGAAGTTGTTCTTCAGGCTCTGCCACTCTCTTGGCTTGGTCTACCATCTTCCCCATTCCCTCTTCCTGTATGTGTGAAGTTGTTGAGCTCTATGTTGGCTCTTTGGTCTTAACATGTCTGTCTGTCTGTCTGTCTGTCTGTCTGTCTGTTAGCTGTTTTCTATGCTTTAAGTACAATTTGCGAATTATTTAATATGTTTGCAACAATAATCACACAATACTCCTCGCTTTTCAGTGTTTATATTTTACCCACTGAATTTTGTTAAGTTCATCACAGCATCTGGAATTACAACATGAAGTTACATAACTAACAATAATCGCAAGTATCAGATGAATAATTAATCCACTGAGATGGCGATAATCCAGTATTAAAAGAGAAAAATCCGATGAAGTGTTTGACAGCCAAGGCTAACAGGAGAATAATTATCGCCGTTGGGTCGTTAGCTCAGTTGGTAGAGCAGTTGACTCTTAATCAATTGGTCGCAGGTTCGAACCCTGCACGACCCACCAACAAAATCAATCACTTAGCATTAACCTCTAATTTCAAATCTATTTCATGGGACATATTTGGGACGCAATCATTAAATATTGCGTCTATTTGTCTGGCATGTTCATTTAAATGATTTGGTGAAAGATGCGCATATCTTTTCACCATTTCAATTGACTCCCAACCACCCATTTCTTGTAATGCAGAAATAGGAACTCCGGATTGAACTAACCAACTTGCCCATGTATGTCTTAAATCATGAAATCTGAAATTATCTATTCCGGCTCTTTTTAATGCCGAATACCAAGCTTTATTGCTATCAACACGTAATTTCCTTATTTCTGGTGTTAATGACCCATCAGATCTATTTGATGCGTGAGTATGAACAAACACATATTTGTTATGCTTTCCAATCTGTTCCCTAAGAACCTTTGCGGCTGTATCATTCAGGGCTACGCCAATAGCCCTGCCTGACTTGCTATCTTCCGGATTAATCCATGCAACCTTTCTCTGCATGTCTATCTGTTGCCATTCCAGGTTGATAATATTGGAACGACGCAGGCCGGTAGACAGCGCAAACCGCACAACGGACTTCAATGGCTCTGGACATTCATTTATTAGCCTAATAGCCTCATGTGGCTCCAACCAGCGAATACGTTTATTCTTTGGTTGTGGAACCTTGATGAGTGGTGCTTTATCAAGCCATTTCCATTCGCGCTCCGCCGCTCTCATTATCGACTTTATCAAAGAAAGGTGTGCCGCCTTTGTTGCTGTAGATGATGGCTTGGCCTTGAATACGGGTATCTCTTTACCTTTGTTGGCGACTGATGTTGCCATTATCCGCCAGTTCTCTTCATGTCTTCGATTTGTCATCTTGCTGATCGCCGCGTATATCCTTGCTTCGGTAATATCCCTCAGCCTTACCCCCTCGAAATGCGATAACCAAAACCCCATAAGACTTTTATCCGTATCAAGAGATCGCTTTTCCGCTTTCTCTTCAACCCAGCGCAAACAAGCCTCTTCGAACATGATCTCCGGCATTTCTCCGAGGCGGTCTACTCGCCAATAATCAGACTTTAACTTGTCGTGCAGTTCCTGAGCCTGCCGCTTGTCTTCAGTCCCAAGTGATTCTTTAATACGCTTCGCACCCGGGATAGAGATGCTCGCGTACCATACCTTACCTCTGCGGAAGATAGACATTGTGGTTCTCCTGTCGCATCTACCGCGCTCACTGCAACAGTGTGCAGCGGATTTTGTAGTGCGGCAATACATGCTTGGCGGGTGATGATGTACGGTGATTGTTTTGCTGACGTTTTGCGGCTTGCTGTTAATCTTCCTGATTTAATCCACTGCGCTAATGTGGGCCTTGATATTCCAAGGAATTCGCAGGCTTCATCGAATGTGAGACTGTATTTATCCATGCTGGCCTCTTATCTCTTTATCAATCTTACGGACGTAATAGCTCAACCAGCGTTTGGCCGGGAAAGTTTTCGGTTGCATCTCAATGGGTAGGGCGGTGATTTTTTTTGCGTGGCGATTAAGAATTTCAGTGAAGTGCTTGTCGTGCTCTTGAATTGGGTATTTCTCTTTAACTTCTATTATTTCAGCAAGCGCATCTTTTGCTACTGATCTGATTGCGTTCTCTATTGACGATTCCATGCGCTCACCCCGCATTACTAACGATATAGAGCGTTGCTGCTATTGTGTATACGACGAGACATATCCAGAACCATGCGCCGTCTGATATTTTCATGATAAAAGTCTCCACAATAGATAGACTAATCCGGATAAAATTGTGGCCAGAGTGATGATGAAAACTTTTGCTCCAATTGATAACTTCATGCTGCCTCTCTTAACGCTTTCAAATGTGTAGCATTAGCCTGGAAAACTGCTTCAGCGAAACCGCGCGGCGTGGCGCTTCGAATGTTCTTCACTCGCTCTGATTTTCCACCTAGTTTTAGATGCTGAGTTGAATAACCTTCAGGCACAGGAACTGGCAATTTATCCGGCATTACAAACCCCCCCCCAGTCCATAAACAGGTTTTCTTTGGATATGCATCACGCGGGGCAATGTAGTCTGGATAAGTTGGGTGAGCATCATGCTCTGGCAGGTAGCCGCCATAGTCGCTCGGATTGAAGATGAAATCTGGCTTTCCAAATATGCCACTGAAAACACTTACTGGATTTTCGAAGAACCACGGTGCTCCGGTTATTTCACCAATCATTCGGCATTGTTCAGCAACGAGAGCGGCCTTAGCTTGAAAATGAGTATCCACATTGCGTTTCTTTTCGAAGTGAGCTGCGCCACTTACAGCTACGTCCGTGCAAGGCGGAAATCCAGCAACAAATACGATTTCTTCATTCCGGATAACATTACCCAGGGCGCCGGCAGCCGTCAGCACTGTATCTGGCCACTTTCGTATTCCCGCCTGGTTACTTTCCTCAATGTGCTGCGGGTCAATTAAAATTGCATCATACCCAGCCGCAACCCATGGCCCCGCCATAATCCCAGCAAGGTCACACAGACAAATAATCGTTCCTCTGCTCATGCCGCCATCCCCTTGCGCCGCTCATCAATTTCAAAATCATCCCGACACCCAGAGTCACAGAACAAGCCGCGCTCTATAGGCTGCCGACACTCTGAGAAGTGGCAATGCCCAGTAAATGTCATTGTCGGCTTGCGATTAGCTATTCCGATTTTGATGTTGAGCAATTCAAGCTTTTGGGCTTGGTCGATTTCGTCGCACATTACGCCACCTCATTTGTTTGTTGGTTCAGCAATCCAAACTTGACGATTTCCAGTACGCCAAGCACCTCACAGACGCCTATTTCACCGGCATATTCCTGAATAAGATCATTGATTCGGCCCGTCAATTCAGCAGGCAGCGGGAATTTACGCTCGACTGGGAGCATTGAAATAGCCATAGGGAACCTCCAGATTTAGTGAAATCCGTTTCTGTGAGTCCGTTGTGGGGTTAAAACGAGTTACCGATACACTTCGCCGCACATGAGCACAACGTTGGGCTTGCGCTCTTTAATCAGCGTTGAAATTTGTTGGCATTCGGATTGGGTAGGGTAGATATCTTCGGTGACTGGCAGGGCGTTACAACTATCGTTAAAGCAGGAAGTAATGAGAAGAACAAAGCCGATTAGCATTAGTCCTCCGATGGCTTGGCTGCTGTGAATAGCTCAGTTACTGGCCAACCCTTATATTTCCATTGCTCTGCAACTTCTTGATTGTACGTCGTAGCAGATTTATCCGTGTCATGGTCTTCAGTGTGCCAAGCAACAGGCGGCAACGCTTTCAACTCTGCAAGTTGCTCACGCAGTGATAGCAGTTCAGTAGCCATCTGAACTATGTCTAATGACCCAATTAATGGGTATACGCCGTGACAGATTGTGATTCCACAGGGTAATTCTGTTGGCGTAATCTCAGATAAATTTATTAATTTTTCTTTACTCAGCATCTGCATTCCCCTCCACGCTATTACCGCGACGCTCAGCAACAGGCTTTTCAAGCTCTAAGCCCAACTCATTAACACGCTCAATACTCAGTCCAAGGATTTCTGCTTGCTCTTCTACTGAAACAACCGCATTTTTCCATTCAAAGCCTGGTTTACTCAGCATCTGCATTCCCCTCTACCAGCCTGCGGCCCTTTTCAGTCAGATGAATAAAGTGATCATCATCAGCAAAGCCAGAAAAGCCGGACTCTCTTATTTCTTCCATCCCTACATCGTCTGCTCTGAAATCACTTCTATCGTTAGAGATTTCTTTAACGTACTTTCCGTTGTAAACACTTACATGCTCCAGCACGGTATAAAATTGCCCACCGGCTTTTTTGAAGTCCTTCACCGCCGCCTTAAACCGTTTCCATGCCTTGGACTGTTCCGGGGTGAGTGCTAACAACTCTACTGTTGTCATATGCATACCGCCGCTACCATTACGTAAGTTGCAGTTGTTCATAAATTCGTTCAGCATCAGACTTAGTTAAGTCGAAGTTTTTAATTACAAAATTAATTACGTAGTCCTTATGCGCTCCGTCATTAATCATTCTCTTTATTATTTTTACATCATCATCCAGCAGTTTTTTACCCCCTTCTGCCAGCACCTTTCGAAACAATGAGCATCGATGTGGAGGCTCTCCGGTGTAACGTTCCTCGATATGTCCAAGTTGTTTAAGCTCTCTTAGCTGGAAAATAGACATATCCGCTTTTACATCTGATTCAGAAAACCACCCGTCAGGAAGTTTACTAAGCGACTCTTTCACTACTTTCTTCATCAAATTCATCCTCCACAACATTTTGGAATGCATCGCATGAAGATGTGCATCCGTCACCCGAATCCGGGCTAGTCTTTGTCATGTAGATAAGGGCCTGCCTATCTTCCAATTGAGCATCAGCAATAAGCTGGTCGGTGTCTCGCTTTTGCCGCCACCATGAATGTTTTGTTATTGCCTTTACGCTCCCATGCTTCTGCTCCATATCCCTATTCCATGCAAACCATTCTGGATGTTCATGAGCTATGAGAAACAGCTTGGAATCGCTTTTTTTGAAGCAAGTAAGGCAGTTTCCATAGTGCGGCGGGATGTTTAATCTGAAGGGCATTGCGGCCCAAAAATCATTAACATCTGACTTATCAAAACCGCCCCAGTGAGCCAGCGGATAGACCAAGTTGTAGCGTTTCGCTGCATCTTTTGTTGGGTCCGCTCGCTGTGGTTCGTCAACTCGCATTCCGATAGCTGTTTTGGCACTCCACCCACGACGACACAGCCCAACTTCTCGCATCCATGACCGGATAGTCTGTGTTTTTAAATAGTCGCTACACTTTTGCCTGGAAACGTTTGGTATACCCTCAATGCTAATGAACTGCTCGAATGGTTCACCGTTCCTCGCTGCCGTTTCGAAGCTCACGATTTTATGTCGCATGCCAACACCTGGTATCGGACTAGTTACCCCTTCCAGCCAGACGAGATTAAGCCCAAAATGTTTATCGCATTTATCAACAAATATCAGGGTTTCTTCGTGTTCCCTGCCGGTATTTGCAAAAGCAAAATGAAACTTATATTTATCAGAGTAATTTTGTATAAGAAAATCACACATAAACCCTGATGATTCGCCTCCAGAGAAGCTAACAACCATAGGATCTAGCTCATCTCTATCCATTATTCATCACCTTCCACACGGAATCCGGCAATGCGAATTTCTTGACGAGCTAATTGAATGCCTCTTTCAAACGCCTGCTCTTCGGCATCCCAATAACCGTTTGTTTTTGGCAATTTTACAGGCTTACTCAGCTTCTCGTTTGCCGCTGATAACGCTGCTTCTGCTTTCTCAGCACGTTCTTTCAGCATGACAATTCCTGTTGTCAAATAACCGATAGCTTCACTTGCCGTATTTGATTGCTTTCGCCATTCAGCATCATCAGATATTGCTGCTTCCACAACGCTGTACCACTGCTTACTTTCTTTCTCTGCTTTCTCAATTCTGTCTATCAGAGTGATAATTGATGATGCTGGGATATACGCATATTGCATACGAGAGACAGCCATCATTTCTTTGCAGTGCTCTCTAAGCTCTTCGATGTTATTCATCAGTTGTTACCCCTCAGGCTGGCGGCGAAATCACCACCTTTGCATTCAATGTGATCAGCGAATTCATGATAAGGCTCTTCATGATATCCATGACCACCGCCCGCCATCCGTAAATCGCGTGCAATCTTGGCCGTGAACTCATCAACACCCCTCGCCTTTATCTCGTTAAGCGCCTGAGTGGTGGCTGGGGTTTCGCTGTGGGATAACTCCGGCAGAACTTCATCCCATGTAGCAACGTCACCGTTACGGTGCCAGCCTGTGACACCATCGCTTTCGCGGACTAAATCTTTAACTGCTGAGATGATGAAATCCTGAATGCAATTTTCAGCCCTCAGCGCCGCACTCTCAGCAACTAGCTGTTGAACCTTGGCAATAGTGTCACCCGCTACCGCGCCGGTAATACCTAAAGCCTCGGCAATCAGAGTGCAGGTATTGAGTGCTGAATCGCGCTCAGCTTTTAACGTTTCATAATCAGTATTTTCAGACATAACTATTCCTCAGCAGATTGCTGTAATGGGGTGGGGGATTAGGCCGCTGAAAGCAGCCGCAGGCATTCTTGCCGCCGCGCTAACAACTCTTCCTGAGTTGAGCAGAGCGGGGTAGGGTTGGCTGGCATAAACTCTGGCTTGAGCCGGTATATCGTCCCTTTTGCTGATATCCCTTTAACTTCCCATTGCTCTTCCGTGAGCAGGTGGCGCATGTTTCTCACATACGTTAGGCCGATGTGTATTGATACCGTCTCGAACCCCTCACCCAAGCCTTTGTAGAATGAATCTTTATAATTCAACGTACACCCGCCAGTTGCGCCACCAGACAAGCGACCATGCCCCACACTGCCAATTGACCGGTGGAATGAGGTTATATATGCATCTGGATGGGCGCGGAGGCAGGCCAGTATTTGTTCTGGCTGCATGGTGGTTACCTAATTATCGGCTAGAAGCGCGGGTCTTCCGCAAAGAACTGCTCATCACCCTGGTAGTTTCCTGAGTGGGTCGGCGCCGCATGACCTTGCTTGCGCTCATCCTTGTCTTTCAGGGTGGTTAGCATTTTCGCTATTGTTTCTGCCGGGGCATTGGCTACATGCTCTTGTAGCGTTCTCTGGCTTTGTGCAAAGTACGGAATGCGAATATCAAAGTTGTAAGTCTCACGACCATCATCTTTTGTTTTGAGCGTTTTTTGCAGCACCAGACCCAACTTGCGGCCTACAAACTCAGGGGCCACATCAATGCCAGCTTCATTCTTAATCATGGTGAGCTGCTTAACGCCAGCGCAGCCCATCATCGCATTTATCATATTTACGCCATGCGTATTAGAACTTCCGTCTTTCTTGACGGTGTAAACATTAAGGTAATTTGCCTTGCGCCCATCATCAGTTTCAACAGAGAACTCAACTGATTTAGCACCACCAGAGCTGATCACATATTTAGCTTCTGAAATGGTGAAGACGTAGGCACCAGACTCATTAATGAAGCCACTTAACCCTGCTGATAAACCCGAATCCTGGTCATAGACGAAAGTTACATTGCTCATGCTGCGTTTCCTTTAATTTGGTGAACATTATTGATGCCGTAGTAATCGCAAATATCCCGATCTACAGTCAGAAGGTCATTTTCAATTTCGTTGGTTTCGAAGAGGCCCATCGGTGATTTAACGGTGTCGTAACCGTTGTTTTGAGTGGTGAAAAAGTATTGTCCATCGTGAACAGTGGTTCTCAGAACGATGGTGAACATTCCTTCGACCGTTACTTTCTCATCCAGCATTTTGCCGATGGTTTTCATTTTGACGCGACCAAGGTTTGTTTCCTCGGTGTGGGCCATGAAGTAAATTCTCAGGTCATCCGGCGCATCCTGTGCCGCTTTGATTATTTCCCACATGTGAAGTCCCATTTTCGCGAACTTATCAAATCCCTTATCGTTCACTGTCTCCATGAACTCGGTGCACATCACATACTGGAAGTCATCAATGATGACTATTTTCTTCCCGTATTTTGTCGCCCTATTAATGACCTCCCTGATTAGTGACCAGTCATGCGTTGCAATAATGCTTCCTGTCTTCTTAGTGGCATCCCATGGCTGCCAGTTGTTTGATTTGAACGGTAGCCGCTTCCTTACGACTTGAATAAGTAGGCAATCATCAGGGTTGAGATTGCGCAAGCTGGTAGACTTCCCTGTACCAGATTCACCAAGGATTAATGTTGCGGTACCCACAAATCACCTCCATAAATGATTTACGCTTTTTGGCTGCCGATTCCCTTACTTGATCAACCAATTCGCCTTTAATCCCCATCGCGTCCAGTGCAATGATTGCCAGTTGTTCGGCCGACACACGACCGCACTCCAATTCATTTTTAACAAAGGCCAGAGTATCCATACTCTTTAACGATTCACGCCTTGTTATAATCAGCTCTTTGAACTGTTCTTCTGTCATGCCGCCTCCATAAGCCCAATCGATACCGACGCATCCATTTGATAAATGCGCCGCTTGGCGGCTGCACAGGTGAGATAATTGG
>NZ_CQAZ01000006.1 GCF_001152565.1 Yersinia pekkanenii | reverse complement strand
TGACAGGATCATCGGTACGTTCATTGAGCGTGAGCATTACCTGGTGTGAGGCTAATAACCACATTGAATACATGACCTTTTTCTCGGTGTAGTCGTCTTCAACTGCCAGCTCTTGCTGAATCGCCTGTGCGTACTCTTCATCCGTTGCATAATCGTCGCGTGATATGGCGTAGATTGCCGACATCACGGAACCGCTCTTTTTTCTTCATCTTCCCATCTAAAACTACTGAAACCAACTTAGCTTATTATTAGACCCTACAGTCAGCCTTTTCAAAAAGGGGCGTTAGCCCCAATATCTGAGCAAGACAGAATTTATTTACGGTCTTTATTTGCTTGTGCTAATACAGAAGCCGCAAGCTGTTTTGTCAATGCGCTGGAACGTGGGTTATCAAGTGCCGCAGATGCCTTATGTTCCATTTCTCCGCTGGTCTGATTTGGTGTTCCTCGTTGTGAGAGAGCAGAGCCAGCCAGGCTTTTCTGGATTGCAGAAGCGTTAGGGTCATTTAAAGTCTTCGCAGCAACAGAAGCTACATTGCCAGAGGTTTGTTTTGTATTTTTATTCATGGCCTGAATCCTTATAATAGAAGTATTGATGTGGTATATATTGCATTTTAATTTGCTGATGACACAATATATGGTGTTAATCCTAATGTTTAGTGGTTAATCTTTCAATGGTAACTCTAACGTTTACTGGACTAAATTACAGTTAGTTATTTATTTGGTATTTTATGTTAAAAATGTGATGTTAAATTATTTTATTTGGATTTTTTAACTATTTTATTGAGATGAATATGTAAAAATCCTGCATTGAGGGGAAAAAACCGTATTGCTTTTGGTGGTTAACTAGATTTCTCGCCATTTGCATCGTCAATCTGGTGCTGCGGCGAATGTATTGATGAGATTCATACATACGCATAATGTCTATATCAGAATAATAACTGTCTTTGTTAATGAAATTATCACGCTAAAGTTACTGTCACGTGCTATATAAAATAAGCTAATAAAAACACTCTCCCACCAGATATTGGCTGGTATGGTAAACACCTTACTAGAGGTTGGGTTTTAAATTAAATATGCCAGAAAATAAATTTCACCGAAAATAATATGTCCCTCAAACGAAGGGCTGAGATACGTAGAATCGTAGACGGAAGCCAATATTAGCCATTATCGATGTTTCAATCTTTTAACCATCGAGATAATCTACTTAGGCAAAAATGGAGGTGTTATTAGCGACGGTAGTATCAATACCTATGCCATATTTTCCGACGTTACCGGAGAAGTTATTATCAAAATTAATATGATTAATCGATACCGTATTAGATTTAATAAACTCTCGTGCAATCGCTAGTTTGATATAAGGCTTTATCGCCATAAACGGGGTGATTTAGGGATAGGGTACCTCCCCGCGAGTCTCTTGGCATATTGCTTAATGTACTGGGATTAATAGCAGAGGCCCAAAACACATTGCTAAATCATGTTGAAAACAGACCAATAAATCTGGATTTATGCACTGCATCACATCTTCAGTTTGATATTACAAATATCCAGTATATCGTACAATTTGCATGCAGATTTTCAGGTGATGATCTTGTATCTTTTCAAATGTGTTAACAGAACGTAAATAACAGGATCCGCTATGAAAACCCAATCTGAAATGTATTTGAATGCTTTAGGTGCCACAGTAGAACTCCCAGAGAGAGTTATTGAGGAACTCAATACTAAGGGGTATACGGTGGTAAAAAACGTGATTGACCCAGACTGGTTGGAGGATATGCGCACGACAATTGACCATATTGTGCAGCAAGAAGGAGATAATCTGGCTATCGAGCATCATCAGGAAGAAACGGCTACCCGTATAGCCAACCTTATTAATAAAGGTACAGTATGGGAGAAAGTCTGGTCACACCCGCTGGTACTTTCAGCTTGTCGCTATGTATTTCAGGGGGAATTTAAAATCTCTAGTTTAAATGCTCGTGAAGCATTGCATGGTGGTGGCCATCAGCCTTTACATGCTGACTGGAAGAAAAAGCGCACTGATTTCCCTAAAGTACATTTGGTTAATATCATTTGGGCAATCGATGATCTCAGTGCTGAGAATGGCGCACCGCGCATTATACCTGGCACTCACTTGCGCCCTGAATTGCCGGAAGAGGTCATGGCAGATCCCGGATTGTCACATCCGGATGAAGTGATTTTTGAGGCTCAGGCAGGTAGTATTATGATTTATAATGCTCATACTTGGCACGGAGGAACCACTAATATGGTAGGCAGCCGGCGCAGAGTGCTACACGCCTTGTATATTGACCGTAATGACATCGCACAACAGGATCAGCGTAAGTGGCTGAAGCCCGAAACTGAGAGCCGCTTAACGCCAGCACAGAAATGGTTACTGGATGTTTTATAATATTTATATTAAAAATCCAGGCGATATAAAATCAACTGGGTTTTTATCAAAGGATATGTAACAACTATTTTAGGGCGGGGAGGAATACTCGACTGGCGCAAGTCGGTTATGTGATAATAAAAAAGGTATATACAAGAGAGTCTTATTTATGCAAATTGAAAAGTTAGCCGAGAAAATAATTTTTTTTACCAAAAAAACCAATAGAATAAGATTCCCGAATAACATTAAAGATATACCCAGCCTGGCATTTCAAGTTAACTTTCCACGTCTCGAAATTATTCTTGATGGTAATTTATCCGAGTTGTGTTTGTATAAGCCTGATAATATTCTGCATAAAAATGATGTTTTATATGTGCCAGCGAACAGTTGGAATTTTTCTGTGTGGAGTGAACCTGCGTCGACGTTAAGTATTCTGTTTGGTAAACAGCAAATTGGATTTAGTATTCAACGTTGGGATGGGCATAAACTGGAACGACTTGGCCGGACTAACATCGCCCGCCTTGGCCCGCGAGTAGGGTCATATTTACTTAAAGCATTAAATGAAATAATCATGCAGCCTGCCGATCAAAAAACGGCCAGTTTTATCGTGAATGGGTTGCTCAGCCATTGTTCCGACCTATTGGGAAAACAGATTCATACGGCGTCTCGTAGTCGGGCTCTTTTTGAAGCAATAAGAGAATTTATTGATGATAATTTCAAGTCAGAGCTAACTCGCGAGTCTGTAGCCAATAAATTTTATATCTCTCCAAATTATCTTTCACATTTATTTAATAAATCAGGTTCCATTGGATTCAATGAATATCTTAATCATGTTCGGCTGGAACAAGCAAAAGAAGTATTGAAAACCTATGATGCAAAAATAAAAGAAATTGCTCACACCTGCGGATTTACCGATAGCAATTATTTTTGCTGCGTTTTTAGAAAAAATACCGGTTGTTCTCCTTCAGAATATCGTCGTCAATACCATAGCCACTGATCTAAGAAAGTTAAACAATATTGATATGTGTCGCTGAGGACAACGTGGCTATCTGTTTAACGACTTCGATAGTTTTTTGTGGCGCGAGTAGAAAAGAACTGATACTCATTTTAATTGAACGAGAATTTGCGAACCTTTCTACGCCATCAATTTCAATATCTGTGATCAGCAAAACCACATCTGCACATTTAACATCCTCCATTGTTAACCTATTCTCAACGCCTAACGCGCCCTGGGTTTCTACTTTGACGTTCCATTTTTCTTGATGACATAGTTTTTCCAGGCGCTCTGCTGCCATATAGGTATGCGCGACTCCACTGACACAAGCGGTCACTGCAATTAAATTAAGATTCATATTTACAAGATGCTCGTTGAAGTAAATTTATCCACCAATCGTAACCCGGTAGCCTGCAGATTCTGCAATCAGCTTGAGCGTATTAATTTCTTCCGGTAACGGTATTGCGACATCTTTCATCGTCCAACGCTGACCTAATAAGGTATATTTAGGCTCACCGTATTGATGGAATGGCAAAAGATGTAACTCAGCCAGATTTAGCGGTGCCAATACGTTCAGGGTATGCTGAAAATTATCCTTACTGAGTGTATAACCTGGAATTAATGGTAGACGAGGTATCACCTTAATTCCTTCAGCTATCAGTAAACGCAAATTATCCAGTACCCGGGTTAAATTTAATTTCAATATATTCTGCGACTGTTCTTTATCCATAATCTTTAGGTCGAATAAGACTTCATTACACTGCTGTGCCAAGGGTAATAATCGCTTTGCCGGCGCATCTCCCGCCGTTTCAATCGCGGTGTTAATCCCCCACAATCGCACACGTTTTAGCAATCGGGTAGCAAATTCTGCCTGCATTAGCACCTCTCCTCCCGACAGGGTTACGCCTCCCCCCGAAGTGCGGAAAAAGATCTCATCTTTTAATATTTCATGCTCAAGTTCATCAAGGGTTACATCACGGCCAATACGTTCTAACGCACCAGAAGGGCATTCATCGACCTCGTTCAGGCAAGGTGCACAATGTAAGCATTTACTTTCCCGCCGGACCGTTTCAATCTGTGGTGATATTGATTCAGGGTTGGCACACCACGGGCAGACATGCGGGCAACCTTTAAAGAAAATGACGGTACGAATACCCTGCCCATCATTAAGTGAATAACGTTGGATATTGAAGATACGCGCGGTATCAGCGCGGGTTTCAATGACGTCACAACGAGTGCGCAGTGCGGCGGATGATGTCATCTTGGATCTCCTTCGATAACTCAACAAAGAAGGCACTATATCCGGCTACACGCACCACCAGCCCAGCAAAATCCTTGGGTCGTTGTTGTGCTTCGCGCAGTGTATCCGCATTCACAACGTTGAATTGGATATGTTGCAATTTCAACTTGGTAAACGCGCGCAAGAAATCAGCAAGCTTATTTAACCCGTCCTCGCCCTCTAATGTCGATGGCGTGAATTTCACATTTAACAAGGTACCATTAGATAGCAGATAATTATCCAGCTTACTCACTGATTTCAACACGGCGGTCGGCCCTTGTCCATCCTGACCGAGCATCGGTGAGAGACCACCATCCGCCAATTGTTCCCCGGCAAAGCGGCCATCTGGCGTCGCGCCGACCACCGAACCCAGCGGGATATGTGCCGAGACGGTATATGAACCCGGTATAAAGTGGCCACCGCGCGGGTTGCTGTATTTTTCAACTTCTTTACAGTAGAAACGCAGTAGTTCAGCACTAATGTTATCCACCTTATCAATATCATTGCCATATTTATCGAAATTATTGATGAGTCTGGCGCGGATTTTCTCACCCTCTGGCGTTGCAAAATTAGCGTTGAGCACCTTGATGAGTTGATCAAAACTCATGCGGTTCTGTTCAAATACCATGCCTTTTAGCGCATGTAACGAGTCACTCAGATTTGCAATGCCAATACCTTGTACACCGGAGAAGTTATAACGTGCTCCTCCTTCGGTAATATCTTTCCCTTTGATGATGCAGTCATCGATAAATGATGAAAGGAGAGGAACCGGTGCCCAGTCACGATGGCCAATATCACAGATATTGCTGCCTTCAACCATTAACTTGATGTAGTAACGGATTTTTTCTCGTATTTGAGCCAGCAATCCTTCATAGGTAATCCCGCTATTCCCTTCATTGTCATGCAGGGTGATTTCCATGACTTTTAGCAGGTTAAACATTGCAATATCATGTAATCCATAGGTTTTACCGGGGATGGAAAGTTCCACACAGCCGACAACGGCATAGTCACGTGCGTCTTCTAACGAAACACCTCGATTAAGGAACGCGGGGATCACGACTTCATCATTAAATATTTGTGGGATGCCAGTACCTAACCGAATGGTTTCTACTGTTTTTCTCAGGAATGGGCGGTCGATCAATTCATTGATACGTACCCCCAGATTCGGCTGCGGTAGTTGAACATTTTGATAGGCGTCCAAACAAAGGAACGAGAGTAGGTTAACCGCACTGCGGCCATTTTCCGTGACTCCACCCAGTAGTGCGGTATAACCCGTAGGGAAACCAGCAAAATAACGGGCGCTACTTGTTGAGCGTAGCAGCACGATGTCGTTGCATTTCACCCACAACGACTCCAGCAATTCTTTAAGAAAATCAGATGCTTGCCCGCGATTAAGTGATGCCTGGTAATAGGGCAGCATATATTGGTCAAAACGGCCTAATGACAGTGAGCTGGCGTTAGATTCATACTGTAAAATCACGTTCATATACCAGAACAACTGGCAGGCTTGCCAGAAATCCTCAGGCTGATGAATAGCATTATGACGCGCGATCTCTGCCATCTGCTGTAGTTCTTTACCACGAACCGTATCTAAGCAGGTTTCGGCCATTTCATCAGCCCGCTGAGCGTAACGTAAAATATGGCGCTGAGAGGCTTCAAGCAGAATTAATGTGGCTTTAAAGAAGCTATTATCCGGCTGTTCATGGCAATGATTTGCCATTTCTTCAATGAGTGCAGCAAGACCCTTATTCAACAGGCGAGGATAGTCGATAATAATGTGTCCTTGCCCTTTATCGGTTTGATTAATGCTAAAAATTTGGGTACTGACCGCCGCTTTCACCTCATCTGTCATTTGCCCGTTGATAAAGTCTTTCATTGAGCGGCTTTCCCAGTAGGGATAAAGTTGCTCGCGATAAAGACATTTGTCTTCTTCGCTGATTTCAAAACGATCTTGTGGGCGGTTTGGAAACTGATCGAGTTCTTTAAGTAGCCAGTAAGGATCCATTTCCGGTGAGATGATCCCTGCCCGCGGTTTCACCGTGCGGTTGCCCGCAATCAGTTCATCATCACGAATTGCAATTTTTACATGGTCAAGAATATGCGCCGTGGCTTTAGCACGGCGGATGATCACCGGTTCGCCTGCCGTTTGTCGATGGTTGGCGGTATAAAGTAGTGCGCGTTCCAGCGAGATTTCTCGCGGATGGGCAAATAGCGCGGTTTTAAGGCGTTGAGTACGATTAGTCAAAATAATCCCCTTTATTTAAAAGGACGAACGGGTGATATCACTCAAAAAATATTAGGCGTCTTGAGAAAGATGAATACTGATTTTATTCATTATCGCGTCGGCTCGTTTTACGGCATCGCTAATATTGATGCGAACAATGGTTTTACCGGCAAAACGTTCTTCAAACTTAATACCGATGTCTTTTGTTAGTATCACCATGTCTGCGGCCGCAACATCAACAGCGGTCAGCTCATTTTCCACACCAATCGATCCTTGTGTTTCCACCTTAACTTCCCAGCCCTTGGCTTTTGCTGCACTTTCCAGTGCTTCCGCCGCCATATAGGTATGAGCAACGCCAGACGGGCATGCGGTTACCGCTATAATTTTAGTCATGAGACATTCCTTCCTGTTAATCACTTAATTTCAAAATTTAAATCGAAGTCATCTGCTTTCTTTTCATTGATAACGTGTTTTTTGCGCGCGATGGATTTTAGAAGATTGACACTTACTGCCGTAACCAGTGCCCCAACCGCCAGTCCGGCGATATAACCGAGCTTGCCATCAACGACCGGTAATACGATCAGCCCTCCCCATCCGGCATAACATTGCGAACCGAATAAGGCGACGGTGACCGTTCCACATACTGAACCGAACATAATGGAGGGGATAACGCGCAAAGGGTCAGAGGCCGCAAAGGGTATTGCCCCTTCAGTGATGCCAACACAGCCCATCACTAATGCCGCTTTTCCGGCCTCGCGCTCTTCAGTGGTATAGTTTTTACGGCTCATGAGTGTCGCAATCCCCATACCTAAAGGCGGAATGGCAATGCCAACGGCGGCAATCGCGACGACGGTATAAACACCTTGTGACACACAGATCAACATGAAGGCGTAGGCAACTTTGTTTACCGGCCCTCCCATATCAAATGCCAGCATCAATCCCATAATCACGGCTAACAACAGAATACTTCCCTGCTGCATCCCCTGTAACCAATGCGTCAAATTGGTGGTCAGCGCGCCGACAGGCTCGCCAATCCCCCACATCATGACGCCTGCGGTGATAAAGGTGCCGACAATTGGGATCACAAATATGGGCATTACTGAGCGTAACACTTTGGGTACGCGGATCTTTTTCAAGTAATGTACGACAATCCCGCCAATCATCCCGGCAATAAGAGCGCCAAAGAATCCTGCGCCGAAGCTATTGCCTACCCAGGCACCGATAGCACAAGGAGCCAGAGCCGCCCGTTCAGAGATGGAATAGCCTATATAAGCGGCTAAGAACGGCACCATAAGGGTTAAACCCGCAACCCCAATATCAAAAAGCTTTTTCAAGTTTGGATCGGTAGCAATATCGGGCACCGCCCCCTTGCCATATAACATGACAGATATGGCTAAAAGAATGCCTCCAGACACGACGAAGGGGATCATATGGGATACGCCGGTCATGAGATGCTGGCGAGTATTTTTTAGTATTTGCACCAACTCATTCATACTTTAGCTCCAGAGGCTGAGTGACTTCTTCATGTAATCGATGTGTTAAACAATAGGCATTAGCCATTTAGGAAAATAGAAGAGAAAAAGAACATTTACTGGACTTTTGTAATACAACCAGAAAAATGAGATCCCACTCAAATGTTTCCCGCTTTACAGTGAATATGGGTCGAAATCACAACTTGTGATATTGAACACGAAAATTCCAATTGATTACATTTGTCCAGCATTTGACAGTTTTGTCACATAGCTTAATGCAGACATATTTTTTAACCTGTTAACAATCAATTAATCGTGTCAGGAGAAAAGTGATGGCTCTTGTTATTAAATTTACTTGTGATTTATCCAACGGCGTTCATGCCCGACCGGCAAGTTGGGTTGAAACGCTCTGTAATAACTTTTCTTCTGTTATCGAATGGCACAATGTGCGTACTGACCGCCGTGGCGATGCTAAAAGTGCACTGGCCCTTATCGGCACAAACACCCTTCATGGTGATGAGTGCCATCTTCTGGTTTGTGGTGTCGACGAGCAGCTAGCCTATGAGCAACTGAGCCGGTTTATTCGTGATGAATTCCCTCATTGCGATACCCCGCTACCCAAAGTGGCCGCCACTGAGACTTTGGCTATTCCTGAATCTCTCTCGAACCTGAATCCCACATTTTTAAGCGCGCGTCCTGTTTGTGACGGGAGTGCCAGCGGTGTACTGATACATCTCAACTCACTGGATTTACATGATTTAGGTGAGCTTCCTGCCACACAACGTCTCGAAGAAGAGCAATCTAAACTGGATCGTGGTTTAAAGCAGTTAATAAGAACTATCGAATTACGGCTGCTGGATAATGACGGTACCGCGAGCGCTATCCTTGAGGCTCACCGTTCTTTAGCCAGTGATATCTCTTTGCATCAGCACCTATTGAGCGGCGTATTAACCGGCCAGAGTTGCGCCCAGGCGATTGTGGCGACAGCCGATCACTTTTGTGCTCAATTTGTCCAATCTGGCAATAGCTACCTGCAAGAACGGGTGCTTGATGTACGTGATATCTGCTTTCAGTTATTACAGCATATCTACGGCGAGTCTCGTTTTCCGGCACCGGGCCAGTTGACCCAAGCGGCTATCTGCATGGCTGATGAGCTTACGCCCAGCCAATTCCTTGAACTGGATAAATCCTTATTAAAAGGTTTGCTACTGCGTAGTGGTGGCACTACTTCTCACACCGTGATCCTGGCGCGCTCCTTTAACATCCCGACGCTGGTGGGCATGGACATTGATGCTTTATCACCGTGGTTGGGGCAGCGTGTTCAAATCGATGGTAATGCGGGCATATTGGTCGTCGAACTGGGTGACGCGGTTAAACGTTACTATCACCAGGAAGAATGTTTGCAGATACAACTTCGTGAGCAGCAACGGGCCTGGCTGACGCAAGAAGGCAGAACAATCGATGGTGTGCGTATCGAGGTAGCGGCGAACATTGCCCATTCGGTGGAGGCAGCCGCCGCATTCGGCAATGGTGCTGAGGCCATTGGCTTATTTCGTACTGAAATGTTGTATATGGACCGCCCCAGCGCGCCAGATGAAGATGAGTTATACAACATTTACTGCCAGGCGCTGGATGCAGCGAAAGGCCGCAGTATTATTGTGCGCACCGTGGATATCGGTGGCGATAAACCCGTAGCATATTTACACATTCCGGCAGAAAACAACCCGTTCCTTGGCTACCGGGCAGTACGTATTTATGAAGAATACCTGCCGTTGTTCCGCACCCAGCTACGTTCTATTTTACGGGCTTCGGCCCATGGTTCGCTGAAAATTATGATCCCAATGATCTCCTCGATGGAAGAGATCCTGTGGATCAAAGAGCAACTTGCTGAGGTCAAGCAAACCCTCCGTGCTGATCATATTCCTTTCGATGAAAAAATCCCGTTAGGTATCATGCTGGAAGTGCCTTCGGTTATGTTTATCATCGATCAGTGCTGTGAAGAGATTGATTTCTTTAGTATTGGTAGCAACGACCTCACGCAATATCTACTGGCGGTAGATCGCGATAATGCCAAAGTGACTCGCCATTACAATAGCCTGAATCCTGCCTTCCTACGCGCTCTGGATTATGCTGTTCAGGCCGTTCATCGTCAGGGGAAATGGATTGGATTATGTGGTGAGTTAGGGGCGAAAGGTTCGGTACTGCCTCTATTGGTGGGGCTGGGGCTCGATGAACTGAGTATGAGCGCACCGTCTATTCCGGCAACCAAAGCACGTTTGTCACTGCTCGATAGTCGTGCCTGTCGTCAGTTGTTAAATCAGGCTATGGCCTGCCGCACCTCGTTAGAGGTTGAACACCTGCTGGCACAGTTCCGCATGACTTTGCAGGATGCACCACTGATAACGGCACAATGCATCACTCTTGATAGTGACTGGCGTAGCAAAGAGGAAGTTATTAAAGGGATGACGGATAACTTACTACTGGCGGGCCGCTGCCGATATCCACGGAAATTGGAAGCGGACTTGTGGGCCCGTGAAGCCGTATTCTCTACCGGATTAGGTTTCAGCTTCGCCATCCCTCATAGCAAGTCCGAGCATATCGAGCAGTCCACCATAAGTGTGGCGCGGCTGCCAGAATCTATAAAATGGGGTGATGAGGAAGCGCAATTCATCATTATGCTAACATTGAATAAACACGCAGCTGGCGACCAACATATGCGTATTTTTTCACGCCTTGCGCGTCGCATCATGCATGAGGCGTTCCGCAGTGCTCTGGTTAGCGCCAGCAGCAGCGAAGCCATTGCCGCTTTACTCCAGAACGAACTGGAACTTTAATGACGATAGGCAGAAGGAGGCTGAGTAAATACATTCAGGGGACGATATCGAACGAGCTTATTCAGTAATAAGTTTTACGAATTCGCAATATTGATGAGCGGCTCCCCTTTGGCAAGTTAATCTTACTCTACAGGTGGAGCCGTAAACTACAGATAGATTAGTGTGACGAAGCCCTGGTGAGGCAAAATCAGCATTTGCAGACAGAACAAGATAAACAGATAACATTCACGAGATATGTTGGTATTTTTGCTCTGTCACAATAAATATAAACATTTAATGTGGTGGCGGGAACGGGTGAAAACCACTCTTGCAACACTTAAAGGAAAGTGATATTAAAATCAGTTGGGTTCATAAATTTAATTGCAATTTTAATTATTAACACAGGAAGGTATGTTGCAAAAATGAATATCAACGTGACGGATACACCAAACCCGCAGGACGAAGAGTATGTTATTGATAGCCTTTGGGCTCACAATAATAAAACAGAAATGGTAGACATTCATCCGCTGTTCTTAACGATTACCGACGACAATGGCAAAATTGTTGCTGGATTAGTGGCCAGAACTTGGTGGGGCGGGCTTGAAGTTCAGTATCTTTGGGTGAGTGACCAATATCGTAACAGCGGATATGGTCGCCAATTAATGGAAAAAGCGGAAGAAGAAGCCTTGAAACGCGGTTGTCACATGGCTTATGTCGATACTTTCGATTTTCAGGCTAGAGGCTTTTATGAAAAATTAGGTTATTGTGTCTATGGTGATTTAGGCAGATATGCCAAAAAGTATACGCGACACTATCTGGCAAAAGAAATTTAACCCGGTTTTAATCGGCGAGGTCGTAATGGATTTGCCCGATAAAAATAATGAAATTTATTTCAAGGGCCTTATTGCCATGATGGAGCACCTAAGTGAACCATGGGGCATTAAAGATCTGAATTCCCGCCATATCTATATGAATAAGGCTGCCTATCTTTATACCAATACCCCATTGAGCTTTGAGATAGAAGGCAAGCTGGACGATGAGTTTCCTGCAAACTGGGCCGAATTTGCGTCTGACCTGATAGAACATGACAAACTGACTGAAGAGTCAAAGGATCGTGTTACCGTAATAGAAACCCATTATTGGTATGGGAAAGAGACCCTGACTCCGTTTGTTAGCGAAAAACTGCCTATTTACAACGATAGAAAAGAAGTTATCGGCATTATATGGAATGCTAAACCGCTTAATACTTTATCCCCTTTAAAATATATAAACCAACAAAAGCCCAGCATTCTGACTACCGAAGTTAGTAATAGTATTTTTACGCGGGCTGAGCTTGACGTTATATTTTTAATGCTGCAAAGATTTACTGTTAAAGAGATTGCTAAAATATATAATATCAGCACTAAAACGATAGAGAATAGAATATATACTATTTATCAAAAAGCTGATGTCCATACGTTGCAACAGTTTGAAGAGTTCTGCAAATTGGCGCATTTGGATAATTATATTCCTGATCGACTGGTATCAAAAGGGATCCAGTTTATCTGAACAACAAAGGTACACCTTATCGTGATTAAGATTGAAGATTATCCATTGAGCCGAGTGCCGCAGGATAAAAGGGTTTCATTTTTAAGTGTTGCTCTCGTTCATATGGGTATGCTGACCGCGCTGGATCAATTTATGCTCGGCGCGGTACTTGGCAATTCGATGACGCTGGTTGATGCATTCACTGCAATTCTTATCGGCAGCATAATATTTGGTGTGGTGACCTACGGTCTTGGACTGGCGGGCATGCGTGAAGGGATCTCTGGCAGCCTATTGGCTCGCTGGTGTGGTTTTGGGCGCTTGGGATCGGTGCTGATAGGTATTGTAGTCGCAGTCAGTTTACTGGGCTGGTTTGGTATTCAAAATGCTATCTTTGCTAAATCCCTTGATTTTGCCTTGGGCCACACGCTGGGCTTTGGCTGGGCAGCAGCCTTGTCCGGTGGCTTTTTGACGATACTGGTAGCGTTTGGTTTCAAGGCATTGCGTATTGCTGCAAGGATAGCGGTACCGATGTTTATTTTACTGGTGGCTTATATTTCCATCAGTACTTTATCTGGCCATAATCTTCATGAAATCATGCAATTATTGCCACCAGGTGATCCTCTGTCCATCAGCGCAGGTATCACTATCGTTGTCGGGGGGGCTATTGTAGCAAGCCTGATGACCCCGGATCTGACGCGTTACTCCAAAAACAGTAAGCATGTACTGGGTGTGACGATTTTCACCATTGTTGCTGGGGAGTTTGTGGTCAATGGTCTGGCTATCCTGATTGCCAAGACACTGGGTACGGCAGATGTTGTGACCATTATGGCTCAGGCTGCGGGTGGTGCAGGTTTGTTGGTGGTGGTGTTTTCAACATTAAGGGTCAATGACCTTAATCTGTACTCTTCTTCACTTGGCATCGTCAACGCAGTTGAGGGGCTGACCGGCAAGAAACTGAAATATATCTCAACTACGCTGATGATCGGTGTTTTGGGAACCACGCTTTCGGTGCTGGGGATCTTAGACCGGTTTGTGGATTTCCTGACCATATTGGGTGTAGTGTTCCCACCGATCATTGGCATCATGCTGGTGGATTATTACGTGCTGCGCTCTCATCGCAAAATCCTGGATAACACTCGGCTGGAAGGGAAGCTGCCTGACGAAACCCAAACACCGATTATCGGCTGGGTTGCCATCATTGCCAGTATTGTCGGCAGCGTCGTTGGTTTGGTGACTGAGTGGGGGATTCCGACTATCAACTCGCTGGTTGCCGCAAGCCTGATATATTGGCTGTTCAAAGTGGTTGTTAGTCGTAATCAAGAGCCAATTGAAGCAGAAAAAGCGGCATAACGCTTTTGTGAGTAGCTCACTCCCCAAGGTGAGGGGAGTGAGAGTCAAGCGGACTTATTACCTTTGTCATCTATTATTGCGTAACCTGATTCTTGAAGCCGCATACAATATATTTGCCTGCGAGACAGTGGCAGGATGATTTTGGGTTATGGATTCACCGATACCCATTCCCCCCAACACCTGGCATAGTTAACGCATTCAATAAAATGACTCACTAACTTTGGGTGACGAGGCATGGCGGCGGTAAATCATTGGACGCGGGATCAACTGTTAGTGGCTTTTACATTGTATAGCCAAATTCCGTTTGGCAAATTGGATTCCAGAAATCCCGATATTGTTCATTACGCCGCGTTAATTGACAGAACTCCTTCAGCACTCGCGATGAAGCTAGTTAATTTTGCCAGTTTGGATCCCTTTATTACTGACTCAGGCCGCCGCGGTTTAACCCGCGTCTCTAAGGCCGACCGAGCTTTGTGGTTGGAAATGAATGAGAATGCCGAAGTCTTTGAGCTGCAATGCCAACAGGCAATGGGCCAGTTAGAAAAACCGGCTACCCAACTGTTTGATAGTAATATGAAAGGCGATAGTGGTATTAAAGATTTTAGTGGTGGAGAAAGAACCACTATTATTAAGGCTAGAGTCGGTCAGCAGCTATTTCGTAAAAATGTATTGCACGTCTATGAAAATCGCTGCTGTATTACTGAATTAGAAGAACCTACGTTACTTGTTGCCAGCCATATTCGCCCCTGGAGTCACGGTGCAGAGCATCGACTTAACCCCAGTAATGGTCTGTGCCTTTCCAGCTTGCATGACCGTGCCTTCGATCAGGGGTTAATCACCTTTAACGAACATCTGGAAATGGTGTTATCTCCTCAAATCAAAAAACTCAAAAGCAGTATCAGTGAAGATAATTTTGCTAAATATGAAGGGCGAAAACTGCGCTTACCCATTAAGTTCATCCCTGATGAAGGACAGATGGCGTATCACCGTCAGAATATTTTCATAAAATAGGTCGTAAAATAAAAAGCGCAGCCAAGGCTGCGCCAGATTTACTTCAGCAAGAACGACTGACCCTGTTTCAGCACCAAATCACAGGCTTTGGTTTTGATTTTTTCAGTGATTTGCTCACTACCGAGGTCGTTCAGGTTCAGGCTTTTGCCTTCGCCAGTTTTCAGTAGCCCACCTAAGCCTTCTTGATAGTCCAGACTCTTGGCATTTTCGGTACTGGTTATCCCCAATTTACTCATCAATTGGTCTTTAACCGCCGTGGTGCCATCGGCAGACAGCACGTTATTTTGTACGCAATATTGCAAAATACCGGCTGCATTGGTCATGGTACTGGCACTTAGACCTTTATCGCCACCATTGAGTAAACCGGTCAGAGACGAAAGTGAAGATGAGCTGTCGCCTGATTTACCGTATTGATCAGCAGCACTTTTTACTGAGTCTAATAAGCTATTAGCGTTCGCTGTGCCGGTCAGCAGTGTGGCGGAAAAGGCCAAAGCCATGGCCAGGCGATAAGTGGTGTTCATAGAAACTCCTGTTTATAGTCGGGATCACAGCACATAGGGCGTAATACCGCCAGAAAGGCTGCCAATCATTATCTTCGGCGTAAGAATAGCTCAATGGGTACATTTTGCTGATAGGTGTTATCTGATAACAGGGAATATTTGTTGGAATTGATGCGTTTCATGCATTCAATAGACAGTAACTAAGTAAAAAAAAGATTTTTTGTGGTGTCGCCTAATACAGAAAATAATAAAATGCAGCACTTGGTGCTACACTTTAGGCGACAGGATGTCAGCTATGGCGAGAACGTTTAAAACTAAATGGTTTAATAGGGCCGCAAAATCGCATGGTATTACGGATACTGATTTATGTCTGGCTATGCAGGTAGTGATGCAGGGAAAGGTAGAGAACCTTGGTGGCGGTGTTTACAAAAAGAGGCTCAACCAAAATCAGGACCGCTCAATTATTTTGGCAAAAGGTGGAATGTGTTGGGTATATGCTTTCTTATTCGCTAAGCAGGATATGAGCAATATCGATAACACTGAGTTAGCGGACTTTAGGCTGTTGGCAAAATACTATAGCGAGCTATCTGGGGCGACAGTAACAGCTTTGATTGTGAAGAAAGAATTAATGGAGATATGTCATGGTGGTAAAAAATAAATTTAAAAGTCCTGCTTTCGAAGCAATTCATAGTGCGGTATCAGGGCTATATTCTGTCGGTGCAATCCCACAAGAGACAATGCGAAATTTTGATAAGCGCTGTGTCGCTAACGTTCATGAATTTAAACCGGATGAAATAAAACAATTACGCGAGAGATTTAATATCAGCCAACCTATTTTTGCCCGTTATCTGAACACCAGTGTTTCTACCATTCAGAAATGGGAAAATGGTGCGAAGCACCCCAATGGCTTATCACTTAAACTGCTTTCAATTGTACAAAAACATGGGATTAACGTGCTGTTGTAAGGTAAAACAGAACGGGCAGCAATAAAATATCAACTGCCCATATTGGCTAAGGCATCAGGCCAATAAAGACTGTTTTTTTGCGTGGGCCGGTCATTAACCCCTCCAGTCGTTCGACACACTTCAGGTAATGGGGTGTTTTTTTGTGAGCCGCCACCGCGTTTTCATCGGTATAGGCTTCATAGATATAGAAGCGGGTAGGGATAATCTCGTCCCTTAGCACATCAAAACGCAAATTCCCCGCCTCGCGGATCGAACCCAGGTGATTGGCGCGAAAAACATCAATAAACTGTTCAACTTTGTCATCTTTCACATTAATTTCGACGAGGGTAACGTGCATATTTCTCTCCTTACCACAAAAGGTCTTCTTATCACCGCTTGCCAGCAACTGACCGGTAGCGATCACTCAACCTTTTTCATGTAAAAACAACTGATAAGCCGTTTGTGCATTTTCATTTTTATGTACCACTGCATGAACCGCCTTCAGCATGGCAATCGGCGCTTCCGACTGGAAGATATTGCGCCCCATATCCACCCCTGACGCACCTTGATCAATGGCTTGATAGCACATTTCCAGCGCCTCACGCTCCGGCAGCTTTTTACCGCCAGCAATCACAATAGGGACCGGGCAACCGGCGGCAACGCGTTCAAATCCGCTATCGACATAATAGGTTTTAATCACTTGTGCGCCCATTTCGGCGGCGATACGGGTAGCCAGAGAGAAGTAGCGCTGGTCGCGAACCATATCTTTACCAACACCAGTGACAGCCATGGTTGGCATGCCGTAGCGCATACCCTGATCGACTAATTGAATGATGTTTTTAATTGACTGATGCTCATGCTCAGTACCGATATAAACCTGTGCTGCCACCGCGCAGGCGTTTAGCCGCAAGGCATCTTCCATCGCCACGGCGACCGCCTCGTTGGATAAATCCGTCAGAATCGAGTTAGCACCGGACGCACGTAATACCACCGGGCGATTGGCAGATGCCGGGACGACACTGCGCAAAATACCCCGGGTACACATTAAGACATCGGCATACTCAAACAGCGGGGCGATATTGATATCTATTCGCTCCAGACCGGTGGTTGGCCCCTGAAAATAGCCGTGGTCAAATGCCAGCATCACCGTGCGATTGGTTTTCGGATTGAAAATCCGCGCCAGACGGGATTGCATCCCCCAATCCAGCGAGCCGGAACCTTTAAGCGTAAAGGCAGGGTTCTGCTGCGGTACGCCAATACCGAAATCTTTACCGTCTTTAATATCGTCTAAATCAGCCATCTGTCATTACTCCCTTAGTTTTGTTCAGGCCCGCAGCGAGCGGGCCACCGAGGTTAGAAACCGTATTTGTCGATATTTTCTTTAGTGAAGATGACCCGCTGTGGCAGTAACACAATGCCACTGCCTTTTGCTTCATGGTCATAGCCCTGAATGCTGTTTGGAGCCACTTCAACCACCCCAATGTTCGGGATATCAATTTTATCGCCGACGTTTAACTCGCCTTTTTTCAGCATTTCATTGGCAACATAAACTGAAATTTTGCCTTGGTTAACCACATCCCACAGGCCAAATTCTTTTACCGTGCCGCGCTCAACATAAGGGCGCATCACGTTTGGCGTACTGAAGCCGACGATCGCGACGTTGTCGCGTTTCAGATTTTCTGCGGCTTGCGCTGCGGCGGGCAGGGCGTTGGCATCTGGGGCAATAATCACGTCCAGGTCGCCATAGGCTTTTAAGATGCCCTCTGCGGTTTGCAGCGATTTGGTGGCATCGTTATAGCCAAACTGGGTGGTCACCACTTCCCAGCCAGGGTGTTCTTGCTGGATTTTTTTCTTCGCTTCATTGACCCATTGATTCTGGTCGGTGACCGTCGGGCTGGAATAAAAGAACGCCACTTTGGCTTTATCTTTCTTCACCTGATTTGCCGCCATATCAACCAGCATCGAACCCAATTGATTCGGCGTGCCTTGATTGATATAAACCGAGCGACATTCCGGTTTGGTGTCAGAATCCCAGGTCAAGATTTTGACGCCCCGTTGCATGGCACGTTTTAGCGCCGGACACAGGCCGTCTGGTGATACAGCAGAAACCACAATGGCGTTGTAGCCCTGATTGACGAAGTTATTGATTAACTGAACCTGACCGGAAACGCTAGGTTCCGTCGGGCCATCGTAGGTCACATCCACACCCAGCTCTTTACCCGCATCTACGGCACCTTTACCGCCGCTGGTGAAGAAGCCAACTCCGACCAGTTTCGGGATAAAGGCGATGCGTTCCGCCGCTTGTGCGGCATTTATAGTGCTAAAGGTGATACAGGCAAATCCGAGGGCACAAACCAGTGCCCGCTTTTTTAATTTTTGGGTTTTCATTGCTATCTCCGAACCACTGTTGTTGTTAGATATCGAGGTGTTGGCAATTTTTTATAAAAAAGAGCAGGTTAAACAACGTTGTTTCTGCGGCGTTGTAGCCATTCATGAATCAAGTGCCGGTGCAGGCTAATGGAGCGCCCAACCACCACCAGAATCAACAGCGCGCCGGACAGCGCACTGGATATTTGGTTGGGTGTCCCAATCATTTGCAGGCCTTGCTGTAAGTAGCCCACCAGTAATACCGCCAGTGCGGTACCCAGGATGGAGCCAGAGCCGCCATAGATATTGGCCCCCCCTAGCACTACGGCGGTGATGGCTGGCATCAGGAATGACGCGCCCAAATCAGAGCGCGCGGAGCCGAAGTAAGAGACCAACAGAACGGCGGCAATGGCGGATGCCATGCCTGTCAGGGCATACAGAATGCACAAAGTGCGAGCGACGGGCAGGGCGCTATAACGGGCAACCCGACTGTTTTGCCCAATCAGGAAAACGTTACGGCCACTGTGGGTGCGGTGCATCAACAACCAAAACAGCAGCACGCAGACCATAAAGACCAGCAGCGGTATGGGCAGCCCGAACAGCGTTTGGTTGGCAAAATCGGTAAAGGCTGTCGGGAAACCGCCAATCCCCTCATAACCGGTAGCTCCTGATATCCCGGACAACAGCAGTGCACTGCCCCCGAACAGGTACATGGTGCCAAGCGTGATGACCAGCGGGTTAACACCGGTATACAGAATCAGCCCGGCATTAATCAAACCGCACAGTGCGCCAACCACCAGCGTCAGCGGGATGGCGATACTCATGGGGACACCGGCCTGAAACATCACTCCAAGAGATATGGAGCACAATCCAATAGTCGAACCAAATGAGATATCGATACCACCACTGACAATTACCATGGTCAGCGGCAGGGCGACAATCCCTATGCAGATAAAATCACTGGTACTAAACAGCAACACATTGATATCCAACATGCGTGAATTCGATAAGCCAAACAGCAGGATCTCCAGTATCAACAAGGCAGCCAGAGCCAGTTCCCATCCATAACGTCGGTAAAGACTCATCATGCCACCTCTTTTTTAATTAATGATTTTCCGTTCGATGTTTTGTTATTGGCTGATTTAAAAGGGGGTATAGCGGTTTTCTTCTTTTTACCCGCCGCGACTGGGCGGGGGGTAAAGCGGGCATATTTCTGCTGGCGGATATTACGCTCAACAGCACAGCGTAGGCGGCCATCGAACACCAGCACGGCCAACAGCACTAAACCGGCAATAAAGTCGTTCCACCAAGCCGGTAGGCGCAGCAGCACCAATACGCTGTCGATTTGTGTCAGCAGATATGCCCCGAGAATGGCGCCAATGATGGTGCCGGTGCCACCGAGTAGACTGATGCCGCCGAGGACACAGGCGGCAATGGCTTTCATTTCTAACCCGCTGCCGGTCTGATTAGGAATAAAGCCAATTTGTGAGGCGAAGACGATCCCGGCCAGTGCGGCCATTACGCCATTCATTGAGAAAGCAAAAATACGGATGCTGTCGGTACGGATACCCAGTTGGCGTGCGCCCTGCAAGTTGTCACCGATGGCATAGAAGCTGCGGCCAAAGGCGGTTTTACCCAACAGCCAGGCCATGGCCACGATCAGCAACATAATCAGCCAGCCAATGGGAGAGATAGAAAACAGGATTGGCGTTGATAAACTTTTCAGGTCTGCCGGTAGCCCTTCGATCCATTTACCGCCAGTCAGTAATAGCATCAAACCACGGTATAGCCCCAAGGTACCCAGGGTGGCAACAATCGCCGGGATGCGCAGCCAGGTAACCAGAATGCCATTAAAGAAGCCCGCCACCATGCCAACCAACAGGGCAAACAGGCAGGACATTGCCAGCCCAAAACCGGCATTGAGCGCCATACCCACTGCCACCGCACATAACCCGGCGATCGAGCCGACGGACACATCGATATTACGGGTCAGCATTACCATGGTGGCACCGATTGCCAGCAAGATAAGGATCTGCGCGCTGCTGAAAATCATGGTGAATGTTTGTAAACTGAAGTAATTACTGTCGATCACGCCAAGCAAGGCAAATAAGGCGAGGATCGCTAGCAGGGCGGTGCCTTCGCGATTGTTTTGAATAAATTGGTAGCTTTGGATAAATTTCAACATGATGCGCCCTCATTTTCAGCAGATTGGCGGGCGTCGGTATGATGTTCACCAAAAGCCAGATGCATAATGGTATCGACATTCATTGTAGGACCATTGAGTGCACCGCTGATTTCCCCCTGATGCATGACCAACACGCGATCCGCCATCTGCACCACTTCCTCCAAATCAGACGAGATAAATATGATCGCCACATGCTGCTCGGAAATGCTGCGGATCAATTGATAGATATCGCTGCGGGCTGATACATCGACCCCACGGGTGGGTTCATCAATAATCAGCAATAGCGGATTGGCTTCGAGACACTTGGCAATCAGTAATTTCTGCTGATTACCACCGGATAAGGTGCGCACTGGCTGCTCCAGATGGCTGAACTTAATGTTCAGCGCCCGGCGATAACGTTCCAGAATGGCGGCTTCCTGTGCCGGATGGGTCCATAACCCTTGATTACTCTGAGTCAGCGAACAGACATTCCAGCTTAAAGGGGCATCCAGATAAAGGCCGGAGGCCTGCCTGTCTTCTGGCAGATAAACCAGACCGGCCGCTAAACGATGGACGGTTTTTAGGGTGGTGATGTCGATATCTTCCAGCATGATGCTGCCCGCGCTGACAGGCCGTAAGCCATACAGCGTTTCAGCCAGCTCGGTTCTGCCTGCACCGACCACGCCCGCCAGCCCAAGAATTTCACCGGCATGCACCTCGAAAGAGATATGAGCAAAACCTTCGCCGCTCAGGTCAGTGACGGCTATCACCGGTTGATTGGACTGGGCGCGCGCTTGAGAACGGCGGTTACCTGGCAGTTCTAGCCATAGCTTCTGGGTATCAGATAATTCGCTATTTTTCGCCTGCGGGGTAATGGCCTGAATAATGGTGTCGGTTGAGAAATCGTTAGTTGTACCACTCAGTGCAATACCGCCATCGCGCATCACGCTGACCCAATCCGCCAGTTGACGAATTTCAGGCAGTTTGTGGGAGATAAAGACCACGCCGACACCCTGCTGCAATAACATTTTTATTTGACTAAATAGACGGTTGGTTTCCGCCGGTGTCAGCGAGGCGGTCGGCTCATCAAGGATCAAAATACGAGAATCACGCATCAAGCCACGCATGATCTCTACTAACTGCTGATCGGCGACATCCAGTGAACCGGCACTAACTGACAGATCCAAATGGCAACCCAAACTTTTCAGTAACTGCGCCATCTTCTTCTTATCGGCCTGATGCTTGGGTAAGCGAAACAACATATTTTCCTGCACCGACAGGTTGGCAAATAGCATTGGTTCTTGCGGCACCAGATAAATGCCTAACTGATGTGCTTTGGCAGGAGTGAGGTTAAGACAAGGTTGCCCATTGATCTCGATAGTGCCGCTATCCGGTGGAAGTATTCCGGCAATGATTTTCATCAGCGTCGATTTCCCCGCCCCATTTCCCCCTAGCAAGGCGTGGACCTGACCCGGTTGCAGCGTAAAATCGATATTCTTCAATACCACTACGCCGGAAAACTGTTTACTGATACCACGTACCTGGAGCAGTGGTGGCGGATTGGTGTGCGGCATCAGAAACTCCTGGTTATCCCCTTGGTACTTGAAGCCGCAGGGGGGACTGTGTTCAATAACCCGAATCACTGACTTGAGTAAGCTCATCGGGATTATCTCACTTGCCGCCTACCTGCAATGCCAATTACTTTGGGTTGTAGTGAATGATTAAAGTGAACAAAAATAATTTAAAATTAAAAGTGTTCAAAAAAGATAGCGGTATAATCCCACCAATGGCGTAATCAAGATCACATTTCTGTGAATAAAAAAATTTAAATTAAAATATGTTCAAATATATTGGCTAAGCTGTTAGCGTGGTTATCAATTGAAATTTAACATTCGTGACTTCATTATTTGAGTCGATAAGTTGTTTGAATTGATAAGCAGTAAGAAAGGAATCACCAGTAATGATGAAAGAAAAGTCGGCAGTAAAAGAAAAACCTATGTCGTCCAACGATGAATACAAATATCCGGGTAATTGTATGAGTGAAGAGGAACTGCTCGCTCGTATTGCGTGGTTTTATTATCACGATGGCTTAACACAAGGGGATATTGGCGAACTGCTGGGTCTGACCAGACTAAAGGTCTCCAGATTGCTGGAGAAAGGCCGCCAGTCTGGGGTCATCCGGGTACAGATTAATTCGCGCTATGAGGGTTGTCTGGAACTGGAGAACTCGCTGCAACAGCACTTTGGTCTCAAGCATGTCCGCATTTTGCCGTCCCTTGCTGACCTCAGTATTAGCAGCCGGTTGGGGATTGGCGCGGCACATTTATTGATGGCATTGATACAACCGCAGCAATTACTGGCGGTTGGTTTCGGTGAAACCACCATGTGTGCCTTGCAGCATCTGAGTGGTTTTATTGCCTCACAGCAGATTCGGCTGGTCACCCTCTCTGGTGGGGTAGGCTCTTATATGACTGGGATTGGTCAATTGGATGCGGCTTGTCAGGTCAGCATTATTCCCGCGCCGCTGCGAGCTTCCAGCGCCAAGGTGGCTGAAACCTTCCGTCAGGAAAGCAGTGTCCGTGATGTGATGCTGGCTGCTTGTGCGGCAGATGTGGCGGTAGTCGGTATTGGCTCGGTGAATCAACAAAAAGAAGCCACTATTTTGCGCTCAGGTTATATCAGCGAAGGTGAACAATTAATGTTCAGCCGCAAAGGGGCAGTTGGCGATATCCTCGGCTACTTTATGCAGGCTGATGGTACCTTGGCCGCAGAGATGCAAATTCATCAGGAATTGATAGGTATTTCGCTGGCAGACCTTACCACCATCCCGACGGTCATTGGGGTCGCTGGTGGAGTGGAGAAATCAGAGGCGATTGTTGCTGCGTTGCAGGGCAAATATGTCAATGCTCTGGTCACCGATGAGCTCACCGCAAGGTCAATTATCAAATTGATTTAATTAACTATTTTTACAATATTCAATTTATGGCAGTAGAGGACAGATTGATACACGAATTTATATAAAACACATTGAAGCTGAGGATCGAACAATGAATCAACTCTCATCGGCTGAATACCTGATGGCTTTGGATGCAGGCACCGGCAGTGTTCGGGCTGTGATATTTGATCTTAATGGTCATCAGATAGCCGCCGGGCAGGCTGAGTGGCTACATTTACCGGTACCTGATGTTCCAGGGTCGATGGAGTTTGATTTAACCACCAACTGGAAGCTGACCTGTCAGTGCATCCGTCAGGCATTGCATCAGGCCAAGCTACCCGCAAGTGCTATCCGTGCTGTTGCGGCCTGTTCAATGCGTGAGGGTATTGTGCTCTATGACCGCAGCGGTAAACCTATCTGGGCCTGTGCTAATGTCGATGCTCGTGCCAGCCGTGAAGTCAGTGAGCTGAAAGAGCTGCACAATAATGAATTTGAATTTGAGGTTTATCAGTGTTCGGGTCAGACCTTGGCCCTGAGTGCCATGCCCCGCTTACTGTGGTTAGCGCATTACCGCCCGGATATCTATCGTCAGGCAGGCACCTTAACCATGATAAGCGACTGGCTAGCCAATATGCTCAGTGGCGAATTGGCGGTTGATCCCTCCAATGCCGGTACCACCGGAATGCTGGATTTAGTCACCCGTAACTGGCAACCGAACTTGCTGGAAATGGCGGGGCTACGTGCCGATATCTTATCGCCAGTCAAAGAAACCGGGACTTTGCTCGGCCATGTTACGGCACAGGCCGCAGAGGAGTGTGGGTTGCTGGCCGGAACGCCGGTAGTGATGGGGGGTGGGGATGTACAACTCGGTTGTTTAGGGCTGGGAGTAGTACAGCCGGGCCAGACGGCGGTATTGGGCGGCAGCTTCTGGCAGCAAGTGGTTAACTTGCCGAAGCCGATTACCGATCCCAATATGAATACCCGCATTAACCCGCATGTTATCCCCGGTATGGTGCAGGCAGAATCCATCAGCTTCTTTACTGGCCTGACCATGCGTTGGTTCCGTGATGCGTTTTGCGCTGAAGAAAAATTAATGGCGCAGCGATTGGGAATAGATACCTACAGCTTGCTGGAAGATATGGCCGCCCGCGTACCGGCAGGTGCTTATGGGGTAATGCCTATCTTCTCTGATGTGATGCGCTTTAAATCTTGGTATCACGCCGCACCCTCATTTATTAACCTCTCCCTTGATCCTGAAAAATGCAATAAAGCCACCTTATTCCGCGCACTGGAAGAGAATGCCGCCATAGTCTCGGCCTGTAATTTGGCACAAATTGCAGAATTCTCCGGCGTCAAAGCCTCTTCTGTGGTATTTGCCGGGGGAGGGGCAAAAGGCAAACTGTGGAGCCAAATTCTGGCCGATGTGACGGGGGTTCCGGTTCGGGTGCCGGTGGTCAAAGAAGCCACTGCGTTAGGTTGCGCTATCGCTGCGGGTGTCGGTATCGGGCTATATGAAGCACTGGACAAAACCGGTGAACAACTGGTGCGCTGGGAGCGGGAGTTCACGCCGAATATTGAACATCAGGCCCTGTATCAGGCGGCGAAAGTAAACTGGCAAGCAGTGTATACCGATCAGTTGACGCTGGTGGATAGTGGGCTGACGACCTCTTTATGGAAAGCGCCCGGTCTCTAAAATTGACTATCTTACTTGCCAGCTTGAGCTTCGGGGCAGTGCTCATCACCGTCACATACTTGTGTATGCTCCGGTTCTTGCGCGCTGTCCGCACTCAATCTGCCTGCGCCGATAACGTCAATTTTGTCTAATTGACTATCTTACTTGCCAGCTTGAGCTTCGGGGCAGTGCTCAAGCTGCCTGCGCTGATAACGTCGATTGGTTTTATTGTTTGATAAGAACAGACAACTCAGATAATAGTCGACGGGGAAACGTGCCGTTGGGGTCGTAGCGACGTCAGTCGCCGGAGCGCCCCTAGGTGCGGTCAACCCGTCGCCCACGATATACGAGCGGGCTAACCAAATAAAGAATTGCCATGCAGTAAACACTTGGATAGCATGATTCCCCCTCTTTCGTTGCCGATGATGGCGCATCCTATGATGAATACATCAAATAAGACAGAATCACCTGCCGGGCAACCTTCTGCTCCTGTTCCTACTGCCCACCAAGGGGCATATAACCTACCGGATACACTGCGGGAGAAAGACAATGTTCAGCGCATTTTGGTCATTAAATTACGCCATTTCGGCGATGTCCTGCTCACTACGCCGTTACTGAGCACGCTAAAAGCTAATTACCCGCAGGCGAAAATCGACGTACTGCTGTATGGCGGAACGCAAGAGATGCTGCGAGAGAATAAAACAGTTAATCATGCGTTTATTGTAGATCGTGGCCTCAAACATGCGGGCTTAAAAGCACAAATCAGGGGTGAAAAAACGCTGTTTAATGCCTTGAAAGAGCATCACTATGATCTGATCCTCAATTTATCCGATCAGTGGCGGGCCGCAGCATATTGTCGTTTATTAAAGCCCGGCTTCAGTATTGGTTTTCATTACCCAAAACGCGACACCTGGCTATGGCGTTACTGCCATTCCACTTTGGTGGATATCCCCAATGCCGCTGAGCGGCACACCGTACTCAATAATCTGGATATCCTTGCGCCGCTGCAACTGACTGATATCAGAACCGATGTCACCATGGCTTATGGCCCACAGGATGCTGAGCGGGTAAAACAGCTGTGTCAGCAACGTAATATTGATGACTACATATTGATTCAACCTTCTGCCCGTTGGAAATTCAAAACCTGGGCCAGCGAATCATTCAGCCACTTGATCAACCATCTCACCGAACAGGGTGAAACGGTTCTCCTGACCGGCGGTAAAGACCAAGCCGAACTGGACTATATCGCTGAAATTATTGCAGGATGCACGCAACCTGAAAAAGTGGTTAATTTGTCGGGTCTTTTGGCTCTGCCGGAATTGGCGGTATTGATCGATAACGCTAAGCTCTTTATTGGTGTCGATTCAGTGGCAATGCATATGGCAGCGGCCCTGCAAACCCCTGCAGTGGTGCTATTTGGCCCCAGCAATCTTAATCAATGGCATCCGTGGCAGGCCCCACATACCCTTTTATGGGCCGGGCATTACCGTACTTTACCGCACCCTAACGAGATAGATACTGACACCACCGATCGCTATCTGAATGCCATTCCAGTGAACGACGTCATCGATGCAGTTGACTCCTGGCGTGCTCAAAGCCAGTAATGTGCGAGTAACGAGTCTGTATCAGTACTTTATTCCCCCAACCAGCCTAAGCTGAGAGAATTATGACAATCCCATCGACTTCTTTGCCGGCCACTATCCCGGTTAACCTGCGCCGTGAAATACTGGGCGGTATGGCGGCATTGCTGCTGGGTATTTCCTTACCGACATCCAGTTCATTGATCAATATATCCTTGGTTCTCATCCTGATTTGTCTGATTGTTAACCGTAACTCACTGCAATTTAAACCATTACTAACTAATCCTCTGATTTACTTACCTGCCGTCATGTTTGCACTGTTGGCATTGTCACTGCTGTTCTCGCACAACAGCTATGGCCCGGATATGGTAGGGAAATATAAGAAACTTCTTTATATCCTGCCACTGGCCCTGTTCTTTGTGAACCAGCCACGATGGGTAAAACTGTTCTGTATCGGTTTTTTAGTGGCTAATGCAGTGGCATTGATTGGTACACTAGCCGTCGGGGTATTACACATTCCAATTGGGAATGTGGACCCAACCAATCCAACCATTTTTAAACTACAAATCACCCAAAACTTCTTTATGGCTTTAGCTGCCATGCTGTGGCTGGCGCTAGCCTTCAAAAATCAGGGGTGGAAGCGCTGGGGTTATGGCCTGCTTGTCGCGGCTGCCAGCTACAGTATTCTGTTCCTGGTGCTGGGGCGCACCGGTTATGTCGCGCTGGTGGTTGGATTAGGTATGTGGTTGTTCTTCTCGCTGGGCAGCCGCCAACGTTGGTTATTGGTTGCACTGGGGGCGGTGGCGTTTACTGCGCTGCTGGTGATCCCTAATAAGGCGACTTCCCGTATCGTACAGGGCGTTGATGAGATAAAAATCTGTATGGCTGCATCCACCGGCAATGTCAATGATGCTTGCCGTTCGTCAATGGGACAACGTTCAGCTTTTGCCATTGAGGCCGTTCGGTTAATTAAACAATCACCGATGCTGGGTCACGGTGCCGGTGGCTTCTATTATGAAAATCCGAAAGCCAATTACAAAATTAATAATCCACATAACCAATATCTGTTGGAAACCATCCAATCAGGTGTGGTTGGTCTGATTATCTTCCTGGCATGGATTGTCTGTTGTTATCGCGCGATTTGGCAACAAACACCCATTTTACGCAATGTGTTACTGGCAGTCTTAACCAGCTATATGGCGTGTAATTTCTTTAACTCATTCCTGCTAGATTCCTCTGAAGGCCATCTATTTATGATCTTTGTAGCAATTTTGGCGGGTTATTCAGTGGCAGGTACTCAGCAACTATCGGATAAGCAGCTAACCGAATAGCGTACATTTACCGCGAATATAATGTCCTAAGCAACGGCTTCCTAATGGGAGCCGTGTTTCGTTGCACCACGATATTTTCATACAACGTTGCTAAGGTTATGGCTGATTACGATAATTTAAAAAATAGCCAGCATGCTCATTTGGATGGGAGGATGATGAATAAAATGTGAATTTAATGCACTAAATCCATATATTTTATTTAACTTTTATTTTTCTGCAGAGAATAATATGACGATAGGCTAAGATAAATCTTATGTTATTTCATCGATACCATCCCATTGCTTATCAGATTATTCAGCATTAAACATCAAGTTTTCTAACGATACCTTTAAATAAAAATCTAGTGGAGACGTCTTGTGAACATCTAATTATGGCACTGGTTAAGGGGGCTAGTAAGATGATAAAGGTGAATTAATAGAAAGTTTTTATAAGATATGGACTATTTTTATGGAAAAAGCACTGTATGTAACATATTGAAAACAAACAGTTTTTTATTATATCATCAATGGTCAATCTTTAACTCTAGACTATATATTTATATATCGCAAGATGATATACATTCTTATCTACGATGAGTTTTTAAATAAATTAGCATTTTGGGGTTATTTTAAATAACCCACCTAAAAAAACAGATGTCTATGCCCATGAAATGGGTGGGATGCAGTGAATTAAACTAATAGACGATTGACTTTATATACAAAATGATGACTTTGATCACGGTAGAAACATTCCGATGTAGGTGATAATTTTTGCAACAATTGGTATATTGTAAGACTTGGTCTACTTTCCCACAATTATGCAATAGTTTTAAAGAGTACTATGATAACTATGTATTTATGTCGATAAGTGGGTTTGGGTGAATCTGTTTATGGGATAAACAGATTCAACATTTGTAACTTAATTTATCCAATGTCATTGAGAGCATTATGGCCAATTCAACAACCAATAAATTATCTTTACCGGCCCTTACCTCATTGGTGGTCGGTTCAATGATCGGGGCCGGTATATTTTCGTTACCGGCGACCTTCGGGCGTGCAACGGGTGGGTTCGGCGCATTGATCGCCTGGTGTATCGCCGGTGGCGGTATGTTAATGCTGGCGTTTGTTTTCCAAACATTAGCACAGCGTAAACCTAATCTTGATTCTGGCGTATTTATTTACGCAAAAGAAGGCTTCGGCGATTATCTTGGTTTCGCCTCTGCATTAGGCTTCTGGGCCGGTACCTGTATTGGTAACGTTTCTTA
Organism: Yersinia pekkanenii; assembly: GCF_001152565.1. Classification (GTDB taxonomy): domain Bacteria; phylum Pseudomonadota; class Gammaproteobacteria; order Enterobacterales; family Enterobacteriaceae; genus Yersinia; species Yersinia pekkanenii. Next base: position 103,865 of record NZ_CQAZ01000006.1, on the reverse strand, counting down.
CTTTGTGCTGATTAAATCAACTTTAGGGGCCTTCTTCCCTATATTTGGTGATGGCAATACCATTCCTGCGGTATTAGTGGCCTCCGTCATTTTATGGGGATTCCATATCCTGATATTACGGGGTGTTAAAGAAGCGGCGGCAATTAATACCATTGCGACCTTTGCCAAAATAATTCCTATCTTCATTTTCGTCATTGTGTTGATTTTTGCCTTTAAAGGCGATGTGTTCGCCTTGAACTTCTGGGGCACGCCAGATGTGATTAAAAGTGTCGATTTATCCCACCTGAATGACTACGGCTATGTTGGCCATGCAGCGGCCGTCATGGCGCCGGTTACTGAGCCTGAATCTTTATTCTCTCAGGTGCGTAGTACCATGCTGGTCACCGTATTTGTATTCCTGGGTATCGAAGGGGCAAGCGTTTATTCACGTTATGCCAAAGAACGTAGCCATGTCGGTATTGCAACGGTGCTGGGCTTCATCGGTGTATTGTGCCTGTTGGTACTGATCACCATGTTGTCTTACGGTGTGATGTTACGTCCTGATTTGGCCGCGTTACGTCAGCCATCAATGGCCGGTGTACTGGAAGCGATAGTGGGCCGCTGGGGAGCTATCTTCATCAGTATTGGCCTGATCATCTCGGTGTTGGGTGCTTATTTATCATGGTCACTGTTGGCAGCGGAAGTGCTGTTCTCTGCGGCCAAGAGTAAAAGCATGCCAAAAATCTTCGGAACTGAAAACAGTAATGCGGTGCCTTCAGCCGCGGTTTGGTTGACCAATATCTTTATTCAAGTGTTCTTAATTCTGACCTTGTTTACTGATTATGCTTTCCAACTGGCGTTGGAATTAACCAGCTCATTGACGCTGATCCCTTATTTATTGGTGGGAGCTTACGGGCTAAAACTGGCCTGGACTGGTGAGACTTATGACACCAATGCCCGCGGTCACAGAAAAGATTTAATTTTTGCGCTTATTGCGACTTTCTACTCTGCACTGATGATTTACGCCGGTGGCATGAAATACTTGCTGCTGTCGGCCATTATTTACGGCCCCGGCACAATTTTGTATCTAATTGCCAAACGTGAACAGCATCAAAAAGCCTTTAATAGCTACGAAAGAATACTGTTTATTGTTCTGATTATTGCTGCGGTTGCTGCGATTTATAGCATCGCCACCGGAATTATCACCATATAATTGATTGGAGTTTTTATGTCAGATAAAGCGAAGAAAGCCCAGGCTAAAACCAAATTTGGCGTTCATTCTGAAGTTGGGAAACTGCATAAAGTGATGGTCTGCGCCCCTGGTCGCGCCCATAACCGCCTGACACCCAGTAATTGTGATGAATTATTATTTGATGATGTGCTGTGGGTAGAAAGAGCCAAGCGCGACCACTTCGATTTTATGACCAAAATGCGTGAACGTGGTGTTGATGTGGTTGAGATGCATAATTTGCTGGCTGAGACTGTGGCCATTCCGGCGGCGAAAAAGTGGATCCTGGATCAGCAAATTGTGCCAAATGAAGTGTCACTGGGCATTTTGCAAGAAACCCGCAGCTATCTGGAAAGTCTGAAGCCGCGGGTGTTAGCTGAAGTACTGATTGGTGGTTTATCGACCACTGAACTGCATAACGACGGCAAGTGCGACAAAGAAGAGTTGAAGTTGATCCGTGAAGCGGTGGGTATCACTGAATATCTGTTACCGCCGTTGCCTAATACCTTATATACCCGTGATACCACCTGCTGGATTTACGGTGGTGTGACGCTGAACCCGTTGTACTGGCCAGCGCGTCATGAAGAAACCATCCTGACCAGCGCTATCTATAAATTCCACCCGGATTTTGGCGATGCCAATGTGAAAGTTTGGTGGGGTGACCCGACGCAGCATCACGGTAGCGCGACCCTGGAAGGGGGCGATGTGATGCCGATTGGCAATAAAACGGTATTAATCGGCATGAGTGAGCGAACGTCTCACCAGGCGATTACCCAGTTAGCACAATCGCTGTTTAAAGATAGTGCAGGGCAGGTGGAGCGCGTGATGATTGCAGCCATGCCTAAATTGCGTGCTGCCATGCATCTGGATACCGTGTTCACCTTCTGTGACCGCGATGTTGTGACGTTATATCCGGCGATTGTGAATCAGATCCAAACCTTCTCACTGCGCCCTGATAATGGCCCAACCGGTATCAAGTTAAGTCGCGATAAAGGCAGCTTTATTGACGCGGTTGCCGGGGCATTGAACCTGAAAAAACTGCGGGTAGTGGAGACCGAAGGTAACGATTACGACACCGAGCGTCAGCAATGGGACAGTGGTAACAACATGGTAGCGCTGTCTCCGGGTGTGGTTATGGCTTATGACCGCAATACCAAAACTAACACCCAGTTGCGTAAAGAAGGGGTGGAAGTGATTGAAATCGTTGGCAGCGAATTAGGCCGTGGGCGTGGGGGCGGTCACTGTATGACTTGCCCAATTACCCGGGATGCCGTCGATTATTAATCCCCTGCGGCCTTGAAGCTACAGGGTTGTTAGCTGCGCGTACTCACCCGAATCACTGACTTGGAGTCAGCTCATCGGGAGTCGTTTGCTGGCAGCCTACCTGTGACTCCAATGACTTTGGGGATGCTTTGCGGCCTTGAAGCCACAGGGTTGTTAGCTGCGCGTACTCACCCGAATCACTGACTGGAGTCAGCCCCTGGGGATTAGCTCAATTGCCGCCTTCCTGCAACTCGAATTATTTAGGGTATAACGGAATTGTGATTAAAAAATAGCCGATAGCGAGTAGCAGAGTAACGCTCTTTCGCTATTGGCTATTTCTCCGTGAACTTATCTCTACTTTTCGCGCAAATAACACTACCCATTTAGGCGCTAAATGTGCTGATCTATTTTACCGGGGGATTATTTATCACACTTATAAAAGCGTTAGTGCGCAAAACAGATAAAAGGTGTGAATAACTAATCTGCAATAAATTTTAAAACCTGACTCAACGAGATCTTATAGTGAAGATAAAAACAGTAGTCACTCTGCTATTCACGTTTCTACTCGCAGCTTGCGACAGAACTCCCCCCGAAGTCGTAGAAAGCGTACGTCCAGTAAAAATATTTACTGTAGAAGACAGCGGGCAAAATGGGACTCGCTATTTCCCGGCACGGCTACAAGCGGGTGATGAAACCCAGCTCTCCTTTAAACGCAGTGGGCAACTGGAACAGTTGTTGGTTCGCGAAGGTGAGCAAGTAAAAAAAGGCCAAACCATCGCCAAGCTGAATGACACGGATTTGAACCTACGGGTTAGAGACAGACAGTCCAGCTTTAATCTGGCGCGGGATCAATTTAACCGTTTTAATACCTTACAAGGGCAACGAGCTGTCTCTCGCGCAGAGTTGGATGTCCGCCGCGCCGAGATGGAGTCCGCACGAGCAGCCTTGGAAATTGCGCAAAAAGAACTCAGCGATGCCACTATTACCGCGCCTTTTGATGGCGTTATTGCCAATGTTAATGTGCGCAACCATCAGGTAATGGCGCCGGGTCAGGCAGTTGCAACATTAAGTGCACTGGATACACTGGATGTGGTGTTTAGTGTGCCAGAGCGCTTGTTTACCACGTTAGACATCAGTAATCGTAACTACAAGCCAACGGTATTACTTAACCATATGCCAGGGCGCGAATTTATTGCGGAATATAAAGAGCATACCACTTCTACCACTTCGGCTTCTCAGACCTTCCAGGTCACTCTGACCATGAAGCGCCCGGCGGATATGCCATTGCTTTCAGGTATCAGTGGCCGGGTAAGAATTAATTCGGGCAGTCTGTCCGGCACTGACCATCCGACCATTGTGGTACCGGTGGAAGCTGTGTTTAACCCTGATAGCACGCAACTAAATGATGCGCGAGTTTGGGTCATCAAAAATGATGATGGTCAGATGCATGTTGAAGAACGTCAGGTTCAGGTGGGTCAGCTTACCGCGAACGGCGTTCAAGTGACCTCTGGACTGGCTGACGGTGAGCTGATAGTTGCGGCAGGTACCGGCGAGCTTCGCCCAAATCAGGTTGTCCGGGCTTGGGTACGTGAGCGGGGTCTCTAATGAAGCTGCTTGATAATTTTATCAATAATACTACCCGTATCTGGTTAACGATCTTGTTGCTGGGTATTGGGGGGGTTATTGCTTATCTCAATATAGGCAGGCTGGAAGATCCGGCTTTTACTATCAAAACAGCAGTGGTTGTCACTCGCTATGATGGCGCGTCAGCACAACAGGTAGAGGAAGAAGTTACGCTGCCACTGGAAAATGCTATTCAGGAACTCTCTTATGTTGATGATGTTACCTCAATTTCCAGTGCCGGTTTATCGCAGATAACCATTAATATTCGTGCGCAATATGGTGCGAATGAGTTACCGCAAATCTGGGATGAGTTACGGCGTAAAATCAACGATAACAGCGTGCGTTTACCCCCTGGAGCCAGCGCTCCGATGGTCAACGACGATTTTGGCGATGTTTACGGCTTCTTCTTCTCTCTGACGGGTGATGGCTACAGTAACCAGGACTTGCGCAATTTTGCCGAACAACTGAGACGTGAATTGGTACTGGTTCCGGGCGTCGGTAAGGTAGGGATCGTCGGTATTCTGCCAGAAGAAGTTCAGGTGGAGATTTCCCGCGCCCAGATGACTGCCGCTGGCATTACGCCACAACAGTTATCCGATTTACTCAGCCGCCAGAACGTAGTGTCCGATGCCGGCCAGCTACAGGTGGGCAGTGAGTCGATTCGTTTACATCCGACCGGTGAATTCCAAAGTGTGCAAGAATTGGGGAATTTACTGGTTAGCCAGCCTGGCAGCCCGAAAAGCGTCTATCTGCGTGATATCGCGACGGTCACTCAGGGCTTTGGTCATTCACCGACAAATATTTATCGTGCTAACGGTAAGCCCGCACTGGCCTTGGGGATCTCGTTTGCGCCCAATGTCAACGTGGTTAACGTGGGTAATGCCATTAAAGCCCGATTGGCACAGCTTGAAGCTGAGCGCCCGTCAGGTATGCATATCAACGTGTTCTATGACCAGTCCCATGAAGTTGAAGGGGCGGTTAACGGCTTTATCCTTAACTTCCTGTTGGCACTGCTGATTGTTGTGGTCACCCTGCTGATTTTCATGGGAGTCCGCAGTGGTATCGTGATTGCTATCTCGCTGGCACTTAACGTACTCGGTACGTTGCTCATTATGTGGCTGTTTAACATAGAGCTACAGCGAGTGTCGCTAGGGGCGCTGATTATCGCGCTAAGTATGCTGGTGGATAACGCCATTGTGGTGGTGGAAGGCGTGGTGGTGGGCCGCCAGCGTGGCGAAAGTCTCTCTACGGCGATCGGCAATGTGGTAAAACGCTCGATGATGCCGCTATTGGGGGCGACTGTTATTGCCATTTTGGCCTTTGCCCCGATTGGCTTGTCCAACGATGCAACCGGCGAGTACTGTAAATCACTATTCCAAGTGTTGTTGATCTCGCTGATGTTGAGTTGGATCACTGCATTGACGCTAACACCGGTGTTTTCCAAGTGGGCATTCCAGGGCCAAAAGCCTGCGAAAGATGATACCGATAAGCCAGCTAAACAACCTTATGATGGCTGGTTGTTCCGCTATTATCGTGTGGTGCTGAACAAATTACTGCAATACCGTGCTGTTACTCTGATCGTGCTGGCGGCCTTATTGGTGGCATCGGTAGTGGGCTTTGGTAATGTTCGCCAAAGCTTCTTCCCGCCATCTAACACGCCAATCTTCTTTGTCGATATCTGGCTGCCGTACGGGACTGATATTAGTTATACCGAAGACGTAGCGGCCAAGGTTGAGCAGCATATCAAGCAGCAAAAAGGAGTGGCGGACACCATGGCGACGATTGGTCAGGGCGCAATGCGCTTTATGCTGACCTACAACGCCCAACGTCATTACCCAAACTATGCGCAGGTGATGGTCCGTACCGATCAACTGGACCAAATACCGGGCTTGATTGATGAAATCGAGTCCTACATGCATGACGAATACCCGCAGGTTGATGCACAGGTAAAACGCATCATGTTCGGGCCATCAAACAACAGTTCCATCGAAGCCCGCTTTATTGGCCCGGATCCAGAAGTGCTGCGTTCGCTGGCAGCGCAGGCGGAAAAAGCGATCATTGCTGATCCAATGGCTGATGGCGCAAGGCATGACTGGCAAGATCGTAGCAAAATGATCCGGCCACAATTCTCTGATTATCTGGGCCGTGAATTGGGTGTGGATAAACGTGAGGTTGATGGCACATTACGCATGAGCTTTGGCGGTCTGCCGGTAGGCTTATATCGTGATGGCACCCGCCTGATACCAATTGTGCTGCGCACACCGGATTCAGAGCGACTCAATGCTGAACGACTGAATGATGTGATGGTTTGGAGCCAGGCGCGCCTGGCCTTTATCCCGATAGATAACGTGGTCACCAGTTTTGAAACCGAGTGGGAAGATCCACTTATTATGCGACTGGACCGTAAACGGACACTGACAGTACAAACGGATCCGACCCAACAGGGTGGCGAAACGTCATCTGAGCTATTACAGCGCATCAGACCGGGTGTGGAAGCGGTTCAACTGCCACGAGGCTATGAACTTGAATGGGGTGGTGACTACGAAAGTACCAAGGAAGCACAACGGGGTATTTTCATCAGTTTACCTATCGCGTTTTTGATTATGTTTGTGGTGACGGTACTGATGTTCAGTTCGGTGCGTAATGCGTTGGCTATCTGGCTGACAGTGCCACTGGCGTTAATCGGCGTGACAGTTGGCTTCTTGCTCACTGGCATCCCGTTTGGCTTTATGGCTCTGCTGGGGCTGTTAAGTCTGAGTGGTATGTTGATACGTAACGGCATTGTGTTGGTGGAAGAGATTGGCTTACAGCGGCAGCAAAAACCACTGCGCGAAGCTATCATTGATGCGTCTACCGCCCGTTTACGGCCTATTATGCTGACGGCATTTACTACTGTTCTGGGGCTGGCTCCGCTGCTCAGTGATGCCTTCTTCCAGAGTATGGCTGTGGTCATCATGTTTGGTCTGGGCTTTGCAACGGTGCTGACATTGCTGGTGTTACCAGTGATTTACAGTTGTATGAATCCAGAACCTAAAGAGAAAGTGAGTGACGAACCTGTCAGTGAATAACGGCTAGCGTCGCGTTATCACTACCGAGAATGACCAAAGCTGCCCTTTTATCGGGGCAGCTTTTTTTATGGGTTACGTTTTTTCGGTGGCATGAATAATAGATATCCAGTAATAACAACACCGGTACTACCAGCAATGACAAATGTTATAGGGACGCCAACATAGTGGGCAAGACTTGAACCGATAACAGGGCCTGCGACCAGTGCTGCTAACTGTAAGCTGCGACAACTGGTTGAAATGACACCTAACATGTTGGTTGGTGCTTCATTTTGTAAAACAACACTGAATGACATTACGATACAGGCATAACAAAATCCATTGATAAACCAAATGATGCAGAAAATATAAAGATGAAGGTTATTAAAAGCCAAACAGAGGATACCAGCACTGAGCACAGTTAAACTGAAACCAATAAGTCCATAAATCATCAACTGTTGGTGACTAAATAATAAATTTATTTTCTTAAATAAGAAACCACACAAAATAGCACCTGTGGCGGTACTACTGACAATGATACCAAATGCATCAGCAGTAAACCCCTGAATTCTTAATAAAACTGAAAGAATTGAATCGTAGAGTCCAAGTGTCAGTGAGACGGCTAGAACCACTAAAAAAGAAGAGAACAACACATGGTTATTACGAATGATATTAGATACCAACCTAAAGTTAGGTAGAATTGTTGTTACATTTCCTGTTTTTTTAATCCATCTGGTTGTGAAACCAATTCTTATGGTTAGTAGCGATGTAATCAATGCCAGTAATGCTGTTAAGTAAAATCCACCTTGCGAATTTGTTATTGTGGCGATAAAGGCACCTATTAATGGGGCGGTTATTTTAATACACTGATCAATAACGTTTGTCAGTGTAATGGTTAGCAATATTTGCTCTTTATTTAATAACTCTCTAATTAATACTTGCTCGGCAGGGATCATTCCCAGATTGCTGATTCCCTTAAGAAAAACTCCAAATAAAAATAATTCATGATGAGTGACGATTGCAAGCCATGTCGAGGTTATAAAACGACCATAAGCACTTGCGAGTAATATAACTGCGGGTGAATATCTATCGGCCATTTGGCCAATGAATGGGCCTAATAATAATCCGGGGAAACCATATAGTGCGGCCGCTATTCCTAACTGATAAGCAGAAGCATTAAAATGAAAACTCATCACAGTAAAGATAAGTGTGAAGTCGATCCAAACAGCAATGGAATTAAATATTCTAGATGCAAATAAAGAAGGGTACCCAGCTATTTTAAAGAGGCTTAACATTAAGGTTTTCTCATTCTTTTAATGTGAAGTGTTTTTTGTATAAAAACGGTCATTTACAACAAAACCATCAAGTCCGTGTTGCAGCATATAGCTTGCTAACTCACTCGTTCGATTAATAAAACCTTTCCCATTAAAATTTAGTGAAGTATTAAATAGTACACCATAGCCTGTTATTTCCTTAAAGATTAATAGTAACTGATAAATATTGCTATTTTGAGCATTATTAATAGTCTGTGGCCGGGATGAACCATCAATATGAGTGATGGCTTGAAGATTTTTATCTAAAACATGAGCAAAAAATAGCATGTAAGGGCTAGGGTTATTTATGTCAAAAATATCAGGTGCATCGCTTTGTAAACAGATTGGGGCTATGGGTCTAAAAGATTCCCGATTTTTTATGGTATTTAAACGTGTCAATGTGGCCTTATTAAAAGGTGCTGCTAATATTGAACGGTTACCTAACGCTCTGGGGCCGAGCTCCGCTTTACCATTGGCCCATCCGATGATATCTCCACTGGCAAGAGCAGATGCGACATTATAATAGTTTAGTTTCTCATATTTCAAACCATAAATATCAATAATATCATCATTGAAATTTTGGCCGCAGTAAACATCCCAATCTATTTTTGCATTACCTGTAAAATAATACTGTGCATCAATAGCAGTTCCGATTGCAGAACCTGAGTCATTTACACACGGAGGAATAAAAGTATCATCGAATAAACCACAATTTAGCCACTTACTATTCCAATCACAATTCAAACCACAACCACCGCTTATCAGTAATGGCAGCTTCTGCTTAACGTATTTTTTAACTTCACGATAGAACTTTGTAAATATTGCATCAGTAAAGTGTCCTGCGAATTGCTTAAAAGCATCACTATCTACCCCAATATTATATAAGTGTGATTGTGAAAATTGAGTTTTACATAGGTTTTGATGATCTAAGGGTATACACATTAGACGGGATATTAGTTCCTCATCCTGTATTGTTTTTTTATCTCTATTACAGTAGGCAGCCAAAGCCATAATTTTACCCGCATCACCCAGCCTTACCTAGCCTCTCACAAATGGAAAGGTTTTATCAGCAATACCATATGAAAATGCATAGCGCACACCTACATCAGGCATGATATCAGCAAGTTTGTTAATATTTAGCTGTTGGTCAATATGATAGAAGGAACCGATATGCCCTTCCCATAGCAGTGCATAACAGGGTTTTCCCTGAAGAAAAGGTGACATCCCATAAGCACATAATAAATGAGAACGCTCATGAGATGAGGTGAAAAAAAACACATTATTTTGTAGAAAACCTCTCCTCACCGGTTCGGTTATTTCTAATCCCAAATAACCGGCACCAATATTACTTCCATGTGAGTTATTACCTGATGACCAGCCGCTGAGAGCAATTATATCTGGAGCATCATTTAGAGTTGTTAGGGCCTCAATGGTGCATTCAGTTGTGACAGGAGAATAACGAGTTCCAGAGTCTTTTTCCGCCTCATGGCAGAAGATTAATTTATTATTTTTAATATAACAAATACTGCCATCATGCCCTGGCTTAAACGATAATATTTTCATTTATTATTTCCTTTACTATTTATTTTTCGCTTTATAGTTTTTAGTAAATTAGGTGCAAAAGGGGAACCAGAGCTTGGTCCTGCACCGAGAAAAAACAAAACAGCCTCTTCTGCTTCATTTACGTCGAGTAACTTATTTATTTCTCGATCCAGAAAGTAGCCTGTTGGCCAAGATCCTAATTGCATAGCTGTAGTAATTAGCTGGAATGTTTGAATTAAACAACCAATATCAAATAAGGCTACGCGATATGCTCTGGAGTGAGGATATTTCCACCACATTTTTTAAAACATGAGGTGATAAAAATACCAAAAGCCAAGTCCTTGGCAAACATCTGAGCACATAAGAGACTTCCCAGTTTCTCACCGTTAATGTTAGTGCTGACGAGTGTTAATTTATGTTTTTGAGAATGGTAGTGATATATACCGGATACTAGCCCAGTGACATTTAAAGCGACTAGATAAGCCTCGCTGGTTTGTAGAGAACCACCTGATGGGGAGGTTCGACGATAACCTACAGATCTGAGCCCAGCAGCTTCCATTTCTGTTCGCGTTGAGCCATGAGGTGTACCAAACGTCCAATATAAAACCTCGGCCACTTCTTGTAGTGAAACGGCTTCTATCTTGAATTCTCTGCTTGTTTTACGCGCAAATAAAATATCAATAAATTTACTGTTAGCTAAAAAACGCTTGTTGGGTTTGGGTAAGTTAAATTTCTCCCCTGAACGCTGGTAATCTAGATCAGGAATATCCTTTACTATTGAGGCACAATAATTGACATAGCCTTCATAGCTATCATCAATTGGTAAACTCATATTTTTATCCAAAATGACTTGGGTCCCAATATGAAATATTTTTGATAGGCAGTCCCATCCCCAATTGCACATATTTCTATCATCGCAATCTAATATTCCACTATCTATAATGGTTTTATCTATCAGTGAATCTGTAAACTTATCACCATTTACAAGATCTTTAATTCTTTTCATATAGTCATCGTCTATCTCATATTGATTATGGTTTCTATAATCCCATAAAATAAACTTTCCATTAATGAGTGTTATAAAAATAAAAGGATCAATTATTTCCAATTCCATTTATCTGTATTTGAGGCAGTCAGCAAGGCTGACTGCCGATTGAGATGAAAAATAATCTAATAGTTAAACAGGATTGACGGGGCCAGTATAAGCATCATTCGATTGATATGAGAGAGTTGGTTCTATAGATATTTTTTTCATAAATAATATCTCCTTATTTTATTAAGTTAAATTTAATTAATGAACGGTATTAGTCATCTTAAGCAAATGACTCAAGTAGATTAGGTAATAAAATAAATTTATTCAAGGTGAGATTTGTATTTTAAGACTTTCTTTTAATTATAGTTATCTCTATTTTTAAGTTTTTTATTCAACATAATATTAAAAATAGAAAAATAATTTTTTGCACGAATGAAAACTATTATCGCTGAGCATTAGCATAAAAATGGATCCTCCCGAAGGCAAATTGTGCGCCATCTCTCTTCTCGTGGTTTTATCACCACACTCACGCTCCAATATGAAACCATGCTGAGATAATGGAGTTTCATAATGGAACGTTTTCATTGCTGATTCTCAGCCTGTTTTTTGCGCTTATAGTGGATGCAGTTTCATCAATTTAACCCTAAAAATTATTTATTCTTACATTATCTCGTACGCTACAGGAGCAAGATATGCTGAAAGTCATTCAATCTCCGTCAAAATATATTCAAGGTGCCAATGCATTACAGTCCATTGGTGAATTTGCTAACTCACAGGCTAATAACTATTTTATCATTGCTGATGATTTCGTGATGAAACTGGCTGCCGATACGGTAGGCTCCAGCCTGCACGCCAGTGGACTGAAAAATCATTTCAGCCGTTTTAATGGCGAATGCTCTCGTCAGGAGATAGAACGCCTGACACAGCTTGTATTACAGAACAGCAGCATGGAAGAGATCGAAACGCTGCTCTCATTCTGCCAGCAGCTGGGTTTACCGATGACTTTGGCAGAAATGGGGGGCACGCCGGATATCGAATGCAAAATTCGTGCGGTAGCCAAGGCCAGTTGTGCCGAAGGTGAAACCATCCACAACATGCCGTTTGACGTTACTCCAGACAGCGTTTATGCCGCCATTATCGTCGCTGACCGTTTGGGACAGGCTTTCCTCAACTAAGTTTAGTCACAGGCAAGTTGAACCATAGGCAAGTTGATCGACAGACATGCTAACGGACAGAGTTTGCCGGTGATCCTCACCACCGGTAACTCTGCCCACCAGTCATTCCCACTCGCGGAGCATAAAATGAAAAAATTAATTAACAGCGTTGAGAGTGTGTTACAGGAGCAAATTGAGGGTTTTGTTGCGGCTTATTCTGAGCTGAGATTGCATCAGGATCCGCTTTTTGTCACCCGAGCCGATGCACCTGTGAGTGGTAAAGTGGCATTGATGTCCGGTGGTGGTGGTGGTCACGAACCGATGCATTGTGGTTTTATCGGCGAAGGTATGTTGGACGGTGCCTGTCCTGGTGAGATTTTTACCTCTCCGACCCCTGATCAAATGTATGAATGCGGCCGGGCCATTGATGGCGGGCAGGGCGTGTTGATGCTGATTAAGAATTACACCGGCGATATTCTAAACTTTGAAACTGCGGCAGAGCTGCTGCATGACGGAGGTACTGCGGTTGCCACATTAGTGATAGACGATGATGTCGCCGTCAAAGATAGCCTGTATACCGCCGGACGGCGGGGGGTGGCCAATACGGTCATTATCGAAAAGTTACTGGGTGCCGCCGCAGTCCGTGGTGATTCATTGGATGAATGCGCAGTTCTCAGCCAGAAAATCAATAATCAGGGGCATTCTATCGGTGTTGCTCTCGCCGCTGGTACTGTCCCTGCGGCCGGTAAACCATCATTTATTCTGGCTGAAAACGAAATGGAATTTGGTGTTGGGATCTATGGCGAACCCGGTATTGAGCGGCGACCCTTTACTTGTTTGGATGACACTGTTGATGCCATGTTCAAAACCCTGATTGATCACGGCAGTTATCAACGCACTTTACGCCATTGGGACAGGCAAACTGGAGGTTGGAGCGAGGTACGCCAGAGTAAGCAGCAATTGGCGAAGGGCGATCGGGTGATTGTGTTAGTCAATAACCTTGGCGCGACGCCTCTATCGGAGCTTTATGGTGTTTGGTTCCGCTTGTCAGCCTGTTGCGCCAAATTTGGTTTGATTATCGAGCGCAAGTTGATTGGTTCTTATTGTACGTCACTGGATATGCAGGGTATGTCTATCACGATGTTGAAAGTTGATGATGAATTGCTGTCATTGTGGGATGCGCCGGTGAGTACACCTGCGTTGCACATGTCTTAACATAACAAGATGTTTTAGCATAACAATGTGTCTGGAGAAAACCATGGGACTTACCAAACAACAAATTGTCAGCTGGTTACAGCTCTGTGCTGTGGTTTTCAGCGAACAACGCGATTTTTTAACGCAGTTAGATACCGAAATCGGTGATGGCGACCACGGCCTGAATATGAATCGTGGCTTTAATAAAGTGGTCGAGAAGTTACCTTCTTTTGCTGATAAAGACATCGGCTTCATCCTGAAGAATACCGGTATGACGCTGCTTTCCAGTGTTGGGGGGGCGAGCGGCCCTCTGTTCGGGACGTTCTTTATCCGCGCGGCCCAAAGCACTAATGCCAAGCAGAGTCTGGATCTGGCGGCGGTTTGTCAGATGTTTAAAGATGGTGTGGAAGGGGTGGTGATGCGCGGCAAAGCTGAGCCGGGCGATAAAACCATGTGTGATGTTTGGTGGGCGGTGGTGGATCAGCTTGAGTTGGCTAATCAGCAGGGGATACCGTTGGTGGATGCTTTGCAGCACACCATTGAACGTGCCCAACAAGCATTGGTTGGGACTATCATCATGCAGGCCCGTAAAGGCCGTGCCAGCTATCTTGGCGAGCGCAGTATTGGACATCAAGATCCTGGGGCGACATCAGCCATGTTGATGATGCAAGCGTTATTACAGGTTGCCAGTCATTAATAGGGCTGACCGACAAGGTTATCAGGAGGAAGAATGGTCAATCTCGTGGTAGTTTCTCATAGCGCGCTGCTGGCTCAAGGTGTAGTCGAACTGGCACAGCAAATGACACAAGGGGGCTGCCAGCTAGCGGTTGCCGCCGGTGTAGACGATGCAGATCATCCTATTGGCACGGATGCTATTAAAGTAATGGAAGCCATTGAGTCGGTTTACTCTCCATCCGGTGTGTTGGTGTTGATGGATTTAGGTAGCGCCTTACTCAGTGCAGAAACGGCACTGGAGTTATTAGCCCCCGATATGGCGCAGAATGTGCAACTTTGCTCCGCTTCACTGGTAGAAGGGACGTTGGCTGCCGTGGTTGCCGCATCATCAGGTGCGTCACTGGCTGAGGTTCGTGCTGAAGCCATGGGGGCGCTAGCGGCTAAAGCCGCTCAGTTAGGAGAAAAGGCTTCGGCACCAACCAGTAGTGCGATTACCAAGGTGGCACCCGATGCCCAGAGCGTCAGTTGGATAGTCCGTAATCCTGACGGATTACATGTGCGACCAGCGGCTAAATTAGTCGCAGTATTGGCACCGTTCGCCGCCGATTTATTATTGGAAAAAAATGGCCAGTGTGTGAATCCACGTAGCCTGAACCCGTTAGCCTTATTGCAGGTACGTAAGGGCGATACCATCCGTTTGCTGGCCAGTGGTGAGCAAGCCGGTGAGGCGCTGGATGCTTTTATGCAATTGGCTCAACAGCATTTTGGTGAATCAATTGCCACTCCCGGTGATAGTGGATTCACTGGAGTAATGGTTCCTCGCGGGTCTATCAGTGCGCCATTGTTACAGTGGTTACCGGCCATTCCGGTTTTTCTACCTCAAACCATCAATGCTGGACAGGTTGCTAACGAACAGCAGCGTTTACATCAGGCGCTGGCTCAAACGGTGGCTGATTTGCAGCAGTTGGCGCAACAGGCAGAACAGCAGATCGGTACCGAAGTAGCCGCCATTTTCAATGCTCATGGGATGCTGATTGATGATGATGGACTCTATCAGGCGATGGATGCACGAATAGAGCATCAGCTAATTTGTGCAGAGTCTGCGTTGCAGGATGAACTGATGGCAATGGTGGCTGATCATCTGGCACGGGATGATGACTATCTGCGTCTCCGGGAATTGGATATCCGCGATATTCTTAATCGTACACTGGGCCATTTGACCGGGTTACCGCCGCTGCCACTTTCAGTGACCGAGGAAGTTATATTATTAGCCGAGGAGCTATTTCCATCACAGATGATTGGGCTGGATAACCGGCAGATAAAAGGCATCTGTTTAAGCAAAGGGCATATTCTGTCTCATAGCGCTATCCTGGCTAAAGAGTTGGATATTCCGATGTTAGTCGGAGCCGTGGGTTGCCTGGAGGGTAGCCATAATGGGCAAAAAGCCTTATTGGATACCGCCATCGGGGTATTGAAACTCCAGTAAAATAACGGCCAAAATAATCTATTCAATATGCAGCCCGTATTAACTCAGGCCGGCTATTTGCGGGACCAAACAACCCAGTGGGGATAAAATCTGGTTTTTCCAGTTATATCGCGTTTTTATTAATGTTGCACCCGCCTGCCTGACCTTATCTATTTCAACCTCGCTTAATTGGCAAACCCGACGTATTACCTCCGCTAAACTGACTGCATTTCCCGGAATATGAAGGAACCCATCAACACCATGTTCGACTTGTTCGCTTAAACCGCCAGAATCTGCAACGACTAACAATGCCCCCTTTTTTCTGGCCAGCCAGCGTGATTCCATAGGAATTAATCCATTAGGTTCATTCTCGGCAGAAAGTACACATACCCGCGTGTTACGCCATTGAATAAGGCATGCCATCAGTTCTCGATCAAAAGAATTTATTATTAATGTTGGTCGATTGAGCTGACTGGCGAGTACCGATAATTCCGGTAACACAGGATCACTAACAACAACCAGATAAATGTCATCATCCAGATAACGGGCTGCCTTGAGCAGCAAATCATGGCGTTTGTAATACACCCCTCTCCCTAAGGTGATCGCCAGTGGATGTTCCAGCGATATTCCGTGGGATCTAAGAGTATCACTGATCTCCTGATCACTGCGGATCCTGAACCAAGGGTCATTGATATTTATACCTGCGGGGACCGGTATAAATGTTTGCGGCTCTGCGCCGTATTGTGCCACTAAGTGAGTCGCCAGGAAGTGGCTGATATTGCCGAGTTTGATTGTAGAATCAATCTTGGCCCAGTGGATAGGTAATGATTCAGCCATAAGACGTTCTGGATTAGGTAATGGCATTTCATGATTAAACGCGGTGCCATGAGAAATATAGATAACTTTTAAATTCACCGCTTCAATTTTGGCATGTAGGCTGGCAATTAAAGGGGTAAACGAGAATGGTAGTTCATGGCAGAATGCCAGAGTAATATCGTAATTTGCGCTGATATCAATAATTTTTGCTGCTCCTGCGGCCGATGATATTTGCCAGTTTTGTAAATTACCAAGAAAAGCATCACCATATGGCCATGAACAATCGGCTCCTTTTCCCTGCGTCATATCCGGTACTGTAGAAAAAGATCCCCCCATATGATGAATCTGATCTATATAATTGGCCCGGCAATGACTATCAAAGAAAACGTTATATTTGCTGCATGCAATCTCAATAAAATGAGGTTCTAGCTGGATATTGTGATTAGCCAATAAATCAATAACCTCAGGTAGTGCCTGAATTTGCCCTCTGATATAAGACCCCACACCGCCAACGAACAATTGAATGCCTTCCGTGGCTAAATGGATGATACCGACTTTTAAATTGTGTCCTTTGTGAACTGGCAATGTATTTCCATTCATATAAAAAGCCTTATTTTTTTGAAACTTTATAGTTATTGATGAATAATAAATCCAAGCCGCAATGCAAGAATAAATCCACCGCATCGTGTGGCGTTTCTACTATTGGCATTCCTTTGATATTTAAAGAGGTATTTAGCAGTATCGGTACACTAGTTTCTTCAAAGAAAGAGGTTATTAATCTATGAAATCTTTCATTGATTTCCTTTTTGACTGTTTGTACGCGAGCGCTACCATCGACATGTACAATTGAAGGTAGTTCAGATCGATATTGCTCTTTTACATAGGCAATAAATAGCATGTAGTCACTGTCATGATCGAGGTCAAAATAGTCATGTACATTTTCATGCAAAACGGCAGGTGCAAAAGGCCGGAAATCCTCACGATATTTAACATTGGCATTAATATGGTCTTTCGTCTGCGTACCCCTGGGATCTGCCAGAATACTTCTATTCCCTAAGGCGCGTGGTCCGAATTCAGATCCCCCCTGGAACCAGGCAATAACATTACCGGCCGCAATGGAGTTGGCGGCAACGGTTTCAATATCATCACAGTGGATATAATCAATTTTATCAGCGAACTTTTCAAGTTCGGCGACAACATGAATATCATCATATATTTTGCCAAAGAACGTCGAACCAGAATGTTTTACGCGTTCTTTTTTAAGGACTTCCAGCCAACCGTAATAACAACAACCGATAGAAAGCCCGTTATCGCCAGCCGCAGGCTGAATATAAAGATGATCAAATTCGCACCCATTAATCAGTTTCTCATTAGCCGTAGCATTTAATGCCACACCGCCAGCATAGGCAAAGTTTTTCATTGGGTTAAGTTGGTAATAATGATTGAACAGATAGAATAACGCTTGTTCAAGCTTGGTTTGTGCCCAATAAGCCAGATCGGAATAATATTGAAAATTGTCGTGGAAATGAGTCGGGTGGGTGTTTAGCAGAGGATCGATGTTTGCCCACCACTCATTACGCAGTACTACTTTACCGCAATCGAAAAAGAACGGTTCCCAATTAATAATATTCGGTCTTCCATAGGGCGCTAATCCCATCAACTTACCGGCACAATCTAATTCTCCAAAAATATATAGCGCTATCCCTTCATAGAACTCCCCAATAGAATTCTCTATTTCCCATGTTGAAACCGGGTAGTCTGTTCTATTTTTACGATTAACCCATCGGGAGAAGTCTTTGAATATCGGTTGCATCTTACCATTTTGGTAAACGTAGTAACTGCATGTTTCCCAGTAATGATAACGATTATTGATATGGATATTGTTTATGCCACTGATATTATTAATAGCATCATTACAGCTATCTAAACTGCCACCATGGCCATCAATAACCACTACCCCCATATCATCAAAAGGTGAGGTTCCTACTGCACTATAGGCATGTGCCAGGTGATGGGACAGCGTTACAATTGGAACCATGGCGGGCAATACCCTATTTTTACGGTGTTCTAATTGCTCGCTAAACCGTGGGTTATAAGAATTTTGCTCTACTATTAGTGTCAGATCACTATATTCAATGCCCGCCGCCTCTAAACAGTATTGAATGGTTTTATTATCATTAAATCCGTCATGCTTTATTCTGGATATTCTTTCTTTTTCGATTGAAAATATAATTTCTCCGTCTTTCATGAGACATGTTGAACCATCATGGGATAAGGCGGTACCGAGGATGTAAATTGGTTTACACATAATTAATATCCTTATTAATTTGGTATGGCATCAGTTTAGAAGGTAAGCGAGCCGACGTGATAGAGCCAGTGTCGTTAACGAGGGATTGGCTGCGCCGGGTCGTGGAAATGTACTTGGGCCGACAGCAAATAAATTATTTATATTATTGAATTCATGTTGATCATTCAATACCTCTCCTAAAGGCAAAGTGCTGCTTTCATGGTTTTCGGTTCCGAGCGGGCTTATCCATGTAGCGGGTATATTATAATTTACGATTCTCCCTGGAGAATAAAACTCATGGAAGACATCCCCCATAGTTCTGGCATGTACAGTAAAACCACCTTCAAAAGATAAAGGGTAAAATGGAGTTTTAGTTTTGTAACAAATTTCACACCAGAATAGATTTAATTCATTTTGTTCTTTTTTTATTAAACTATGTTCAGAAATATTTAAACTACACGAAATTGATAAAGGTCTATTTCCATCATGAGTTTCTAAACTAATATTTCCTTGAATTGATGGAATTTGTTCACCCATCGTCCATACTTCCAGGTCAAGACCAAAATCTGACGGGGTCAGGGTGAAGAATAAATTAAATCTCTCTCCTGATAAACTACGACTAAAGAAGATAGCACCGGGTTTATCCTCAATTAATTTACTTATTTCGATAGGAATTTTGCTGTACTGAAGTGTCACATTAAACCCTTGCACAATGTGATCAACAAGTCCGGTTATTTTTTTCTCTATTAAATATCCAGTATTATAAAGGGCTTGAGCGGCTAAACGTGAGTTTTCAATGGTACCCAATGCCAGAACGCATTTATTAGCGATAACATGATGTATCTCATTTGACTCAATGTTTTTTAGCCTGGCACCAATACATTCTCCGTTTTTAATAATAAGCGCTATAGCTTCATATCCAGGGATGATGATTGGCTGGGATCTTAATTTGTTATCTTCTTTCCAGTAGGATAGTGGCGAATAGGCTTCCCAACGGCCTGATACACCTATATTTCGAGTCGCCTGAGGCACTATTTTAAAATTAAAATCAGATAATTTGAAGCGGTAGTCGGTGTCATGACTCTTTTCTGCCCAAGATAATATCTCCGACTGCACTTGCGTGTAAAGCGATGGGCCGCCTAACCAAGTTTCGGTGAGATCACTGACTATCTTTGAAGGCCAATATTGCAGGGTTTCTGCCTCTATTGGCAGAGTTACACCATGCCAATAAAGTGATCTGCCGCCAACTCTTCGACGCAGGCAAGACCCTATTGAGAAATGAGGTTCATTTAAAGAGCGCCATGAGCGGTAGGCATACTTATCAGCGTATTCATTTTTCCATAACTCATTAGCATGTTGATATTCATCTCCCGCATTTATATGACTACAATCGTCAGCAGGCCCGGCTTCAATAACAATAACATCTTTAATGCCTCTATTATCTAAATGCTTGGCTAACTCTAATCCTGACATGCCACCCCCTAATATTAAAATATTAATTCGTGATGGAATGTCATTTTTACTTATGGTTTTGTGCGTATTCATAATATCCTCTTGTAAGATAAATTTTATTGCAGTTGATGGATGAATTTTTGCCATGGGCCTTCAGGGAACTTTGACTGAACAAATAATTTATTACTGGCTAACCGCGATTTAATGGTGGCCTCTCCCGCAGCATGCAGACGCATCCATTCAAACAGTTGTTGTGCTGCATCTACAGGATGCTCTGGGATTACTTTTATATAATGGTATTCAGGGCCATAGAACTCAGTAAATGCCGAGTACTGTGTCACGGCACAGGGCAGGCTTGCAATGGCGGCAAGGGCTGGCGCTAAACCGACACTTTCTACATTTTCTACGTTTGGGGTAAATAAAACCGCCCCAGATAAAACATGACAAATGATAAGCAAATCAATTTCATCCAAATACCATTTATTGTCTTTGTTTTTATATGTTTGTAGCGGCACTTCATCTAAAAATATAGTCTCATCTTCAAGATTAAGTATTTTTACCTGTTGTTTCAAATCATGTGCATACTCAGGATCTTCATTCATATTGCCAAATATCAGTAGTTTTGGGGTAGATAACCCCTTCTCTTTATAAATGTTAAATAGCTCATTAAATACATTTATTGATATTTCGATACCTTTAACTCTAAATACTCTGACAGGAACGATAACAATAGATGAGCCTACCGGTATATTATGTTGACTTAAAAAGTCAATATGAATATTACTGAATTTCGAAACGTCGATAGTTGGCAAAATATTTGGAATGACATCGGCTTTAAGCTCAGTTGGATAGTTTTTGCTTTCATTTGCTAAAGCTTCAGAAACCACTATCCATTTAGTATAGGCATTATCCTGTGGTATAGGGGTTAATATATTTGGTGCTTTAGGATACAGTCTCTCTTCATGCTCATAAATGGCATAGCTACCAAAGAGATCATGATCCCAGAATATTACACCCCCATTCTCTTTATTACCCCAATACGTTTTCGCCGCATTATGGAGCGCCAGGCTAACAGGAACAGCATCAGAAATTGTTAAATTTAAAGAGAATACCCAGTCAATAGCGTTCTCTTCAAACCAATTAAGAAAGTATTCCTGATAGAGTTTAGAAATTGAAATAATATCCTGCTCGGCATTTTTTATTTCTACGCTTGTTAATGATTCAAATTTAGCTACCTTACTTCTTATCTCAAGTATTTTGTTGCCAAAGTCAGTACCATCGATTGATCTATGGTGAATGGAACTTATTTTCATCCATGTTGGATAATGCGATTTTCGGCTGCCATCAGGCAAGAAATATTTTTTATCTGGTCGCCATGAGAAACCTAAATCAGTGGGTATTTCATTAATTATTATGTTGTTTTTTATGGCTATTTCTGCCACGTTTCTAAATATGGTTAGCAGACCACTGGTCGGCAGACCATCCCCAGATACAATAGCCCACTTCATTTTCTTCATTATTTCTCTCCTAAGATTATAGATCTAATTTTGTTAACTTATTTGATAATATATTGATTAATGAAAATATTGATATACAGCCAATTAATATTGAAATAAGTGCAAATCTTAATGATGTCATATCTGCTAATAAACCGATTAATGGCGGAGATAGTAGTAGTCCAACTCTAGACATCCAAGTGGCGAAGGTAATCCCGCTAGCCGCATTTATATTAGGTAATTGACCAATAAATGAAATTATTAATGGAAATATAACAGATATCCCTAGTCCTATTAGTGAAAAACCTAATATTGAAAAAAAAGTTGAGTGAATGCTTATAATTGTAATTATTCCTAATGTGGCTATTATTATGCCATATTTTAATGTGATGATTTCCCCCAGTTTATTTGTAAAGTAGTCACCAAAAACTCGACCAATAACCATCGATATTTGGCAAGCTAAATAAGGTAAACCGGAAATAACAGGTGAAGCGTTATAATAGTCCTTCATGTATATAGCGCCCCAGATACTGGCTGTTTCTTCTATACCGCATGTGAACACAAGTAAAATTAATGCAATAACATACAGTTGGTTTCCTAAGGAACCCTTACGCTTTTTAATGTGCTCACCAGTGAAAATATTATTATGTAAGTTTTCTCTTCGAAATAAAATTATATAACTAACTAATATAAATGTATTTATTGAGAGTATGGTGATGCTAAATTGCCCCATTGAAAGTCCTAAACCAATTGCCGAAACAGCGATTAACCCACCAAAAATTGTGCCAATACTCTCTGCACCATGAAATCGATTAATCAAACTTTGGCCCTGTGATCTTTGTACTTCGAGTGCTTGCACATTCATACAGGTATCTGCCCAAGCATCAAAAACACCGAACATAAAGAGTAATAGTGTTATTTTATGCCATGATGATGCAAATGGAATTATTGATATATATACAATAAAAAACACAAATGTTATGATTGTTGCCCAGTATAGCCCAATATAATTAATGAGGTGTTTAGACAATAACCCTAAGATAATTGCCCCCGCTGGGATTGCTGATATCATTATGCCAACCATATAATTACTTAACTGAAATTTTCCCTTTAACTCTGGAATCCATGGTATTAGGCTGGCATATGCAATGCCATGAATGAAAAAGAGTAACGATAATACGATATTTTGTTTGGTTAGCGATTTTTTAATATTCATTAAATTAATTTCACATAAATTTATAGTCACGATATATAGTTGAAGTCAAACCCTAGTATATTTCGGTAACCTATTTTTATTGATGGGTCGTTTAATTTTATAGGTGTGACCATGTGCCAAATTGTCGAGTTCTTATCGATATGAAAGAGACCCTCACCGCAATCCAGGGTATGTGATTTAATAAATTCATTTCTTTCAGTACAGTAGAGTTTGCTCGTTCCACCTTCCATATTATGTTTGTCAATTACCAGTGCTGATACAATGTAGTCGCTCCCGTCCTGATGTAAGCCCTCGGGAGAATTACAGGCTGAATTTGTTGTATGATCAATAATTAAAGATATTTGATGGCAAATTATTTTGACTTCTTTTATTTTTACTTGAGGTTCGCACTCACATAACATGGCTACAAAATTTTTAATGAGTTTTTTTAATGAAGGTGAGTGACTTATTTCTGGCGGTATTGGTGGGAATTTACGTATTAACTTCCTTAAGTCTAACTGGTGGTCAGCATGCTGTCTAAAGGCGGTTAACTCAGAGAGTTCAACATTATTTATTTCCCATTTATTATTGACACGTTTAACTATGAACTGGCTAATTCCTCTTTTCCTAAAAGGTTTATAGGAATAAAAAATTTTTTTATCTGATGCAGATAATAGTGATATGAAATTTTGAATGGTTTCAGGGGGAGACTCATCATCAAGATAGTGTTGTGCCTCCTGTAAAATCAGGTTGGTATCATGGTGATGTTTTTTTATTAAAAATTTTAATTGAGATATTTTTATATCATTAGTATCCCATGCTAATGATTCAAATGATAACTCCTTTTTAAGTGAGTTTATATTCATGCCAAACTCATTGATATTGAACTTAATGATTTTATATTTCACTCCCATGATTTATATCCTCTATCCCTAATTTATTATTGACTATTCATATTAATAAAAATAAGTTATGCAATGTTTTATATGTTTATTGCAATTAACTGCGTTGTTAGTTTAATTAAATTCGCAAGTTATTTATTTTTATATATCAAAGATCTCTTTTCGGCAAGCTTTTATAAAACGTATTGGTATATATATTAAGCTAATTATGCGTTATTAATGATGCTTATTTTTTAATGTTATATGGAGTTGTAACGTTTACAGATAATAACGTAAGTTAACTTAATTAGAGGGGAGGTTAATAGCTAAGAGTCATATCATGCCAATTGTTTTCTGGACAAAGTACTATTGTTCGGCCTATTCCTAATAAGACCGCCATTTCATTAAGCTGGCCCTGGCATACCAATGCTGTGCGAATAATCGCCTGTCTTTCTAATTCTTGCAGTGATAAGACTGGTTGAGGCGGTGGCATATCTGGTGCCATTGAGTGGATTACATCAGTTTTTGGCAGCGCAGCCAAGAATCAGTTAGCGCGGGAGTGATGACCGGCTCAGTGTTGCTCATTCAGCACCTCAGAAGCTGAGTACCGCCAATGCATTTGGCTCGGTGGAATCAGTCTATTTTGCGCCAACAGCATTTTGGCGATACCGTTAATGATCATTCGTTGCTGGTTTTTTGACTGGTTAGCGTTTTTCACCGGTTATTGTTTTTCACTGAATGAACCGGTCGCCTTGAAAGATTGTTCATTCTAACATGGGTAAGGACAACAACCCGTGTTGCAGGCACCGTTCGGTATTTCCGGTAGAGAGCTTCTTACCAAACCTAGACTTTGTCTGAATGCCCTATTGCCATATAAATGATAATCATTATTGTATTCGGTATTGCTGAATATGAATATTATTCAAGTCCTACTACTGCGGAGAAACTGACATCAGTTGGATGACAGGTGGCATAGGGATAGAAATAAGAGAGTTGTTTATTGCTCAAAAAATAATTACTTTCTGCTTTGGCGGAGGAGAGTGATTCACTTAAATAGATATTATCTACCAACAGATAAGCCAGTAATTTATTTTTTCATATGTTATATCATGGTTTAATAACAGACGAGTAGTGGAATGTAATGCCGTAGTATTAAAATCAACCATGAAACAAAAAGTAATAATTGAGCACATTAAGGTGCTCCGTCATTTAATCAAGATGAAGATTCCACCTTTGATAATTGCTCCCCAGCAAAGGCAACCTTATTCCGTCCATCCTTTTTAGCCCGGTAAAGTGCCTCATCTGCGGCTTTAAGCGAGGAGGCCAGATCATGGGCTTGCAGCGGAGAAATACCTGCACTCAGGGTAACGGTAGTAGAGACTTTATGGTTGAATACATGTGGAATATCAAGACCTAAAACCCGTTGACGTACTCGTTCAGCCAACTGGCTGGCATACTCCTCACTCACATGTGTCAGCAGCACCAAAAACTCTTCACCACCGTAGCGCACCACGATATCCCGTGAACGAACAGCATCACGAATAGCGGCAGCAACGCGAACCAAAGCTTGATCTCCCATGGTGTGGCCATAGTTGTCGTTATAGGCTTTAAAATGATCGATATCGAGTAACAGTACGTAATGATTGACGGGAGACTGGGCTAATAGTGTCTCAAGTTTATTTTCCAGACCACGACGATTATATAAGCCGGTCAAGGGATCTATCATACTCAAATCACTGAATTTTTCTCTTTCATTATAAAGGTGTGCGACGAGTTTGCGGGTAAAGTCATCGCTGCGCCGCAACATCAAATGATGTAAATAAAAGCCAATCAGTGGCAGCATAATAGTGAATATTATGCGGAAAATATTTTGGAAATCATCCAGTAAAATAACAGTTAATGCAGAGGGTGCGGTATGCAGACAAAAGGCGAGAAAGTTATCAGACAGCGCAATGGTGCTGATAAAGAAGATCATAAACAGGCTGAGCAATAAGTAGTTATTTTCATTAGTACCCAGATATTCGTATTTTAGAATGATCTGCCAGGCCCATAGCACGCCCATGATAATTGAAAATAAATTCAATTTATCGGCATAATTCTTCGAAATGAAAATTAAATAGAGTGCGGCACTCAGGCTGATAATCGTGATCATCACAATCGGTAATGTCACTGCCGGTGTTTCAGGTGAAGGTAATATCATACTAAAAATGGATGACGATGCATTAAGAAATAGAAAAAGTAACAAAGAGAGCCGATGCTTACTTTTCAGAAGCTGATCGTAGGAATGGCTATTCATATTTAATTCACTCTGCGGAATGTCGTGCTGTCAGTAGACAAATAAATAATATCTTCATGATGCCATATTATTCTAGCATCACGATAAATGGTTTTTCTTAGTAATTATTTTTGTTTGAAGCGTTTTGAAATCGATTTGGGAATTTTCTTAGTTAAAATTACCATTTTTGTTTCAGCCTGTCATCATGATGTTTCTTACTTGACGTCGCAACCGTGCTCGTTGTCTATAACTTCATGATGCAGACTGCCACGGAGTGTTATATGATATTGGTTATCATTATCACTTGAGTTAGGTGTCCTTATGATTACAGCCAGATTAGCCGCTTACCGTTGGTGGGGTATCGGTGGGGCATTGAGCCGCAGTATGTCCAGTGGCTGGGGGATATTGCTGCCTTTTGCTTTCCTACCGGTGCTGGGATGGGCGGATATCAGCGTTGGTCAATTGCGGATACTGATAGTGATAGCGATGCTGGCAACCATTGTGATGTTGTATCATGCTCGGTTGCGGCATTTTCTATTATTGCCATCTTGTTTGGCGCTATTGGGCGGCATGGTTGCGGTATTGATGCACAGTGGGGTGTATTGACAGAATATTGCGATGAAGCAGGGAGTTAAATCATGCTGTTATGACAACGAGTTGAAATCATTGTGGTGCGAAGGGAGGGACTTGAACCCTCACGTCCGTAAGAACACTAACACCTGAAGCTAGCGCGTCTACCAATTCCGCCACCATCGCCCAAATGATTTCTAACTGCTTATCAGCCAATATTGAATGGCATGATATTTTTATGATTTATATCACCAGCTTGGTGCGAAGGGAGGGACTTGAACCCTCACGTCCGTAAGAACACTAACACCTGAAGCTAGCGCGTCTACCAATTCCGCCACCATCGCATGTGCTGTGTAATATAAATCTATACCCTTCGTACTTGAAGCTACAGCGGTGTTAGCGACACTCTCTCACCCAAATCACTTACTTGAGTAAGCTCATCAGGACGCGTTTGCTTGCTGCCTGCCTGTAACATCAATCACTTTGGGTAGGTACTACAAATGGTTTAAAAAGACTGTTTGGTGCGAAGGGAGGGACTTGAACCCTCACGTCCGTAAGAACACTAACACCTGAAGCTAGCGCGTCTACCAATTCCGCCACCATCGCGTACCGGAAACATGACTTTTTTTAATACAACCACGGGGGCGAATTCTAGAGATTTTCGCGTTCAGGTCAATACTTATTTCCCCTAAGCGGAACGTTTGCTGTAAAAAACATCATATGTTGATCAATTGATTTGATTACTGAAGTATGACCCATTTTAAGCTTTGCTCTTTATGCTGGGCAGTACGGGTGGGTAATGTGCAAATAGCTCAATCAGCCAGTCAATCAATACTCTGACTCTGGGGGCCAGAAAACGCCCCGGTGGGAACATAATAAACAGTGGCATCGCAGGCGGAGGGCAGAGGGGGAGGACTTCAACCAGTTCGCCTTGTGCTAATTGGCGTTGAATACCTTGCGTCGGAACCTGAATTAGCCCCAAGCCTGCGGTACCTGCTGCAATATAAGCATCGGCACCATTAACACTTAAGATTGCGGGTAAAACACGGCTCTCTGCCTTGCCCAGATAAACAAACTCTAACGGGTAATCACGGCCATTATGTTGCGAGAAATAGCCGACGGCCTGATGGCCAGCCAAATCATCTAACGACTCAGGGGCACCATATCGCGCCAGATAAGCCGGTGACGCGCAGGTTATTTGTGGTTGTTGACCAATATTCCGCACCGCTAATTGCTCATCGTGGGGCAGCCAGGCACGTAAAACACAATCCACGCCTTCACGCATCAGATCAATAGTGCTGTCATTTGCTCCCAGTGCCAGTGTGATATGAGGATAGCGCTGATAAAAGTCACTTAGCGCTGGGATCACAACATTACGGGCTAGCGAATGTGGCATATCAATACGCACTCGTCCTTCCGGTTGTAGCCGCTGGTGGCTGAACAGTGAATCCGCCTGTTCAAATGCTGAGAGTAATTGCAGGCAGCGCTGGTAATACAGCGTACCTTCGGTGGTGATATTCACCTGCCGGGTGGTTCGTACCAGTAAACGCACCCCCAGGCGCTGCTCTAAGCGCTTTAAGGTGTGGCTGACCGTCGCGCGGGGTAATTGCAGCTTTTCTGCCGCCCGGCTGAAATTGCCCAATTCAACAATACGGACAAAAATCCGCATGGCTTGTATTTGGTCCATGGTTGCACTCGCCTATTGTTGGTGTTTTTTGAACAGTGATGAGTGATCTGCATTATTTATCTTTCTCAGCTAAACAACCACACTTTCTTCCGACATCACTCATGGGGAATATCACAATGCAACAACGTCAATTAGGTTCTAATGGTCCGCTGGTCTCTGCGCTGGGTCTTGGCTGCATGGGGATGAGTGATTTTTACTCCACCAATCAGGACGCCACGGAGTCCATTGCTACCCTGCATCGAGCGCTGGAGCTGGGTGTTACCCTGCTGGATACCGCCGACATGTATGGTCCGTTTACCAATGAAGAGTTGGTTGGACGAGCAATTAAAGGCAAACGAGATCAGGTGTTTTTAGCCACCAAGTTCGGTATTGTGCGTGACCCGAAGGATCCGACGGTCCGTGGTGTCAGTAGCCATCCTGATTATATCCGTCAGTCGATTGACGGCAGCCTGAAACGATTAGGTGTTGATGTCATTGACCTTTATTACCAGCACCGTGGTGATCCGAGTGTGCCGATTGAAGATGTGATTGGCACGTTAGCCGATTTGGTCACCGCGGGTAAAATCCGTTATATCGGCCTGAGTGAAGTCTCGGCATCAACATTGGAAAAAGCCCATCAAGTGCATCCGATTACCGCGGTGCAGAGTGAATACTCCCTGTGGACACGAGATGCAGAAGCATCGGTGCTGGTAACCTGCAAACGGTTAGGGGTGGGGTTTGTGGCTTATAGCCCATTGGGGCGCGGTTTTCTAACCGGTGCGATACGCAGCCCGGACGATTTAGCCGCTGATGACTTCCGCCGTAATAATCCACGTTTTCAAGGCGATAACTTTTATTTAAATTTGGCTCTGGCCGATACAGTGACGAAAATGGCGCAAGATAAAGGGGTTAAAGCGTCGCAATTAGCCTTGGCGTGGGTACTGGCGCAGGGAAAATATATTGTCCCAATTCCTGGGACTAAACGCCGTACTTATTTGGAAGAAAACCTGGCGGCATTAGATGTGGTGCTCAGCCCGCAAGAATTGGTGGCGCTGAATGCGGTATTCCCGTTCCATGCCGCAGCAGGTGAACGCTACGGCGCGGAGGGGATGGCTCATCTTAACGCCTGATCTTAACGCTTTTTCTTAGCGTCTCGTGGCGCTCGCCCGACGGTTGCCTGATACACTTTAAAACGGCCATTCTGTGCCAGCACTTCATGGCTGCCAAATGCGGCATCCAGCAGTGCAGGATAAGGCAAGAAGGAGTTCGCCACGATACGCAATTTACCGCCCACATGCAGGTGAGCGGTCGCACCACGGATCAACATTTCAGCCGCCGTCAGGCTGGTTTGAATCCCGTCATGGAACGGTGGATTCGAAATAATCATCTCGAAACGGCCTTTAATGTCGGAGTAGACATTGCTGGCAATCACAGGTGCCTCGATGTTATTTGCCGCCAGTGTCGCTCGACTGGATTCAATCGCTGCTGCGGATACATCACTTAGGGTCCATTTGATTTTTGGCAATTTCTGCGCCAGCACCGAGGCCAACACGCCAGCACCACAACCGACATCCAGTATGTTGCCTTTAAACGACTCGCTGAAAGTGGACAGCAACAGATAGCTGCCTGAATCCAGCGAATCACGGCTGAATACCCCCGGCAACGTTTTCACCGTCACATCACCCACCTGATAGCTTTCCCACCAGGCATCGGCATCAAATTCTGGCTGTTTATCCAAACGGCCATGGTACAAGCCACAGCGACGGGCACTGTCTATCTTGGTCAATTGCGCGAAATCTGACAGCATTTCTTCGGCACTGCGCACGCCACTACGGTTTTCGCCCACCACAAAAATATCGGTGCCGACGGGCAATAAGGAAAGCAGATTAGCCAGTTGGAATTGGGCTTCCTGTTTGCTTTTTGGCCAGTAATAAACCAGCGTATCGCAGCCAGCCACTATTTCGGCAGTGGCCAAAAGACCGAATTGCACATTTTCTTCCAGCGTATTGTTCAGTAATTGCCAGTGGTGATATTGATTGGTGTGAACCCGCACCCCGGCTGCATCAAACTGCGCTGGCAGCGCATCTTGTAAATCACCGGCAAACAACACGTGGCGGGCTATAAATTCATCACTATGGCGCAGTATCACTTCACTGGCTGGGGTTAATGCTGACATCAGACTTTGGCTCCTTAGGAATATGATCAGGGATTATAGAGGTTTGTTGGCGCATGTTCGATGGGTTTGCTAGCATAGCGTCGAATTACGGGTCAGTCTGACAGGAAATAGCATGGCATCGAGACGAGACTTGCTGCTACAACAGCTTGGTATTACGCAGTGGACATTGCGCCGCCCGGCGGTTTTACAGGGTGAAATTGCCATTCGCTTACCCGAAAATACCCGTCTGCTTATCGTCGCGCACCAGCTCCCTGAATATGATGACCCGTTGTTGTGCGATGTGTTGCACAGCCTGGGGCTGACTCCCCGCCAGGCTTTTGCCTTGACGCCGGATAGGGTAGCGATGTTGCCGGAAGATACGCAGTGCAACAGTTGGCGGTTGGGCATCAGTGAACCGCTTGCGGTCGCGGGCGCACAATTACACAGCCCGGCATTGGCCGGACTTTATCAAGACGCGAGCGCGAAGCGCGCACTTTGGCAGCAGATTTGTCATTATGAAACAGATTTCTATCCTGACGCCAGCCGATCTGGCCACAGCGTACCAAATTGAACAAGCCAGCCACGCTTTCCCGTGGACGGAAAAAACCTTAATCAGCAACCAGGGCGAACGCTACCTCAATTTTAAGTTGAGTGTCAGTCAGCAAATGGTCGGTTTTGCCATTACCCAAATTGTATTGGACGAAGCAACACTGTTTAATATCGCCATTGATCCGCAGTATCAGCGTCAGGGTTATGGTCGTTTATTGCTTGAACATCTGATTGAGCAGTTGGCAACACGTGATATCGTCACACTTTGGCTTGAGGTTCGGGCCTCAAACACACGTGCTATCGCCTTGTATGAGAGCCTGGGCTTTAACGAGGTTTCTGTGCGTAGTAACTATTACCCGAGTGCCAATGGGCGTGAAGATGCCATTATGATGGCATTGCCGATGGGGTAGTGCTTTGTCTATCTCGAATACATCGTTTATCTTGAATGCATTGTCTATCTCGCATAAATCAGGGAAAATACCGCGCTATAACCGCTTAGCGCTATAATCAATGCCTCGCTTTGCTTGGGCCTCACATTAAATAACAGGTGAGGAACAGAGCAGGGTGGCCTAAAAGTAGAATTTCAAACTATGTCTCCAAGTGAATACGCACTGGAAGTCGCGAAAAGACGTACTTTCGCCATCATTTCCCACCCTGATGCCGGTAAAACGACCATTACCGAAAAAGTGTTGCTGTTCGGACACGCAATCCAGACTGCCGGTACGGTAAAAGGCCGTGGTTCAAGCCATCATGCCAAATCTGACTGGATGGAAATGGAAAAACAACGTGGGATCTCCATCACCACCTCGGTGATGCAGTTTCCGTACGGCGGTTGTCTGGTTAACTTACTGGATACCCCAGGGCATGAAGATTTCTCAGAAGATACTTACCGTACTCTAACGGCTGTCGACTGCTGCCTGATGGTGATTGATGCCGCCAAAGGGGTAGAAGACCGGACGCGTAAGCTGATGGAAGTGACCCGTCTGCGTGATACGCCGATCCTGACCTTCATGAACAAATTGGACCGCGATATTCGCGACCCGATGGAAGTGCTGGATGAAGTGGAGCGTGAGCTGAAAATTGCCTGTTCACCTATCACCTGGCCGATTGGTTGCGGTAAGTTGTTTAAAGGGGTTTATCACCTTTATAAAGACGAAACTTACCTGTATCAAACCGGTAAAGGTCACACCATCCAGGAAGTGCGTATTGTTAAAGGACTGAATAACCCAGATTTGGATGTCGCTGTGGGTGAAGACTTGGCCAGGCAGTTCCGTCAGGAACTGGAGCTGGTTCAGGGTGCTTCGCATGAGTTTGATCATGAAGCCTTCCTGTCTGGTGATTTAACGCCGGTGTTTTTTGGTACGGCACTGGGTAACTTTGGTGTCGATCATATGCTGGATGGTTTGGTTGAATGGGCTCCGGCTCCCATGCCGCGTAAAACGGATACCCGTGAAGTGGTCGCCTCTGAACCCAAATTCACCGGTTTCGTTTTCAAAATTCAGGCGAATATGGATCCAAAACACCGTGACCGCGTGGCCTTTATGCGCGTGGTTTCCGGTCGTTTTGAGAAAGGGATGAAGCTGCGCCAGGTGCGAACCAAGAAAGATGTGGTTATTTCAGATGCACTGACCTTTATGGCCGGTGATCGCTCTCACATTGAGGAAGCCTTTGCGGGTGATATCATCGGCTTGCATAACCATGGCACCATTCAAATTGGCGATACCTTCACGCAAGGTGAAGATATGAAGTTCACCGGCATTCCGAACTTTGCTCCTGAATTGTTCCGTCGAATTCGTTTGCGTGACCCATTAAAGCAGAAACAGTTGCTGAAAGGCTTGGTTCAGTTGTCAGAAGAGGGGGCGGTACAAGTCTTCCGCCCACTGACCAACAATGATTTGATCGTGGGTGCGGTAGGTGTACTTCAGTTTGAAGTGGTTTCTTCAAGGCTGAAAAGTGAATACAACGTCGAAGCGGTGTATGAATCAGTTAACGTCTCGACTGCCCGTTGGGTTGAATGTGATGACGTGAAGAAATTCGAAGAGTTTAAACGTAAGAATGAGGTTAACCTGGCATTAGATGGCGGTGATAACTTAAGCTATATCGCCCCAACGATGGTAAATCTTAATATTACGCAAGAGCGTTATCCGGACGTGCGTTTCCGTAAAACCCGCGAACATTAATCGCGCTGCCAGCCGCATTCTATCGGGGTACTCGGTATCCCGATTTATTAATTCCCCTCATTATTCTGTCCCTAAGATAACTCTGACTTAGTCATAAATATCCAACTTTGGGGCGATTCCGACGGCATTTCTGCTGAGATACCCTATATTTATAAGTACACGCAGGATTGACCCGCATCAATTTTAGGTCAACCAACCTGTAGTAATCGTAACGTATTGATCCAATGGTCGCCCCTCTAGGTGGCGTAAGGATCAGTAATTTTGGGTTTTATAATCCATTAGGGTTCAAAGCCATTTACGGTTTATGACCATTTACGGTTTATAACCATTCCGGTTTATAGCGGTTTCCAGTTTATAACAACCTATTTCCGGTTTATAACAACAAAGGAATAAATCGATGACAAACACAAAATTTGCCCGTTCAGTGATGGCTGTTGTTTTAGGTACTGCTCTTATCAGTGGTAGCGTGTTAGCCGAAGACACGATGCTAAATAAAGTGTCCAACACTGTGGACAGTACCGGTGCCAAAATCGATAGCTCGATGAAGAAAGTAGATAACTACATGGGTGACAGCGCTGCAACGGCGAAAGTGAAAAGCGCGTTGCTGGAAGAAAAATCCCTTAAGAGCACTGATATCTCGGTTGAAACCAACCATGGTGTTGTTACCTTAAGTGGTTTTGTTGGCAGCCAGGCTGAAGCTAAAACCGCAGTTGAAATCGCCAGTAACATTGAAGGCGTTAAATCTGTCAGCGATAAACTGCATGTGAAAGATCAGAAATCACAATCAGTTAGTGAATATGCTGGTGATGCGACGACAACCAGCTCGGTCAAAGCCAAATTACTGGCAGACGACATTGTACCGTCACGTAAAATCACAGTAGAAACCACCGATGGTGTGGTGCAGTTGTCTGGTAATGTTGAAAACAAAGCGCAGTCCGAACGTGCTGAAAGTATTGCTAAAGCCGTCGATGGCGTGAAAAGCGTTAAAAATGACCTAAGCATTAAGCCTTAATGGTTATTCGGCTGACGGGTATTTCGTGGGATAACACTATATCCACGAAGTACCGCTTAATCAGTCGGTCAGCCAGATAATGAGTCCGATAAACCCAAACAATACGACTTCTGTCGAATACGCTATTGTTAAATAGACAGAGGTAATTAAAAATGCTTTTTCAACGTGAGTTTATAAAGCCATTTTTTAAAACGTGAAGGAGAAGCTTATGTTTCGCTGGGGCATTATATTTCTGATAATTGCTTTAATCGCTGCGGCATTAGGGTTCGGTGGGCTAGCCGGTACAGCAGCTTGGGCCGCAAAAGTGGTCTTTGTCGTGGGTATTATCCTATTCCTCATCAGCCTGTTTACAGGGCGTAAGCGCCTTTAGTTGGGCGATAGGGTTACAGCAAAGAGTAAGACGGGGTATCCTCAACGCCTGTTGTCACGAATAATAAAGGATGGATGGTGGGATACAGAATACCTATCACGCTCGGTAATATTGAGCCTCTCGCCTATAAACCTTATAAACCCGGTAAAATGGCGTTGGTTTGCGAGGGCGGCGGGCAGCGGGGGATTTTTACCGCCGGTGTGCTGGATGAATTCCAGCGCGCTCGCTTTAACCCTTTTGACCTGATGATTGGGACTTCCGCAGGTGCTCAAAATCTCTCTGCTTTTATCTGCGGCCAACCCGGTTATGCTCGCCGGGTGATTACCCGTTACACCACCACCGCTAATTTCTTCAATCCATTACGTTTTGTGCGTGGTGGGCATTTAATTGATCTCGACTGGCTGGTGGATATCACCTCCCAGCAACTGCCTTTGGCTATTGATCATGCCGAACAGCACCTGCGCAATGGTCGCGAGTTTCTCATGTGCGCCTGCCGCAGTGATGATTTTGAACCCACCTATATCTCCCCCACCCGAGAAAGCTGGCTACCGGCAATTAAAGCCTCTAGTGCCATTCCCGGTCTATACCGCCAGGGGGTAGATTTGGATGGTGTCAGTTATCAGGATGGTGGCATCAGCGATGCAATTCCGGTCGAGGAAGCTTACCGCCGTGGGGCTGATACCATCGTGGTGATTCGGACTGTACCGTCGCAGGCGTATTACACGCCGCAATGGATGAAACGGATGGAAAATTGGCTGAGTGAAAGCAGCTTACAGCAACTGGTGCGAATTATGCAGCAGCATGAGCAGAGCTATCATCGTATTCAGCAATTTATTGAGAAGCCGCCGGGTGATCTGCGTATTTTCGAAATTTTCCCGCCTAAACCCCTTGCCAGCAGTGCGCTGGGGAGCCGGGTCGCCGCCCTCAATCGCGATTATCATTTAGGTCGTCGCTGTGGTCGCTATTTTCTGGCAACCGTCGGGCATTGGCTACTGCCGCAAGATCAACAGAATCAAGCTGAAGCGCATGGTGGGAAGAGCGCTATTTCACTTTCCCGTCGTATGATCCAGCCGCAAGATATTAATCAACCAGATGATATGGCTGAGTTAATTGATATTGATGATTCTTCGTTTGATATCACTCAAACGCCGGATATCAGCACGCCAGCAGCTTCAATGACAGCAACGGGAGGCCATCTATCCGCTCAAATGGCCGTGGGTGATAGCGGGTTGATTATTCCGTCCACTGCCCATAGCAACATAAAGCCGCTGCCAGCGGGTGTGGCAAAAAATAAAGGTGATGCTGCGTAATGGCATCGGCTCGCGGGCAAATGCCGGATTCTGTTGATACTGCTGATTTTATCGACAGCGCCTATTTTATTGACACCCACTGTCACTTTGACTTTCCCCCGTTCAGTGGCGCAGAAGCGGCCAGTTTAGTCAGTGCTGCTCAGGCCAATGTCAGGCAACTTATCGTTCCTGCTGTCAGCTCGGCTTACTTTTCCCGTATTTTAGCGTTGGCTGCGGGCTATCCGCCGCTATTTGCCGCATTGGGCATGCATCCACTTTATATTGATCAACACCAGGAGGCCGATTTGGCGAGACTGGCGTCACTGCTGGCGAATAAAACAGAAAAACTGGTGGCAGTAGGTGAGATTGGTTTGGATCTCTATATGGATGAGCCGCAGTTACCACGCCAATTGATGTTATTACAGGCTCAGCTTAAACTGGCTAAACAGCATGATTTGCCGGTTATTTTACATTCTCGCCGCTCCCATGATCAGTTGGCCGCCGCCTTACGTAAAGTGGCGTTGCCGCGAACTGGCGTGGTACATGGTTTTTCTGGCAGTTTAGCGCAGGCGCAGGCATTTATTCGCTTGGGTTATTACATCGGGGTTGGTGGAACCATTACTTATGAGCGGGCGCAGAAAACCCGCCGTGTCATGGCTAGATTGCCGCTTTCTGCACTGTTATTGGAAACCGATGCGCCGGATATGCCATTAGCCGGTTTTCAAGGCCACCCCAATCGGCCTGAGCGGGCTGCTAATGTGTTTACGGCGTTGTGTGCGTTGCGCCCGGAAGCACCGGAAGAGATAGCCACCCATCTGCTGGAAAATAGTCAGCGTCTATTCCAGTTACCGCCAGTCGATAAAGTCACTCTGTAGATTTCTGCCTGAAATAAATAAGCCAGACTAATCGTTAACCTACATTCACTTAACTTGTTATTTTAATGTGACATCCATCACATTAATTGCCTTGCGGTTGCTTTTAGTTGTTTTTATGTGTGACCGAGGTTGTTGGTTGGTGAGATCATGCCGGTATAATCCCCCCCAAATTATTTTAATGTAATTAATGATTTCACTATTAGGGATATCAACATGCTCATGAGTTTGGTCGGAATGGCAGTACTGATATTAATAGCCGTACTTCTTTCAAGTAATTTTAGGGCGATTAATATCCGCACTGTGGTAGGGGCTTTTATTCTTCAGGTCGTCATCGGCGCATTGGTGTTATATGTACCTATTGGCCGCCGTATCCTGGGCGGTATGTCTGAAGGGGTAGCGAATGTGATCGCTTACGGCAACGAAGGCATTTCATTTATTTTTGGTGGTTTGGTTTCCGACAAAATGTTTGAAGTCTTTGGCAGCGGTGGTTTTGTTTTCGCCCTGCGAGTATTGCCGGTTATTGTATTCTTCTCTTCATTAATTGCCGTTTTGTATTATCTCGGCGTGATGCAAATCGTTATAAAGGTATTGGGCGGCGGCTTACAAAAACTGCTGGGGACTTCACGCACCGAATCCCTTTCCGCCACGGCGAATATCTTTGTCGGGCAAACTGAAGCGCCACTGGTGGTGCGTCCTTATATTGCCACCATGACTCAATCTGAGTTGTTTGCGATAATGTGTGGCGGTTTAGCCTCCGTTGCCGGTTCAGTATTGGCCGGTTATGCCCAGATGGGTGTACCGCTGGAATACCTGATTGCCGCCTCCTTTATGGCGGCACCGGGTGGATTATTGTTTGCTAAATTGATGGTGCCAGAAACGGAGCAAACTCACGATAACGTCGATGCCACTACACTGATTGCTGAAAATGAACGTCCGGCTAACGTGATTGATGCTGCGGCCTCCGGTGCGGCTTCCGGTATGCAACTGGCATTGAATGTGGGGGCGATGTTGCTGGCCTTTATTGCATTGATTGCATTGGTGAATGGTATTCTTGGTGGGATTGGTGGCTGGTTCGATTACCCGCAACTTTCGCTGGAATTAATTCTGGGCTGGGTATTTTCACCTATTGCTTACCTGATCGGGGTGCCGTGGAGTGAAGCGATGGTGGCGGGCTCCTTTATTGGCCAAAAGATTATCGTTAACGAGTTCGTGGCATTTATGAACTTCGGTCAGTATCTACAGGCTGATGAGTTGGTCAAAGCCGCTGGTTTACAGGTGCTTTCGGAACATACCAAAGCCATCATCTCCTTTGCGCTGTGTGGTTTTGCCAACTTGTCATCGGTTGCCATTTTATTGGGTGGATTGGGCAGTATGGCCCCTAACCGCCGCCACGATATTGCGCGCTTCGGTTTGAAAGCGGTCGCTGCGGGGACATTGTCGAATTTGATGAGTGCCACGATCGCCGGTTTCTTCCTGGCCCTCTAATCGGTTTGTTTTTCAGGCGTATTCCTGCCCATAAGCTATCCTTGATGCGAGTGGGCAGGAATACGGTCAATAAGGTATAAATCAGGTTATTTTGTGATTTTAATCACATATAATTCCAAGTTGTTACAAGTTACTATTGATTAGTGTGAAATTGAACACTAATCATGGGGCAGTAACGTGTTCAAATAGAGTCACAAGTTAGTGCGGTGAGATGGATCTCAATTGCTACCCAGGGGCTTCCCACGGGGCTATCTTCAAGGAACCAAGTCCGCTCGCCAACGTATTGAGCTTAGAACCAAATAGACCGGTAAGGTTTCTTTGTCCGCTCATAAATAAATGCTCAATTCTGGCAAGTTGCCGGGGCTGAAATAGTGTTGGAGAGTTTTATGACCGATTTAACCGCCTGCGCGAATCTAAACGATTATGCTAAACGCGCACTGAGTTTGATGGATTTAACCACCCTGAATGATGACGATACTGATGATAAGGTCATTGCGTTGTGTCATCAGGCCAAAAGTCCTGCCGGTAATACGGCGGCAATCTGTATTTATCCCCGCTTTATCCCTATTGCGCGTAAAACGCTACGTGAGCAGGGTACCACTGAAATTCGTATCGCGACGGTGACCAACTTCCCTCATGGTAATGACGATATTGCCATTGCATTGGCCGAAACCCATGCTGCCATTGCTTACGGTGCTGATGAAGTGGATGTGGTCTTTCCTTATCGAGCCTTAATGGCTGGTAATGATAAGGTCGGCTTCGAATTAGTGAAAGAGTGCAAAGAAGCCTGTGCCGCTGCCAATGTATTGCTGAAAGTCATCATTGAAACGGGTGAATTAAAGCAAGAGCATTTGATTCGTCAGGCCTCTGAAATCGCGATTAAAGCGGGCGCTGATTTTATCAAGACCTCCACCGGTAAAGTCCCGGTTAATGCCACGCTGGAAAGTGCAGATATCATGATGCGCACCATTCGTGACTTGGGCGTGGGTAAAACCGTCGGCTTCAAGGCCGCGGGTGGCGTGCGCACCACCGAAGATGCCGCGCAATTCCTGCAACTGGCTGATCAATTGATGGGTCAAGGTTGGGCTGATGCCCACCACTTCCGCTTTGGTGCCTCCAGCCTGTTAGCCAGTTTGTTAACAACACTGGGCCATCAGAGCGACGGCAAAAGCAGCAGTTACTAGCTATTATCACACTCATTGAACTTAAGCAGATGCACTGCGGGCTGATTTGATCGCAGTGCGGCTTTTATCCATATTTAGGTCAGGGGGACGCCTTGTTTCTGGCACAAGAAATTATCCGTAAAAAACGCGACGGTCATCCACTGAGCGAAGAAGAGATTCGTTTCTTTATCAATGGGATCCGCGACAACGCGGTTTCCGAAGGGCAGATTGCTGCTTTGGCGATGACCATTTATTTTCATGATATGAGCATGCCGGAACGGGTGGCGCTCACCATGGCGATGCGTGATTCTGGCACGGTGCTGAACTGGCAGAGCCTGAATCTTAATGGCCCGATTGTGGATAAACATTCCACGGGCGGCGTGGGTGATGTGACATCACTGATGCTTGGCCCGATGGTGGCCGCCTGTGGCGGCTATGTGCCGATGATTTCAGGCCGTGGTCTGGGTCATACCGGCGGGACACTGGATAAACTGGACGCTATCCCAGGCTTTGATATTTTCCCCGATGATAATGCGTTCCGCAAAATCATTCAGGAGGTCGGTGTCGCCATTATCGGCCAGACTAGCTCATTGGCACCGGCCGATAAGCGTTTTTATGCCACCCGTGATATCACCGCCACGGTGGATTCCATCCCGCTGATAACGGCCTCTATTCTGGCTAAAAAATTGGCTGAAGGGCTGGATGCATTAGTGATGGATGTTAAAGTGGGTTCCGGTGCTTTTATGCCGACATATCAGTTATCTGCTGATTTAGCGCAGGCGATTGTCGGTGTCGCGAATGGCGCAGGTTGCAAAACCACGGCGCTGCTGACCGATATGAATCAGGTATTAGCTTCCAGTGCCGGTAATGCGGTTGAAGTGCGCGAAGCGGTACGCTTCCTGACGGGGGAGTATCGCAATCCACGCCTGCTGGAAGTGACCATGGCGCTGTGTGTTGAAATGTTGCTATCAGGGGGATTGGCG
This sequence comes from Yersinia pekkanenii, assembly GCF_001152565.1. GTDB lineage: Bacteria > Pseudomonadota > Gammaproteobacteria > Enterobacterales > Enterobacteriaceae > Yersinia > Yersinia pekkanenii. The sequence goes on along the minus strand of NZ_CQAZ01000006.1, from coordinate 63,653 downwards.
CAAGATGACGCCGATGCCAGAGCCAAACTGCAAGCGGTGCTGGATAACGGCAAGGCGGCGGAAGTCTTTGGTCGGATGGTTGCGGCGCAAAAAGGCCCGAATGATTTTGTCGAACGTTATGACAGCTACCTACCCGTTGCGATGCTAAGTAAGCCGGTATTTGCCGAGCGGCGAGGTATCATCACTGCCATGGATACCCGCGCATTAGGTATGGCGGTAGTCTCTCTCGGCGGTGGTCGCCGCCGCGCAGCAGATCCTATTGATTACAGTGTTGGTTTTACCGACATGGCCCGTCTGGGAGCCGGTGTTGATGCTCAGCAACCCTTGGCGGTGATCCATGCCAATAACGAAGATGACTGGCAACAGGCGGCAGATGCAGTGCGCGCGGCCATTACACTGGGTGACCAAGCGCCAGAAGAAACACCGGTAATCTATCGCCGTATCACTGAATAAACACCTACTTTAAAGGTGCCACACAGCGTGTGAACCTATGCAGGAGAAAATGATGAAACGTACATTTATTATGGTTTTAGACTCATTTGGTATCGGTGCGAGTGCGGATGCTAAAAAATTTGGCGACGAAGGGGCGGATACTCTGGGTCACATTGCCGAGGCCTGCGCCCGTGGCGAAGCCAATGTCGGCCGTAGCGGCCCACTGACATTGCCTAATCTGAGCCGTTTAGGGCTGGGGAAAGCTGCCGAAGAATCTACCGGTAAATTCCCGCCAGGGCTGGATAAAAATGCAGAGATTATTGGCGCTTATGGTTATGCCAGTGAGTTATCCTCCGGTAAAGACACGCCATCAGGTCACTGGGAAATTGCCGGTGTGCCAGTTTTGTTTGATTGGGGCTACTTCAGCGATGTGGAAAACAGCTTCCCGCAGGCGCTGCTGGATAAACTGGTAAAACGCGCCAATCTGCCGGGTTATCTGGGTAACTGCCACTCGAGTGGTACCGTTATTCTCGATAAACTGGGCGAAGAACATATGAAAACCGGCAAACCGATTTTCTATACCTCGGCTGACTCAGTGTTCCAGATTGCCTGCCATGAAGAGACATTTGGCTTGGATCGCCTGTACGAGTTGTGCGAGATTGCCCGCGAAGAGCTTACCGAAGGGGGCTACAATATTGGCCGCGTGATTGCGCGCCCGTTCATCGGTGACAAACCGGGTAACTTCCAGCGCACCGGTAACCGCCATGATCTGGCTGTTGAACCCCCTGCGCCAACGGTGTTGAAAAAACTGGTTGAAGAGAAGCGCGGTGAAGTGGTTTCTATCGGTAAAATTGCCGATATCTATGCCCATGTGGGTATCACGCAAAAAGTGAAAGCCACCGGTCTGGACGCACTGTTTGACGCTACCATCGAACAGATGAAGAAAGCCGGTGATAACACCATCGTGTTCACCAACTTTGTTGATTTTGACTCTTCTTACGGTCACCGTCGTGATGTTGCTGGTTATGCTGCTGCATTGGAGCTGTTCGACCGTCGCCTGCCAGAGCTGATGGCACTGGTGAAAGAAGATGACATTTTGATCCTGACGGCTGACCACGGTTGCGACCCGACCTGGCCGGGTACTGACCATACCCGTGAGCATATTCCGGTCTTGGTTTATGGCCCGAAAGTTAAACCGGGTTCGTTGGGGCATCGTGAGACCTTTGCCGATATTGGGCAGACGGTGGCTAAGTATTTTGATTTGTCACCAATGGATTACGGTAAGAACATGCTGTAAGTCATTCAGCTAAGCTGAACGTGCCATTTTAGGATTGGGCAGTGCTAAAAATCCTCATGTACTTCGTGTAGGCTCTGGGGTCTGTGCGCTGGCCGCGCCTAAAATTTCGGCGTTCATCTACGTTTCTGATTGTTTTAACACCTGAATTGTATAAGGCGCAGCAGCAGCCAACATGGTTCGGGATAGACTATTTTTAATTCTCTGATTTTTAAGGAAAGTGATTATGGCTACGCCACATATTAATGCTGAAATGGGTGATTTCGCTGACGTTGTACTGATGCCAGGGGATCCGCTACGTGCGAAGTTTATCGCCGAAACCTTCCTGCAAGACGTGCGCGAAGTGAATAATGTGCGTGGCATGTTGGGCTTCACCGGAACTTATAAAGGCCGCAAAATCTCTGTTATGGGTCACGGTATGGGTATCCCATCTTGCTCCATTTACGCGAAAGAGTTGATCACTGATTTTGGCGTGAAAAAAATCATCCGTGTGGGTTCATGTGGTGCGGTACGTGCTGATGTGAAACTGCGTGATGTGGTTATCGGCATGGGGGCTTGTACCGATTCCAAAGTAAACCGCATGCGTTTTAAAGACCACGACTATGCGGCGATCGCTGACTTCGAGATGACCCGCAATGCGGTTGATGCAGCCAAAGCGAAAGGCATTGATGTCCGTGTGGGCAACCTTTTCTCTGCCGACCTGTTCTATACGCCAGATCCACAAATGTTTGATGTCATGGAAAAATACGGCATTCTGGGTGTGGAAATGGAAGCGGCGGGTATCTATGGCGTGGCGGCTGAGTTCGGCGCGAAAGCCCTGACTATCTGCACCGTGTCTGACCATATCCGTACCGGTGAGCAAACGACCGCTGCCGAGCGCCAGAGCACCTTCAATGACATGATTGAAATTGCATTAGAATCAGTATTGCTGGGTGATAAAGCGGCATAAAGTCGCCTTACTGAGCCGTGACACTGTGTTGCGGCTCGGTTCTTTATTATTTTGTTTGTCTCTGCGAATCTATTCATAATCTGCGTAGTTTAATTTCATCGTCTTTACATATCATACTATTAGCGATATAAATCTATTCACGTTTCTATTCACATTTCTATTTATGGATCTATTCAAATGCCCACTCTGGAAATGTTATTGCGCCAAGGCCCGACAACGGCAAATTCTCTAGCGCAAGCTTTAGCCACCAGTCAATCGACGATCTCCCGTCAATTAACTGCGTTGAAGGAGCGGGTACTAAAGATAGGGAAAGGAAAATCCACCCATTATGCTTTACTTCGCTCGGTTGCCGGTGTGGGTGAGTTTCCGCTCTACCGAATTGATGGTGAAGGAAATGCCAGTCATTTTGCTCATTTATATCCGATCTATCCGGCTGAAATGTGTTGCGTACACCAACTGGATGACGATACATGGCAACAATTCGATAGCCTCCCGTGGTATCTGGCGGATATGCGGCCACAAGGGTTTCTGGGGCGGATTTGGGGGAAGTCAGTCGCTGAGCCGTTGCAGCTTGATAGGGACATTCGTGGATGGAATGAAGAGCATATTCTTATCGCCCTGTCCCGTATGGCAGATGATGTAAATGGTAATATTCTGCTCGGGCAGGAGAGCTACCAGCATTGGTTGCTCAAGCCTGATGCTGTTCCCATTCCACCATTAGATAAGCCGCAACGATATAAAGAATTATCTCTAATGGCGCTGGCGGGTGAGATGGTGGGGTCATCGGCCGGTGGAGAGCAACCGAAATTTACCTGTTATGCTGGATATGAGGGAAAGCCTCCGTCATATGTCATCGTTAAATTTACCGTGACACCAGATAACCCTAACGCACAACGCTGGGCAGATTTACTTATTGCCGAGTCTTTGGCGCTGAACACCTTAAAGAATGCGGGTTATTCAGCCGCCGCCAGCCATATACTGCAACATCAGGATAAGCAAACTTTCCTGGAGGTGGAACGCTTTGACCGCCAGGGTCAGCGTGGCCGCGTTGGCATGGTGTCTCTGGAAGCCGTGAATGCTGAATTTGTCGGTATGCCCGTTGCCAGTTGGCCAAAAGTTTGTCGTGAGCTGGCGCTAAAAGGCTTACTGGATATTGCAGAGCTTGAACAAGTCCGTTTAATTTGGGCTTTCGGGATATTGATTGCAAATACCGATATGCATCATGGAAATCTATCATTCTTGCATCTCGCAAACCGGCCTTTATCTCTTGCCCCTATTTACGACATGCTGCCAATGGCGTTTGCTCCATCAGGTATGGGGAATATGCGGCAAACGGTGCCTGATATCAGGTTATCGGCTGATGTGAGCCGTGAACATTGGGGGCAGGCGCAACAACTGGCAACACAATACTGGGATACCCTGAGTAGCGATCCAAATATCAGTGCAGGTTTTAAGGCTATAGCCGGTCAAATGCAGGAAAAACTGTTTTCATTAACCCCTTTAATTAAGCGCATGGCCTAATCCTCTGCGCCCTTGACGCCGCAGCTTTGTTAGCGGCTCTCGTTTACCCGAATCACTGACTTGAGTCAGCTCATCGGGACTCACTTGTTTGCTGCCTTGCTGCAACACCAATGGCTTTGAGGATCCTCTGCGCCCTTGACGCCGCAGGCTATTTATCCTCTGCGCCCTTGACGCCGCAGGCTATTTATCCCCTGGCTTGCTATCTGCCTGAGTGGTAGGCGGCTCTGCCGCATCATCTTCACTCTCATCTTCTTTGACCGGGGTATTGGCGGTCAGCAGATAGGGTGATTGCTGCCAGCGACTGCGGCGGCCTTGCAACAGGGTGCGAGCCAGAATGATCCCCACCGCCAGCGCGACCAGTATCATCAGACGCAGCAAATTGGTGGTATTATCCACTTGCTTGGATTCTGTCGCCAGCACATGAGTATCCAGTGTCATCCGCAGAAATCCACTTGGCCCGCTTTTTCCGGGGATCAGTTCGACAATCTGGTGATTGAAATAACTGCCGGGGCGTTTACCATCTAATGCCAGTCGATCACGTACTTTGACGTTCTCTCCGGCGGCGGCGACCAGCGTGCCATCAATCTGATAGACGCTGGCATCCAATATGCGGCTGGATTGTGTCAGTTGCTGGAGAATTTCATCGACTTTTTGGCTATCGATATCATCATCGCCACTGTCCATGATAGGTGACAGGCTGAAAGTGACTTGTTTCGCCAGTGTTTTTGCCAGTTCTTCAACTTGTTCCGAACGGGCTAGCTGATGACTGAGGCTAAAATAGGATGCACCTTGCATAAGCAACACCAATAATGCCAGGCAAATCAAAACAATAGCAGTACGGTGCAATCGGAATTTTAATTTAGCCTTGGCCATGCGGGTTCCTTGCAAGAATCGGTGACTTTATGTTGCCAGAAGCAAGGGCGATAGGATAGCTTGATGCGTCCTTTTGTCTTGCCTTTACCCAGTTTTCTACAGGAATAATTCATGTCTAATAGTCTGACCTATTGCGATCTGCCTTCGGAGATCTATCAATGGCCGGGTCTGCCACTTTCACTCAGTGGCGATGAAGTCATGCCGCTGGATTATCGTGCCGGTCATACTGGTTGGCTGTTGTACGGCAGGGAACTGGATAAAAAGCGTATTACCGATTTCCAACGCCAACTGGGTGCCGCAATGGTCATTGTTTCCGCCTGGTGTGTGGAAGATTATCGGGTGATCCGTCTGGCAGGCAGCCTGACGCCACGGATCAAAACGCTGGCAGATGAAAGCGGCCTTGATGTTGCGCCATTGGGGGCGATCCCCCATTTGCGTACCCCTGGCCTGTTGGTGATGGACATGGATTCCACCGCCATCCAAATCGAATGTATCGATGAAATTGCCAAGCTGGCCGGCGTGGGAGAAGAAGTGGCGGCAGTGACAGAGCGCGCCATGCAGGGTGAGCTGGATTTTGCGACCAGTCTGCGTCAACGGGTTGCTACCCTGAAAGGGGCCGATGCCAATATCCTAAAACAAGTCCGTGACCAATTGCCATTGATGCCGGGGCTGACCAGTCTGGTTCATAAGCTTCACGCGTTGGATTGGCATGTGGCTATTGCCTCTGGTGGTTTCACTTATTATGCCGAGTACCTGCGCGACAAATTGCGACTGGTAGACGTCGCGGCCAATGAGCTTGAAATCAAAGAGGGTAAGCTGACAGGCAAAGTGTTGGGGCCCATTGTCGATGCTCAGTACAAAGCTGACACTTTGATCAAACTGGCTGAAAAACTGAATATCCCGATAGCTCAAACCGTGGCTATCGGCGATGGTGCCAATGACCTGAAAATGATGCAAGCCGCCGGGCTAGGTTTGGCTTTCCATGCTAAGCCCAAGGTTTACGCTAGAGCGAAAGTGGCTATCCGCCATGGTGATTTGCTGAGTGTGCTGTGTATCCTGACGGGTAGCTTAAAACGCGAAGAACGCTAATCCCCTTCGTCCTTGGCACTACCGCGTTGTTAGCGGCGTTCGCTTGCTGCCTGGCTGTAGCACCAATGTCTTTGGGGATGCTGGCAGGTGTGAGCTAATTAAATTGAGGTGAAACGTGGCTAAAGCGCCAAAACGGGCATTTGTTTGTAATGAATGTGGTGCAGATTATCCGCGCTGGCAGGGGCAGTGTAGCGCCTGTAATGCCTGGAATACCATTACTGAGGTTAGGCTGGCGGCGGTATCTTCATCATCTCGTACTGAGCGTTTTGGTGGTTATGCGGGTGACGCGGGGGTCAGCCGGGTACAAAAACTGTCAGATATCAGTCTGGACGAACAGCCGCGCTTCTCAACCGGCTTCCTTGAGTTCGATCGGGTGCTGGGGGGGGGTGTGGTACCGGGCAGCGCGATTCTGATTGGCGGTAATCCCGGCGCGGGTAAAAGTACCTTGCTGCTGCAAACCCTCTGCAAGCTGTCTGAAAACATGAAAACCCTGTATGTCACTGGCGAAGAGTCGTTGCAGCAGGTGGCAATGCGCGCGCATCGCTTGGGGCTACCCACTGCGGGCCTGAATATGTTGTCGGAAACCAGCATCGAGCAGATCTGCCTGATTGCCGAGCAAGAACAACCACGGCTGATGGTGATCGACTCTATTCAGGTGATGCATATGGCGGATATCCAATCGTCGCCAGGCAGCGTGGCACAAGTGCGTGAAACCGCCGCCTATCTCACCCGTTTTGCCAAAACCCGTGGGGTCGCTATTGTGATGGTGGGCCACGTGACCAAAGATGGTTCGCTGGCGGGGCCGAAGGTATTAGAGCACTGTATCGACTGTTCGGTGATGCTCGATGGTGACGGAGACTCACGTTTCCGAACCCTACGCAGCCACAAAAACCGCTTTGGTGCGGTCAATGAATTAGGCGTATTTGCCATGACCGAACAAGGTCTGCGGGAAGTCAGTAATCCGTCCGCTATTTTCCTGAGCCGTGGTGATGAAGTGACTGCGGGCAGCTCAGTGATGGTGGTGTGGGAAGGGACCCGCCCGCTGCTGGTAGAGATTCAGGCGTTAGTGGATCACTCCATGATGGCTAACCCACGCCGGGTGGCGGTTGGGCTGGAGCAAAACCGCCTGGCAATTTTGCTGGCAGTCTTGCACCGCCACGGTGGTTTGCAGATGTCGGATCAGGACGTGTTCGTTAATGTGGTCGGCGGTGTAAAAGTGACAGAAACCAGTGCTGATCTGGCCTTGCTGATGTCGCTGGTGTCCAGCTTGCGTGATCGCCCGTTACCGCAAGATTTGGTCGTGTTCGGTGAAGTCGGGCTGGCCGGTGAAATTCGGCCGGTGCCAAGTGGCCAGGAGCGCATTTCCGAAGCCGCCAAGCACGGTTTTAAACGCGCTATCGTGCCTTATGCCAATATGCCGAAAAAACCGCTGCCCAACATGCAGGTTTTCGGCGTGAAAAAACTGGCCGATGCGTTGGCGGTATTAGAGGATTTGTAGCAACGAATAACACATAAAGTCGTGTTCATCTCGCAGCATACTGTGTTATTTTTGTTTAGTGCACTAAACAAGGAGGCGGTATGCTGCAGTTTGATTATCTCAAAACAGCAATTAAACAAAAGGGCTGTACTTTACAGCAGGTGGCCGAAGCCAGCGGCATGACCAAAGGGTATTTAAGCCAGCTACTCAACGACAAAATTAAAAGCCCCAGTGCACAAAAGCTTGAAGCACTGCACCGTTTTCTTGGCTTGGAATTCCCTCGTCGCGAGAAAAAAGTCGGCGTGGTGTTTGGTAAATTTTACCCGTTGCATACCGGCCATATCTATTTAATCCAGCGCGCCTGCAGTCAGGTCGATGAGCTGCATATCATTCTTTGTTACGATGAACCCCGTGATCGCGAACTGTTCGAAAACAGTTCTATGTCACAGCAACCAACAGTCAGCGACCGTTTACGCTGGTTGCTACAAACCTTTAAATATCAGAAAAATATCCATATTCATTCATTTGATGAGCACGGTATTGAGCCGTATCCCCATGGTTGGGACGTCTGGAGTCATGGCGTCAAAAACTTTATGAATGAAAAGGGGATTGCCCCGAACTTTATTTACTCCAGCGAAAGTCAGGATGCGCCACATTACCAAGAGCAATTTGGCATCGAAACCATCCTGATCGACCCGCAGCGCTCATTTATGAATATCAGTGGTCGCCAGATCCGCCGCGATCCTTTCCGATATTGGGATTATATCCCGACGGAAGTGAAGCCATTTTTTGTGCGCACGGTGGCGATTTTGGGCGGTGAGTCCAGCGGGAAATCGACGTTAGTCAATAAGTTAGCCAATATTTTCAATACCACCAGTGCATGGGAATATGGCCGTGATTATGTCTTTTCTCATTTGGGTGGTGATGAAATGGCGTTGCAATATTCAGATTATGACAAGATTGCGCTGGGGCAGGCACAGTACGTGGATTTTGCGGTGAAATACGCTAATAAAGTGGCGTTTATTGATACCGACTTTGTAACCACGCAGGCCTTTTGTAAGAAATATGAAGGACGCGAGCACCCGTTTGTGCAGGCGCTGATTGATGAATACCGTTTTGATCTGGTTATCTTGCTGGAAAATAACACCCCGTGGGTCGCCGATGGCTTGCGCAGCCTTGGCAGTGAGCGTGAGCGCAAATCTTTCCAGCAACTACTGGAGCAGATGCTGCGCAATAATAATATCGAATACGTTCATGTCGAATCGGCCGACTACGATGCGCGTTTCCTACGCTGCGTTGAACTGGTACAACAGCTATTGGCCGCCGACCTGCAAAGACTGGCTCGCCCTTCAGTATTGGCTGACGCGCGGGAGAGTAGATGTTAGTAGGCAATAACCACTTTACCCTGCATATGCCCGCCTGCGACGAGTTTGTGGGCTGCTTGCAGGTTCTCCACCGTCAGACCGTGCAATGTCTCGCTCAAGGTTCCTGGCAGTTTGCCCTCATCCACTAGCTGGCTCACTTGTTTTAAAATTTCCCCTTGCTGGGCAATATCTGGCGTGGAGAACATGCTGCGAGTGAACATAAACTCCCAATGCAGGGCCGCACTTTTCAGTTCTAGCTGATTCTGATCCAAGGGTTTTTCATTCTCAACGAGGGTGCAAATGTGCCCCCGCGGGGCGATTAACTCGCTGATAGCGGGCCAGTGGCCGTCGGTATCATTCAGGCAAAGAATGTAATCAACTTTATAGATACCTTCTTTTGCTAACTCTGCTTTCAGGTCACGGTAGTCCAGGGTCAAATCGGCACCCCGTTCACGGCACCAGGCGGCAGATCCTGGGCGTGATGCGGTTGCAATTACGGTTACCGGGCTACGTAATGCCGCCAGCGGTATTGCTAATGACCCCACACCTCCTGCGCCGCCAATGATCAATAGACTCTGACCCGCACTGGCTTGCTGGATTTTCAAATGTTCGAACAGGGCTTCCCATGCGGTGATAGCGGTTAATGGCAGGGCGGCAGCCTGCGCCCAGTTGAATGAGCGCGGCTTGTGGGCGGCGATACGGGCATCAACCAACTGTTGGCTGGCATTGCTGCCTGGACGGGTGATATCCCCGGCATACCAGACTTCATCACCCGCGTGAAAACCAGTGACTTGCTCGCCGACGCTCACCACTATGCCTGCGGCATCCCAACCCAGAATACGCGGCTGTTGTAGGCCATTCTTCTGCAAGCCACCATGCACTTTGGTATCGACCGGGTTAACGGAGGCGGCTTTGACTTCAACCAGCAAATCAAATGGGCCGGGGGTGAGTAAATCTAACGTGATTTCAATAAAATCGGCGGGTTGTTGCGGGTTGTTGCGGGTTTACGGCGATGGCTTTTATCGACATGATGATATTCCTGCTCCTGTTTAGCGTATGCGATGAGTGTAGACCTATCGGGTTGCAGTGATAAGCTGAACCCTCACTGCGGTGCTCGTTTGAGATAAACAATCATGGGGGAAATCGGGGGAATACCTCTGCCGAACACGCCTCGAAAACCTTAGATATATTATTGGCCAATATTGTCGCTTCATCAAAAATAGAAAACCAACAACTTAATATCAGATCGGTGCGTTCATCATTGGCCAAACGACTCGGGATCACTTCAGAGCAGAGTTATCCGACTTCTGATCGTTCTGACGGTTTGGCTGCCATAATGCCGACTTATTGGCTCGGGAATGTATTGAAAAACTTGAGGGGGAAGGGCGGAGTAGCCGATACCGAGTGAAGTATCCAGATTGAAAAGGCCTGCAATCGCAGGCCACGGACTGCTGATAAAGTCAAATGAAGGGGAAGCGTGCCGTTGGGGTCGTAGTGGCGTGAGCCACCGGAGTGCCCCTAGGTGCGGTAAACCCTTCACTCACTGAACTATCAGCAGCTTTGTCATTAACCTCAGGCCTGCAATCGCAGGCCATTTTTTGTTACTTGATCATTTTCTTATACTTGATACGGTGTGGTTCCAGCGCCTCGGCACCCAGAGTCCGTTTCTTCCACTCTTCGTATTCAGTAAAGTTACCTTCGAAGAACTGCACTTTACCTTCATCTTGATAATCGATGATGTGGGTGGCAATTCGGTCAAGGAACCAACGGTCATGGGAAATAACCATGGCGCAACCTGGGAACTCCAGCAAGGCGTTTTCCAGTGCGCGCAAGGTTTCGATGTCCAAATCGTTGGTCGGTTCATCAAGCAGCAGCATGTTGCCGCCAACCTGTAGCAGTTTAGCCAAATGAATGCGGCCACGCTCACCACCGGACAGCTCACCAACCCGCTTGCCTTGATCAATACCTTTAAAGTTGAAGCGGCCTACGTAGGCACGGCTTGGAATTTCAAAGTTACCGATTTTCATAATGTCCTGACCACCGGACACTTCTTCCCAGACAGTTTTACTGTTATCCATGTTGTCACGGAACTGATCAACCGATGCTAATTGCACGGTATCGCCCAGTGAGATAGTGCCAGAATCCGGTTGTTCCTGACCCGATAGCATGCGGAAGAGGGTTGATTTACCCGCACCGTTTGGCCCGATGATCCCGACGATTGCCCCTTTTGGCAGCGCAAATGTCAGGTCGTCAATCAACAGACGGTCACCGTAAGATTTGCTTAGATGCTCCACTTCCAGCACTTTGTCGCCTAAACGTGGGCCAGGTGGAATGAACAACTCACTGGTTTCATTACGTTTTTGATACTCAACGCTGTTAAGCTCTTCAAAGCGGGCCAGACGTGCTTTACCTTTCGCCTGACGGCCTTTTGGATTCTGACGAACCCATTCCAGCTCTTTCTGAATGGATTTGCGACGTGCCGCTTCGGAAGAGGCTTCCAGCGCCAAACGAGCATCTTTCTGCTCCAGCCATGAGGAATAGTTACCTTCCCATGGAATACCTTCACCACGGTCCAGCTCCAGAATCCAACCCGCCACGTTATCGAGGAAGTAACGGTCATGGGTGATGGCGACCACGGTGCCTTCGTAATCATGCAGGAAGCGCTCCAGCCAAGCCACGGATTCAGCATCCAAGTGGTTGGTAGGTTCATCCAGCAGCAGCATGTCTGGTTTTTCCAGCAGCAGGCGGCAGATAGCAACACGGCGGCGCTCACCACCGGACAGGTTGGCAATTTTTGCATCCCATGGTGGCAGACGCAGAGCATCTGCGGCACGCTCTAATTGGTTATCCAGATTATGGCCGTCATGGGATTGGATAATGGCTTCCAGCTCACCTTGCTCTTTTGCCAGCTTATCGAAATCAGCATCAGGATCAGCATACAGGGCGTAAACCTCGTCCAGACGGGTCAGCGCGCGTTTTACTTCGCCAACGGCCTCTTCAACCGACTCACGCACGGTTTGCTCAAGGTTTAACTTAGGCTCCTGCGGCAGGTAGCCTATTTTGATGCCCGGTTGCGGGCGAGCTTCGCCTTCAATGTCGGTATCGATACCCGCCATGATACGCAATAGGGTCGATTTACCGGAGCCGTTAAGGCCCAGCACACCAATTTTGGCCCCAGGGAAGAAACTCAGGGAGATGTTTTTCAGAATATGTCGTTTCGGCGGAACTACTTTGCCGACGCGATGCATGGAATAGACGTATTGAGCCACGTTGCATCTGCCTCTCTATATCAGTTTTTATAGGATGTCTGGTGCGAAGTGTAGCCCGTTTCGCTACCAGATCCCATACCCTTGGTCCTTGACGTTGCAGCGGTGTTAGCCGCCTAACGGTAAAGACTTACGGTGCTGTCACTATCATCGCCACCCGGCGGTTTTCTGCCCGCCCTTTGGCGGTACGGTTATCGGCGACAGGGTTAAGTTTGCCGCGACCCTGGACCTCAATATTGGCCCGTGGAATGCCAATAGACGCGAGGGTATCGGCGACTGCGGAAGCGCGTTCTAGCGACAACTGTTGGTTATAGCCCTCTTCACCGATGGCGTCGGTATGCCCGTCAACGCGTAAGTGCTTAATCCCAACGGCAGTCAATGCCCGGCCAATATTCTGCACTGTCTGCACACCTGTCGGGTTTAATTTTCTGACATCGCTATCGAATAAGACTTTATTGGCTAGCCCAAACTCCCAGCCATTATCGGTTAGTTTAAACCCTTGCTCCTGTAGTGCAGCAATTTGTTCCGGTGTCAGCCCCTGTGGTTTGGCCTGGCAGCCCACCAATATCAATAAACTCATGACGAAAAAACTGACCCAGATACGTCTTATCAAATGACTTTCTTTCAATCCCTGCATATCAGTTGCCTTAAGTTTTCTGTATGAATAACATCCGATTGATTAGCAATGACCCGCCCGCCGGACTGGAAATTCTTCTTCGCTTGATACATGGCTTCGTCTGCCCTCTGTAAGAGTTCTTCAGGTGTTTGCGCATGATCCGGATAAATCGCAATACCAATACTGAGAGAGGTTTTTATCTCACTACCATCTACCAGAACAATGGGTTGGGCCATGCTGTCGATAATGTTATCGGCAATAGTAATAACATCATTAGCGTTGTGGATAGGTGCCAGTAATATGGCAAACTCATCGCCGCCCAGGCGCGCGACCAAATCGGTTTCGCGCAGTAACGCGCGAATACGATCAGCAATGGTGGTGAGAACCACGTCACCCGCAGCATGACCATAGCTATCATTGATTTCTTTGAAACGGTCACCATCAAGGAATAGCACCGCGACGTGCTCATTGGCATCACAATCACGGAGCATACGGCTTAATCGGCCTTCAAAAAAGGCACGGTTTGCTAATCCGGTCAGGCTGTCATGAGCGGCACGATGGGCGAGGAAGTCATTTTCCTGGGTCAAATGTGCCTGCCACACTTCCAGTTCTTTCAGCAACCCATTGAAGTCGTTACTTAGTTCGTTCAACTCGGCAATTTTTGCTGAAGGGACGCGCTGACCAAAGCTGCGATGGCGGCTAACATTATGAGCAACTTCAGTGATTCTGTTCAACGATTCGATGATGCCAAACAGCATACGGCGTGACAGAAATAACGCCACCACGGTGCTAAGAACCAGGCAAAAAAGCATGCCTGCTAATCCTTGCAGTAGAAAACGCAGTAGGCTGCCACCATGGCCGATAATCACTATCCTGCCGATTTCATTACCAGCATGAATCATGGGTAGCACCACGGGATTAGGCAACGCCCAGTGGGCGAGACCTTGTTCTATCTGGTGCAGTGGGCCATTGTCAGGCTGTGTCCAACTCGCCAACACCCGGCCATTAAGATCCAGGATCTTGGCCTCTGCAATTTCTTCATTGGCAGCAATCAGAGACAGTGCTTCATTAGCCGCGACACTATCGCCAAAAACAACCGCAGCTTCAGTGGTATAGCTGATAGCACGGGCAACCAAATGTAGGTTATGGTCAGCATAAACGCGCAATGCAAACAATGCCGCGAGTGTCAGGAAAATACCCGCCGTTGCGACTGAGACTAATGCCACTGTTAAATGTATTCGGCCCAATACCCGTCCAAGCGTGGGTAGTTTTGCGGAGTTATTGTGTTTTTTTGTCTGTTGAGCAGACTTGTGCTTTATTGAACTCATAATGCGCCAGCTTTTTTACGAGCAAGTTGCAACACGCTGGGGTGAACCCGAACTCCAGCGCGCGCTAATGCATCCATATTAACTTTGAAAGAGGCTTGCTTGTCTTCCAGTAGTAAACAAAATGCACTGCCAAAAGTGCATTCGTCATAATCTTCACTGATGGTCAGAACCGAATGCCCAGAAAGTTGGGTCGCCAGTTCTTGACGCTGTTGTATATCGACATGACCCAGATAAACGACATCGCAATGGGTCGCAATTGAGACATCAGAGAGTGAATAGCTTTGTGTTTTAATCGGATGCGAGGTTTGCATTAATGCCGGATTAAAAAGCTCTTGTGCATAATCAGTAGGGGCAACAACGCACAAGCGAATCACGGGCAGTGGTTCCGGCCAGCGTGCATAACTGATGATGCCCAGCACCATCTTGGTGGCGGAATCATTACGTTCTTGGACAAGTTCTTCACTTACGTTACTCGCGGCCCTTAAGGGGAAAGATGTGAACAAAACTGATAATAATAATAAAATAGACACACAGGCCTGCGAGACACGACGTAGCGTAACCAGCTTGAGCGAATCATAGCGTTTAGAGTTGCTGACGTCATTAATTGCGCAAGTTGCGATATTCATTTTTACGCTCCCTGTAGGGCGACGTTGTTTACATGTTGATTGCAGCCGTCAGATAATAAATCGTCGCTGTTCTATTATAGAATTTTATTGAGGCAATAATAGTCACAGTATCGACAATCTGCGATTTATCTTAAGCCCTATTTTTAACTGATATAAAAAAACCCGACTGATTAGCCGGGTTCAGTGATTGCAGTTGTTAATCTCAGATAGGGTTCGAGGTGCGTTTGAAGCGACCGATAACCCATTTCTCGACTTCTACGATCAGGAAGATCGCGATAGAAACCAACAAGGTTACACCCCAATAATAAGCTGGCAGAGGTTCGGTGCCGAATGCGGTATTCATAAACGGCAGATAGATGATGGCTAACTGCAACACCACCAGTACGCCAGAAACTAACCACAATCCTTTGTTCACAAATATTTCTTTGTTCAGCGGGAAGCGGTCCATCACACGGCAGTTAAACATATAAATCCATTGTGCGGTCACCAGTGTTTGCATCAACACGGTACGGATAAATTCGGTGCTGTAACCGCGTGGTTCCATATAGGCTTCCAAGGCAAAAGCACTACAGGCAATCAAGGTCCCGACAAAGGCGATACGCCAGATGGCATGGCCGTCTAACACATGTTTTGATGGGTCACGCGGATTGCGCCGCATAATGCCTCTTTCTGCTGGCTCAAATGCTAAACCGAAGGAAAGCGTGGTGGATGTTGCCATGTTTATCCAGAGGATTTGCAGTGGCGTTAGCGGAATAACTGCACCAGCCAGGATGGCAAAGATGATTAATAGCCCTTGCGCCAGGTTGGTTGGCAAGACAAACAAGATAGTTTTCTTCAGGTTATCGTAAACACGACGGCCTTCTTCAACGGCATGGGCAATGGTGGCGAAGTTATCATCTGACAGCACCATATCGGCGGCTTCTTTCGTCACCTCGGTACCCTTGATCCCCATGGCGATACCCACATCAGCCTGCTTCAGCGCTGGAGCATCGTTAACGCCATCGCCGGTCATACCCACGATTTCGCCTTTCTCTTGCAACGCTTTGACCAAGCGCAGTTTATGTTCCGGGCTGGTACGGGCGAAAATATCATAACGAACGGCCGCTTCTGCCAATTCTTTATCGTCCATATGTTCCAACTGGCCACCGGTAATGGAGTCTTTCCCATTACCTATCCCCAGCATGGCACCAATTGCCATCGCGGTTTCCTGATGGTCGCCGGTTATCATCTTCACGCGAATACCGGCCTGTTGGCAGGTGGCGATCGCGTCAATGGCTTCTGGCCGTGGTGGGTCCATCATGCCGGCGATGCCGACAAACACCATCCCTTGCTGGATATCGCTGTGGTTCAGCTCACTGACTGCATGCTCTGTTGGGCGGAAGGCCGCGGCTACCATGCGCAGACCTTGCTTGGCATAACGCCCCATCTCGGCTTCCCAATAGTCGCGGCGGAACGGTGCCACACCGTTGTCCGTCAGCTCTTGCTGGCAGAAGGTAAACAACACATCGGGTGCGCCGGTTAGGAAAATACTATTTTCTGCTTGAACCTGATGGCTGGTGGCCATGTATTTATAAGATGAATCAAAAGGAATTTTACCGTGCTGAGTGACCTCGCCCAGCGCAATACCCGATTTGGCGGCTAACACTTTTAATGCGCCTTCGGTCGGGCCGCCAGTAATGGCCCAATGGCCTTGATCGTTCTTTTGAATTTGGCTGTCATTACACAAATTCACCGCAGTAATAAATGTCTTCAGCGCACAGTTGGTCTCCAGCGAAGCTTGCTGGTCGCTACCTTCCGGGTAGATGTTGCCGACTGGCTCATAGCTTTCGCCTTCCACGCGATAGCAATGGTCGGCCAGAATTACCGCTTTAACGGTCATTTCGTTCATGGTCAGGGTACCGGTCTTATCGGAACAGACGACAGTCATGGCACCTAAGGTTTCTACCGTTGGTAGCTTGCGGATAATTGCGCGGTTACGCGCCATCGCTTGCACACCCAAGGAGAGGATAATCGAAATAATGGCCGGTAAGCCTTCCGGAACCGATGCCACCGCCAGGCTTATCAAGGCCAGTAACAGTTCATCAACCGGCAGGTCGCGCAGGATAAAGGCAAAGACGAACAAGAACGCCATCATCACCAGAATCAGGATGAAAATGGCTTTACCCAGACGATCCATTTGTTGCAACAGTGGGGTACGGGTCGATTTCACCTCTGACATCATCTGGTTGATATGGCCCAGCTCGGTATCACCGCCACTGGCAATCACTAAGCCTTTTGCCGTACCGGCACTGATGGTGGTCCCTGAGAACAGTAGGTTTTTGCGATCGCCAATGACAGATTCGTTTTCAATCACCCCGGTTTGCTTCTCAACCACGGTTGATTCACCGGTCAGGATAGCTTCTTCAATCTGGAGATTATGGGCTTCCAATAACCGCAGATCGGCGGGGATCTTATCCCCTGGCTTCAAGGTGACGATATCACCGGGCACCAGATTCTGCGCATCAATGGTTTGTGCGCTGCCATCACGAATGACGACAGCTTTACTGGACAGCATATTCTGTATGCTTTTCAGTGACTTCTCGGCTTTATTTTCCTGAACATAACCAATTAAGGCATTAATGACCGCCACACAAAGGATAATAATCGTGTCAACTGAATGACCCATCAGACCTTTAACCAATGCTGCTGCTAATAAAATGTAAATCAGGACGTCATTAAAGTGAGCTAAAAACTGCAGTAACGGATGCTTATTTTTTTTGGCGGGCAGGGCATTAGGACCGTACTGCTTAAGGCGTTCTTCCGCCTCTTGTGGGGTTAATCCTTCTTCGCGGCTATGTAAATGCTGCAAAGATTCTTCCGCAGTAAGTTGATACCAAGCTTTTCCCTCTGGAGGGGGAGAAGCGGGTTTATGGTTTGATGAGTTTTGCATTGAAAGAACCTTCTTAAAAATTAATAAATCTGAAATCTATCTATTCGTTTTCATTTATTTACTGGGTAGGTCAATGGTGCAGCTTTTTCCTTCCATGAAAAACCTGCCCTTAATTATTTTATTTTTATTAAAAAATGATTCTGAATGAGTTATTTACAATAACTTAATTATATTTAGCAAGGATAGTAGATTTTTATCAAAATAGTGCTTTGATCTGAGATAATAAAGTCTAAAAATTCAGCGCTGTATTTATAATAACCAATTGAATGATAAGTTATTATAGGGGTAATTTCTCTAGGGAATATCTTTTCCAACACACTGAATATCCCCGTCGGTTTAAACTATCACACAGGAAAATTAATTTTCCGTGCCTATTAGTCTGTGTAATCGCTGGCTATCGGGTGAAACTCTTCGTTAGTATGTTCTGCTGACGGAACTAATGGTGACTATGCTAATCAGAGGTTGCGGCAAGTGAAATGCAGTAGCCAACAACCCGTGAGGAAACAGTAAGTATGTACAAATGGCGATATCTGGCGATTGGCGTGTGTCTGGTGACGGCTTCAGGAGCGGCATTGGCCGACTCTATTGATGCCCAACGTCAACGCTATCAGCAAGTTAAACTGGCCTGGGACAGTAATCAGATGGATACCGTGGTGCAACTGATGCCCACGTTGCGCGACTATCCCCTGTACCCGTATCTGGAGTACCGCCAGTTAACGCAAGACCTGAGCCAGGTGAGTGCGGCACAAGTGAACGATTTCCTTAGCCGTAATCCAACCTTGCCGCCAGCACGTTCGCTGTCATCCCGTTTTGTTAATGAGCTGGCTCGTCGTGAAGACTGGCGTGGGTTACTGGCATTCAGCCCTAGCGCGCCTAAACCGGTCGCCGCGCAATGTAACTATTACTACGCCAAATGGGCCACTGGCGAGCAGCAGGTGGCCTGGGACGGGGCGAGCAAGATTTGGCTCAATGGTCAGGCACTGCCGGGCAGTTGCAATAAATTATTCGGTGTCTGGCAACAAGCCGGGCATCAAACCCCACTGGCAACACTGGCACGGATGAAGCTGGCGTTGAAAGAGGGGAATGCCAGTTTGGTGAGTTATTTACTCAAACAACTGCCAGCGGATTATCAGACCATGGGCACCGCTCTGGCGAAACTGCAAAGTGACCCTGCCAGTGTTGAAAGCTTTGCCCGTAGCGTTGGGCCAACAGATTTTACCCGTTCAGCCACCACCATTGCTTTTACCCGCCTGGCGCGGCAAGACGTGGAAAATGCACGCGCTATGATCCCCACTCTGGCTCGGCTGCAAAAAATGGACGACAGCGAGAAGTTGGCGCTGGAAGAGGCGGTTGCCTGGCGCTTGATGGGGACTGATGCGACTTACGATCAAGCCAAATGGCGGGATCAAGTGACCTTGCGTAGCCATTCGACCCCCTTATTGGAACGTCGCATCCGCATGTCACTGGGCAGTGGCGACCGCCAAGGGTTAGCCACCTGGCTGGCCCGTTTACCGGCCGATGCCCAAGACAAAGATGAGTGGCGCTACTGGCGCGCATCGCTATTATTGGAACAAGGTAAAAAAACCGAGGGCGAAGCTATCTTGCGCAGCCTGATGCAAGAGCGCGGTTTTTATCCGATGGTTGCCGCGCAAAAACTGGGTGCGCCTTACCCCATTAATGTGCAGGTTGCCACGAAACCTGATGCATCATTGGCACAGCGGCCAGAAATTGCCCGGGTGCGCGAGTTAATGTATTGGAATATGGATAATCTGGCTCGTAACGAGTGGAGCTATCTGGTTGCCAGCCGCAGTAAACCAGAGCAAGAAGCATTGGCACGCTATGCATTTGATCAGAAATGGGCCGACCTGAGCGTGCAGGCCACTATTGTTGCCAAGCTATGGGATCATCTGGAAGAGCGTTTCCCATTGGCATGGACGAAAGAGTTCCGTCAAGCAACCGAAGGTAAAGGGATCACGCCAAGCTATGCGATGGCGATTGCCCGTCAGGAAAGCGCCTGGAACCCAAAAGCACAGTCACCGGTCGGGGCTGCAGGGTTAATGCAGGTGATGCCGCGTACCGCAGAACACACGGTGAAACTGAATAATATCAGTGGTTATGTCAATAGTAGCCAATTGCTGGACCCAGTAACTAACATCGAGATTGGTACCCGTTATCTGGAAGAAGTTTATCAGCAGTTCGGGCGCAACCGTATTTTATCCAGCGCAGCCTATAATGCGGGTCCATCACGAGTGAATACCTGGTTGGGTAACAGCGCAGGGCAGGTTGATGCCGTGGCATTCATTGAAAGCATTCCTTTCTCTGAAACCCGCGGTTATGTAAAGAACGTGCTGGCTTACGATGCCTTTTATCGGCACTTTATGAATCGCCCTGCGAAGGTGCTGAGTGATGCCGAGTGGCAGAGGCGCTACTGACCCCCCCTTTGTCCTTGACGCCACAGGGGTGTTAGCTACGCGCACTTACCAGAGTAAGTGATTCAGGATTTGCTCGCTTGCTGCCTTGCCGCAACGCCAATGACGTTGAGGAGCCTCTTTGCCTTTGGTGTCCAAGTTCTTTGGGTATATCTGCGGTTATGATAAGCTGCTGTACTAGTTAAATAGTATGGCGGCATATCATGAACACACGATCGTTGGCCAACGAAAAGCAAATGTCTGATTCACCGGCGACTCAACACTCGGTTAATACGCCTCCCGCACCAGATCCGGCATTGTCACCTGAAGATAATCAGCACTGGTTGAGCTTTGTTGCGCTGCTGCAAAGTGCCATTGCGCAAGACCTGCATTTACCGCTGTTGCAATTGATGCTGACGCCAGATGAGCGTACCGCTTTGGGGACTCGGGTGCGTATCATTGAGGAGTTAATGCGTGGCGAACTAAGCCAGCGTGAACTGAAAAATCAGTTGGGCGCAGGCATTGCGACTATCACCCGTGGTTCTAACAGTTTGAAAACGGCCCCACCAGAGCTGAAAAACTGGCTTGAGGCCCAACTATTGGCAGAGAAAGAATAAGTTTTATGTCGGGCGCTGGTAGATTTCATTGTGGAACGGCACCAGCGCCAGCAGTAACGCTTGATGGTAGACACTGGTGCGGGTCAATTTGCCGTGGGTAAAAATGCCGATGGCTCCGCCCTGGTGTTTTACATTTAATCTACCCGTTAAATCTGCCATTTCGTCGCCCAGCTCACGGCCTTGGCGGATCCCTTGCAATATAATATCGGGCAGCATCAAGCTGGCAGAGCGGGATTCTCCCCGAGACTGTAAGTGTTCAATTACCATCCAAGCAAAGGTCATATTATCTTCAATACCGGCTTCAACCCCAACCCAAAAATCAGCCTCAGGGCGAATCTTACGGGCGTTGCTCACGCGCTGCCTGGCACCGGTGCGTGTCTCAATACTGCCGATGGGTTGCAGGGGAACACCGCTATCGACATTAACACCTTCGATGCGATACTGATCGGGGCCATAAACGTCATCAAAAGCGAGAGTGATAGCTTTAATCTTTGCAGGGTTGGTAGTTGCGGCAACAACATGGTACATAATGAGTCTCGATATCCTATGCCCTCGTACCTGAAGTAGCAGGATGACTGCCTACCTGCGACTCCAACGTCTTAAGGGCTGCCTAACGTAATGGTTTTTTATGCTTATTTCACGCAGTATAACGGAAAAACGACATGTTACAGGTATATCTCGTGCGTCACGGCGAAACCGCATGGAACGCGGCACGCCGCATTCAGGGCCAAACAGACAGTTCGCTGACTGACATTGGTATACGTCAGGCCAACCTGGTCGCGCAACGGGTTCGCAGCCAAGGGATTACGCATATTATCACCAGTGACCTTGGCCGTACGCAGCAGACGGCAAAAATTATTGCCGATGCTTGCGGGCTAAAAATGGTGACAGACCCACGCCTGCGCGAGCTGAATATGGGGGTGCTGGAAAGCCGCCCAATTGAGAGCTTAACGTCACAAGAAGAGCAATGGCGCAAGCAGATGGTCAATGGCACTGAGGGCGGGCGTATTCCGGGGGGGGAATCGATGACCGAACTGGGGATCCGTATGCATGCGGCACTGGATGGCTGCCTGAAGTTACCTATTGGGAGTAAGCCCTTGCTCGTGAGCCATGGTATGGCGTTGGGATGTTTGCTAAGCACGCTGCTTGGTTTGCCGGCGCATGCTGAACGGCGTCTGCGTTTGCGCAACTGTTCGCTATCGCGAGTGGATTATCAGGAAAGCCCGTGGTTGGCATCGGGTTGGGTGATTGAAAGTGCTGGCGATACCGCCCATCTGGATATGCCAGCACTTGATGAGTTACAACGTTAACGCCGGATAGGAATAAGATATTCACATTTCAGCGAGGCCGGAGGCCCATCTTTCGGCCTCCCTTGCGGGAAGAAACGTTCGATATCATACCCACGTCTGCGGGTTAGCCCTAACTGCGGCAGGCTAGTGCCATACAGCGTCAGAATGAAGTTCTGCAACCCATCCAATGGCCCGTCGTAGGTGAACAACACATATTCACCTCCCTGTAAGATAACCGGCTGCCCTTCTTGTACGTTACCCGGAACATGTTGGGGTTCGATTGCCGTGGTATAGAAAATCTCTTGCTCATCATCTTTCTCCTGATTTGGCCGGGAGTGATGTAAGCCATAGAGTACGGGCGGCAACTGATCGGCATCACCAAGGTACTGTTGCCAGAAATGGGTGCGTAATTCCGTGCGATGAGTTGATATTTGCTCAAGCGTGCAAGAGTAGCTTTGTGTTAAACCGACCAAATGCTGCTCAGGTAACGTGATGAATTCAGGTTGAGGCAGGGTGTGTCCCCCCAACCGGATGGGTGGACATATTCCAGCTGAGTGCCAATCTTCTGCCCGACGGTATAAGGCAGGAGTCTGCGCAAACTGTTTTTTAAAGGCCCGGGTAAAGGTTTGCTGCGAATCAAAGCGATATTGCAGGGCAATATCCAGAATAGGGCGGCTGGTTAATCGTAATGCGACAGCGGCTTTAGATAGCCTTCTGGCACGGATATAAGCACCGATAGCATTCCCGGTGACATCCTTGAACATTCGCTGCAAATGCCATTTTGAATAGCCTGCTTTAGCCGCGACATTGTCCAGAGCTAAAGGCTGGTCTAAATGACTTTCTAGCCAGCTAAGCAAATCACGAATGATACTGGCTTGATCCATAGATCTTCCTCGTAAAGCGGCCTAAATTTAGGGTATTAGTCATATGAAAAGAATCGCTCTGGCGCATAGTAGCAACTTTTTATGTTCCCGACTGCTTAAGAATTTAGTGGCATTGGTGTTAAAAAAGAACCTAAGATTTATAAAATAACTTTTTAACGAATTTTTTATTATTACTACAAATGTTTAATGTTGAATGACATTTCTCAACAAGATGGAGTAAGTGTATGAAAAAAAATTGGATAGTGCTTGGTTGTCTGCTTTCTTTTGGGGCAATAACGGCCCATGCGGAGGAAATTGGCTCAGTCGATACGGTATTTAAACTGCTGGGACCAGATCATAAAATCGTAGTTGAAGCCTTCGATGACCCTGATGTTAAAAATGTAACTTGTTATATCAGTCGGGCGAAAACCGGCGGTATAAAAGGCGGATTAGGGCTGGCGGAAGATACCTCTGATGCTGCAATCTCTTGCCAGCAAGTGGGGCCGATTGAGTTAAATGACAAAATTAAGAATAAGAAATCCGACGGTACTGTGGTTTTCCAGAAGCGGACTTCACTGGTGTTTAAAAAGCTACAGGTGGTGCGTTTCTACGATCAAAAACGCAATGCCCTAATCTATCTGACTTATTCAGATCGTGTTGTCGATGGCTCGCCGAAAAATGCGATCAGTGCTGTGCCTATTATGCCGTGGTGAGAATTTTGGGGCGAACCTGACCTCTGCAGTAAAAAGCCAACATTTGAATGCTGGCTTTTTACTGCAGAGGTCAGGCAGAAATTTACTCTTCCAGGTCACCACAGAAACGATAACCTTCACCATGGATAGTGGCGATGATTTCTGGGGTATCAGGTGTAGACTCGAAATGCTTACGAATGCGACGGATAGTCACGTCAACAGTACGGTCATGAGGTTTTAGCTCACGGCCAGTCATTTTCTTCAGCAATTCGCCACGGGATTGAATTTTACCCGGATTTTCACAGAAGTGCAGCATGGCGCGGAACTCACTGCGTGGCAGTTTGTAATGTTCGCCAGCAGGGCTTATCAGCGAGCGGCTGTTGATATCCAGCTCCCAGCCATTGAATTTATAGCTTTCAACCAAGCGGCGCTCTTCACCTACGCTACCCAAATTCATGGTGCGTGACAGTAAGTTACGTGCACGAATGGTTAATTCGCGTGGGTTGAAAGGCTTGGTGATGTAGTCATCTGCACCAATTTCTAAACCAAGGATCTTATCTACTTCGTTATCACGACCTGTCAGGAACATTAGGGCAACACTTGCTTGTTCACGGAGCTCCCGTGCCAGCAACAGGCCATTTTTGCCCGGCAGATTGATGTCCATAATAACTAAGTTGATATCATTCTCAGACAGAATGTGGTGCATCTCTGCGCCATCATTTGCCTCATGAACAACATAGCCTTCCGCTTCGAAAATGCTCTTCAGGGTGTTACGAGTAACGATCTCGTCTTCTACGATCAGAATGTGCGGGGTCTGCATGTTTGCTACCTAAAATTGCCAACAAAATAGAAATAGGAAGTACAGAAGTCTTTGTTATATTAGGATTTTTATTGACTTATTACTCGTCATCCTGCTCATCACATGACTAAAGTACGTAAACGCGTTCTTGATGCACTTTCCACCAACGTCAACAACATCACTAGCTTGGTCGGGGTGTTACTCCCTACAGCCCTAAAGGTGACAAAAGCGGCGCATATCCTAACCTTATTAACAGCAATATAACAGTGTGAGCCGAATCTACCACCCAACAAAACTACGCTTTGTTGACATATATCAAATTCAATTGTAGCACGTTAACACTTTTGTGAAAAAGACTTACAGGAATACCATTTTCCGCGATAGTTGATTAAATTATGTTACCAATTCAGTGTTATTAATATTAAACTTTGAACACCAGACGTGACAAAAAAATAAATTTTCTAATCTGTTGATTTTTATTGTTTAAAATCAATATTCTTTCAACATGGCAGGCATGAATCTATTTTTCTTGTCAGCGGTCTATTTCACCTAAAAACATAAGAAGAATTATCATTGATGTTAGTTAAATGTAAACTGAAGAAGCAAAGTTTTCATTTTTGTTGTTTTTTAAAGTATTAACACAAATGACCGGCCAGTAAATCGCCATTTTGTTTCTGCAATCGGGCTTTATCGTATCGACAGTATTAATTGTCCGCCAGCATGTTTTCTCTGATGTAGTCGAAAAAAACCTTAAAGTATATCGTTTTGATTAAAGTTGATATTGCGGTTTTATTATCTGGTTTATTACGATTTGGTTTATTTGTATCTCCTGAGTACGCCCATTGAATGAGAGAATTGACCATCAGAGGTCGACTTATTTTTCATGGGTGAAGATAAAAAAATTTGACTTGAGAGGGCGATTGCTTTAACCAATAGGGTGACAGCTTCATTTATGAGACAGACAGACGACATGCGATACATCAGCCTGAATACAACAATTATTACCACCACCGAAACCACAGGTTACGGGGCGGGCTGACGCGTAAAGGAAACAACAAAAAAAAGCCCGCACCTAAACAGTGCGGGCTTTTTTTTTCAATCAAATCTTTGCAAAAAAAGTTTGCGATAAAAAAGCGCGAAAGCGGGAGAGAATCAGAAATGCGAGTGCTGAAATTTGGCGGGACATCAGTAGCAAATGCAGAACGCTTTATGCGTGTTGCCGATATAATCGAAAGTAATGCACATCAGGGACAAGTGGCTACGGTGTTATCTGCCCCGGCTAAAATTACCAATCATTTGGTCGCGATGATCGACAAAATGGTCGCAGGGCAAGATATCTCACCGAATATCAGCGATGCTGAGCGGATTTTTTCCGAGTTACTACGGGGATTGGCCGATGCTCAGCCGGGTTTTGACTCTGAGCGTTTGAAAGCGCGGGTGGCTCATGAGTTTGCACAACTCAAACAGGTGCTGCACGGTATCTCATTACTCGGTCAATGCCCGGACAGCATCAATGCTTCAATTATCTGCCGTGGCGAAAAGCTGTCTATCGCCATCATGGAAGCCCTGTTTCTGGCGAAAGGTTATCAGGTCACGGTGATTAATCCGGTCGAGAAATTGCTGGCCCAGGGTCACTACCTTGAATCCACCGTCGATATCACTGAATCTACTCACCGTATTGGTTCCAGCCGTATTCCGGCTGATCATATTATCTTGATGGCCGGTTTCACGGCGGGTAATGAGAACGGTGAATTGGTGGTTCTGGGGCGTAACGGTTCTGACTATTCGGCTGCTGTGCTGGCAGCCTGTTTACGTGCTGACTGCTGTGAGATCTGGACTGACGTCGATGGGGTTTATACTTGCGATCCGCGTACAGTGCCGGATGCCCGATTACTGAAATCGATGTCATATCAGGAGGCGATGGAGCTGTCCTATTTTGGTGCTTCCGTTCTTCACCCCCGCACTATCGCCCCCATTGCTCAGTTCCATATTCCTTGCCTGATTAAAAACACCTCGAACCCACAAGCGCCCGGCACCCTGATTGGCGGTGAAAGTAGTGATGATGGCTTCCCGGTCAAAGGCATCACTAACTTGAATAACATGGCGATGATTAACGTTTCAGGGCCGGGCATGAAAGGCATGGTGGGTATGGCTGCCCGTGTCTTTTCAGTGATGTCACGCAGTGGTATTTCAGTGGTACTTATCACTCAATCGTCTTCTGAGTATAGCATCAGCTTCTGTGTGCCTCAGAGCGAGTTATCTCGCGCCCGTAGCGCATTGGAAGACGAGTTTTATCTGGAACTGAAAGACGGTTTATTGGAACCCCTGGATGTGATGGAGCATCTGGCGATTATCTCTGTGGTCGGTGATGGCATGCGCACTCTGCGTGGGATCTCTGCCCGCTTCTTCTCGGCGCTGGCCCGAGCCAATATCAATATCATCGCCATCGCGCAAGGTTCGTCCGAACGCTCCATTTCTGTGGTGGTCAATAATGATGCCGTCACCACGGGTGTACGGGTATGTCATCAGATGTTATTCAATACCGATCAAGTTATCGAAGTATTTGTCATTGGCGTCGGTGGTGTCGGCGGGGCATTAATCGAACAAATCTATCGCCAGCAACCTTGGCTGAAGCAGCGTCATATCGATTTGCGCGTCTGTGGTATCGCCAACTCCAAGGCCATGCTGACCAATGTGCATGGTGTTGCGCTGGATAACTGGCGTCATGAACTGGCTGAAGTTAAGGAGCCGTTTAACCTAAGTCGTCTGATCCGCTTGGTTAAAGAGTATCACTTGCTCAATCCAGTGATTGTCGACTGTACTTCCAGCCAGGCGGTTGCCGATCAATATGCTGATTTCCTGGCTGACGGTTTCCATGTGGTGACACCCAACAAGAAAGCCAATACTTCATCGATGAATTACTACCGCCAGATGCGTGCGGCGGCGGCGAAGTCATGCCGCAAATTCTTGTATGACACCAACGTGGGTGCTGGATTACCGGTAATCGAAAACTTACAGAATTTGCTCAATGCCGGTGACGAACTGATGCGTTTCTCCGGTATCTTGTCAGGTTCTTTATCCTTTATCTTCGGCAAGCTGGATGAAGGGATGACCTTGTCAGAGGCCACCTTGCAGGCCAAAGCGATGGGATACACCGAGCCTGACCCGCGCGATGACCTCTCTGGCATAGATGTTGCCCGTAAATTGTTGATCTTAGCCCGTGAAGCAGGGTACAAACTTGAGTTGGCTGATATCGAAGTAGAGTCCGTTCTGCCGGCAAGCTTCGATGCTTCTGGCGATATAGACACCTTCCTGGCGCGCTTGCCGTCACTGGATGCCGAGTTTACTCGCTTGGTGGCGAATGCGGCGGAGCAGGGCAAAGTGCTGCGTTATGTTGGGGTTATCGAAGACGGGCGCTGTATCGTCCGAATGGATGCTGTGGATGGTAACGATCCGCTGTATAAAGTTAAAAATGGCGAAAATGCATTGGCCTTCTATACCCACTATTATCAGCCGATCCCGTTGGTGCTACGCGGGTATGGCGCGGGTAATGACGTGACGGCTGCCGGGGTGTTCGCCGATCTTTTACGCACATTATCATGGAAGTTGGGAGTTTAAATATGGTTAAGATCTATGCTCCGGCATCGATTGGCAATGTCAGCGTCGGGTTTGACGTGCTGGGTGCGGCGGTATCGCCGATAGATGGCACCTTGCTCGGCGATTGTGTCCGCGTGACGGCGGCAGACCGCTTTAGTCTGCACAATGAAGGCCGCTTTGTCAGCAAGCTGCCTGATGACCCGCAACAGAATATCGTTTATCAATGCTGGAAGCGTTTTTGTCAGGAAATGGGCAAAGAGATCCCCGTGGCGATGGTACTGGAAAAGAACATGCCGATTGGCTCAGGGCTGGGTTCCAGTGCCTGTTCAGTGGTCGCTGGCCTGATGGCGATGAACGCGTTCTGCGGTAATCCGCTGGATAACGTCAAGCTGTTGGGCATGATGGGCGAGCTGGAAGGGCAGGTATCCGGTAGCGTCCATTTTGATAACGTTGCCCCCTGTTATCTGGGTGGGATGCAGTTAATCCTTGAGCAGGATAGCTATATTAGCCAGAACGTCCCCGGTTTTGATGACTGGCTGTGGGTGATGGCGTATCCGGGCATTAAGGTCTCGACTGCTGAAGCGCGCGCCATTTTACCGGCGCAATATCGCCGCCAGGATTGTATCGCCCATGGGCGTAATTTGGCTGGATTCATTCACGCTTGCCACACTCAACAACCCGATTTAGCCGCTAAAATGATGAAAGATGTTATTGCGGAACCTTACCGTACCCAATTGTTGCCGGGCTTTGCGGTGGCACGCCAAGCCGCACAGGATATTGGCGCATTGGCCTGTGGTATTTCCGGCTCCGGCCCGACGCTGTTCGCCGTGTGTGACGATATGGATACCGCACAGCGTATGGCGAGCTGGCTACAAAATCATTACCTGCAAAACGACGAAGGTTTTGTTCATATTTGCCGTCTGGATACCGCAGGCGCACGACTACTGGGATAACGCATGAAACTGTACAACCTTAAAGATCACAACGAGCAGGTCAGCTTCGCGCAAGCGATTAAACAAGGTCTGGGCAAACAGCAAGGGCTGTTTTTTCCACTGGAATTGCCAGAGTTTGAACTGACTGAGATTGATAAACTGCTGGATCTGGATTTTGTGACCCGCAGCAGCCGTATTTTGTCGGCGTTTATTGGCAACGAAATTGCGCCAGAAGTGTTAACCAAACGCATTCAGGCGGCATTTGAATTTCCGGCCCCGGTAGTACAGGTTGAGAATGATATCGCGGTACTGGAGCTGTTCCACGGCCCTACACTGGCGTTTAAAGACTTTGGCGCTCGTTTTATGGCGCAGGTGTTGGCAGAAGTGGCGGGTGAACAGCCGGTCACTATCCTGACAGCAACCTCCGGTGACACCGGTGCGGCGGTGGCTCATGCGTTCTACGGCCTGAAAAATGTGCGGGTAGTTATCCTTTACCCACGTGGCAAAATCAGCCCGTTGCAGGAGAAACTGTTCTGTACGCTGGGTGGCAATATCCACACCGTGGCAATTGATGGCGACTTTGATGCATGTCAGGCATTGGTGAAACAGGCCTTTGATGATGAAGAATTGAAGCAGGAACTGAGCCTTAACTCTGCCAACTCAATCAATATCAGCCGCTTGCTGGCGCAAATCTGCTATTACTTTGAAGCAGTGGCCCAACTGCCACAAGAAGCGCGTAACCACTTGGTTATCTCTGTACCAAGCGGTAACTTCGGTGATTTGACTGCCGGTCTGCTGGCGAGGTCATTAGGTTTACCGGTGAAGCGCTTTATCGCGGCCACTAATGCCAACGATACTGTGCCGCGTTTCCTGATTAATGGTCAGTGGCAACCGAAGCCTACTGTGGCGACCTTATCGAATGCGATGGATGTTAGCCAACCGAATAACTGGCCACGGGTAGAAGAGCTATATCGCCGTAAAATCTGGCAGTTGAAGGATTTGGGCCACGGTGCGGTGAGTGATGAAGCCACCAAAGAGACGATGCGTGAGCTGGCAAAACTGGGTTATATCTCAGAACCTCATGCTGCCATTGCCTACCGTGTTCTGCGGGATCAATTGCAGGACGGCGAATTCGGCTTGTTCATCGGCACGGCGCATCCGGCAAAATTCAAAGAGAGCGTAGAAGAGATCCTTGGGCAGGAATTGCCATTGCCAAAACCGCTGGCTATCCGGGCGCAACTCCCCTTGCTGTCCCGTGATTTACCGGCTGATTTTGCGCAATTACGGGCATTCTTGATGGCATTACCAAAGTAATTACCCTTCTTACTTGGTGCTGCAGCGTTGTTAGCGGCTCTCACTCACCCGAATCACTTACTTGTGTAAGCTCATCGGGATGTGTTCGTTTGCTGCCTAGCTGCAACACCAATTACTTTGGGTAATATCCTTTCTGGTTGAAATCGTTAAGGCTATTCGGCTCGTTTAAAGACTAATTCATTTTTTGCCGAAAGCCCGGCATCAAACTCATAACCTTCCAAATTAAAATCAACCAGTTGTTCGGGTTGGGTCAGTTTATTCTGGATGATAAAGCGGCTCATCAGGCCACGGGCTTTCTTGGCGTAGAAACTGATGATTTTGTATTTACCGTTCTTCTCATCCAAAAATACCGGTTTAATCAGTGAACCCGCCAGTTTGGCTGGTTTTACCGCTTTAAAGTATTCATCGGATGCCAGATTAATCAGTACGTTATCACCTTGCTGCGCAAGGGCCTGATTGAGTTTCTCTGTTATCTGGTCACCCCAGAAAGAGTAGAGATCTTTACCCTGTGGGTTCGCCAGCTTAATCCCCATTTCCAGACGATACGGCTGCATCAAATCCAATGGACGCAGTAGACCGTACAAGCCGGAGAGCATTCGCAAATGTTTTTGGGCAAAATCAAAATCGGCGGCGCTGAAATTCTGTGCTTGCATCCCGGTATAGACATCACCTTTAAAGGCCAGAATAGCCTGACGCGCATTTTCAGGTGTGAAATCAGGTTGCCATTCGCTGAATCGGGCCGCATTTAAGCCCGCCAGTTTATCGCTAATCCCCATTAAACTGCCGATCTGGGCCGGTGTTAGTTCGCGACAGATCTCGATAAGTTCCTGTGATTTATCCAACATTTCAGGTTGAGTAAATTTCTTGGTCGCCAACGGGCTTTGATAATCAAGGGTTTTGGCTGGGGAAATAATAATAAGCATGACGACATCCTGTTAATCCAGATAGCACACTGTAGCAAAAAGTGCGCGTTAGCAAAAAGAAGATTGGACGATTGCTAAGATAGGTTGGTCGGTGAGCCCATAGAGAATATAGTTTGGCTAGATCGTCTCAGCATCACAAGAATGGCCGAAATTGCGATTAACCTGCCGGTTTCCTCCTGTTTTGAAAGGCGAAAACGGTTGCGAACCGAAGACGATCAGTTTGCGCTTTTTTTAATCAGTTTAACTGCCTTGCACCAAGGCTTACGCATGTTATTATCAGAACAAGGCAGAGTGTCGAAATAGCTAATATTGCGAAATGCCAAAAGTTCATGCACAAACGACGAGAAACGACAACATGACCGATAAACTTACTTCCCTACGTCAAATCACCACTGTAGTAGCAGATACCGGGGATATCGCGGCAATGAAGCTGTATCAGCCGCAAGATGCGACCACTAACCCATCACTTATTCTGAATGCTGCTCAAATTCCTGAGTATCGCAAACTGATTGATGAAGCTATTACTTGGGCGCGGGCGCAAAGCAGCGACCATGCTCAACAGATCGTTGACGCGGCCGATAAACTGGCGGTGAATATCGGTTTGGAAATTCTGAAGCTGATCCCAGGTCGTATTTCTACTGAAGTTGATGCCCGTTTGTCCTATGACACCGTTGCCAGCGTGGCGAAAGCTAAGCGTTTGATCAAACTTTATAATGAAGCCGGTATCAGCAATGACCGTATTCTGATCAAACTGGCCTCTACCTGGCAGGGCATTCGTGCTGCGGAACAGCTAGAAAAAGAAGGGATTAACTGTAACCTGACGCTGCTGTTCTCCTTCGCTCAAGCCCGTGCTTGTGCTGAAGCTGGCGTGTTCCTGATTTCACCGTTTGTTGGCCGTATTCTTGACTGGTACAAAGCCAATGGCGACAAAAAAGAGTTCGCACCACACGAAGATCCGGGTGTTGTTTCAGTTACCGAGATTTACCAGTATTACAAACAACACGGTTATAAGACTGTGGTTATGGGCGCAAGCTTCCGTAATCTAGGCGAGATCATCGAACTGGCCGGTTGTGACCGTCTGACTATCGCGCCACCTCTGTTGAAAGAACTGGCAGAGAGCAAAGGCCCGATAGAGCGTAAACTGTCTTACACCGGTGCTGTTCAGGCTAAACCTGCACCATTGACTGAAGCTGAGTTCTACTGGCAGCACAACCAAGACCCAATGGCGGTTGATAAGCTGGCTGACGGGATCCGTAAGTTTGCTATCGACCAGGGCAAGCTTGAGAAAATGATCGCCGAACTGCTGTAATTTGAGTGATTCAAGCCGTGTCTGGCGAAAAGGTGGCGTGAGCCGCCTTTTTTATTGCCTGTCATCAAGAAAGGTTTGTGGTTTGGGTATGATATTATTCGTCCATGATATAAGACATTTCGTCGAGGTGGTCGCATGAATACATTACGTATAGGTTTAGTGTCGGTTTCAGACCGTGCATCCAGTGGGGTTTATCAGGATAAAGGTATTCCAGCATTAGAAGAATGGCTGGCAAGTGCGTTAATCACGCCTTTTGCAATAGAAACGCGTCTTATCCCCGATGAACAAACCTTGATTGAGCAAACCCTGTGTGAGCTGGTTGATGAGATGGGCTGCCATTTGGTGCTAACCACGGGGGGCACTGGCCCGGCAAGACGTGATGTTACCCCAGACGCCACTCTGGCTATCGCCGATCGGCAGATGCCGGGCTTTGGCGAGCAAATGCGCCAAATCAGCCTTCATTTTGTTCCTACCGCGATTTTATCCCGTCAGGTCGGCGTTATCCGTAAGCAAGCCTTGATCATCAACTTACCGGGGCAACCTAAATCCATCAAAGAAACCCTGGAAGGGGTGAAAGACGCCGAATCGAACGTGGTGGTTGCCGGTATCTTTGCTAGCGTGCCTTATTGCATTCAACTACTGGACGGGCCTTATATAGATACCCATGCTGAAGTGGTAGCAGCTTTTCGCCCCAAAAGTGCCATAATCAATATAAAATACTAAATTAAAATTTTTTATAACATAAAGTACCATTCTAAGAGTGTGGGGAATTTTGTACGGTATAGTCATGTTTACTTTACAAATAGTTGAAGAATTTTTTCTTCCCCTACTCTGGTTTATTACGGTGTCATATGCCCCAAGAATATAACTCATCTCAAATCGACCCATCGCAACCTCATGTTGTTAAAGAACATAATCCTAATCGTCGATTGAATAAGCAAGATTATAAAACGCTCACTCTTGCCGCATTAGGCGGTGCGCTAGAGTTTTATGACTTCATCATTTTTGTTTTTTTTGCCGCGGTTATTGGCGATCTCTTCTTCCCAACGGATATGCCTGAGTGGCTTCGTCAGGTGCAAACGTTCGGTATTTTTGCCGCTGGCTATTTGGCTCGCCCGCTAGGCGGTATCATCATGGCGCATTTTGGCGATCTGGTGGGCCGCAAGAAGATGTTCACTCTCAGTATTCTATTGATGGCATTGCCAACGCTGGCCATCGGTATGCTGCCGACTTACGCTTCTATCGGCATTGCGGCACCGTTATTGTTGCTCTTGATGCGCGTGTTGCAAGGTGCAGCAATTGGTGGCGAAGTCCCTGGTGCATGGGTCTTTGTGGCGGAGCATGTGCCACGCCGACGCATCGGGATTGCCTGTGGCACCTTAACTGCCGGTCTGACTGCGGGGATCTTGCTGGGGTCACTGGTTGCCACGGCCATAAATACCACGTTGAGTCATCAGGCCATCATGGATGGCGGCTGGCGTGTGCCGTTCTTCCTTGGCGGGATCTTTGGTTTGTTCGCCATGTATCTGCGCCGTTGGTTGCAGGAAACGCCTATTTTTAAAGAAATGCAGGCACGCAAAGCCCTGGCTGAAGGATTACCGCTGAAATCCGTGGTGGTCAATCACAAGAAAGAAGTGATTGTATCTATGCTGCTAACCTGGCTGCTTTCTGCCGGTATCGTGGTGGTTATCTTGATGACCCCGACTTATTTACAGAAACAGTTCGGCGTGCTACCCGCGCTGGCATTGCAGGCGAACAGTTTGGCGATTGTCGCGCTGGTGTTTGGCTGTGTGATTGCCGGGCTGGTGATTGACCGCTTCGGTGCCAGTAAAACCTTTATCGTCGGCAGCCTGATGCTAGCCGTGTCTACGTGGTCGTTCTACCACACTAATTTGACTGATCCAACCCAGCTCTTTACGCATTATATGATGGCTGGATTCTGTGTCGGCATCGTCGGTGCGGTACCTTATGTGATGGTACGTGCATTCCCGGCAGAGGTTCGTTTTACCGGTATATCCTTCTCTTACAATGTGGCCTATGCCATTTTTGGTGGTCTGACACCGATTGTAGTGACCCTATTAATGAAGATGACACCAATGGCCCCGGCCTATTACATGCTGTTGTTATCGCTGGTAGGGGTGCTGTTGGGGATTTATCTGCGTAATGATATTAATAGCGATGTTAACGTGCATCTGCCAAAGAAAGCTCTGGCTGAATCAGTGGGGGATTAAATAAATCTCACTGCCAGAAAATGGCCCATAACTTTATGGGCCATTATTTGCCCGGTATAGTTTAAAATTCATTCTTAAAATTAAAACCGACCTTCTGTTTGACGCGAGCAGAAGGTTGAGAAATGACTTCAGAGTACAATGTACGAGCACCTTGTTGTTGTAAATATCGACTCAGTTCTCTGACTGCCGCCGTACCAGCACCTCTTACGGTTCCTTCTCGGTCGGGAAATAAGACATAGTCTGGCAGGGTTGCAGACGCGACCAGTTCAACTTCATCCTGGTGATTAAAACGGTCAGCAAGTACTATCGCGATAACTCTTCCCTGCAGTTTAACAATTACATATATTTCACCGGGGCGATGAAGAGTGAGCCTTCGATTGATAATACCCGTCACAATATTTCCAGCACGAAGTAGTTTAGTGAGGGCGTTATTGATTTCAACTGGTTCGGCATCCGCACTGGCACCTTGAGCGGGGTAGCCTTGCTCATATTGCTGCTCCCAGAGAGCAACGGTTTCCCTTAGCTTTTTCCGCATAGCTTGGGCATTGCTAACTTCTACACCTGAAAGTTTTTCTTCTTCCTCGGGTGTCGGTGTTGGGAGCACTTCTATTTCGAATTCCAATTCAGTTTGCTCGACAACTTCACCTTGTAAAATGATTATTGGCGTCGTCGGTCTAAAGACGAAAGTCTCTAATAACAACTCATAAATGCCTAATGGTAAGAGCTCCACCTGTGATGGTGATTCATTAGATGAAGAAACAAAACTGTAAGATATATAACTAAGCTGAGCATAATCAAAAGCGGTTTTAATATCGGCAAAGGCATTATTAGTGGTTCTATCGGTTATTTTTTCTTTTATAGCTTGGATTAGCCTATTTTCCACTGCTTGATTTTCGACGGCGACGCCGGTACTTCCTGTTCTTATTATTGAGTCTACTATTTGACCAAAAAATGCAGTATTCCAGGTTGCTAAGCTATTGCCAAACAACAAGGTAAAGTCAGTCATAATCTCCAATGTCCAATCAATACAATGGGGCCTTATTTGACGTATTGGACGAGAGTTAAGTAACGAGTGGAACGAAATCATGCAGGCTTTGGCTACCGCCGGGAGACTGAGAGATTGCTTACGTTGACTGTTATCCATATAAGTTAATGTCATGTAGTTATCGACATCATCAGGCATCTGTAACTCTTCTTCTTTGGCGGACTTTGGTTTTAGTGGGGGACTGTTTCCGGCAATATGTAATGTTTTTCCTTTTGTATTATGGTTAAAAAAATCATCTGCACTGAATACAATGCTATTCAATTGTTGGCATTTACCTCGAACAATGTAATTATAAATATTTAAAAAAGGAGTAAAAGCACAGAGTATTTTGCTTGTTTGTACTAAATCTCTTTTTTTCCAATCTTTATCTCCTGTATCTGCGGTAAGTATGGTTTTTTCGATAACTAAAGGTTTATCTTTATTGTAGTTGGTTATTACTATCTCTGGAGTTGCATTAATGCCATTATCCCAATCAAAGAAAATGATTGGGGATATATTTGCTAAATTATTTCGCAATGTTTGAATATATTGTACTTGCACAATGTCTTTTTTCATTTGTATAATGAAAGATAGGTTGTCGCTGCGTTTATAATGGTTAAAATAAAACTTAGTATTCATTTTTTCGTTGTAGAATTCAATTCTACTATTATTAACATTAATGTTAGCGCCGTTAAATAGCGAGAGAACATAATTATCATCTTCGCCTAAATTCATAGTATTAAAAACCAATAAAATTTGCTTATTCTTTAAGCGTTCATCATTCCAATATCTTTCAAATACATCAGCGAGTTTTATGGTATGACTATTTATAATGACACATTGTTGATCACAATTAAGGCCTTTTATTTCTGCTACCTTGATGCTAGTGATTGCATCACTCATTTCTAGTGCTTTTAGGCTATTATCGGTAATGCTTTCTGTTAACTTAAAAAAAGGGGCATTGAAATTATCATTTCTGTAGATTGTTGCTATCATTCCTTTGGGTATGGTGATGGACTGAATACTATCATTATGAATAGGGAGTACTTCTCTGTCAGACTCAATGATGGCTTCTATATTGTGATAAAAATCTATTTGTTGATTGGAGGCTAAACAAGTACTGTCTCCCTGAAACTCATCCTCTGTATAAAAACAGATTGCCGGTGCTATTTGGTATGATTTTATCCTGTTATAAAGTCCTGATGATTTTAGTTGCTGTAGATTAATATCATTATCTAATGTTGTTTTTTTACCAGAAAGGTCAATATCATCATAAAGGGTTACAATCATGCCCAGCGGGACCGAAATTGATTCTATTTTATTATTGAATGTATCATTATAAGCAGACATTGATTCATTCTCTGCTGAGCAAAATGATTCCCCACTAAAATCTGCTAGCTCATAAAAACAGACTTTCCCCTCACCTGAATAGACTGATTCTGATATCATTAATATAACGCTTATCAATAGTTTCGTGACTATTTTCATAGGCTAGCCCTTAAGTCTATTAATTTGAATGTTTCATATTACTTACCTCGACTTGATGTTATATGATTTGTTTTTTCTTTACTTTATCTATTTTTATTCTTCTATTAGATTATTTCGTTTTAGAAGCGATAAATAAACATAAAAAAACCCTGAACATGAATGATCAGGGGAGTATTAAATTTAAACTTCCGACATGAACTGTAATTAAACTACATGTCGTGCTGTCAAAGTCTGAGTCGGTTCGCCAATTGGCAGCACGGTGCGGCCATATTGTTCGTTCAACACTTCAGCCATTGCCAAATAGATTGCACTGGCTCCACAGATAATGCCTTCAAAGCCAGCAAAGACCAGCAGCGAATGGTTACCGGTAAAGTTACCCACTGCCAGTAGAGCAAACAGTACCGTTAAGCTACCAAAAACAAATTGCAAGGCGCGGTTAGCAGGCAAGGTGCCGAAGAACATAAACAGTGTGAAGATACCCCATAAGCCTAAATAAACGCCGAGGAATTGTGCGTCAGTGGCTTCTGCCAGACCCATTTTAGGTAGCATCAGCAAACCGACCAGACTCAGCCAAAATGCGCCATATGAGGTAAATGCAGTTGCAGCAAAGGTATTACCCTTTTTATATTCCAGCATACCCGCCAGAATTTGTGCTAAACCGCCGTAAAAAATCCCCATACTAAAAATAACAGAGGTTAGGGGGAAGAAGCCTGCATTGTGCAGGTTGAGCAAGACGGTTGTCATCCCAAAACCCATCAGGCCTAACGGGCCAGGATTCGCCAACTTGGTGGTGTTCATAAGTCCTCTGCAAATTTGGTATAATTATCCGAATAAGTATCAAGCGCCTGAATGACCAAAAAGTCGTCTATTCCCTCAGTGCGCGCGGCATCATAATGATCCCTGCGCTCGGAAACAATGATCTTAAGGGTGATAAAAAGTAATTTTTTTTCATCGTCCCCCTTGATGCTGCGTTTCGTGGCCCCATCTTATTCCCAACCGCAGGAGCTAATCGTGGATCAGCGGATACATGCATCAGTAAAATATTGGGCATGAAAACATTGATTAAGAAAATACGGGCAGTTGAAAATAAACAATCCGCCCACATATAGATTAGTAACTTGACCGAATATGACTTTTTAGTGGAGGCGTTTTAGATGGGTAAAATTATTGGTATCGACTTGGGTACTACCAACTCTTGTGTAGCAATTATGGATGGCAACAAAGCACGAGTGCTGGAAAACAGCGAAGGCGACCGTACTACGCCTTCTATTATCGCTTATACCCAAGATGGTGAAATTCTGGTTGGCCAACCGGCTAAACGTCAGGCTATCACTAACCCACAGAATACATTGTTTGCTATTAAACGTTTGATTGGCCGTCGCTTCCAGGATGAAGAAGCACAGCGTGATAAAGACATCATGCCGTACAAAATCGTGGCAGCTGACAACGGTGATGCTTGGGTTGAAGTAAAAGGCCAGAAAGTTGCACCACCGCAGATTTCTGCGGAAGTATTGAAAAAAATGAAGAAAACGGCTGAAGATTTCCTGGGTGAACCAGTAACTGAAGCGGTTATCACTGTACCTGCATACTTCAACGATGCTCAGCGTCAGGCAACGAAAGATGCTGGCCGTATCGCTGGTCTGGAAGTAAAACGTATCATCAACGAACCAACCGCAGCAGCATTGGCTTACGGTCTGGACAAAGAAGTCGGTAACCGCACTATCGCGGTTTATGACCTTGGTGGTGGTACTTTCGATATCTCTATTATCGAAATCGATGAAGTCGACGGCGAAAAAACCTTCGAAGTTCTGGCAACCAACGGTGATACTCACTTGGGGGGTGAAGACTTCGATAGCCGCTTGATCAACTATTTGGTTGATGAATTCAAGAAAGACCAGGGTATGGATCTGCGTACTGATCCACTGGCAATGCAGCGTTTGAAAGAAGCGGCTGAAAAAGCGAAAATTGAGCTGTCCTCAGCTCAACAGACCGACGTTAACCTGCCGTACATCACGGCGGATGGCAGCGGTCCAAAACATATGAATATCAAAGTGACCCGCGCTAAATTGGAGTCACTGGTAGAAGATTTGGTCAACCGTTCTATTGAACCGCTTAAAGTGGCTCTGCAGGATGCTGGTCTGTCTGTTTCCGATATCCAGGACGTTATCCTGGTCGGTGGTCAGACTCGTATGCCAATGGTTCAGAAGAAAGTTGCTGATTTCTTCGGTAAAGAACCCCGTAAAGACGTGAACCCAGATGAAGCTGTAGCGATTGGTGCGGCAGTGCAAGGGGGGGTTCTGTCTGGTGAAGTGAAAGACGTTCTGTTACTGGACGTGACTCCACTGTCACTGGGTATTGAAACCATGGGTGGTGTGATGACTCCGCTTATCACCAAAAACACCACTATCCCAACCAAGCACAGCCAGGTGTTCTCTACTGCAGAAGACAACCAGTCTGCGGTAACCATCCATGTGCTACAGGGTGAGCGTAAACGTGCTCAGGATAACAAGTCTCTGGGTCAGTTCAATCTGGACGGTCTCCAGGCTGCACCTCGCGGCATGGCGCAAATCGAAGTCACCTTCGATATCGACGCCGATGGTATTTTGCATGTGTCTGCTAAAGACAAAAATACCGGTCGTGAGCAGAAGATAACTATCAAGGCATCTTCTGGTTTGAACGAGGAAGAGATCCAGAAAATGGTTCGCGATGCTGAAGCTAACGCTGAAGCGGACCGTAAGTTTGAAGAACTGGTACAGACGCGTAACCAGGCTGACCATCTGATTCACGGTACTCGTAAACAGTTGGAAGAAGCCGGCGACAAACTGCCAGCAGATGACAAAACAGCTATCGAAGATGCGATGAAAGCGCTTGAAGCAGCACTGCAAGGCGAAGACAAAGCTGAAATCGAAGCGAAAACTCAGGCTCTGGTGCAGGTTTCTGGCAAATTGCTAGAAATGGCTCAGCAGCAGCAAGCTGCTGCAGGTGGTGATGCTGGTGATACTAGTGCCAAGAAAGAAGACGACGTCGTAGACGCCGAATTCGAAGAAGTGAAAGACAAAAAATAATCGCCCTTAAGCGGGCACAGCAGTGGTAGGCCTTACTGTTGCTGAAAACCAGCACGGGCGTCGAGGAAACTCTACGCCCGTGCACGCATGTTAAGGGTAGGAAACAAAGAGAATGGCGAAGAGAGATTATTACGAAGTTTTAGGCGTCAGAAAAGACGTTGATGAACGTGAAATAAAAAAGGCCTATAAACGCCTGGCAGTAAAGTATCATCCGGACCGTAATCAGGATGAAAACGATACTGGCGAAAACTTCAAAGAAGTTAAAGAAGCTTACGAAATTCTGACCGACCCGCAAAAGCGCGCAGCATACGACCAGTATGGTCATGCGGCCTTTGAGCAAGGCGGCATGGGCGGCGGTGGTTTTGGCGGAGGCGGAGGCGCTGATTTTAGCGACGTTTTTGGTGATGTCTTCGGTGATATCTTTGGTGGTGGGCGTCGTCAACGTGCCTCTCGTGGCTCAGACCTGCGTTACAATATGGATCTGACACTGGAAGAAGCAGTACGTGGTGTGACTAAAGAGATACGCATTCCCGCGCTGAATGAATGTGACGTTTGCCACGGTAGTGGCGCTAAACCGGGAAGCTCTCCTGTCACTTGCTCGACTTGCCGTGGTGCAGGTCAGGTACATATGCGCCAAGGGTTCTTTACCGTACAGCAGGCGTGTCCAACGTGTCATGGCAACGGTAAAATCATTAAAGATCCGTGCAACAAGTGTCATGGGCATGGTCGCGTTGAGAAATCAAAAACACTGTCGGTCAAGATCCCGGCGGGGGTTGATACCGGTGATCGCATTCGCTTAAGTGGTGAAGGTGAAGCCGGTGAACACGGCGCACCATCAGGCGATTTATACGTTCAGGTGCAGGTTAAAGCGCATCCAATCTTCGAGCGTGAAGGCAATAACCTGTATTGTGAAGTGCCGATTAACTTTGCTATGGCAGCCTTGGGCGGTGAGATTGAAGTCCCGACACTGGATGGTCGAGTGAAGTTGAAAGTGCCAGCGGAAACCCAAACCGGTAAGCTGTTCCGTATGCGCGGCAAAGGTGTTAAATCTGTGCGTGGTGGTAGTCAAGGTGACTTGCTATGTCGCGTCGTAGTTGAAACGCCAGTCCATCTGAGTGAAAAACAGAAACAGCTACTGCGTGAACTGGAAGAAAGTTTTGTCGGTGCTGCGGGCGAGAAAAACAGCCCTCGCTCTAAAAGCTTCTTAGATGGTGTTAAAAAATTCTTTGACGACCTGACCCGCTAATCAATTAGCACTGAACAAGCTAATAAAGCGCAAGAAAATTAAAAATCCTCGATTAACCTCGGGGATTTTTTTCATCATCTGATCGTTGTTATATGTGAAGTACATCACCAATGGATCGGTTTTTTCGAGTATTTATTGCTATAAAAACGACTTTTTTCGAGTTGAAGACTATCCTAAAATCCATGCATTGATTTGCCGAGCGTAGAGCTCACTGTGCGATGTAAGGAGTTATTCATTGTGACAAACATCATTCGTCAATTTTTACGTCAAGAGGCTGCGGGCGGCCTGATTTTAATTTTTGCCGCTATCGTGGCCCTATTTATGGCTAACAGCCCGTTGCACGGATTTTATCAATCATTTTTGGATGTGCCGGTATCAGTGAAGATTGCATCGCTGGATATCAGTAAGCCGCTATTGTTGTGGATTAACGACGGCTTAATGGCGGTATTCTTCCTGGTGGTTGGGTTGGAAGTTAAGCGAGAGCTGATGGAAGGCTCATTGGCAGGCCGCGATAAAGCCGTTTTTCCCGCAATTGCAGCATTAGGCGGCATGCTGGCACCCGCCCTGATTTATTTGCTGTTTAACGGTGCCGATGAGGTGACCCGCCAAGGTTGGGCGATCCCCGCCGCAACGGATATTGCCTTTGCATTAGGTGTAATGGCGCTATTGGGTAACCGGGTTCCAACCAGTCTTAAAGTTTTTCTATTGGCATTAGCCATTATTGATGACCTGGGCGTTATCATTATTATCGCGTTGTTCTATACCCATGAGGTTTCACTGCAAGCTTTGGGGATTGCCGCTGCGGCCATTGCGCTATTGGGTTATATGAACTGGCGTGGGGTAGGGAAAACATCCGTCTACCTGCTGGTAGGATTGGTACTGTGGGTCTGCATTCTTAAGTCAGGTGTACATGCGACCTTAGCCGGTGTTATTGTCGGCTTTATGATCCCGCTGCACACCCAAGATAAGCGCTCGCCTTCAGAATCGCTGGAACATGGCTTGCACCCATGGGTTGCCTATTTGATTTTGCCGCTCTTTGCATTTGCCAATGCGGGTGTTTCGTTGCAAGGCGTTTCTCTTGCCGGGATGACATCATTGCTGCCTTTAGGGATTGCAGCAGGTCTGTTTATCGGCAAGCCACTGGGGATTTTCCTCTTCTGTTGGCTGGCGGTTAAGTTTAGGGTGGCTAAACTGCCTGATGCGATCAACTTTAAGCAGATTTTTGCTGTATCAGTGCTATGTGGTATTGGCTTCACTATGTCGATATTTATCGCTTCACTGGCATTTTCAGGCGCGGATCTTGCCCTGATCACCTACTCTAAATTGGGAATATTATTAGGTTCGACCACCGCAGCGATTGTGGGTTACAGCTTATTGCGTATGGTGCTACCTGTGAAGAGAAAAGCAACTAACTGAGGTTAACCTAAAGCCATCCGTTAGCCTAATATAGCGATATTGCCGGTGTCTGATGAAAGCACCGGCAGTTTTACTTGATAGAACTCCTGGCTCACAGTCTGTGAAATTTCAGTACAAGGACGGTTTTGTCGTGCATGGGGCTATATATCTGGCTCGGCGATATGTTAAGGAAATAACAACATGCGAATGTCTCATATCAATTTCAATCATCTTTACTATTTTTGGCAGGTCTGCAAAGAAGGCTCAGTCGTTGGTGCTGCAGAGGCTCTATTTCTGACACCACAAACAATTACCGGGCAAATTAAAGCATTGGAAGAGCGCTTGGGTGGTAAATTGTTTAAGCGTCGGGGGCGCGGGTTGGTGCCATCGGAACTGGGGCAACTGGTTTTTCGTTATGCCGATAAAATGTTCATGCTTAGCCATGAAATGTTGGATATCGTTAACTATCGCAAAGAGTCTAACCTGCTCTTCGATGTGGGGGTCGCCGATGCTTTATCCAAGCGCTTAGTGAGTCAGGTACTGGAAACTGCCGTGGTTGAGAATGAAAAGATTCATCTGCGCTGCTTTGAATCAACCCATGAGATGCTATTGGAACAGTTAAGTCAGCATAAGCTGGATATGATCCTGTCCGATTGCCCGGTTGATTCCAGTCAGCAAGAAGGGTTGTTCTCTGTCAAGCTGGGGGAATGTAGCGTTAGTTTTTATTGTCGTCAGCCCATCCCGGATTTACCTTTCCCTGCCTGCTTGCAGCAAAAACGTTTGTTGATACCGGGCCGTCGTTCAATGCTAGGGCGCAAATTGCTGAATTGGATTAACAGCAAAGGACTACAAGTGGAAATTCTGGGGGAATTTGATGATGCCGCATTGATGAATGCTTTCGCCATCTATAACAATGCTATTTTTGTCGCACCAACCATGTACGCTGCCGATAACTATGCCAAAGATGACCAGATTGTTGAAATTGGCCGTTTAGATAATGTGCAGGAAGAGTATTACATTATTTTTGCCGAGCGTATGATCCAACATCCGGCGGTACAGCGGGTATGCAACAAAGATTTCTCAGCACTTTTTGGCGGCTAAATTATAAACAACCCAAGAAATGGATATAAAAAAACCGGCCTAGGCCGGTCTTTTTACTAAGCAGTCAACGTAATGCAATTACTGCATTGCGGTGATTTGCGCCACTAAGTTTGACTTATGACGCGCTGCTTTATTTTTGTGGATCAGACCTTTACAGGACTGACGATCCACGATTGGTTGCATTTCATTAAATGCTTTTTGCGCTGCGTCTTTATCGCCAGCTGCAATTGCCGCATAAACCTTCTTAATGAAGGTACGCACCATTGAGCGACGGCTAGCATTATGCTTGCGGCGTTTCTCAGACTGTACGGCGCGTTTCTTAGCTGATTTGATATTAGCCAAGGTCCAACTCCCAAATATATTCTATTGAGGACAATTCAAAGGCCGAGGAATATGCCCTTTTCGCCTTCGTTTGTCAATGGATTTGTGCAAATAAGCGCCGTTTGTACGGGCGGCACTTGCTACGTTGTGATGGAGCGGGATTTTACCAGCTTCGCTCTGCGGAATACAGTCTTTCGAAAGAAAAATCCACAGTTCACGGCTTTGAAGGGATTCGACGGTGGTTCTTGTAAAAATCTCAGCCTGCTTCTGTATTCAAACTCCGTGCGCATTCTACAGGATAAAGTCAGTAAAAGGGATTTTACCTGCATAATTTTGGCAAAATGGTATGACTTTCGGTTAAAGGTGCCAATCGCGGGTTAACCTTAACCGCTGTACAAGGTATAATCCGGTGATTCCCACTGTTTTGAGCCAGCTATGGAGCTAATTCGCGGTATACATAATATCCGGGCACGCCACCATGGTTGCGTGCTGAGTATCGGTAACTTTGATGGTGTCCATCGCGGACATCAGGCTTTATTGGAGCAGCTAAAGCGTGAAGGTCAGCGCTTGGGGCT
The DNA here is from genome assembly GCF_001152565.1 of Yersinia pekkanenii. Lineage (GTDB taxonomy): Bacteria > Pseudomonadota > Gammaproteobacteria > Enterobacterales > Enterobacteriaceae > Yersinia > Yersinia pekkanenii. The sequence goes on along the minus strand of NZ_CQAZ01000006.1, from coordinate 18,700 downwards.
GCCCGTTATGGTAATGATATTTGAACCGCAACCCTTGGAGTTGTTTGCCGCAGATAAAGCACCAGCACGGCTGACGCGCTTGCGCGACAAAGCCAGGTATCTGGCACAAGCTGGCGTTGATTATCTGTTGTGCGTGAAATTTGATCCACGTTTTGCCGCTATCACTGCGCAAGCTTTCGTTGCTCAGTTGCTGGTAGAGAAGTTGGGTGTTAAGTTTTTAACGGTGGGTGATGATTTCCGTTTTGGCGCTGGACGTCAGGGGGATTTTCAACTATTACAGCAAGCCGGTGCTGAATTTGGTTTTGATGTTATCAGTACTGACAGCTTTTGTGATGGTGGCTTGCGTATTAGCAGCACGGCGATTCGTCAGGCGCTTTATGATGACAATCTGGTGTTGGCCGAAACGCTGCTTGGTCATCCATACAGTATTTCCGGCCGAGTGGTTCACGGCGATGAACTGGGGCGGACGATTGGCTTCCCCACGGCGAATTTGCCGTTAAAACGTTTAGTTGCTCCGGTGAAAGGGGTGTATGCGGTTGATGTTTATGGCTTGGGTCCAAAGCCATTACCCGGGGTTGCCAATATCGGCACTCGGCCTACTGTTGCAGGCATTCGCCAGCAACTAGAGGTTCATCTGCTTGATGTTACAATGGATCTTTATGGGTGCCATATTGACGTGGTGCTCCGCGCTAAATTGCGCAACGAACAGCGCTTTGCTTCGCTCGATGCCCTGAAGCAGCAAATCGCCAATGATGTGGTGACGGTCCGAACATTTTTCGGGCTAAAGACACCGGTTTAATATTTCTAGCCGAAACGGAACCGAGAATCTAATGAGTGACTACAAGAATACCCTGAACTTGCCTGAAACAGGGTTCCCGATGCGCGGCGATCTGGCTAAGCGTGAACCTGACATGCTGAAACGTTGGTATGAACAGGATCTGTACGGGATGATTCGTACGGCCAAGAAAGGTAAAAAGACCTTTATTTTGCACGACGGCCCTCCTTATGCGAACGGCAGCATTCACATTGGTCACTCTGTTAACAAAATTCTCAAAGATATTATTATTAAGTCGAAAGGAATGGCGGGCTACGACTCACCTTATATTCCGGGTTGGGACTGCCATGGTCTACCGATCGAGTTAAAAGTTGAGCAGTTAATTGGTAAGCCGGGCGAGAAAGTCAGCGCCGCAGAGTTCCGTGCTGCCTGCCGTAAATACGCGGCTGAGCAGGTTGCAGGTCAGAAAGCAGATTTTATCCGTCTGGGCGTTTTGGGCGATTGGGACCATCCTTACCTGACGATGGATTTCAACACTGAAGCTAATATTATTCGCGCATTAAGCAAAATCATTGATAACGGTCACCTGCACAAAGGCGCGAAGCCAGTGCATTGGTGTACCGATTGCGGTTCATCATTGGCTGAAGCTGAAGTCGAATATTACGATAAAACCTCACCTTCTATTGATGTGCGTTTTAGCGCTGTCGATGTCGCGGCGGTGAGCGCAAAATTTGGCGTCATTGATGCTTCTGGTGAAGGTCCGATTTCACTGGTTATCTGGACTACCACCCCGTGGACATTGCCCGCTAACCGTGCAATCTCGCTGAATGCTGAGTACAACTATCAGTTGGTGCAGGTTGACGGTGAATGCCTGATCCTGGCGGAAGAGCTGGTTGAGAGCGTAATGAAGCGCGCTGGCATTGCTGAATGGGCGGTATTAGGTCATTGCAAAGGTTCTGAGCTGGAACTGCTGCGTTTCAATCACCCGTTTATGGGCTTTGATGTTCCAGTGATTTTAGGCGACCACGTAACACTGGATGCCGGTACCGGCGCGGTTCATACTGCCCCTGGTCACGGCCCTGATGACTTTGTTATCGGCCAGAAATACGGCTTGGAAGTGGCCAATCCGGTTGGCCCGAACGGTTGCTATCTGGCGGGAACTTACCCAACGCTGGACGGCATGTTCGTGTTTAAAGCCAACGATGTCATTGTTGAGCTACTGCGCGAGAAAGGCGCATTACTGAAAGTTGAAAAATTGGTCCACAGCTACCCATGCTGCTGGCGTCACAAAACACCAATTATCTTCCGTGCTACGCCACAATGGTTTATCAGCATGGATCAAAAAGGTTTGCGTAAGCAGTCGCTGGAAGAGATCAAAGGCGTGCAGTGGATCCCAGATTGGGGTCAGGCGCGTATCGAAACCATGGTGGCAAACCGCCCAGACTGGTGTATTTCGCGTCAGCGTACCTGGGGTGTGCCAATGTCTCTGTTTGTGCACAAAGAGACCGAAGCACTCCACCCCCGCAGCACTGAGCTGATGGAGGAAGTCGCCAAGCGCGTTGAGCAAGACGGTATTCAGGCATGGTGGGATCTAGACCCTGCTGAGATCTTAGGTGCCGATGCTGCTGATTACGTCAAAGTGCCAGACACGTTAGACGTATGGTTCGATTCCGGTTCAACTCACTCATCGGTGGTTGACGTGCGCCCTGAGTTTGGCGGTCATAGCCCGGATATGTATCTGGAAGGTTCCGACCAACACCGTGGCTGGTTTATGTCTTCACTGATGATTGCGACTGCAATAAAGGGCAAAGCACCTTATCGTCAGGTACTGACTCATGGTTTCACCGTTGATGGTCAAGGGCGTAAGATGTCCAAATCCATCGGTAACACCATCAGCCCACAAGATGTAATGAACAAACTGGGTGGCGACATCCTGCGTTTGTGGGTGGCATCAACCGATTACACCGGCGAAATCGCGGTTTCTGACGAAATCCTGAAACGTTCTGCTGATTCTTATCGTCGTATTCGTAACACCGCCCGCTTCTTGTTGGCTAACCTCAATGGCTTCGATCCGGCACAGCATCAGGTGAAACCAGAAGAGATGGTGGTAGTGGATCGCTGGGCCGTAGGCCGTGCACAAGCGGCTCAGGCTGAGATCATGGCCGCGTACGAAAATTACGATTTCCACTTGGTGGTACAGCGTTTGATGCAGTTCTGCTCGGTTGAGATGGGTTCTTTCTATCTGGACATCATTAAAGACCGCCAGTATACCGCGAAAGGCGATAGCGTTGCCCGCCGCAGCTGCCAGACTGCGCTGTTCCATATTGCAGAAGCACTGGTTCGCTGGATGGCCCCGATTATGTCCTTTACTGCCGACGAAATCTGGAACCAATTGCCAGGTCATCGCCCACAGTATGTCTTCACGGAAGAGTGGTATGACGGTCTGTTCGGGCTGGCCGCTGATGAAAGTATGAACGATACTTTCTGGGCTGAGCTGTTAAAAGTCCGTGGTGAAGTCAACAAGGTATTAGAGCAAGCCCGTAGCGATAAACGGATCGGCGGTTCGCTGGAAGCTGCAGTAACCTTGTATGCAGAGCCTGAACTGGCAGCTCGCTTGAACAGCCTGCAAGATGAACTGCGTTTTGTGTTGCTGACCTCGTCTGCAAAAGTTGCCGGTTTCTCCGATGCGGGTGATGATGCGCTGCAAAGTGAGCTGATTGCAGGGCTGAAAATTACCTTTAATAAGGCTGACGGTGATAAGTGCCCGCGTTGCTGGCATTACACTCGAGACGTCGGTTTGGTAGCGGAACATGCTGAGTTGTGCGGCCGCTGTGTCACTAACGTTGCCGGAGACGGTGAAGAGCGTAAGTTCGCCTAATGAGTAAACCTATTTGTTCGACCGGATTGCGCTGGTTATGGCTGGCGGTACTGGTGGTTATTTTGGATCTTGGTAGCAAACAGTGGGTCATGGCCCACTTTGCGCTGTATGAATCGATGCCAGTGATTCCTTTTTTCAATCTGACCTACGCACAGAACTTTGGTGCGGCATTTAGCTTCCTGGCCGATAAAAGTGGCTGGCAGCGTTGGTTCTTCGCCGGGGTAGCCATCGGTATTTCAGTAATATTGATGGTGCTGATGTATCGCTCTCCTGCCAAACAACGCCTGTTGAATTGTGCTTATGCTCTGATTATCGGTGGAGCATTAGGTAACTTATTTGATCGCATGGTGCATGGCGCGGTGAACGATTTTATCGATTTCTACGTCAATAACTGGCATTTCCCGACATTTAACTTCGCCGATATCGCAATTTGTATCGGGGCGGCGTTGGTTATCCTGGAAGGCTTCTTAAGTCCGGCTGAAAAAACGGCGATGAATAAAGGTGAGTGATATGTCCGAGCAAGTACAAGGCCATCAAGTACAAGACAATAGCGCCGTATTGGTGCACTTCACTCTGAAATTGGAAGATGGCTCAACGGCTGAATCAACCCATATTCATGGCAAGCCAGCGCTGTTTCGGTTAGGTGATAACAGCCTTTCCGATGCGCTGGAGCAACAGTTGATGGGTTTGAAAGTAGGCGATAAGCACGCTTTTACCTTGCAACCTGAAGATGCGTTTGGTTTGGAAAGCCCAGATCTGGTCCAGTATTTTACCCAACGTGACTTTGCCCAAACCGGCGTGCCAGATGCCGGTACCATCATGTTGTTTACCACCCGCGATGGCAGTGAAATGCCAGGTGTGGTGCGGGAAGTTGCAGAAGAGTCCATTACTGTTGATTTTAATCACCCGTTGGCAGGGCACACCATCAGCTTTGAAATTGAAGTGCTGGAGATTGACCCCCAACAGGAGGTAATGCATGCAGATATTGCTGGCTAATCCTCGCGGCTTTTGTGCCGGAGTTGATCGGGCTATCAGTATTGTTGAACGCGCGATCGAGATGTACGGCGCGCCAATTTATGTGCGTCATGAGGTGGTACATAACCGTTATGTGGTTGATAGCCTGCGTGAACGCGGTGCCATCTTTATCGAGGAAATATCAGAAGTGCCCGATGGCTCTATTCTGATCTTCTCGGCTCATGGCGTGTCGCAAGCCGTTCGAGCTGAAGCCCGTGCGCGTGAGCTAACGATGCTGTTTGATGCGACCTGCCCATTGGTGACCAAAGTTCATATGGAAGTCGCGCGTGCCAGCCGCAAGGGTAAAGAGGCTATCTTGATAGGCCATGCAGGTCATCCTGAAGTGGAAGGGACCATGGGGCAGTACAGCAATCCGAAAGGCGGGATGTACTTGGTTGAATCACCTGATGATGTTTGGGCGCTGAAGGTTAAAGACGACAATAATCTGTGTTTTATGACACAGACGACGTTGTCGGTAGACGATACCTCTGCGGTTATCGATGCTTTACATCAGCGTTTTCCGAAGATTGTCGGCCCTCGTAAAGATGATATCTGCTATGCCACGACCAACCGACAGGAAGCGGTGCGGAATCTGGCGAATGAGGCTGATCTGGTGCTGGTGGTGGGTTCAAAAAACTCATCTAACTCTAACCGTTTGGCTGAGTTGGCGCAACGAATGGGTAAGCCGGCTTATTTGATTGATTCTGCGGCTGATATCCAAGAGCACTGGTTACAAGGAGCGGTGCGTATTGGTGTTACTGCTGGCGCATCGGCACCGGATATTCTGGTACAGCAGGTAATTGCACGCTTACAAGTTCTTGGGGCCAGTGATTCTATCGAGCTAAGAGGCCGCGAAGAAAATATTGTCTTCGAAGTACCCAAAGAATTACGTGTTGAGATTAAACAAATCGACTAAGTCATTTGTTGGTTAGCTGAAAATGTATTCGTTAAGTAATAATAAGTAGCCCTGGTGGCTGCTTGAGGTTAATGACAAAACCAGTATCAAGCCAAGTGTGTGAAGGGGCGACTGTCCCTAGGGGCGCTTCGGTCGCTGATGCGACTACGACCCCAACGGAACATTTCCCCTTTAATCGACTTTGTTAGCCGTCTGAAGCAGCCCTGGTGGCTGCTTTTTTTAGAGCAAAAAGAACGTACCGTATTTTTCTAACTACGACCCCTATTAATATTAACGCTAAGCATTACTCAATGGAGAGTGACTCATGGCTAAAATGAAAGATGTCGCTCAGAGGGCGGGGGTTTCGGTCGCAACAGTTAGCCGCGTTATTAATAATACTGCATATGTAGAACCGGGTACCCGAGAACGTGTTGAGAAAGCCATGCGTGAGTTCAACTATCAACGTAATGCCGCTGCTCTTGCTTTGGCAAAAAGAAGTGGGAATATGCTGGGCTTACTTACCGGTAATCTGGCCGACCCATTCTTCTCTCGTTTAGCGCGTGGTGTCGAAGAGGTTGCCCGTAAAGAAGGGGCAAAATTGATGGTCTGTAGTGGCGGCCATCAGGAAGAACTTGAAAAGGCAGGTCTCGATTTTTTGATCAATCAAGGGTGTGAGGCTATCGTCGCTCATATCACACGAATGAGTGAGGCCGAAATATTACGTTATGCGGCACATACTCCAGGGCTGGTGCTGATTAATCGCTATTTACCCGCTATAGCCAATCGGTGCGTGTGGTTAGACAATACCAGCGCCTCGCAAACCTCCACCCATTATCTGATCCAGAATGGGCATACAAGAATTGCATATGTCACAGCCGAATTATTAATTGATGACAAAAAACAACGTTTGGATGGTTATCTTGCTGCGATGGCCAGTGCTGGGATCCATGTTCCGGCTGATTGGATTATCAGCGTTCCGTTTGATGAAGAAGGGGGGGAGCTGGCAGCTGAAAAGCTGTTAGCCAGTGGGCATAATTTTACCGCAGTCGTCACATTTAACGATGTAATGGCCGCAGGTATGATGCGCTCATGGCATCAAAGAAATATCCGCCTACCAGACCAGCTCTCGATTGTCGGCTTTGATGATATCGTTTTGGCCCGCTATCTCTATCCATCGTTAACCACTATTCATTATCCGATAGAGCGAATGGCCAGAAAAGCTGCGAGTATCGCGTTACGGTTACATGCTCAAGGTGAATTACCGCCTCAAATAAATATGTTTTCGGCTGAGCTGATTATTAGAGATTCAGTCGCGCGGGTAGAAAAAATTGTCGATTAACAGGCCGATTAACAGGCCGATTAACAGAACTAAAGGTGATTTAGATCACATTTATTTAGCCCATGAAACCGTTTACATGACGCAGTATCCACGCTCACATCCCTCGCCAAATATATTAATTATTCTGTCGTAACTGCCTGCCCTCAACCGGAGTTATATATGGATAACAAAAAAGAGCTAAGTCTGGGACTCGCGTTATTGCCTATTATCGCCATGCTGTCCCTCTTAGTGATCGGATATGGTCAATTTGGTTTGCGGATTGAACCTTTATTACTGCTATCTGCATGTGTCGCCGCTGCGCTGGCTTATTGGCAAGGATATCGCTGGGACGACATTATTAATTCGATTGTGGCAAAGCTAGCTAAAGCTATGCCGGTGATCTTAATTTTAGTTTGCGTCGGGGGGCTGATTGGTACCTGGATGGTTAGCGGGACTATTCCCTACATGGTCTACTGGGGATTAAAGCTTATTAGTCCACAATACATCCTCATCGCCGCCTTTTTTATTACCAGTGTTATTTCTGTCTGTACCGGTACTTCTTGGGGAGCGGCGGGTACTGTCGGCGTCGCTCTTATGGGCGTCGCCGCAGGTCTGGATGTACCATTAGCCGCTGCTGCGGGTGCTGTGGTTTCTGGGGCTTATTTTGGCGACAAGATCTCACCACTCTCCGATTCCACTAATTTTGCGGCTATCGTCGCAGATACCGACCTTTATGGTCATATACAACATTTGATGTATACCACCGTCCCCAGTTTTATTTTAGCCGCTATCGTCTATTTAATTGCCGGCCATACCAACACCATGGGCAGTGTTGCAACACCCGAGAAAGTGACGGAAATCCTTCTGGCATTGGAAAACTTATATCATTTTAATGTGTTGTTGATTTTGCCACCGGTATTGGTCTTGTGGGGGGCGGTTAGGAAGCGTCCGGTGATCCCTGTTATGTTAGCCGGTTGCGCTTTAGCTATTGTCATCGGCATTGTCGTGCAAGGGTTTACGTTAAAGCAGGGGTTTGAAGCTTTAATGGACGGTTTTAATCTGTCGATGTTTTCGGAACGGGGGCATAACGTCGCGGGGATTGTCAGTGATGTTCCTCGTTTACTTAACCGGGGTGGCATGTTCTCAATGATGAGCACCATCCTCTTGGTGTTCTGCGCTTTTTCATTCGCCGGTGCATTAACGCTTACGGGTGCATTGACGGTGATCATCAGTCGATTACTGAAAATTGTGCATACCACCGGTCAGTTGATCGCCGCAACAATTGCGACAACAATTTTAGTGACGGGTGCCACCAGTGATGGAAAGTTAGCTTTGCTTATTCCCGCCGAGTTATTTAAAGACGCCTATCGTGGAATGGGGTTAGATAACAAAAATCTATCAAGAACTATTGAAGATGCCGGTACCGTTATTGAACCACTGATTCCATGGACCGCCGCAGGGATTTACATGGCCACAACGCTTGGGGTGAGTACTCTGGATCTGTTGCCGTGGGCTGTTCAGTGCTATGCCGCTGTATTCTTTGCTCTTCTTTATGGTTTTACCGGTTTTGGTATCGCAAAACTAAAGCCAGAAAGTATCGTTGAAAATCAGGAGGTAGAGCGTGAAACAGCCTAACTTTAACCAAGTGATTGACCGTCATAATACGAGTTCCGTTAAGTGGGATTTTTTAAATCAATACTTACAATTGGATCAATCAGAACTGTTGCCTATGTGGGTCTCTGATTTTGATTTTCGGTGCCCGGATGAAGTGCTGCAAGCGCTGCATAGCCGTGTAGATCACGGCGTGTTTGGTTACAGTGAAAGGGATGAGGGTTACTATCAGGCAGTGATTAATTGGTTTGCTGAACGGCATCAGTTGACGCTGCATCGAGAGTGGTTTACCTCTATTGAGGGAGTCGTTCCTGGCTTGGCTTTACTGATTCAACTGCTTAGTAAACCTGGTGATGGCGTTGTCGTACAAGGACCTTATTATGGTTCATTCGCCAAGATCATATCGATGAATGATAGGCAGGTTTTAGAGAATCCATTGTTAGCGAGTATTGACGGTTATCAAATGGACTATCGCCATTTAGAACAATTGTTTCAACAAGAAAAACCACGTTTATTTCTGCTGTGTAACCCACACAACCCTACGGGAAGATGCTGGCAGGCTGAAGAACTGATCCCGTTATTGGCACTGTGTAAACAATACCATGTGATGGTGCTATCCGATGAGATTTGGGCTGATTTAACGCTGCCTGGTGAAACATTCACGTCGGTATTGCACTTAGGCCCAGAATGGCATGAGCATGTTATCGCGGCGACATCGGCAAGTAAGACCTTTGGTTTATCTTCACTGAGAATTTCAAACTTTCTTATACCAAACCCAGATATTCGCAAAGCATTTATTAATCGCCTGAATGCACATGGTTTAGATGTTTTTAATGCTTTATCTATGACGGCGGCTACCGCAGCGTATAACTACGGTGGCCCTTGGATGGATGCATTACAGGCTTACTTAGCCGAGAACCGGCGTTGGTTTGAACAAGCATTAGCGTATGTCGCACCTTGGTGTCACATGGTTAAGGCGGAGGGGACTTACCTGGCTTGGTTAGATTGCCGTGACTTGGGTTTGGATGATGCAAGGTTAAAACAAGTTCTACTTGATAAAGCGAAGATTGCGGCGTCTATGGGGGAAAGTTTTGGGCCTATGGGATCCGGTTTTATTCGAATCAATCTAGGATGCCCGCGCCGGTATCTGGAAAGTGCGATCGCTGGGTTATCTCAACTGTCGCCATTATAACTGCATGACTATGCGGAATAACCACCAACGGCCAGATTAATCGTGACGGTATCTTATCCGATTCAATAGGGCACTTTCATCTCACTGAAATCCATCTAATAATGGGTTAATGAATGTTATGTAAGGAATTAAGTGGTTTCACTGATAAAAGCACGCCTATATCATTTTTTTCTAATACAGATTAAATAGGCTGGCAGAGTCCATAGCGGGCGGCTAATCTGAACTCTTGTCAGGGTAGATGACACAATATTGGGAGATGTTATGACTGATTCAACAATCCGGATCGCGGTTGTCGGCGCGGGTGGGCGTATGGGCCGGCAGCTTATCCAGGCAATTACCCATACAGACGGTGTTGTGCTGGGCGCTGCCGTCGAGCGCCCAGGTTCCACGTTAGTCGGCAGTGATGCGGGTGAGTTGGCTGGAATTGGCTTACTGAATATTATTGTAAGCGATGATTTAACCAAAGTGATTGGTGATTTTGATGTTTTGATCGACTTTACCCGTCCAGAAGGCACGCTGGAACATTTAGCTATTTGTCACAAAAATGGTAAAGCAATCATCATTGGCACTACTGGCTTTGATGATGCAGGTAAAGCTGCAATCAGTGCAGCAGCATCTGACATTGGGATTGTATTTGCCGCCAACTTCAGTGTTGGGGTAAATGTGGTGTTAAAGCTGCTTGAGAAAGCGGCGAAAGTAATGGGTGACTATACCGATATCGAGATTATTGAAGCACATCATCGGCATAAAGTTGATGCGCCTTCCGGTACGGCACTGGCGATGGGCGAGGCAATTGCTGATTCTTTAGGGCGGTCATTGAAAGATTGTGCGGTGTATAGCCGCGAAGGCTACACCGGCGAGCGTAAACCCCGCACTATTGGTTTTTCGACCATCCGTGCTGGCGATATCGTTGGCGAGCATACGGCTATGTTCGCTGATATTGGCGAACGAGTTGAAATCACCCATAAAGCCACCAGTCGTATGACTTTTGCTAATGGTGCGGTTAAATCTGCCATTTGGCTATCAAAGCATGATAATGGCCTGTTTGATATGCGAGATGTATTGGATCTTAATGAACTTTAACGGTGTAAAGCACAACCAGTGATGTGGTTGTTTTTATCATAATTGTTTGATAATAGGGCAATATTTTATTGTCCTTTTTTATATTTTTTATTAAAAATCATGCTTGATATTATTATTGTTCAATAACTTCTGTTTGTTGTGTTTTTTGTGCTGATTCACCTCCTGAAATCCCTTAATTGAACATCGATGCTGGTTTTCATCGCACCAGAACGATATTTCTCAGTCACTTGCCATCGCAACCGTTTACTATGTTAAGTTAGCATCTGTTTTTGCCGCTATAATCCACTCATTTTAATGAAAACGGTAAAAAACGAAGAAAAAATGGCACTTTGGCTAGACAAAAGCGTTACTCATCATTAAAATGCGCCCAATTTGCCAAAAATTGGCTCTGAGGGCGGTTTTTGCATTGATTTAGATCGCTATATATGAATTAATATGCAAATAATGTGACTGTTTATTCCCTGGAGGATGTTTTGATTAAGTCAGCGCTATTGGTTCTCGAAGACGGAACCCAATTTCACGGTCGGGCCATCGGGGCAGAAGGTACGGCAGTGGGGGAAGTGGTCTTCAATACGTCGATGACCGGTTATCAAGAAATCCTCACTGATCCTTCCTACTCCCGCCAGATCGTTACTCTTACTTATCCCCATATCGGCAATGTCGGCACTAATGCCTCCGATGAAGAATCCTCCGCAGTACACGCCCAAGGTCTTGTTATTCGCGACCTGCCATTGATTGCCAGCAACTACCGTAATGAAGAAGGCTTAGGGGAGTATCTCAAACGTCATAATATTGTGGCGATTGCTGATATCGATACCCGCAAGCTGACACGTTTGCTGCGCGAGAAAGGGGCACAAAACGGCTGCATTATTGTGGGCGATTTATCTGATGCCGCTTTAGCGCTGGAAAAAGCCAAAGCATTCCCAGGCTTGAAGGGCATGGATCTGGCAAAAGAGGTGACCACCCCAGAGCGTTATGACTGGCTACAAGGTAGCTGGACGCTGGAAGGTGACTTGCCAGCAGCGAAACAACCAGAAGATTTGCCATTCCATGTTGTGGCTTACGATTATGGCGTGAAACGCAATATCCTGCGTATGCTGGTGGACCGTGGCTGTCGTCTGACGGTCGTTCCTGCGCAAACCTCAGCAGAAGAGGTTTTGAAGCTCAATCCAGACGGTATTTTCTTGTCCAACGGCCCGGGCGACCCGGAGCCATGTGATTATGCTATTACCGCGATTAAACGCTTCCTCGAAACCGATATCCCTGTATTTGGTATCTGTTTAGGTCACCAACTACTGGCACTGGCCAGTGGTGCGAAGACGGTAAAAATGAAGTTTGGTCACCACGGTGGTAATCATCCGGTGAAAGATTTGGATGCTGATTGTGTGATGATCACCGCGCAGAACCACGGTTTTGCTGTAGATGAAACCACATTGCCATCCAACTTGCGTACCACGCATGTTTCTTTGTTTGATGGTTCTCTGCAAGGGCTTCACCGTACAGATAAAGCTGCGTTCAGTTTCCAGGGCCACCCAGAAGCCAGCCCTGGGCCGCATGATGCCGCGCCGTTGTTTAATCACTTTATCGAACTGATTGAAACTTACCGCGCAACAACTGCAAGCCATACTCATAAATAATCAGGAGCGTCAAACCATGCCAAAACGTACAGATATAAAAAGCATCCTGATTCTGGGCGCTGGCCCAATCGTTATCGGCCAGGCCTGTGAGTTTGACTACTCCGGTGCTCAGGCTTGTAAAGCACTGCGTGAAGAAGGTTACCGTGTCGTTCTGGTGAACTCTAACCCCGCAACTATCATGACTGATCCTGAAATGGCTGATGCGACCTATATCGAGCCAATTCACTGGGAAGTGGTGCGTAAAATTATCGAAAAAGAGCGCCCGGACGCAATTCTGCCTACTATGGGCGGGCAAACTGCGCTGAACTGTGCGCTGGAGCTGGAACGCGAAGGTGTTTTGGCTGAATTCGGTGTCACCATGATTGGTGCCACCGCCGATGCTATCGATAAAGCAGAAGACCGCCGTCGCTTTGATATCGCGATGAAGAAAATCGGTCTGGATACTGCCCGCTCAGGCATTGCGCATAACATGGAAGAGGCATTGGCTGTTGCTGCTGATGTTGGTTTCCCTTGTATTATCCGCCCATCCTTTACCATGGGGGGCAGCGGTGGCGGTATTGCTTATAACCGCGAAGAGTTTGAAGAGATTTGCGAGCGTGGTCTGGATTTGTCACCGACCAAAGAGTTGCTTATCGATGAGTCACTGATTGGTTGGAAAGAGTATGAAATGGAAGTTGTCCGCGACAAAAATGACAACTGCATCATCGTTTGCTCCATCGAGAACTTCGATGCCATGGGCATTCATACCGGTGACTCCATCACCGTAGCACCGGCTCAGACCCTGACTGACAAAGAATATCAAATCATGCGTAACGCCTCGATGGCGGTATTGCGTGAAATCGGCGTAGAAACTGGCGGTTCCAATGTGCAATTCTCGGTTAACCCGAAAAATGGCCGCTTGATTGTTATCGAAATGAACCCGCGTGTGTCCCGCTCTTCCGCTTTGGCCTCTAAAGCCACTGGCTTCCCAATCGCCAAGATTGCCGCCAAATTGGCAGTGGGTTACACGTTGGATGAGTTAATGAATGACATCACCGGTGGCCGTACTCCGGCCTCCTTCGAGCCATCCATTGACTACGTTGTGACCAAAATTCCACGTTTTAACTTCGAAAAATTTGCTGGCGCGAATGACCGTCTGACCACGCAGATGAAATCGGTCGGTGAAGTGATGGCGATTGGCCGCACGCTACAGGAATCACTGCAAAAAGCATTACGTGGTCTGGAAGTCGGCGTGACCGGTTTTGACCCGAAGGTGAGCCTGGATGATCCGGAAGCCCTGACTAAAATTCGTCGTGAATTAAAAGAAGCCGGTTGTGATCGTGTCTGGTATATCGCTGATGCGTTCCGCGCGGGTATGTCGGTTGATGGTGTTTTCAATCTGACTAACGTTGATCGCTGGTTCCTGGTACAGATTGAAGAACTGGTGCGGCTGGAAGAAAACGTGGCGGAATGCGGCATCAATGGCCTGAATGCTGAGTTTATGCGCCAGTTGAAACGTAAAGGTTTTGCCGATGCTCGTTTGGCGAAATTAGTCGGTGCGGCTGAGAGTGAAGTGCGTAAATTACGTTACAAATACGGTTTGCATCCGGTTTATAAGCGTGTGGATACTTGCGCCGCCGAGTTTTCGACTGATACCGCCTACATGTACTCAACCTACGAGGAAGAGTGCGAATCCAATCCAACCAGCGACCGTCCGAAAGTGATGGTGTTGGGCGGTGGCCCGAACCGTATTGGTCAGGGTATTGAATTCGACTACTGCTGCGTGCATGCATCACTGGCACTGCGTGAAGACGGTTACGAAACCATCATGGTGAACTGTAACCCAGAAACAGTCTCGACTGACTATGACACGTCTGATCGCCTGTATTTCGAGTCAGTGACGCTGGAAGATGTGCTGGAAATCGTGCGTATCGAGAAACCACAGGGCGTGATTGTACAGTACGGTGGTCAAACGCCATTGAAATTGGCGCGCGAACTGGAAGCCGCCGGTGTACCGGTTATCGGTACCAGCCCGGATGCTATTGACCGTGCTGAAGATCGTGAACGTTTCCAACAGGCGGTACATCGTCTGGGTCTGAAACAACCTGCGAACGCCACGGTTGCCACCATTGAACAAGCGGTAGAGAAGGCGACGGGGCTGGGTTATCCGCTGGTGGTGCGCCCATCTTATGTCTTGGGTGGCCGTGCAATGGAAATCGTTTATGACGAGATTGACCTGCGCCGTTACTTCCAGAATGCAGTGAGTGTGTCGAATGATGCACCGGTGCTGTTGGATCGTTTCCTCGATGATGCGGTTGAGGTGGATGTCGATGCCATTTGCGACGGTGAGCGGGTGTTAATTGGCGGCATTATGGAGCATATCGAGCAAGCGGGGGTTCACTCTGGTGACTCAGCGTGTTCATTGCCAGCTTATACCCTGAGTAAGGAAATTCAGGATGTGATGCGCCAGCAAGTTGAAAAACTGGCCTTTGAGCTTTGTGTTCGCGGTTTGATGAATGTGCAGTTTGCCGTGAAGAATAACGAAGTTTATCTGATCGAAGTTAACCCTCGCGCTGCCCGTACCGTACCCTTCGTGTCTAAAGCGACCGGTATGCCACTGGCAAAAATTGCAGCCCGGGTGATGGTGGGCCAATCATTGGCAGATCAGGGTGTTTTGGAAGAGATTATCCCGCCTTACTACTCGGTAAAAGAAGTGGTGCTGCCGTTCAACAAATTCCCTGGTGTTGACCCGATTTTAGGGCCAGAAATGCGCTCTACCGGTGAAGTCATGGGGGTGGGGCGTACCTTCGCTGAAGCCTTCTCCAAAGCGATGTTGGGCAGTCAGTCTGGTATGAAAAAGAGTGGCCGCGCGCTGTTATCGGTCCGTGAGGGCGATAAGCATCGGGTGGTTGATCTGGCCGCTAAGCTGCTGAAACAGGGCTTTGAACTGGATGCTACCCACGGTACTGCGGTAGTTCTGGGCGAGGCGGGGATAAATCCACGTTTGGTCAACAAGGTGCATGAAGGTCGTCCACACATTCAGGACCGAATCAAGAATGGCGAATACACTTATATTGTGAATACAACCGCAGGGCGTCAGGCGATTGAAGACTCCAAACTGATCCGCCGTAGTGCTTTGCAGTATAAGGTGCATTACGACACCACGTTGAATGGCGGTTTTGCAACAGCGATGGCATTGAATGCAGATCCAACTGAGCAAGTTATTTCAGTGCAAGAAATGCATGCCAAGATTAAGAATATGAAAGGTTAATGGCAAAACCAGCATAAAATCAGGTGCGTGAAGGGGCGACTGTTCCCAGGGGCGCTCCGGTCGCTTACGCGACTACGACCCCAACGGAACATTTCCTCTTCAATCGACTTTGTCAGTAATCCGTGGGCGATGGAAACATCGCCCTTTTTTATGCTTATTATTTATAAAATCACGCTTTTTAACCATAAACGCAGTGTTTGTTATAAACAGAAGTACTTTTCATAAACAATAGTATTGTTCATAAACAACCTTGGTGAAGATCAATGTTAGCGCGGGTTGTAGGTAGTAGCTTATAGCAAGACAGCTAAAAGCTGGCACCGTTAGCTTAATGCAACTTTGATACCCAGGCCGATCAACAAGCCACCCAGCAATTTATCGACCACTTTTTGCACTTTTGCCAAACCACGGCGTACCGGTGCACTTTGAATCAGGATCACCAGCAGCGGCCACCAGATAACGGCCAGAACCCAGATGATTGAGGCGTACCACAGTTTTTCACCCACGCCGGAGTTGATCTGTAATATTTGTGTGAAAACGGCGAGGAAGAAAAGAGTCGCTTTGGGATTCAATAAATTGCAAAGGTATCCCTGCCAGAATGCGGCTTTCAGCGTGATGGGATACTGCGCGGCGTTATCGATACTGAGTTTACTTTCTCCCCGCGATAGCAGTGCCTGGATACCAATCCAGATCAAATAGCAGGCCCCGGCATATTTCAGCAGATTGAATAGCCAGGGCGTGGTGGTGATAACCACGGCCAGGCCAGCTACGCAATAAGACATATGTGTCGCTACGCCCAAAATCACACCGAGTGCCGTCATCATGGCCGCAGGGCGGCGATAACGGGCGGCATTTTTGATGACCAGAAAAAAATCAGGGCCGGGAGAGAGCATCCCCAATGTTGCAATAGTTGCGACGAATAAAGATGTTTCAAGCATTAGGATTACCGAATGAGAGTGGTGTTGTCTGGCGATAATAACGCCACTTAGTTTTTCCTGCATTATCCTTATGCGATACCTACGGCAGTTTGGTGGTCAGCAGTGATGATATGAGCATTTATCTTTTACGCTTTTGACGGATAGTGATGCACAAATATGAGCCAGGAAAATGTATTAAACAGTGATATTCCCCATCAGCAGCGCGAAATCACACGATTGTGCATCAAATGTGCGTTGTTGCTGTTGCAGCACGGTGCCGAAAGTATGCTGGTTGAGCAGTTATCCGCGCGCTTGGGTATCGCTCTGGGTATGGATAGCGTCGAAAGCTCCATCTCCGCCAATGCAGTTGTTTTGACCACTATCAGCCAGGGGAATTGTCTGACATCGACCCGCAGAAATGTCGATCGCGGTATTAATATGCAGGTCGTGACCGAGGTCCAGCATATTGTCATTTTAGTAGAACACCATTTACTTGATGCTGAGGATGTGGACAAGCGCGTTGAGCATATTAAACCGTTGCGCTATCCACGCTGGCTAGTTGTAGTGATGGTTGCATTGTCGTGTGGTTGTTTCAGTAAATTAAACGGCGGGGGTTGGGATGCATTTTCTATCAGTTTTTTAGCCAGTGGGCTGGCGATGTTTGTACGTCAAAGCCTAACGGCCCGGCATATGAACCCGTTAATTAATTTCTGTATCACGGCTTTTGTCGCCACATCGGCGTCTGGTTTGTTGATGCGTTTACCCTTTTTCCATCAGACATCCAGTGTGGCGATGGCCGCGAGCGTATTGTTGTTAGTACCCGGTTTTCCACTGATTAATGCTGTAGCCGATATGTTTAAAGGGCATGTTAATACCGGTTTGGCGCGTTGGGCGATGGCGAGTTTATTAACCCTATCGACCTGCATTGGCGTGGTATTCGCTATGGCGCTTTGGGGATTACGGGGATGGTCGTGAGTTTACTCTGGGCGTTACTACAAGATATGGTGTTGGCCGCTATTCCGGCACTCGGTTTTGCGATGGTGTTTAATGTGCCTGTTCGTGCATTACGTTATTGCGCGTTACTGGGGGCTATCGGTCATGGTTCGCGCATGCTGATGATTCATTTCGGTATGAATATCGAGCTAGCTTCATTATTGGCTTCAATTATGATTGGCGTCATCGGGATTAACTGGTCACGCTGGCTACTGGCGCACCCTAAGGTTTTTACTGTTGCCGCCGTCATTCCTATGTTCCCTGGGATCTCTGCTTACACTGCGATGATCTCGGTGGTGGAGATTTCTCATCTGGGTTACACCGAGGCATTAATGTCCACGATGGTGACTAATTTCTTGAAAGCCTCATTTATCGTGGGTGCGTTGTCAATTGGTTTATCCTTGCCCGGTTTATGGTTATATCGCAAACGTCCTGGTGTATAAGGTTTTTTTCCTTCTCTGTTTTTGTATCGAGCTAAGAGCAGTCTTATATGTGTGATTAGCCTGCTTATCGCTATCGACGCTTGATTAGGCTTTACGTATAGTGTGAGCAATTTTTCGGTACTGGCTCTTGCAGCCTACAGGGTTTAAAAATGATTATCAGCCTGATCGCTGCGTTGGCAGCGGATCGCGTCATTGGTATGGAAAACGCCATGCCATGGCACTTACCGGCTGATTTAGCGTGGTTCAAACGTAACACGCTAAATAAACCGGTTATTATGGGTCGTAAGACTTTCGAATCCATCGGCCGCCCTTTGCCGGGGCGATTGAATATTGTCATCAGCAGCCAGCCAGGTAGTGATGACCGTGTAACCTGGGCAACGTCTATCGAGGAAGCTCTTTCCTGCGCTGGCGATGCACCAGAAGTTATGGTTATGGGGGGCGGGCGTGTCTATAAGCAATTCTTAGGCCGGGCGAACCGTATGTATCTCACCCATATCGATGCCGAAGTGGGGGGAGACACTCATTTTCCTGACTATGAGCCAGATGAGTGGGAAAGCACATTCAGTGAGTTCCATGACGCAGATGAAGCGAACTCGCACAGTTATTGTTTTGAGATCCTTGAACGCCGCTAATGATAACGGCAACATCAAGTAAGAAAGCGACAGACCTGAGGTTAATGACAAAGTGCTCGGAGCGG
>NZ_CQAZ01000005.1 GCF_001152565.1 Yersinia pekkanenii | reverse complement strand
GCCATCTTGTTGAGTCGCATCATTGATTTGCCTCTTGAGTCTCTGATTATCGCTATAGAGCTTGTCGATTTTGGCATGCAACTCAGCAGACAATTTATCAGCCAACTGCTGAGCGGTTTTCTGACGTGCCAGCGCGGCAACTAATGCAGAAGAGGCATCATTGGCTGCTTGTTTTTTTTCTTCTGACCAGGCGGTTTTAGCGCGGCTAAATGACAATTTCTCATCAGAAAGTTGCTTACCGTAAATCAATGCTGCCAATACGAACCCCGCAACAGCGGCGACAAGCAGTGCTAACGAGGGTTGCCAATAGGCTTTAAGGAGTTTCAGAAGTGCCACTGGCCAGCTCCTTATCTCGTTTTAGCGCCTGATATTTTGATGCCTGGTTTTGAGTGACCCACGCGGCCAGATAAAGGCTGAACCAGATATCACCAGACTGGCCAAAGATAGTGGCCCACAGCAACGCGAGAGAGGACACGATAAACGCCCCCACCAGAGTGGTATCTGAGGTTGATAACCGCCCTGATGAAGGATTGGTGATTAATTCTTTGAGGGTTTTGATTAGAGACATAGGACACGCTCGGCAATGAGCAAGCGGGCCTGACGATCAGCAAGGCCGTTGCTTCCGCCGTTAATGACTTTGGTCAAGCGAACAAAGCTACCGTTATCCGCATATTCGTTGCAGTTGTTTGCGTACCAGAACCAACCCGCAGAGCGTGCGGCATAATCATCTTGCAACAGTAAATCCGGGTTGATGATCAAGTCGATTTCTAGTGCATGGCCACAGCGGTAATAATTATCCAAAAAGGTAATTTGTTTCAGACCACGGCCACGGAATCTCCAGCCATCTCCGGGCGCGTTATTACCATAACGTTTGTGGTAAACAAGGTTAGCAATGGCTTTTTGACGCTCAATAGGAACAACGGTCTCGCCAGGTTGTCGGCCCAACATCTCGCATTGCCCGGCTGTTAAACGGCTACTAAAGGTGGTTTTTAAGCCCATTACGCTGTAATTAAAT
This sequence comes from Yersinia pekkanenii, assembly GCF_001152565.1. Taxonomy (GTDB): domain Bacteria; phylum Pseudomonadota; class Gammaproteobacteria; order Enterobacterales; family Enterobacteriaceae; genus Yersinia; species Yersinia pekkanenii. The sequence continues at coordinate 143,781 of NZ_CQAZ01000005.1, read as the reverse complement.
GACTCGACCAGTGCTTTAAAACCCCCGCTTTCATGCCCGATTTGTGCAATAAACGCAGCCTGGCTACGGGGGGTATCAATACCGAATTCTTTCATTGCTGACAAGATATGCGGATACCAACGCGATGCGAGCGCGGGAGATAAAGAGGCGGCGAGTTGAAACTGTGATAGGGAGATTTGCATGACACCATCCAATGGGTTGGGATGGTGTCAGTATTGCTGTTGTGGCTTTATATAATCAGTGGAAGGGGTTCAGTGGTTATTAGCCATCAATATCTATAATTTCAATATCCTCACTTTTTACTTTTTCGTCATCATGTTTAGCCATGTATTTACCCTTCACTTTCATCTGGTCAATCATGGGAAGATATTGGTGGACAATATGCCATACATTTTCGTCTTCTTTAAAGTCAAGATTCCTACAATCTGCCCGCTCATTTATTGGGTCACTAGCATCAATTTTATTTGGATTAGCTATTAGCAGAATCTTACGCCAAGCACAGGCTTTAACTTCATTTTTAGGTGTGTCAGTCGCACCAGTTGAAACAACCTTACCAGACTTATATCCAAATGCGAGATTACGCTGCGCTTGATAGCCATCTTTTAGCGCTCCCTGTATCAGGATACTCTCGTTACCAACAGCCTTGGAATCAGCAAAAGCAGAAGAATTAACAATTAATAAACTATAAAAAATGATGTTTTTTATTTTCATTTGCAACCTCAGAATAAAGAGTCTTGTGGTAACTCAACGTTATTTTTATTCCTCTCTAACAATCCCCAAGCGAACCTATCAGAGAAGCCATATTTAGGGCATAGCTGCGTCATCACCATCAAAGAAGAGACGCCACTGTCACGCAACTGCGCAAATTCAGCCAGGAACGAACGGTTACGCAACTCACGCAATGCCCGATCACAACGAGGGAGGTAAAGAACCTCCCCACCAAAGTGCTTGACCAACAGTTGCGCGTTCTCATCACCAATGGTCTCACGTAACAACGTGGCACGGGCTGCGCCAAGTGCACGCAACCCTTTACCTATTGGGAAGGTGGTGCCACCCAACTTATCGAGCAGGCGGGCTGTGGCTGGATAACCGATCAACTCGGCAATCTGCTGGACAGACTCTGGCAATAGCGCTTTAACCTGCTCAATATCCATCATGATTTCCCTCGACGTTTGGCATCAATAATCAATGCCTGCATCAGTTTTGTCAGCTTATCCAGCGGCAACCAATCAACATATCTTACCTGAAACATATGTTGCGCCATAGATTCAGCATAATCCCATGGTCGGTTTGCGTCAGCCAGAAGTGCCTCAATCTTACTGAGTATCGTCTTCTTACTGGCGGGAACGCTGGGGCGACGTCCGCGTTTTGGGGTCGGTTTAGGCTCAAATCCATGAGCCCGCATATAAGCCACAATACGTTCTTGCTGCTCGATGGAACAATGAGCCGAGCTGGTTTTACCGGTAAGTCGATAAATAACATCGCGGTAGGTTTCATCGTCCCATGCTAAGACAGACTTACCCACATGAATAAGCTGGATCAGTTTTTTGTCCATAACACCCCCAGTTGAGTCCGTAAACTATCACTGACTCTTGTCGCCAAGCCCAACCGGATAAGCCAGTCAGACAGTTCATCCATTGCCGCTGCGGGGGAGTTATGCACGGGGAACTCATCAAATGCTATCTGAGCCGTCCAGACGCCACCTTGACACGTTAAGGTCACCAGTTGGTCAAGAACCGTTCGTTGATTTTGATGGGCGACTAACACACCAATAAGGGCGGTAGAACCTACAGAATAAGCCTCGCTGTGCTCAAACTTAGTGATGTACTGTGTTAGCTTTCCACAGCCACTCAATAAATCAGCAGTATCCGCTGGAGAGTAACAGCCCAATTCAAGCAGCTTTGCCCGCGAGAAGGTAATCTCATCAAAGGCCGACTGGAGCACTTGCAGCAGCTCTTCGCTGTAGTCTTCACCCAACGCAAGGTGACTTTTTAACAGGCCCAAATTAGTCATTTTTTCACCTCATCCAACTGAGCGTGACCGGTCACATCTGTAAGATTTAAAGTGCGTGACTCACGATAAAACCAACATTGTGATTCACCTACAAACGCTGTATTGCAACCGGTAGGTAATGGCAAGTCACAGTGATTGCAATGACCTAACTCAGCCTCTTGCCGCTCCAGTCGCTCACCGTCACAAAAGATTAAAAGCTCAACATACTCGCTGGGGATGTATGGTTTACGACCCGGATTACGGCGCTTACAGCCATCAAGCAGCATTTTAAACCCACGGTCAGAGATAACTATTTCAATACGATGCTGACCGAACTGCGACTTTGCACGGGCGCGGGAGAGGCGCTTTCGCGCCGCTGCCTGCTCTTTATTGTTGTATTTAGTCATTGTCGTCATAGTCCTCTTCAATCAGCCGCGCTTCAAAAAGCATCAATCCCACAGGCCAAAGCAACACGGTTACGATGTAAGCAAAAGGGTGAATATCTTTTCTTGCCCAACCCAACCGCTTCAGAATGCTGACCCAGCAATAACCAAGGTAGATGTAGGACGCTACAGCCCAACAGATTAAGGTGATTTCTCTAATGGTCACTTTATTTCCCCCTCTACCGGGAAACCGGCTTTGATGTGTTCACGAGGTTCGCCGTCTTTTGGTTCAGGCCACACTCTGGATTTATTGATTTCCAGCTTATCTATCATTGCCTGTTCTATCTGCGCGTCAGTAATGCCAGCGCGGCGTTGTGCATCCCAAAACAGAAACTGCATGTCAGCCCATTCAGATAGATCACCAGGTGATGCGGCTGCCTCTAACGCTTCTTTGCTTAGGTGTTTCAGTGGGCCAACTGGACCGACATTACCAAAAGTCGCATCAGACCAATCCGCATGGTGTTGGCGTACAACAGGCTTTTGCGAGGCGGTAAATAGCGGTGTCTCAACTTTGCAGCAGACGGCAAAAGTTCTATCGTCTGCACATTCAGCGCGAGAGAAGACTTCTCCAGTTCTATAAAGTACAGCCACCGGCACTTGATCGCCTTTCAGTGCCTCGTTTGCTGCTTCCAATTGGGTTATCAGTGTTGAAACATATTCTTGCGAGTAGAGAGGCATCCACTGACCGTCTGACGTATTGATGTAATTGCTGTTGAAAATGTTGCCATATGTGCCGCTCTTCATGTCAGCTAGCTCTTGGATATCAGTCCACGCCACAGGCTTACTTAATTCTTCGTTTTTTTGCTGGGGAATGTCGGCGATAGCAATAGGCTTCATATGCTCAATGTGAAGCCCACCGGCTCGGCCATTGACGCTGACAACAACATCCCCATGACCTAGCGCCCAGGCTTCAGTGCGCGTGACCACCTCGACGCTGTCAGGGATACCCTTAATAGAGAAATAATGAAAACAACTGCCTACAGGGTATTTTTGATTGAATTTATCGGCTGACAACCCTTTCAGAAAATGGCTCATGGTTTCACCTTCCATTGTTTTTTATGGTGTTCAACGGCTTGCTTCATGGCGACGCGCTGTTGGTTCTTGTGGACTGTATTTCCACGATGATCAAAGAAGTTGAAACGCGACTTCCCAGGCAACTTGGGGTACTCGATAACCACACTGCCATCTGTCAGGGTGTAGATGCGTTTGTTGCCGTTATCCTGATATTCCCGGCTGCTGACATGGGCTTTCATGGGCGACCTCCCCAGCCTTTAGACTGGGCTGACTCACAAAACATGGCACGATGGAGGCACCATTGTTCGTTGACCAGCAGCATGGATGCGTCAGCAGCTGCCAGCCAGGCAGACATGGCGCTGGAGTATTTGAATTGTTGTTCAAGGACTACCGCTTTCTGGGCCAACGCCCTAAACTCAGGATTGGTGACGCCCAATGGCAGGTAACGAACCTTACCTTTTCCCTTACCTGAGCCAACTTTACCGACAACAGAGCCGGTATCCTGGAGAGTGCCAGCCATGCCATAGCAACGTATTTTTCCATTCCAGCCACGGACAACGCGCCCTTTGCGGATATCACAGGCCAACAGCGCACCAACGCGATCAATCGGTAAGCCAGTGAAGTTGGCCAGTTCGCGGCCAGTGGCAGTCCCCAGCACTTGCAGCGCCTGGCGCAATGAATCAGTTTTAGACAGATTTTCCATTATGACCTCCCAATCAATGCAGGCTGAGAATCAGTACCATTGACAGCATGAAGCAAGCTGGCATCTTTACCCGCTCGATATCCAGTCTCCGCAGCATCATCAGCCCCGCGACACTTTTTGGCCTCTCGCATATCGCCTGATTGCAGCCCAATATCTTTCTGCAATTTACGGTGGTAGGCAGTGATTAAGGTTGCCTCGGTATCTGTAACCGTAAAATCTTTAATGACCTGATAAGCGCCTATTACCCACCCCTCACAGAAGGTATCCCCTCGGGCTATTTTGGTGCTGGCTTTAATGCTCTTGCGCATTGACGCAGTATATTCACGGCGGGCTTTCATCATTTGGCGAGAGAGTACGTCAAAGGCATAAGCTGCTATTTGTGGGCGTTCATTCGGGCCGTAGAAAATAACCTGACGCTGAGCGGTAGTGTAATAATTACGTTTAAAGGTCATATAACACTTAACGCCGAAAGCCCGACAGATGATATCTGCCAGCAGCCCCATATATTTAGGGATAGCCTGAGCATGAGAGGGAGCGCCTTTACTGCCTGCCTCGTTGATTTCCATCAAGTCGATATCAATAGATGTCAGACCATGCTCACGCATCAAGTTTTGGGCCTGACTCATCGCATTGGCAGCTTCATTGGGATTGGTACTGTGCTTAGCCAAATTCAGCAGTTTCTTTATTTTGGCGAGATACTTTTCTTTATTCATGATGATGGTTTTCCATGATTTTGGCGTAAGCGCGCCCCAGCGGGTTTACGCCATTGTTAATAATTAAGAGCTAAAAGAGACTTAATAAAGGTTGAATTTAGCCTGCTGGTGTTAATGCCTTAATATTGGCAAACCATGGCTCTAAATTAATTTCAACGATAACGCCTTGCTCAAAGTCGTTTGCCGTTGCAACGGTTTTAACTGCTTTACCACCTCGTAAGACTTTATTGGGTTGGTATATAAAACTGCTACCTACGGGATATTTTTTGTTGAACTCTTTAGCATTCATATCAGACTCCAGAGATATCAAGGGAGATGGCCTGATATTGGTCACTGTCGCCAATACGCTCATAAACCCGGACATAGGAACGACTGCCGACAACCTGCACCGCTTCGCTGATGGCATCCATCGCCCGTAACCAGCGTGAGTCCTGAATGTCATAACGACGCAGGGCCAAGACTGCCCCGGTATTGATCTCACCCTCTTTATCCGAGGAAAAGGCCCGGTTAATTAAGGTATGAATTTCAGGCCGCGCACCTTCAACCCAATCAGCAAGGCATTCATCAATAAGCGCTTTAGCGGCTTGCAGGCGCTCATCAAAGGCAATGCGGTCTTGCATGGCTCGTTGGATTTTATATTTACCGTCAAAGGTATACAGCGTGACGTTGCCTTTCTTACCACCCAGTGAAACATTGTATTCATTGGCTGACAGGTCAACGAACGCGGCAATGTCAGCAAAGGTGGCCAACTTAAACTCGGTCAGCATTTTGTTAACGACCAGTGCGCGATTGATAATGTCACCCACTAATGTATCGCGCATTTTGTCGATATCTTTAACCAGAGAGATTGGGGTCAGAATACCTTTAGCATCAACCCAGTACCCCTCTGGAGCGGCTTTATCAGTGAATTGTTTGTTTTCAGTGGACATGCTTCTTACCTCGTTTGGTTTTAACTAAAGATTCAATAACTTGCTTGGTTTTAACTGCTACATGACCAGCTAACCCATTAGCAATTCCATTTGTCACATCATTTTCAAACTGATTACTTTTGGATAGTTCGACGCGACAACTCACACTCACGCGACCACCATCCACAACTTCGATGATTATTTTTGCCATAACTGGCTATCTCCAGATGATATGAGCGCCGCGCCAGATGGTCATTTTGACCAGGCTACGGACGCCATTGCGGGTTTCGGTTATCTCAACCGCGCCTTGTTCCCATGCCTTAAAGGGGCGATCAACTTCGATGATCGGACGGCGTAAGCGGGTGTTTAATTCCACCACTTTAATACCGGCGCGTAATAAGCGATTAATAGGCTTCATTAAGGTCGGGTTATTAATAGGCAATTGGCACATGGCTTATTCCTTAATTAATTAACATTTTGGCGGCTTGGCGAACGGCACCGACACCCACGGGTGTTTCATTGATATGGCTAAGGCGAATTGCACCGCGCAGTAACTTAAATAAGCGGCGGGCATTGCCTCTTGATTCCTGATAAAGCGCCTCATTGATATCATCTGCTACCGCAGGTAACACACTGGCCGCAATGGCACTGACATCATCTTTAGGCAGCGCATTACCGATATTGAGCGCAAATGCCACACGGCTATAAAGTTGGACGAATTCGCCACGCTTACCTTTCAGGTTAATCAACAGTCGCGGCATACCAACCAGGACAACGCCGATACCGCTTTTATCGTGCAGACGGCGCAGCACTTCCAGTGTTCGATGTGGCAGCAACTCCCCCTCGTCAATCAACAAGACATAGCCCGAATCACGTAATTTATTGGTACATAACTCAAAGGTTTCATGCATGTTGCCGCGAGGGGATAGCCCCAAACGGTTACAGATCTCCTCCAGCAAGACGCGAGCGGTAAAGCTGGGGTCAACTTCGATTAGCAGCGCGGTGGAGTTCTGGCTGGCGTAAGCCTTTAATGCCATGGTTTTACCTAGCCCAGCCTCGCCGTAAATCACATTGATCTCACCGTCAACGTGGGCCATACGGATAATTTCCAGCGCTTTTTTAGATGCTGACGTTGCAACAAACTTCACGTCTACGCGCTGGGCTTTATCTTTCTCGCGAGTACGTTCGAGGAAAGCCTGTACCTCACTATTGACCCTCTCTAAATCCCCGTTATATTTATCTTGTAGATATTGATTGACGGTGGCAGTACTCATACCGATGGCGCGTGAAACCTGTGTTTGGTTGAGGCTTTTACGTTCCATCAGTTCTATAAGGTCATTTTTAATTGTCATGATTTAATTCCTATGTAGTGAATGAGCGGCATTTGATGGGCGTCAAATAGCCGCTTTTTTATTGCCATGTACTTTTAAATATTCATCGCGATCAGACTGGAATAAAAACATCTCGTCCCGGTCATCATTAATTCTTGATATATCGCCCTGGATAAGTGAGCCAAAATCAGGCGCATTATCAACGGTCAATACCGGGTTAAGTTCGGCATTAATCTCTTCAGCTTTTTGCTCAACAAGCTTCATACGTCTGTTGTGGCGGTCTTTTGCCACTTTCCGGACGTACTCCACTGGGAAGGCAGCGTGGGTATTGCCATTCACGATGGCAGTACAGATAAATGAGCCATCAAGGCGGCGAACGGTAACGCTGCTGGCATCGTGGATATCGAACTCAACCAGAACTTGTTCACCGTCGACCTGAATTAAATCCTGAGAAAAGTACTCATTCTTAAAGAGAGGGAACCAACCGCGATTAACTGTACGTATGATTTGCGGGCGGAACATATCACGTAATTCAATATCAGAAAGACGATCAATAGTCTCATCGACCAGTAGCAACTGCCGATACTCCGCAGCGGTATAGTGCTTACCGTCTTCACGACAAGGGAGCTCGCTGTGGCGATGTCTTTCGTTATAGTCTTCAATCTCATCCTCTATGGCATCAATAAGCTGACGCCATGACGGTAATTTAGCCATCGCCGCTTTTTGGCGGCTATTTAGCTCTTTATTCTTACCTTGCGCATTAAAGGCTGAATTAAGGTCAACGCTGAGCATGCGAACCGTTTCACGGTCAGCAGATTTACCGTTATAAGTGGCAAATTTACGGGCGATACGGGCGGGAATTTCGCGGTTAAGTCGCTCAATAATCCCACGAGCCTGCGGGTTGCCGGGAATACCCGTAGGATGCTCCACGCCAAGCCGCGAAAAAATCCCCGTAATATCAGCGTCTAATATGTTGGCAGTCTGGCCCGCACCGTTATCTGAGTAGTAGATCAGCGGTATACCGTGATGCTGCATACCGTGGCGCAACGCATCGGCCACCGCGATGACGTTCTCAGCGAGGCTCAGGCTCCAACCGACGACATAACGTGTCCGGCCATCAATAACCAGCGTAATTTCGGGCGTAAATGGACGACCATGGTCAGGGTGGGCCACCTTCATCTTCATGCTATGGCCATCACCAATCCAAACGCCGTTAACGGGCATTTGTGACCAGTCACGCTTAACATAGGTATTCAGCGCCCGCTTGGCAGAGCCGGTAACACGGCCGCGCTGTTTAACGATAGTCGGCAGCTTGTCTAAAGCCCGGTGAACAGCATGAACAGACGGTATGGCATCGCGCATGGCGGGTTGGTCGACATACTGCGCCTTCCATGCCTTATCAAATTCCTTGTAAGCAGCCGCGATGGTTAGCCCTTTAGTGGTGCGGTAGTGGGACATAAACAGAGGCATCCATTTCATCCGCTCCACCGGTTTACCTTTATTATGCCCTGGAGCCAGTAAAACCAGCCGCTCTGCTGAGTTTGATGCACGTTCATAATCAACCACCCAACCATTGAGGGTGCGGGTACTGACACCCGTGCGCAGACCTTTACGGGCATTGGCCACTGCTGCTGCTTTCTGTAATTTCTCAGGCAAGGTATTAGATTGTGACTGGTCACAAATGTATTTAATGGCCCTAATGCGCGACAACCCTGCATTTTGTAAAGCAAAAACCTCAATCACTAAAGTAGCGCGGGCATCAGCAATATCACGCTGTAACGTGGTCAGGTTGTTAGTGCTTCTCTGCAACAGGGCTGGACATTGGCGCATAAGATCGAGCTCATGCTTAGGCTTAACTCTTGGATTTAAATCGCTATTAACTGCCGATTTAACGGACTTTTTTTCTACTGCTAACAGAGAGTTAAGGTGACGTTCACGAACAACGTCTTGTTGCTGCTCTGTGAGGCAATCAATATGGTATTCAAATGCCTTGGTACCAGCGCGTTTACGTTTCAATTCCAGTGAACTTCCCGCTAGCTTATTAAGCGCAGCCCTAACACCTGGCGCAGTCCCAGGCATACCCGGTAACCCAATCAGTTCATTCACAGAAAGAAACATGTTAAGCCACCCTACGAGTTAAGGCTGGGTAGCGACTAGGCCAAATATTCACAGGTTCTAAACCCAATGCCTGGGCAATGATTTTCTCCCCTTTTGGGTAAGGGCGATACAGAGCGTTTTTGAGAGTATCTGCGGCTAAACCGGCCTCAATAGACAGGTCTCGCATGGTTACACCTTGTTTATGTAACGATGCAACGATATCTATTCGGTGCATATCACTACAAGCCACTTCATTTCTATTCATCATTCGATTACCCTAAAAAGTTGAACCGTGCGGATAAGCCGTAAGGGTTATCCGTATGGATAGAGTATTGATCCGAATGCTGGTCACGTAAAGTAAAAATATGACTTTCTTTGATTCTTATTGCGATCAATTGATTTCAATTGTGAATAACTATTAATAATCAAAGAGTTAAAAGGAAAAGAAAATGATTGGTAGTAAAGTAAAAGAATTTACTTTTGAGGCTGAAGGAAAAGAAAAACTCAAAGAGCGTTTGAGGGAGCTTGTTGGTACCAGGAGTGTGCGGGCAGCGGCAAGAGACTGGGGGCTATCTTTCTCCACGTTAAATAATTATTTAACCAAGAGCACTGAACCTGCTTTTACTGCCATGCAAAAAATTGCACATAAGGAGCGCGTTAGCCTTGACTGGTTAGCATATGGATCAATGACTAACACGATCACCGCCACTAACCATAATCTCAGTGAGGCTGAAAAAGAATATAAAGCTAGAGGAAAGTTAACTAGCGCTTGGCTAGCAGTGCTTGACTCTCTTGATGAAAATGAAGCACATGCCTTATTAAGAGTGATACACAAGAAGGGGGTTGATGGCATTGTCGAGCTGGTTACTGCGAATTCTCTCGATATAGAACTATTACAGTTACCAACTGAAGAGAAGGAGCGCCTGATGGCACTACACGAAGCCAAAAAAGGGGCATCTGAAAGTTGTGTAGAAAATAACTCTGGCGACCAATCGCAGAAGAAGGTTGGATGATTGCATTATGGTAACGCAATCATCTTTTTTAAACGTTGTTTAAGATCTGATTAAAATGGTTTGAACGATGATCTAAATTGTGCAAAATAGAATGCAAAATATCGTACTTTTGATTATTTTTTCGATGTCCATGCAAAATCGTTGAATTGCCCCGCAAGTCGCTCCTTTCAAGGCTTCCCGCCTAAATCAGACTCTCCCTAAGCTATGTTAAAATGATCACTCCCCCACATAAATCAGGGGATTGCTGAGCTAAGAACTAAACAACAAAGGCTATTAGAGCTGCAACAGCGTGTTTATGCAGATATTGAAATAGCAGAAGCCACAGAGCGGCAGCGAGTTGAAAAAGCCCGGCTGGCGGCAGAGGTAGCTGAATGGCAGCAGCGAGTTGCAAACCCACGACTGACGGCGGAAGCCACAAAATGGCAGCCGCGTGCTGAGTTTGAACAATGGGATGCAAACGTCACAGAACGCTGGCGAATTAAGGACGATCAGCGGGCGGCAGAAGTAGCTGAATGGCAGCAGCGAGTGGAGCGCGAACGGGTGGCCGCAGAAGCGGCAGCCTACCTTGCCAGGCAGCAGGCGGTCACTCCCCAAAATACCTTCTCCTTACCTGCTTATCCGCGAGGCCACGCATATCCTCCCTGTTTTGCCGTGGGGGGTGCGGGTGCTATCACATTAAGTCCTCAGGTCGCTAATCATTTAGGTACCTCATTGCGGCGGGTATCGGAGCGATTTCGCAGCATGGACACCAGCTCGTTAGCTGATCCAATGGCGGTCATCATTGGTGCGGGCTTCTATTCGGATAATGACAGGGAAGGCACAAGTCAGCCGCCATTAGTCGGTAGTTTCTCTCTCAGGGACATAGGGTTATCCCTTGGCGCGCCGTTACCACAGCAAGGTGAAGTAGATTCGCCTGTCCGAATTTTGATGTCCGAAAAGGATGATTGGACGGATGTTTATGCAGTAAAAACCGGTGCTGCAAATATTGCCGCTAAGGTAAAAGTTGCCACTGCCCAATTTGAGCAATCAAAAGGTGTTTATACTTTTACCACCGACAGTCAGCCGCCACGCACCTTTATTTTTACGCCAGCAAAACCGCCCGGCATGGATATCAGCTCGGTACTGCCACAACCGCCGAGTGCACCGGTTGTTCCGCCGCATACCGGGGCTGATATCACCTTCCTGGCGACCAAGCCGGGCTTAATATTTCTGGCTCTGGAAGAGGGTGATTTCCACGATTACATCATTTGGTTCCCGGCAGAGTCAGGGCTGGAACCGGTGTATATTTATTTTAAAACGCCACGGGATGAACCGGGTGAAGTAACCGGTCGTGGGCAGCAAGTTGCAGGAGTTTGGTTGGCAGAGGCGGGTAAGGGGCTGGGAGCACCGATCCCGGCACAGATTGCCGATAAATTACGTGGCAGGAAGTTCAGTAGTTTTGATAGATTTAGGGCAGCATTTTGGCTGGAGGTTGCGAATGATCCTGAATTGGCTGGGCAGTTTAATAAAACTAACTACGTCGAAATACTAAATCAACGAGCCCCATACCCACCTTCCATAGAGCAAATTGGTGATAGGAAAAAATATGAAATTCATCATGTTAAATTTATAAATAATGGAGGAGAGGTTTACAATATTGAAAACCTAAGAATCATGACACCGAAACGGCACATTAATATTCACTCCGGAAATAGAGGGAAATAATATGGAACTTAAAAAAGAGTTAACAGACTATACTGAAAATGAGTTTCTAGAGTTGATTAATTTATTATTTATTGGTGAATTCTCTTCAGAAGAGGAGCATGACGAACTTGTAAATCATATTGTAAAAATTACAGAACACCCTAATGGTACTGATATCCTTTATTATCCTGAGGCTGGAGTGGAGGATAGCCCCGAGGGAGTTATTAAATTCATTAAGAAATGGCGGGCCGAGAACGGCAAGCCCGGATTCAAAGAGTAACTTATATCATTAAGTAAAAATATAGGCCGCCTTTCTGGCAGTTTATATTTACTTTATTAATTAGTCGCTGAAATATAAATACTCATTTATTATATCATTTGGTCATCAGATTATTAGTAGCTGGGAGCACCGATCCCGGCACAGATTGCCGATAAATTACGTGGCAGGAAGTTCAATAGTTTTGATAGATTTAGGGCAGCGTTTTGGCAGGAGGTTGCGAATGATCCTGAATTGGCTGCGCAGTTCTCACCGTTGAACCAGAATAGAATGAAACGTGGTTATGCTCCATATCCAATACCAACCGAGCAGGTAGGAGGAAGGGTGAAGTTTGAACTTCATCATGTTAAATTTATTCGTGATGATGGTGCAGTTTATGATATTGAAAATATAAGGGTAATGACACCCAAACGACATATAAATATTCATTCAGAGAATGGAGGTGGGTAATGGAATTAAAAAATAGTATAACCGAATATACCGAAGGCGAGTTTTTGGCTTTTTTAAATAAAATTTGGGCTGTAGACGTTTCAGAGAAGGAGCATGATGCTCTTATTCATCATTTTGTAATGCTCATTGAGCATCCTCATGGGAATGGAGTGCTATTTTATCCCGCTTCAGATGTTGATAATAGTCCCGAAGGTATTCTTGAATTTATAAAAAAATGGCGAGCCGAAAACGGCAAACCCGGATTCAAAGAGTAACTTATATCATTAAGTAAAAATATAGGCCGCCTTTCTGGCGGTTTATATTTTCTTTATTAATTATTCGGTTAAATATGAATGCTCTATTTATTACATCATTTGGTTCCCGGCTTATTAGTGGCTGGGAGCACCGATCCCGGCACAGATTGCCGATAAATTACGTGGCATGAAGTTCAGTAGTTTTGGTGAGTTTCGTAGGGCTTTATGGTTGGAAATATCTAAAGATCCAACTTTATCGGAACAGTTTAAATCTGGTAATTTAGGGAATATTAAGAATGGCAAGGCTCCATCGCCTAGAGAAAGTGAGCAAGTAGGTGGTCGGGTAAAACATGAACTGCATCATGTGCAGTCAGTAAAGGTGGTGCCGTTTACGATATTGATAATATTAGAGTGTTAACGCCTAAGAGGCATATAAAAATTCATAAAGAGGTGAAGTAATATGGAAGGAAACACTATATCTGATTACACGGAATCTGAGTTTTTAGAGTTCGTAAAAAAACTGTTCAAGGTGGAAAATACATCTGAAGAAGACGATATTCAAAACCTTCTTAAATTTAAAAGGCTATGTGAACATCCTGCCGGGTCTGATCTTATCTACTACCCAGAAGCTCATCAGGATGATAGTCCTGAAGGTGTCGTGAGTGAAATAAAAAAATGGCGGGCCGAGAACGGCAAGCCCGGATTCAAAGAGTAGCTTATATCGTTAAGTAAAAATATAGGCCGCCCTTCTGGCGGTTTATATTTGTCTGATTAATTTTTATGTAAATACTGAATCAATTATGTGGTGTTAACTCCCGCGGTTCGGGGGGCGGGTGTATTGATTTTCGTATCTCAATGCAGAGGTGTGACAATTATTAAATTAATGCTATCACGGTCCGAAAAATTATTGTTGTGGGTGTGGTAACTCGAATAATAAAAAACCAATAGCATTTAAATAACTAAATAATGGGGGTGAGGTAAATATATTTAGCAGTAAAAATTCTTGTTAATTATAAAAACTTAAATAAGGAAATAAAACATGGGAGAAGGACACCGTAATATAATGGATCATGGTATCCGATGGTTTCTTTGGACAGATGCGGATAACAACAATGTTCCTGCAACAAAAGAGCTGTTGGCGGCGCTTTATAACGACATGCGACAGGCTATGGTCACTCAAGGTTTTAAAATCCACGAACACCAGCGGCAAATGAAAGAAGATGTCGTAGCACTTAATTCGCTTGAAGGTATAAGAGCATATAAAATCGGTTGGGAGATGATATAGCATGAGTAAATTCACGACTCCGGCAGTGTTGGAAATGCAAGATGATTACCGCTGGAGGCTGATTGAACCCTTTGAGTTTTGGTTAACAGACGCTCCCGATAGTGTGATCAAAGTGCCTGCGGGATACGTGACAGACCTTGCGAGTGTGCCTCGTATCTTTTGGGTTATCTTCCCACCACATGGGCGCTATGCCAAAGCGGCTATTATTCATGACTACCTGTACGATAATGCATTGCGAACCAAGAAAGAGGCAGATAGGATTTTTCTGGATGGAATGCGAGTGCTCGGTGTGCCGTGGTGCCGGAGAGAAATCATGTATCTCGCTGTGCGTTTATTTGGCCGTGGTCAGTACAGAATATATCGACCATGAGAGAGGGGCGGACACCTTTCGTCCAATTGAGAGAACAGTCCTGAGGATATTGTAGCTGAAATAAAAAATGGCGAGCCGAAAAGGGTATATCTGGATTCAAACAGTAACTTATATTGCTCAGTAATAACATAATCTGTCTATTTGGCTGGCTATATTGGTATGATTTATTTTTATGTAATTAGTTAGCTATCTGTCGTAAATGGCTCGGAATTCGGGTAAGGATGTATTGACTTTTCTATCTAAACGCCTATGTGTTTTATGGGGTGAAAATTTATTAAATTAATACTACCCCGGCCCGAAAAAACTCTTGTAAGGTGTTAATCGTGGTTTAACACATCATGGATATATTTATTATTTCTCAATCTTATTAATATAAAAATTCTTTCTTGTTAATTAATAGACCTCGCTAATTAGTGAGGTCTTTTTTTGTGGGTGATATTAATAGAATAAATAAAAAGGCGTTTAAATATAAAAAGGAGATAAGTAATGAGTGACATTCAAACGGTCTTGACCCGCTGGGGCATTTGGGCTAGAGAGAATTCTCAGCTGGATTATCCGCATATCGCTAGTGGGTTTAAGGGATTGGTAACAAAAAACAAATCAGCTGAATCATGTTGCGATAATGACGGATTAGCCATTGATAGAACGATAGGGGATTTACAACGAGCCTCGCGAGAAAAAGAATTAGAGCTTATTCTTCGTCATTATGTTTACGGGCAATCGAAAGCTTCTATTGCCCGATTAAAAAAATGTAATGAACGGGAAATTAGACGTCAATTACAAGTCGCTGAAAGTTTTATTGAAGGATGCATCATGCAATCTGATATTGCATTGGAAATGAAGGTGGAATAATAACTATATTTCTATTCATTCAATTTTTCACTTTATATCGCTGCTAAAGGCATTACGGTTACCTAAATCATCAATTAAATCAAAATTGACGGTGTTGCTGCCTGCGAGTGGTGAGCGGTTGAGCGGAAAATCGAGTTTTGAAAAAGGCGCAACCATATCCGCTAACCCTTCAGCGGAACCAAGTGCCAGCGAGGCTAATGACGCATAATAAGGGGTTGGGTTATCAACCCGGACTAAAGCGGTATCGCCATTACGTACTAAGGTAAAGGTTAATGCCTTGCCAACAGTATCGCTCGGTGCGAGTAAACTCTTAGGCCGATAAAATACTTTATATTGCATGCGCAGGGCCAGCGTGACGAAAGACTCATCGTTGGTTTCAGGGGCCGCTTTGGGTGGGATTTCGTACACATTTAGCCAAAATGCAGATTCCCTATCAGTAGGTAATTTACTGGCTCCCGATAAGATTAATCGCAGACTACGCTGTGCCTGCGGTTGTAGCCGAAATAACGGGGGCAATACTAATACTGGGGAAATAGCCTTCTCCGGCGTTGCCATCAAATCACCATCATCCACCCAGACTTGTACTGCCACCGGATAACTATTGCTGTTAACCAGTTGCAGTGACTCTTCAGTGCTGCCTTCGCTGAAGATAATACGTGTCCTTTCCGCAATCACACTCGCCATGGCCGGTACACTACAGGCCATAATGAGCAAAAGAAGCAAGCCATTTATCCCACTATTCATATGTTTTAAAATCACATTATTGGACACGTATAACCACTTGCGCATGCGCATTCACTGCTCCTGGTGTCACGGTTTGCCCGCTGATTTTGCTTAACTCAGCCCGAAAATTCTCTGTGTAGCTATTCCCCCCAGTCACACTGCCGGTCATCTGTTGTGCGCCTTGGAAGATGCCATACCAGCCACCATTATTACCTGTTTGAGTCACATTTTTTGACAACAAATAAATCGGGCTATTGTTACGGTAGATACGGATGCCAACCCCACTCGCCATACCGGCCGCACCGTAATTATCAGAAACTAAATGGCTGATGCCACCACTGCCGTTTATTAATCCCAACGCTTGTGCTTTGGCGACATTGGCTGCGGGCACCAGAAAGCCCATTGCTACCGTACCAGAAGTCACGCCGGAAGTGATACCGGTCTGACACTGAAAATCTATACTAAAATCGGCGGAGCTAGTATGGCCTGTATTCAGTTCTGCTACCGAAATTCCGGGTAATACTACCGTAGGGGTAAAATTGGTCACCGCACAAATCGTGGTTCGACGGAAAGTAACATAATTGTACAACCCAATGGAGGCCGGCCAGTTAGCATACCAACCGGGAAAGAGTGAGTTTGAGTCAGTTCCTTCAACCGGGCCACTAAGGCCAGGTCCTCTAAACGCGATATAGGCGCTCGGTTGGGTATACTTATAGAGATAAGATGGCGTATTGTTAGTACCGGCGCGGGCATAATCAATACGAAATAGCTCGGTATACAAATTACTGAAATTCTTCGCTTTGACTAAAATACGGCCAGTGCTGTCTTTATCAAGATCGGTTAAGCGCCGCCCTTTCCAGAACCGAGAGTAATACTCACCAGTGGATAGGTTTGTGTGCCTAATGACAACGTTGCTCACATAGGTGGCATAACCCGAGGGAACATTGCCGCCAATGGCGCCATCTTCATTGTGGCCAGAAAAGGCATTGTCTCCGTTAGTGGCATACATCTCGAACAGTTGATCTACATCGGCTGCTGCACAGCGAAATAGCACCTGTTCAGGGTTATAACCGTTATTCATGGCAAAAGTGGTAAAGTCAGATGTCGCTGCCGCCAATAGTGTGCCATCGGGTTGAAAATTTGCATTGGTACTGAGGTCAATAATACCCGGTAGACCGAGCGATCCGTTGTTGTTATCCAGTGAACCCGACCATTGTTCTGCCGTGCCATCACCGGCACCCAGCTCGCTTTGCTTCGTAATTCGGGTACAAGTTGACCACGCTGAGGTGCTGAATAGCGCGATAAGTAACATCATTCCCGCCACAATACGCGGGCGACGGTAATGGGCCGCGGTTGATGACCGCGAAACTTCGTAAGATATTAATGGCTCTGTTGTTATTAACATTATTTTCTCACATCGTTAACGGCGGCAACTGCCTGTTATATGAATAATATCCTGCTCAGTATCTTTAGATTCAAATACATAAGGTAATTCGCACTGCTCACTGCTGTTCTCACCCCAGCGGACATAAAGTGAACCTTTTTTGTCTTTCACTCGTGCGTAGATCTGATTCCCCTGACCTACCATACCGACCAGTTCGTCTTTGCTGTTAAACACATCGGCACCTAACGGTAATCCCTCATCCTTGGCAGTTTGAGTTTGAATCAATACGGCATAACCGGTTAGCGTTTCAAATTTTACTTTCACCGCTGCGCCAGCATAAGGAACCACGCGGCCTTGGTTTTCTTTTAGCTCAGTGTTGCGGTTAATGCCTTTGGTGTCTAAACCCACGGTGTTGTAGTTATAGGGGGTTAACGAAGGGATCAGTGCAAAGCCATTGCTGTCAATCCTTGATCCTTGCGCATTGCGTACTGCCGCGCCCTGGGCACCCTCTGCTTGAATTAAACCAAAAGTATCACCCAAATAAGGGCCTAGCGTCAGACCCTGGCTATGTATTACCGCCGCACCGCGGGCGCTAGCACCATATTGGGTGTAATTATTGCCGCGGGAATAGTTGCCATTGACGGTGGCATTAGGGAATTGCTGCTGCACATTTGCTCCCCAAGTATTTGAGCTGCCACCAAGATTGCTATCGTTATAACCGGCATTGACGGAATAGTTAAAGGTATTGCGTTCACCCGCAGAGCCTGAGAGTGCGGTCTGATAATTATTACCGCTTTTGGGATTACGGCTGGCAGACATCGACAGATATTGATTATTATTACCAATATTCAATGGGATCGATACGGTCAGTGTCGCGATATTTTCGGTGTTGCCGTAGCGTGTCGTCGTCGCAGTTTCATTAGTATTGTCGGTATCCCAGTTATACAGTGTTGAGGTATAAACACTGCGCTGACGGCTGAGCGCCACATTGTAACTAATCTGACGATAATTATTTGAATAGCCTAGCTGTAATTGGGTGTCGCGTGCGGTGTCATTATAATAATCAATGGTGGCGGCCGAAGCGTACAATTGACCAAAGCCACCTAAGTCTTGATTAATTGTGGTAGAGAATTGGCTGCGCTGGTTATAGGTTGATGAATCCCAGGTCCCGCCATTTTTTTGCACTGAACGTGCGCCGAAAACATCGTTTAACTCGCGATACCCTTTGGTGGAGTAGCGATAGCCCGCCAATGAGAATGTGGTCCCTGTCTCACTGAAGGTCTGGCTATACGTTGCCTGCATCCGCCAGCCATCCTGCGTTTGATCATCTTCAACTTTGGCATGGGAATAGGTGGTGTTCAGGCCAAAAGCACCGACCGAGGTGCCGATAACACCGCCAACGAGTAGTGCAGTATAATCTTGCGCTAACCGCACACCACTATTCGCCGTTAACTGATTGGTCAGACCGCGTTCATAGGTAAAATCGGTAAAATAATTATCAATATTGGTGAAATCGCGTGATTCCCCAATAACCGCATTATAACGGCTAACACCTGGGCGCATTGAATCCGGAACAGCGCTAAATGGCACGGTAAAGGTTGAGCGGCTACCATTGGCCTCTATCACCTCGACATTGAGATCACCTTGGCTGGTGGTGCTGTATAAATCGTTAATAACAAATGGGCCGGGAGCGACATTAGTTTCATAAATTTCACGCCCATTCTGGCGAATAATTACCCGTGCATTGGTGCTGGCAATACCACGGACTTCAGGTGCAAAACCACGCTGTGACGCTGGCCACATACGTTGGTCGGTGGCCATTTTCGCGCCACGAAACGACATGGAGCCAAATAAGGTACTGTCGGTAAAGGTTTCGCCCAGCGTTAATTGACTGTCCAATTGTGGGATCGGGCGCTGTACATAAGTGCGGATATTATTCCATTGGGTATCGCTGTTATTCGCATTACTGGCATAGCGTACGTTTGATTGTTGACGCAGTTGCCACAACCCTAAATTCAACCCCCCTTTTAGGCCAATAAAACCATAATCATAAGTATTATTCTGCTGACCTTGGGTTTCGCTACGATAAAAGTTGGTGCTGTAGTTAACGAATGCGAGTTTTTCACCTTGTTCCCATTCCGCCCGCTCAATATAACCCCGGGGCTGTTGTTTCAATAAGGCTTGTGGAATAGAAAGTTCTAAGCGCAGTTTGGCCTGATTAAAGTGAAAAGAAGCCCCTTTCACCTGTTTAGCCAGCGGCACACATTGCGCTGTTGAGGCGTAGCTTGCGGTATCCGAAGGTGATGAATCCGTCTCGGTGGCTTGAGGTTCTTTGGCTATAGCACCATCTTTACTGGTTAATTTAATCCCAGCGGCAGTTAAGAATTCATCACTCAGGCAGGGGTAAACCTCTGATGAATCGGCATCCTTAACAAATTTAATGGTTGTGCGTTTGTATTGCTTATTATTGATCAACACATCGACAGCATCGTAATTTCCCGCTGTGACAGAATTCTCTTTATTCAGTTGATTCAAGCCTGAGGCAAAGTTTGTACCTAAAAAGAGAGATTCATCAAACTCAAGATTCTGTGATTCTTCCTGAGCTAAAGCAGTATCAACATGTAGGATTAAAGTGATGCATAACGTTAATACTTTCTTACGGCCGGAAAATTTCTTTTTCGGAGCGATGCGTGAAAAACCCATAAATATTCCTTTACCGGAAAGTGACAGTTAAATCTGATAACTACCGGCATCTTGTCCGCCGAAATCATTCACTATCCGAAAATTAATAATAGGATTAGAAGGTGCTGATAAACTTGGGATAACCCATTCAACCTGAGACATTGGTGGGATCATCTCTGATTTCATTTTGAGTTTTTTACCATTGCCAACGACTTCACCACTGGCAATAGTGGCATAGAAACCGGTTGGGTTTTTCCCTGTCACCACAACATTGCTACCTTGTTGACGGACACTGAAAGTCAGCGCGCTGGGAACTTGGTCAACTTGGCCAGCAATATTTGCAGGTCGATAAAATACTTTAATGCGGTTACGCAGCAACACTAACATTTTATTGTTTTTTTCTGCTTTATTGACGGGCGGCACCTGCAAAAAGTTAAGATAAAATACCGATTCTTTATCTGTTGGTAGGCCACTGCCGGTATATTTCAGCCGTAATGTTTGGCCTGCGTTGGCTTCGATGCGAAAGAAGGGTGGGGTGACAATAAACGGGGCTTTGCCCGTCTCAGGGGTTGATTTAGCATCACCACTGTCTAACCAGACCTGAACAGCATTAGGAAAGTTGTCATTATTGGTTAATTGTACGCTGTGCTCTTTTTCACCCGCCGAATATATAATACGACTGCCACTCATTACGACACTGGCGTTGGCAAAAGAGATACCCATAAACATCAATAAAGAGACAAACAGATAACGATAGCTATATGTATTAAACATGATGGGTATATCCTCTGTAGGAACTTATCGGGTGGAATGCCCACCCGATAATACAGATATTACAGGTAAGAAACTGAATATTGTACCGATGCATTCACAGAACCTGGTGCTGCTTGCCCGGTCGCAAAGTATTGAACAGCAAAATAATGCTCTGCTGATGTTTGGCCCGCTTCCAATACAATGCCATCTTGCGCCAAACCGCTATTCAGATCTATACCGGTAGTGGTAGTGGCATCTTTCAACAATTGAAGCTCAACATTTGCCGCTGTGCCGGTGTTTTTTAAGTTACCAGAAGCAGAAACTTGATTACCAACGAAATTAGTTTTGATATCAATATCAGTTGCGTCAGCTGTACAGCCTGAAACACCCAAGGTAAAGGTTGTTTTACCGGCTGTTTTACCCGAAGTATTCAGGTCACCGCTTGATACTGTCGGCAATAAGACTATTGGGTTAGCTTCAAGGCCGTTGACGGTAACCGAACAAGTTTGTGCCGTGACTTCGCCTTGGAAAGTAATTGTATTATTGCTGGCGGCCATTGAAGCAGTTGTTGATGCTGCGAATAACGCGATAGCCAAAGTGATTTTATTCATTTAAAACTCCAGTACATTAATTAAAGTGAGCTAAATTCTCATTGGGATTTTTATATTAATAAGAATCTAACTTAATAAAGATGAAGTGGTGAATGACTATATGTACGAGTTTTCTTCGACTATATTTGTCAAAATCCCACATGGTTTTTTATTAAAAACTATTAAGTGGTAGTTATTTTTCGCTACATCCATTACTTGATGAGACGATAATATAGAAGGTGACTGTGATTTCACATAGGATAAACTAACCAGTTAATGTGGGAAATTTCCTACTTGCATTTATTTGCGACAAAAAATAATTTAACTTCATGTATTTTAAAGTTTTTTTTGTGATCTCTAGAAAATAATTAATGAGATCTTTCTTGTTTTTTTATCTGTGTTTTTATTTTTCGTTGCTATTTTTGTGCGTTAATATATGACATCACTAATGTTTTTTTCGTCTTTTTTTATAAAGTTAAGTAAGGTTTTTGTATGGAAATAACAGTAATAACAATGAAGGATGATGATATTTATGCGGTTGTTCTGAAATCGTTCTTATTTTATACACATTGCGTCACGGTAATATATCGAGGGGGTAGGGGGGATTATTTACGCCACCAGAGAGATGGCGCATGGCTAACTTAGTTACGGTATAGCACTTTAATAATATGGTAACCGAACTGAGTTTTTACCGGGCCATAAGGTTGCAGCAGTTCGCAGCTAAATACCGCTTTATCGAACGCCGGGACCATATCCCCTTTATTGAACTCACCCAAGTCGCCACCACTACGTTTTGACGGGCAATTAGAGAACTTTTTCGCTAACTCCTGGAAATCAGCACCGTTGTTCAACTGTGCCAGAATATCATTTGCCTGCTTTTCATCATCCACCAGAATGTGCAGCGCAGAAGCTTTGTTTGCCATAGTAACAATCACCACTAAGTTATTTAGACGACAGAGTAATTTGAACAGAGGTTATCTTCGATAGGGCCTCGAACCGCGCCAGTGTAGCGTATTTTGGTGATGATGGGGGCCAGTGTAGCGGGTTTTTACAAATCAAAAACCACAGGGAGTTTTTTTTCGCCGGTAGCTTTCTGCTACAATCCTGTTCCTCCGTTAACCCACTGAACAGAGCTTTCGAGTGCCATGCGATTAAATCCCAGCCAACAACAAGCCGTCGAATTTGTCACCGGACCCTGTCTGGTGTTAGCCGGTGCGGGCTCGGGTAAAACCCGGGTCATTACTAACAAGATTGCTCATTTGATTCGTCAGTGTGGTTATCAACCAAAACATATTGCGGCAGTGACCTTTACCAATAAAGCCGCGCGGGAGATGAAAGAACGTGTGGCTCAAACGCTAGGACGTAAGGAGTCGCGCGGCTTGATGATTGCGACGTTCCATACTTTGGGGCTGGAAATTATCAAAAAAGAGTATGTGGCGCTGGGGATGAAATCTAACTTCTCGTTATTCGACGCACAGGACCAACTGGGACTATTGAAAGATCTGACCCATAAGTGGCTGGAAGATGACAAAACGTTGCTGCAACAGTTAATCTCCCAGATCTCAAACTGGAAAAATGATCTTCTCGATCCCACTGCGGCGGCGGCACTGACACGATCCGAACGCGATAAGTTATTCGTTCATTGCTATGGCTTATATGACGCCCATTTGAAAGCCTGTAACGTATTAGATTTCGACGATCTTATCTCCCTACCGACTCTGCTGTTACAAAATAATCTGGCAGTGCGCGAACGTTGGCAAAATCGCCTGCGTTACCTGTTGGTGGACGAATATCAGGATACCAATACCAGCCAATATCAAATGGTTAAATTGCTGGTAGGCAGCCGGGCACGCTTTACCGTGGTCGGCGATGACGACCAATCTATCTATTCATGGCGAGGCGCACGGCCCCAGAATCTGGTGTTGCTGAATGAAGACTTCCCGCAGTTGCAGGTGATCAAGCTGGAGCAGAACTACCGCTCTTCGGGTCGCATTCTGAAAGCGGCAAATATTCTGATCGCTAACAATCCCCATGTTTTTGAAAAAAAACTCTTTTCTAAGTTGGACTATGGCGATGAGCTAAAAGTTATTATCGCTAATAATGAAGATCATGAGGCCGAGAGAGTGGTTGGTGAGCTTATCGCCCACCATTTTATGCAAAAAACGCAATACAGCGATTATGCCATTTTGTATCGCGGTAACCATCAGTCGCGGTTGTTTGAAAAGCTGTTGGTGCAAAACCGTATTCCTTATCGTATCTCCGGTGGTGACTCGTTTTTCTCTCGTCCGGAGATCAAAGACTTACTGGCTTATTTGCGGGTATTGACCAATCAGGATGATGACAGCGCATTCCTACGTATTGTGAATACGCCAAAGCGTGAGATTGGTTCTACAACGGTTCAAAAGTTGGGTGAATGGGCTAATTTGCGCAATAAAAGCCTGTTTCGTGCCAGTTTTGATCTGGGACTCGGAGAGTATTTGAAGGGCCGTGGTTTGGCGTCATTACAGCGTTTTACTCACTGGATGGACGGTATTATTCGGTTGGTAGAACGTGAGCCGATAGCGGCAGTGCGGGATTTGATCCACGGTATCGATTATGAAAGTTGGTTATTCGAAACCTCTCCCAGCCCGAAAGCGGCCGAAATGCGGATGAAAAACGTTAATCTATTATTTAGCTGGATGACCGAAATGTTGGAAGGGTCAGAGCTGAATGAGCCGATGTCACTGACTCAGGTGGTCACGCGTTTTACTCTGCGCGATATGATGGAGCGGGGAGAAAGTGATGAAGAACTGGATCAAGTGCAATTAATGACGTTGCACGCCTCGAAAGGGTTGGAATTCCCTTATGTGTTCTTAGTCGGGATGGAAGAAGGCTTGCTACCACACCAAAGCAGCATTGACGAAGATAATGTGGATGAAGAGCGGCGGCTGGCCTATGTGGGTATCACCCGCGCTCAGCGGGAACTGTTCTTTACCTTATGCAAAGAGCGGCGGCAGTATGGTGAGCTGATTCGGCCAGAACCCAGCCGTTTCCTAATGGAGTTACCGCAGGATGATTTGCAATGGGAAAATGAGCGCAAAACGGTTAGCCCGGAAGAACGGATGCAAAAAGGTCAGAGTCACCTGGCCAATCTTCGTGCGCAGTTAGAGAATGCCAAGAAACAGTAATGGGCTGCCATCGATCCTCATCAACAACTGCTCATTACTTAACCCGTTAAGGCGTTACTGGTGTACCATCGACAGTGACGTTTTTCACGTCACTAACGTGCCATGGGGTATCGCCCCGTAATTCGGTGAATACAACACTGTTAAATTCGCTATCACGCAAGTCGCTGATAGCCGTAGGGTTTGTCCGTTTCAATTGAACATTGTCGACATGCACCAAACGGTGCCAGGCTTGATTTGCGGTGTCACCTTTGATTTCAATGGCCGCATTCTTGCCGGTCATATTATCCAGCGTCACATTTTTAACTGTGAAATCATAGAATTGAGCCGGGACTTTAGCCGGTGGGTAATCAATGTTGGCATTACTGTCGGCATAATCCAGTGTCATTACTATTGCCTGTTTAGCTAAATCGCGCATCGCATTATTGCGGAATGTCACATTGCGGACCCCCCCGCCAATAGTACTGGTGCTCTTGGCGCGCAGGCCGATATCGGTCAGATACATTACGTTGTTTTCGGCCAGAATGTCCTCAATCCAGGCACCGGTATGGCTGCCGGTCACAATGGCACCGTGCCCATTACGGAAATAGTTATTAAATAACCACGCGGCTTTCATCGGCTCTTGTTGTTGTGCTTTTTCTCCGGTACCTGCGGCGAAGTTGATGCAGTCATCACCGGTATCAAAAAAATTATTAAACACCATCACATTCTGGCTGTTACCAAACTCAATACCATCACCGTTGTTAGCATCATAAGTTTGATGAATTAAACCGTTGGCAACCACATTGTGGTTTTCCAGATTCATGATGCCGTGGAACGCGGGGTTACGGACGGTAAAACCAGCCAGATAAACATTTTCTACCCCGCGTAATGTCATCAGGCTGGAGCGGCGTTGACCATAGGCATTTTTTAAATCCATACCGTCGGAAACGGCTTTCTCAACCTGATTTTTCGCCAGAATGCCATCTTCATGTACTTTACTGTTTTTACTCGCCACATATTGTGGCAATGAATGGCCTAACTCGTCTGTAATCTCAGGTGTTTTTGCCCGCAGCCAGCCATTGCCATCAATGATCCCTGAGCCGGTAATCCGAATATTACGGAATGTTCCTGGCGTGCTGTTTTTCGGGTCAATGGCATTGATCAGCGATGCTGGGCGCTCAATGGTGGAATAAGGGTATAGGTGGTAGCCAGCCGGATAATCATCAGGGTTTTCTGAGCCCAACAATGTCGCGCCAGCTTGCAGGTTAAGTGTCATATCGCTTTTCAGCCAAAGCGCGCCACTTTTATAGATACCTGCCGGAATTTCGACTCGGCAACCCGGTTTACAGCGATCAATTGCCTGTTGAATCGCTTTGGTATTTAACGTTTTGCCATCATCGACTGCGCCAAATTCGCGAATATTGATACTCTGTGGTTTAGCACTGGTTTTTGTCGTAACGAGGTTACTGGCAGTGGACAACGAGCCATCGGCATAACGCGCTTTTACCGTAAATTGATAGCGAGTGTCTGGTTTTAAACCATCAACTGTGAAATTTTGCAGCACAATTTTATGCTGGAAATTATCTTTATCGTTGGCATAAAAGTGATCGATATAGGGCTTGGCTGGCGAGAATTTATCATTGTTATCACTGGCTTTACCCAGTAACTTCCCGGCGGAATAAATCTGGTAATCAACAATTTCGCGGGTATCTTCCGGTGCCTTCCACACCAGAACAATACTGCTCTCGTCATAGGCAAGAGTAGGAACCTGTAGCTGCTGAGGGGCATCGTGGCGGCTTGCTTGCGCAGCAATTACCGTTGGGGTGCTGGCTATCAGACTGAACATCATTACCCACATAGCCAAGCTATGTGGACGTTGAGACTGTGCTCGCATTGTTACCTCTTTAAAAAAAGAAACATAGTTTTATAAAAATACACACATCGTTTCTTTTTTAAACTGAGGGTGATCACAATCTGATGGTTTTGTGGGGGTATTTAGGGCGAGGGGGTAAGAAGTGGGCGACTGGGGCCGCCCAACAGCAACAAATTTAGTTCAATTCTTCTAATAATAGCGGCCATTGAACATAGCTTTGCCAGTGACTTTCTTGCTCAAGCGCTTCAGCCCGGTAAGGGTGTTGTTGCAGCCAACCTTGAGGTAGCAGTATATAAAGCGCTTCATTATTGGCACGCAGCCTGACGGCCGGCAGAGTATCATCCCGGCGGCGACTGGAGAAAATAATCGCCAGACGCAGTAAACGGCACAAATGTTGTGCCATCGCCACCGGCAACGCATTCTGTTGATTTAACAATGACAGATCGAGCGTGTCGCTCTGGTTTTGTAGCAGAGCAGAAAGTAGTAGCTTTTGAGCAGGGGTAAAACCAGGGAGATCTAAATTGCGAATCAGGTAAGCGGCATGTTGGGGAGCACGTTTAAAATCGACACTTAGGCCAATTTCATGAATCAAACAGGCATTTTGCAGTAACTCCCGACATCGGCCATCAAGATGCCACTCTTTTTCCACTTGTAGGAAAAAGTTATCGGCCAGCTTGCTAACGCGCTTAGCTTGCTCGGTATCGAGTAAATAGCGACGCTGCAAATTTCGCACTGTCCGGCTGCGAATATCCTGCTCAACGGGTAAATGCAGCATGCCATAGACCAGCCCTTCGCGCAGTGCGCCGCCAGCCAGAGTCATGCTTTCAATTGCCAGTTCCTGGAATATCGCAATTAAAATAGATAGGCCACTGGGGAAAACCAGCGCCCGTTCCAGCGTTAAACCAGGGATTTCCAGCTCTTCCAATTTGCCACACTGAATCGCTCTTTGTTTCAACTGCTGTAATTTGGCCAGCGTGATCAGTTCGTCCATACCCTGAGCGACCATGATCTCTTGTAGAGCCTGAACGGTCCCTGAGGCCCCGACACAGATTTGCCAGCCATGGTCACGAAAACGTTTTGCGACCGGTTTGAGCATCTCGCGGGCGGCCAGTTCAGCGCGCTCAAAATTATCTTTTGCCAGATTGCGGTCACTGAAGTAACGCTCCAGCCACGTGACACAACCCATTGATAAGCTGACCAGGGTATTTGCCTGAGCACCATTGCCGGTCACCAGCTCGGTGCTGCCCCCCCCAATATCCACCACCAGACGCTGTTCCGGCCCACCAGTGGTATGTGCCACACCATGATAAATCAGGCGCGCTTCTTCTTCGCCACTGATCACCTGAATTGGGCAACCGAGAATTTCTATTGCGGTTTGCAGAAATTCTTCAGCATTAGAAGCCAGACGCAGGGTTGCAGTTGCGACCACGCGGATCTGATCCCGAGGAATGTCCTGCAAACGCTCTGAAAAAAGTTTCAGGCATTGCCAGCCGCGTTCCATCGCTTCTTGCGACAAGTGGTTTTGGCTATCCAAACCGGCAGCCAGACGGACTTTCCGTTTGATCCGGGCCAGCGTCTGGATACTGCCTGCCACCTCACGTACCACCAACATATGAAAACTGTTGGAGCCAAGATCGATGGCAGCATAAAGTGAGGTGGAACTCAGCATCATTTATCAGCTCGGTCGCTTACGGTTATTCCGTGGTGCACCACTACGACGTGGGGCTGAGTTACGGCGTGGACCATTCCCGGTACGGGTACGGGCCAGACGTTTTGGCGCTGGCAAATCAGTTAATAGCGCATCACTATTATATTTGCTTACCGGAATGCTATGACCGGTGTAGGTCTCGATAGCCGGTAAGTTTAACGCGTATTCTTCACATGCAAGGCTAATGGAATGACCACTTTCGCCAGCACGACCGGTACGACCAATGCGGTGAACATAATCTTCACAGTCATCGGGCAGATCATAGTTGAAGACATGGGTTACCAGTGGAATATGTAGACCACGGGCAGCAACATCGGTGGCAACCAGAATATCCAAATCACCTTTGGTGAAATCTTCCAGAATGCGTAGGCGTTTTTTCTGTGCGACATCACCGGTCAGTAAACCGACACGATGACCATCGGCCGCCAAATGCCCCCAAATTTCTTCACAACGATGTTTGGTATTAGCAAAAATAATGCAGCGATCTGGCCATTCTTCTTCAATTAACGTCTGAAGCAGACGCATTTTTTCTTCATTTGAGGGGTAGAACAACTCTTCCTGAATGCGGTGGCCGGTTTTTTGTAGCGGTTCCACTTCAACATATTCAGCGTTATTCATTTGTTCAAAGGCCAGCTCACGTACCCGGTACGAGAGTGTGGCAGAGAACAACATGTTTAAGCGTTTATCAACGGAAGGCATACGGCGGAATAGCCAACGGATATCTTTAATAAAGCCTAAATCGTACATACGATCTGCTTCATCCAAGACCACAACCTGAATCGCACCGAGATTAATATAATTTTGTTTTGCGTAGTCGATTAAACGGCCAGTAGTACCGATCAGAATATCAACGCCACTTTCCAGCACTTTAAGCTGTTTGTCGTAGCCATCGCCGCCATAAGCCAAGCCTAATTTCAGCCCAGTTATCTGGGAAAGTGACTCTGCATCGGAGTGAATTTGCACGGCTAATTCACGCGTTGGTGCCATAATCAATGCGCGCGGTTGATTGGTCTGTCGACCCTCTTCAGCCGGGTGAGAAAGCAAATAATGGAAAGTAGACGCTAAGAATGCCAGCGTCTTGCCGGTACCTGTTTGCGCCTGACCCGCTACATCACGCCCCGAAAGGGTGAGTGGCAATGCTAACGCCTGAATCGGCGTGCAGTAATGAAACCCTTTGTTTTCAAGGGCTTCAACAACTAGCGGGTGCAGGGCGAAGTCGGAAAACTTCTGTTCAGTCAAGTGTGTTTTGCTCATAGTGTGGTAGAATATCAGCTAACTATTGCTTTACGAAAGCGTATCCGGTGAAATAAAGTCATCCTATTGTTGGTTAATGCTACACCAACGAGGTAGACACAATCCTTTGGAGTAGAACATGAGCGATAAAATTATTCACCTGAGTGATGACAGTTTCGACACTGACGTGCTGAAAGCCAGCGGCCTGGTTCTGGTCGATTTTTGGGCTGAATGGTGCGGTCCGTGCAAGATGATTGCTCCTATTTTAGATGAAATTGCTGAAGAGTATGAAGGCAGACTTACCATCACTAAATTGAATATTGATGACAATCAGGGTACGGCACCAAAATACGGTATCCGTGGTATCCCTACCTTGTTGTTATTCCGTGACGGTGAAGTTGTGGCCACCAAGGTCGGTGCCTTGTCTAAAGGTCAGCTCAAAGCATTCTTGGATGCAAATCTGTAAGTGGCGCTAGCTGTCAGTACCTTTGAAAGATGACGGGTAAAGCTGGGTGTTTAGCGGCAGTTGTGATTTCTCACACTGACCGCTAGACGCCTGCAAAGAAGCGTGTTAAGTTTACTTCACTGCATATAGAACATTCCTGTGTATCGAGTCCGGGTTTGTAGCATCCAGCTTAATTCTTTAGTACCTAATAAATAGTCTGTAGTATCTAAATAGTTTGAATCTAAAGTTTTACTCTATGTCGAAATAATGTGTGTTGAGAATAATTATGAACTCAATCGGTTTTTTGACAGCCTAAAGGTTTTACAAATCAGTCTAAGGCACCTTCAATCTTTTTACCGTTGCGTCGCGCAAACCTTGCGTAAGTCATTACTTACGTAGTTTGTCCAAGGCCGGTGATTGAATGTCCCGTTAAACAGGCACGGATGACGCTGCCATACCATTCACGACCATAGTTCGAGACATACCCCGAGTTTAAGAACCCACCATTATGAATCTTACCGAATTAAAGAATACGCCGGTTTCTGATCTGATAACACTTGGCGAAAATATGGGGCTGGAAAACCTGGCCCGGATGCGTAAACAAGATATTATTTTCTCTATTCTTAAGCAGCACGCGAAAAGTGGAGAAGATATCTTCGGTGACGGTGTATTGGAGATATTGCAGGATGGATTTGGTTTCCTCCGCTCTGCAGACAGCTCCTACCTTGCCGGCCCCGACGACATCTATGTATCCCCAAGCCAAATTCGCCGTTTCAACCTTCGCACTGGTGATACCGTTGCCGGTAAGATTCGTCCACCGAAAGAAGGTGAGCGTTATTTTGCATTGTTGAAAGTTAACGAAGTTAACTACGACAAACCGGAAAATGCCCGTAACAAAATTCTGTTCGAAAACTTAACCCCATTACATGCCAACTCTCGTCTGCGCATGGAACGTGGTAATGGTTCGACAGAAGATTTAACTGCTCGTGTACTCGATTTGGCCTCGCCAATCGGTCGCGGCCAACGTGGTCTGATTGTGGCACCGCCTAAAGCGGGTAAAACCATGCTGTTGCAGAATATTGCTACCAGCATTGCATACAACCACCCTGACTGCGTGCTGATGGTATTGCTGATTGACGAGCGTCCGGAAGAAGTAACCGAGATGCAACGTTTGGTTAAAGGTGAGGTTATTGCTTCTACTTTTGATGAACCTGCATCCCGTCACGTTCAAGTCGCGGAAATGGTTATCGAGAAAGCTAAACGTCTGGTTGAGCATAAAAAAGACGTTATTATCTTACTGGATTCCATTACCCGCTTGGCTCGTGCATATAACACCGTGGTACCTGCTTCTGGCAAAGTGCTGACCGGTGGTGTAGATGCTAACGCTTTACATCGTCCTAAACGTTTCTTTGGTGCTGCGCGTAATGTTGAAGAGGGCGGTAGCCTGACCATCATTGCCACCGCGCTGGTCGATACCGGTTCTAAAATGGATGAAGTTATCTATGAAGAATTTAAAGGTACCGGCAACATGGAACTGCACTTATCCCGCAAAATTGCGGAGAAACGTGTGTTCCCAGCCATTGATTTCAACCGTTCTGGCACGCGTAAAGAAGAGTTGCTAACAACCACAGAAGAGCTGCAAAAAATGTGGATCTTGCGCCGTATCCTTCATCCTATGGGTGAGATCGATGCGATGGAGTTCCTCATCAGCAAACTGGCAACAGCGAAAACCAACGATCAGTTCTTCGATAATATGAGACGTTCGTAGGTTTTGCTCAAAGAATTTGGAGTCGCAGTTAACAACCCTGCGGCTTCAAGTACGAGAGTATATACCCTAAATAATTCGAGTTGCAGCAGCCTCGTAGAGGCGAGTTCCATGGATGGGGCGAGTAATAAGTGCAGATAAGGCACATGCAGCTTGAAGTATGGCGGGTATAGTGAAATCAGTAAAACGTCACGCTCAGTCGTGGCGTTTTTTGCTTTTGGAATATACGATAGCCGAGCGTGCTATCCATTAGTGGATAAAGCGTGCAAACCAACACCTATTTTGGTTCTTATTCTCATTACCGACGAGAAAATACCAAAAATAGAGTTGGGAATAACAAGCAAGGCTGTCATCATATTCAGAAATAACTGAAAGCATGGATAAGGCATGGTATGCGCCAAGCCCCATGCTAAGCTGTCGTATCTTTTTGCAGAGAGCGGTTAAACGTGAATTTACTCACTATGAGTACTGAAATATTTATTATCTTCCTGTTTTCTTTGGGTTTTTTATTTGTTGCTCGCAAAGCTGCCAAGAAAATTGGATTAGTTGATAAACCTAATTATCGCAAACGTCACCAAGGATTGATCCCATTAGTGGGCGGAATATCCGTGTTTGCCGGTATTTGTTTTACCTTTCTGATTACCAATCATCAGGTCCCCCATTTCCGCTTATATCTCGGTTGTGCCGGTTTGTTGGTGTTAGTGGGTGCTTTAGATGATCGCTTTGATATCAGTGTAAAAATCCGTGCCTTCGTTCAGGCATTGGTTGGTATTGTCATGATGGCCGCTGCAGGGCTTTATTTACGCAGCCTTGGGCATGTTTTTGGCCCATGGGAGATGGTATTAGGGCCGTTCGGTTATGTCGTGACATTGTTCGCCGTATGGGCGGCGATAAATGCTTTCAATATGGTGGATGGTATTGATGGCTTACTGGGTGGCTTGTCCTGCGTCTCTTTCGGTGCGATGGGTCTGTTGCTGTATCAAAGCGGGCAGATGGCATTGGCTTTATGGTGTTTCGCCATGATTGCCACTATTTTGCCTTATATATTACTCAACCTTGGGTTATTAGGGCGTCGCTATAAAGTCTTTATGGGTGATGCTGGCAGTACTCTGATTGGCTTCACTGCTATTTGGATACTACTGCAAACCACACAAGGGAATTCTCACCCGATTAACCCGGTTACAGCATTGTGGATTATTGCCATTCCATTGATGGATATGATTGCCATCATGTATCGGCGTTTGCGTAAAGGGATGAGTCCTTTCTCACCGGACCGCCAGCATATTCACCACTTGATTATGCGTGCTGGTTTTACCTCACGGCAGGCTTTTGTTTTAATCACCCTGGCTGCCGCGTTGTTGGCAGCGATTGGTGTTATCGGCGAACGGCTAACATTTGTACCTGAATGGGCTATGTTGGCATTATTCTTGCTTGCATTTCTGTTGTATGACTATTGCATCAAACGCGCATGGCGAGTGGCGCGTTTTATCAAGCGTACCAAGCGTCGGATGCGCCGTGCATCGCAAAATAAGCATGAATCTTAACCAGAGGCTTTTAGGTAGTGATGAAACCAGAATCTATGTCGACTGATAAAACAGGATCTACCCATAATGAGCCTACTGTGGATAACGAATTAGATATTCGCAGTCTGTGCCGCACTCTTTGGCGCGGTAAGGTATGGATTATCGGTATGGCAATTCTTTTTGCCGCAATCGCGTTGGGTGTTTCCTATCTGGTGAAACAACAGTGGAGCGCGACAGCCATTACTGACAGACCAACAGTAAATAATTTGGGTGGTTATTATTCTCAGCAGCAGTTTTTGCGTAATCTGGATACCCGCATCAATAGCGGTGTTGCCAGTGAGCAACCCGGTATCTCTGATGAAGCATATGGTGAGTTTATTATCCAGCTAGCGGCTTACGATACTCGCCGTGATTTCTGGCTGCAAAGCGATTACTACAAGCAACGCTTGGAAGGTGATGCTAAAGCCGATGCGGCACTGCTGGATGAGCTGGTAAATAATATTGTTTTCACCCCACGTGATGACAAAAAGATGCTGAACGACAGTATTAAATTGACGGCAGAAACCGCCAGTGATTCAAATAAATTACTACGTGGTTACATCGATTTTGCCAGTCAACGTGCGGCCAGTCATTTAAATGACGAGATCAATGGGGCATGGGCTGCTCGTACTCAATCAATGAAAGCCCAAGTCAAACGGCAGGAAGCGGTGGCTCAGGCGGTATTCGATCGTGAAGTGGCTGCGGTCAAGCAAGCATTGAAAGTGGCCGGTCAGCAAGGGATTACCCGCAATCAAACAGATATTCCTGCTGAGCAGTTACCCGATTCCAAAATGTTTATGTTGGGTAAACCAATGCTGGAGGCCCGTCTGGAAACATTAGAGGCAACCGGTCCCAGCTTTGATCTTGATTACGATCAAAATCGCGCCATGCTAGCGACATTGAACGTCGGCCCGACGTTGGATAAAACATTCCAGACTTATCGTTACTTACGTACACCGGAAGATCCGGTAACCCGTGATAGTCCACGTCGCGTTTTCCTGCTGATTATGTGGGGCGCTATCGGGGCGTTAGTCGGAGCAGGTGTCGTATTGGTTCGACGTACCAGTGCACAACCGTAATCGATACTGTGTATGCAATCGATACTGTGTGTTGTGGTTGTGATGCACTGAGTTATTTATACCTGCATTAATTGGTGTTGCAGCCAGGCAAAATCAGCCAGGCAGCGACGTCAGGTAAGAAGAATATAAATCGTTAATGGGCGTATTGTGCGCCCAACTTGCAGGCGTTGTCTGCGGCTAACTGACCTTAAAGAGATTCACTGTGAAAGTGTTGACTGTTTTTGGCACCCGGCCTGAAGCTATTAAAATGGCTCCTCTGGTGCATGCTTTGGCTCAGGATGAAGCCTTTGAATCGAGAGTCTGCGTGACGGCTCAGCATCGTGAGATGTTGGACCAGGTATTGCGTTTATTTGAGATCCAACCGGACTATGATTTGAATATCATGAGGCCGGGACAGGGATTAACAGAAATAACCTGCCGTATTCTGGAAGGGTTAAAGCCTGTTCTGGCAGAGTTTAAGCCAGACGTTATTTTGGTACATGGAGATACCACGACGACGCTGTCAACCAGCCTTGCCGCGTTCTATCACCGCATCCCTGTCGGCCATGTCGAAGCGGGTTTACGTACTGGAGATCTCTATTCCCCATGGCCAGAAGAGGCCAATCGCCAACTGACTGGCCATCTTGCGATGTACCATTTTGCGCCGACTGAGAACTCCCGGCAAAACCTGTTACGTGAGATGGTTCCAGAGAGTCGCATTTTTGTTACCGGTAATACGGTGATTGATGCGCTGTTCTGGGTCCGTGATCGGGTTATGAATAACCCCGAATTACGCGCCAGTCTGGCGGAACGTTACCCGTTCCTGGATACCAGTAAGAAGATGATTTTGGTCACTGGCCATCGCCGCGAGAGCTTTGGCGGTGGTTTTGAGCGGATTTGCAGTGCGTTAGCTGAAATTGCCTGTAAGCATCCTGATGTTCAGGTTGTTTATCCGGTGCATCTCAACCCTAATGTCAGTGAGCCGGTTAATCGTATCTTGAAGGGTATTGATAATATCATTCTGATCGACCCTCAAGATTATCTGCCGTTCGTTTATCTGATGAACCACGCTTACCTTATCCTCACAGATTCAGGCGGTATTCAAGAGGAAGCGCCTTCCTTAGGTAAGCCGGTACTGGTGATGCGTGATACCACCGAGCGCCCTGAAGCTGTCGATTCTGGTACGGTTCTGTTGGTTGGCACGAATATTAATAAAATTGTCGATGCAGTGACCCGCTTGCTGACTGATGAAACTGCCTATCATCAAATGACTCGGGCACATAATCCTTACGGTGACGGGCATGCCTGTCAACGCATCCTTGAAGCTTTAAAGAATCATCAGGTGACGTTATGAGTTTTGAAACTATTTCTGTTATCGGTCTTGGCTATATTGGCCTGCCAACTGCTGCTGCTTTCGCGTCGCGTAAGAAGAAAGTGATTGGGGTTGATGTCAACGCCCATGCGGTTGAAACCATTAATCGCGGTGCTATCCACATTGTGGAGCCGGATTTAGATAAAGTGGTGAAGGCTGCGGTTGAAGGGGGCTACCTGCAAGCGGTGACCAAACCGCTGGCAGCCGATGCGTTTCTCATTGCGGTACCAACACCATTTAAAGGCGATCATGAGCCGGATATGATTTTTGTTGAATCAGCCGCTAAATCAATCGCGCCGGTACTAAAAAAAGGTGATTTGGTTATCTTGGAATCCACTTCTCCAGTGGGTGCCACTGAACAAATGGCACAATGGTTGGCCGAAGCGCGTACCGATTTGAGCTTCCCGCAGCAAGCCGGTGAAGGCGCTGATATCAATATCGCCTACTGTCCTGAGCGCGTGTTACCGGGGCAGGTCATGGTCGAGCTGATTCAGAACGACCGTGTTATCGGGGGTATGACACCGAAATGCTCCACCCGCGCCAGTGAACTGTACAAAATCTTCCTCGAAGGCGAATGTGTGGTGACCAACTCCCGCACCGCTGAGATGTGCAAGCTGACTGAAAATAGCTTCCGCGATGTTAACATTGCCTTTGCCAACGAGCTGTCACTGATTTGTGATGAACAGGGTATCAATGTGTGGGAACTGATTCGCTTGGCGAACCGCCATCCACGCGTGAATATCTTGCAACCAGGCCCCGGTGTTGGCGGCCACTGTATTGCTGTTGATCCGTGGTTTATCGTTTCGCAAAATCCACAACTGGCACGGCTGATCCACACCGCGCGTTTGGTCAATGACGGCAAACCGCTGTGGGTGGTGGATCGTGTTAAAGCCGCCGTTGCTGATTGTCTGGCAGCCACCAACAAACGTGCGTCTGAAGTGAAAATTGCCTGCTTCGGCCTGGCATTTAAACCTAATATTGATGATCTGCGTGAAAGCCCGGCAGTTGAAATTGCCCATTTGATCGCAAAATGGCATACCGGTGAAACACTGGTGGTTGAACCCAATGTTGAACAATTGCCAAAATCGCTGGCAGGTAATGTCACGCTGAAAGACACCGCAACTGCCTTGCAACAGGCTGACGTGCTAGTGATGTTGGTGGATCACCGCCAATTCAAAGCAATCAAACCTGAAGACGTGAAGCAATCGTGGATTGTCGACACCAAAGGAGTCTGGCGTTGAAACGTATTTTAGTCACTGGCGGGGCCGGTTTTATCGGCTCTGCGGTGGTAAGACATATTATTGATGGCACCTCTGACAGCGTGGTGGTGGTGGATAAACTCACCTACGCCGGTAACCTGGAGTCACTGGCTGTTGTCGCCCAGAACAAACGTTATGCGTTTGAACAAGTAGACATTTGCTCTCGCGCTGAACTGGATCGGGTTTTTGCGCAATATAAGCCCGATGTAGTCATGCATCTGGCAGCAGAAAGTCATGTTGACCGCTCTATCGACGGGCCAGCCGCCTTTATCGAAACTAACATCGTGGGTACTTACACTATGTTAGAGGCTGCTCGCCATTTCTGGCAGCAACTGGGTGTTGAAGAAAAGCTGGCGTTTCGCTTTCACCATATCTCAACCGATGAAGTCTATGGCGATCTGCACGGTACTGACGATTTGTTTACTGAAACCACGCCTTATGCTCCCAGCAGCCCCTATTCGGCGTCTAAAGCATCTAGCGATCATTTAGTTCGCGCCTGGTTGCGGACCTATGGTTTACCGACACTGGTAACCAACTGTTCAAATAATTACGGCCCATATCATTTTCCTGAGAAGTTGGTACCGCTGGTGATTTTAAATGCGTTGGCGGGTAAACCGCTGCCGGTTTATGGCAATGGCGCTCAGGTACGCGATTGGTTGTATGTTGAAGATCACGCACGGGCGTTGTATCAGGTAGTGACCAAAGGTGTGGTGGGTGAAACTTACAATATCGGCGGCCATAACGAGCGCAAAAATATTGAAGTGGTTGAAACCATTTGCAAGCTCTTGGATGAACTGGTCCCGGCAAAACCGGCTGGAATTGCCCACTATCGTGATCTGATTACTTATGTCAAAGATCGGCCTGGTCATGATATGCGCTATGCCATCGATGCGGGCAAAATTCAGCGGGAACTGGGGTGGCAGCCAC
Organism: Yersinia pekkanenii; assembly: GCF_001152565.1. Taxonomy (GTDB): domain Bacteria; phylum Pseudomonadota; class Gammaproteobacteria; order Enterobacterales; family Enterobacteriaceae; genus Yersinia; species Yersinia pekkanenii. The sequence continues at coordinate 105,937 of NZ_CQAZ01000005.1, read as the reverse complement.
AAGAAACCTTCGAAAGTGGCATTCGCAAAACCGTGTTGTGGTATTTGAATAATGAATCGTGGTGGCGTCGTGTTCAGGATGGTTCTTACGCCGGTGAGCGTCTTGGTTTGAGTGAATGACGATAGATTCGAAGTTTATTAATCATTGGGATAACGTCATCCAGTAGTTTGCATGATGTTTTGCTTATGTATAACGTCTGCCTGATGGTTTCAGGAGATGGTATGTTTCAGGAGATCGTATGAAAGGCATAATTCTGGCTGGTGGCTCCGGCACCCGGTTGCACCCCATCACCCGTGGCGTCTCTAAGCAACTGCTTCCCGTCTATGATAAACCGATGATTTACTATCCGCTGTCAGTGCTGATGCTGGCAGGGATCCGTGACGTCTTGATTATTTCCACCCCAGAAGATTTGCCGTCGTTTCAGCGCTTGTTGGGCAATGGCGATGAGTTTGGTATTCATCTGAGTTATGCCGCACAACCGAGTCCGGATGGGCTGGCACAGGCATTTATTATCGGTGAAGAATTTATTGGTAATGGGCCTTGCTGCCTGGTCCTTGGCGATAATATCTATTTTGGTCAATCTTTCAGTCCAAAATTAAAGGCTGTAGCCGCTTGTCTACATGGTGCAACTGTCTTCGGCTATCAGGTGATGGATCCAGAGCGTTTTGGCGTGGTGGAGTTTGATGATAACTTCCGCGCTTTATCTATCGAAGAGAAACCAAGTCAACCGAAGTCCAATTGGGCGGTGACCGGGCTTTATTTTTACGATAACCAAGTGGTTGATTTTGCCAAACAAGTTAAGCCATCTTCCCGTGGTGAACTGGAAATTACCAGTATCAACCAAATGTACCTGGATCGTGGGGAGTTAACCGTTGAACTGTTAGGGCGTGGTTTTGCCTGGCTGGATACCGGTACGCATGACAGCCTGATTGAGGCCAGTACCTTTGTGCAAACCGTTGAGAAACGCCAAGGTTTCAAGATTGCCTGTCTGGAAGAGATTTCCTGGCGCAATGGTTGGCTGGACGACGACGGTGTCAGGCGCGCGGCGGCGGCACTGGCCAAAACCGGCTATGGTAAATATCTGTTGGACTTGCTTCATGTCCGTCCACGCCAGTATTGAGCCACTGGGCTGGGAAAGTGACTTTTTCCAGCGCCACAGTGCAAAACTGATTTTCTCTGACTCAGCCCCGCTACTTGACCCGGCTGAGTTGGGCGCTTTTACGCTAACCCAAGCTAAAGTACCTACCCATCGCCTTGATCTGATTGATTCCCTTGGCCAGCTTGGCTTCCAATTAGTTGAAGGTGAAGTCTCCCTGTCGCTGCCAGTTGATATAAAAAACGGAATTGGCACGGAAAATGCTTCATCGAGTGTCGCTGCCACCACACACAAATTCAGGGTCGCAACTGTGGATGATATCCCACTATTACGCAGTGTATGCGCCGGTGCTTTCGCATTAAGCCGCTTTCGTGCGCCGTGGTATGACCCACAGGATAGCGGGCGGTTTTATGCATTGTGGGTTGAAAAGGCGGTACTGGGTACTTTCGATCATCAGTGCCTGATGGTGATGGATGCTGCTGATCAGCCTGCGGGTTTTGTAACATTACGTGACCTACAAGATGGCAGTGCGCGTATTGGTTTGTTAGCGGTATTCCCCGACGCTCAGGGTAAAGGCATCGGCTCAGCATTAATGTCGACGGCAAAGCAGTGGTGCTATGCTCATGGGTTACACCGGTTACGGGTAGCCACACAGATGAGCAATATTGCTGCTTTACGTCTTTATATTCGTAGTGGTGCTGTTATTGAGAGCACCGCGTATTGGTTATGCAGGGGATGAGATGATTCCATTTAACGCTCCACCGGTAGTAGGCACCGAACTCGGTTATATGCAGGCCGCCATGACCAGCGGTAAATTATGCGGTGATGGTGGGTTTACCCGTCGCTGCCAGCAGTGGATGGAGAAACGTTTCGACTGTCCGAAAGTGTTATTGACGCCATCTTGTACCGCCTCACTGGAAATGGCCGCGTTGCTGCTGGATATCAAACCCGGTGATGAAGTGATTATGCCAAGTTTCACTTTTGTTTCGACCGCCAACGCTTTTGTACTGCGTGGCGCGACAATGGTGTTTGTTGATATCCGCCCGGACACCATGAATATCGATGAAACCAAGATTGAAGCGGCCATTACCGATAAAACGCGCGTGATCGTGCCGGTTCATTACGCAGGCGTTGCCTGCGAGATGGATACCATCATGGACCTGGCGAAAAAACATAATTTATTTGTGGTAGAGGATGCCGCGCAGGGTGTGATGTCCACTTATAAAGGCAAAGCATTGGGCACTATCGGCCATATCGGTTGCTTCAGTTTCCATGAAACCAAAAACTACACGGCAGGTGGTGAAGGTGGTGCGACGCTAATCAATGACCCGTCACTGATTGAACGCGCAGAAATTATCCGCGAAAAAGGGACTAACCGCAGCCAGTTCTTCCGTGGCCTGGTAGACAAGTATACCTGGCGTGATATCGGCTCCAGCTATCTGATGTCTGACTTACAGGCAGCTTACCTGTGGGGTCAGTTGGAAGCGGCAGAACAAATCAACCAACGCCGTCTGGCACTATGGCATACCTATTATGATGCCTTTAAGCCGTTGGCAGATAGCGGGCGCATTGATTTGCCGCTGATCCCTGACAACCTGGAACAAAATGCGCATATGTTTTATATCAAACTGCGCGATATTGAAGATCGATCTAATTTTATCAGCTACTTAAAAGAAGCTGAGATTATGGCGGTATTTCATTACATTCCGTTGCATGCTTGTCCGGCAGGTGAGAAATTTGGCCGTATGGCAGGCCAAGACAACTTTACCACCCAGGAAAGTGAGCGTCTGGTGCGCTTGCCCATCTTCTATAACCTGACTGATGTTAATCAGAAAACGGTCATTAGTACTGTTTTGGGTTTCTTCGCCTGATATGTCTCTGGCAAAAGCATCGATTTGGACTGCTGGCTCTACGCTGATTAAAATTGGCGTAGGGCTGTTAGTGGTTAAACTGCTGGCGGTGACCTTTGGCCCCAGTGGTGTCGGGCAGGCGGGGAACTTCCGCCAGCTAATTACGGTACTAGGCGTGCTCTCCGGCGCGGGTATCTTTAACGGTATTACTAAATATGTTGCTGAATACCATCAGCAACCTGAACGTTTGCGGGCAGTTCTGGGTACCTCATCAGCGATAGTGCTGGGGTTCTCAACACTGCTGGCATTGATTTTTCTGCTGGCGGCTAAACCTGTCAGTATTGCGCTATTTGGGCACGGGGATTACCAGAATGTGGTGCGGGCGGTGGCCCTTATCCAGATGGGTATTGCCTACGCCAACCTGTTTTTGGCCATTCTCAAAGGCTATCGCGATGCCATGGGCAATGCGCTGGCGGTGATCTGCGGTAGCCTGATCGGTGTGGTGGCGTATTATATTTGCTTTCGGATTGGCGGCTACCCCGGTGCGTTAGTGGGCTTGGCGTTAGTCCCCGCGCTGGTGGTTATCCCTGCGGCGACCATACTGATCCGCCGCAAGACTATTCCTTTGAGTTATCTTAAACTCAGTTGGGATAAAGCCTTAGCCAGCCATTTGGGCAAATTCACCATCATGGCGCTGATTACCTCGGTAACCTTGCCGGTAGCCTATGTGATGATGCGTAACTTGCTGGCAGACAATTATGGCTGGGATGCGGTCGGGATTTGGCAAGGGGTCAGCAGCATTTCAGATGCTTATCTGCAATTTATTACGGCGTCATTTACGGTTTATTTGCTCCCCACCCTCTCAAGGCTGAAAGCTAAAGCGGATATTTCCCGTGAAATATTACGCTCACTGAAGTTTGTCTTACCGGCAGTGGCCACCGCCAGCTTAATGGTTTGGTTATTACGTGATTTTGCTATCTGGCTGTTGTTCTCTCATCAGTTCACCGCCATGCGCGACCTTTTTGCCTGGCAGTTGGTGGGTGATGTATTGAAAGTCGGGTCTTACGTGTTCGGCTATCTGGTTATTGCCAAAGCCTCTTTACGTTTTTACATTCTGACGGAAGTGAGCCAGTTCTTACTGTTGACCGGGTTTGCCCATTGGTTAATCCCAATGAATGGCTCTTTGGGCGCGGCACAGGCCTATATGGCCACGTATATCGTCTATTTTGCGCTCTGTAGCTGCGTATTCATGATGTATCGTAGACATTCATCACCGTAAACACTCTTTACAGTAGAAAAAAATGACAACCCTGATTCATGTCCTGGGATCTGATATCCCGCACCATAATCTGACTGTGTTGCGCTTCTTTAATGACGTGCTGAGCACGCGGGTGCCCGCTGAACAGCTGCGGCACTTTATGGTAGCAGCAAAAGAGACTGCACCATTCTCGTCCTTCCCTTTGTTGGACATTGAAGCACACACTAATAAAAAAGCTTTAGCCGAGGCAGTGATTGCGCGCGCGCAGGCAGATCGCAGCACCCGCTTCTTCTGGCATGGTCAGTTTAATGCCACCCTATGGCTGGCGCTGTTGAGTGGTAAAATCAAGCCACGACAGGTCTATTGGCATATCTGGGGTGCTGATTTATATGAAGATGCTAAAAACTGGAAATTCCGTCTGTTTTACCTGTTGCGCCGTATTGCTCAAGGGCGGGTTGGCCATGTTTTTGCCACCCGTGGCGATTTAATTCATTTCCAGCAACGTCATCCTCGGGTGCCGGCATCACTGCTCTACTTCCCAACACGTATGGATCCAGCATTGACCGGAGTCAGTATCGATAAGCCCTTAGCCGGGCCAATGACGATTCTGGTGGGGAACTCTGGTGACACCACTAACCGCCATATCGAGGCGTTACAGGCGATTCATCAGCAATTTGGTCCTGATGCGCGGGTTATCCTGCCGATGGGGTATCCGGCGAATAATGAGTTGTATATTGAGCAAGTGAGGCAAGCGGGCCTGGCGCTGTTTGCACCTGAAAATCTGCGGATCCTGACTGAGCAGATACCTTTTGATGACTATCTGAATATCTTGCGTGAATGTGATTTAGGCTATTTTATTTTTAATCGTCAGCAAGGCATTGGCACTTTGTGTTTGTTAACCCAATTTGGTGTGCCTTTTGTCTTGAGCCGTAAAAACCCGTTCTGGCAAGATCTTGCTGAGCAACACATTCCGGTGCTTTTCTATGGTGACTCCTTGGATGAGCCGTTGATTCGCGAGGCACAACGGCAATTAGCGGGGTTAGATAAACAAGCTATCGCGTTCTTTAATCCCAATTATATTGAGGGCTGGCAGCAGGCGCTGGCTCTGGCCGCAGGAGAACACCCATGACGCTGGGGCAATTTGGCGGTCTTTTCTGCGTCTATCTGATAGCCGTCCTTTTTATCCTGACATTGACGTATCAGGAGTTTCGGCGGGTACGCTTTAACTTTAATGTCCTGTTTTCAATGCTCTACCTGCTGACCTTCTATTTTGGCTTTCCACTGACCTGTATGCTGGTGTTCCAGTTTGGGGTGGCGGTGGTGCCGGTTGAGTACTTGCTGTATGCCATGCTGTCTGCCACGGCCTTTTATGGCATTTACTATGTGAGTTACAAAACCCGCCTGACAAAGCCACGCAGCCAGTCACGGGCTCCGATATTCACCATGAATCGGGTGGAAACCAACCTGACCTGGATACTGCTGGCACTGGTAGCCATTGGCACCGTCGGCATCTTCTTTATGCAGAATGGTTTCTTGCTGTTCAAGCTGGACTCCTACAGCAAAATTTTCTCCAGTGATGTCTCGGGTGTCGCGCTGAAACGTTTTTTCTACTTCTTTATCCCAGCGATGCTGGTGGTCTACTTCTTGAAGCAGGATATGCGTGCCTGGTTTTTCTTCCTGGTAAGCACCGTGGCATTTGGCATTCTGACCTATGTTATCGTCGGTGGGACTCGCGCTAATATCATTATCGCCTTCTCATTATTCCTGTTTATCGGCATTGTTCGCGGCTGGATAACCTTATGGATGCTGGCTGTGGCGGGTGTCTTTGGGGTGGTAGGGATGTTCTGGTTGGCCCTGAAGCGTTATGGCCTGGATGTTAATGGTGCGGAGGCATTTTACACCTTCCTCTACCTAACACGAGATACCTTCTCGCCGTGGGAAAACCTCGGGTTACTGCTACAAAACTACGACAAAATAGATTTCCAGGGATTGACACCGATCATTCGTGATTTTTATGTGTTTATCCCCAGTTCCTTATGGCCGGATCGCCCGGACTTGGTACTTAATACCGCGAACTACTTTACCTGGGATGTGCTGGACAACCACTCAGGGCTGGCTATCTCCCCAACCCTGATCGGTTCTTTGGTGGTGATGGGCGGAGTGCTGTTTATTCCACTCGGTGCCATTGTGGTGGGGTTAATCATCAAATGGTTCGATTGGCTATATGAACAAGGCAAAGCAGAACCTAATCGCTATAAAGCAGCCATTCTGCAAAGCTTCTGTTTTGGCGCGGTATTTAACATCATCGTACTGGCACGGGAAGGGTTAGATTCCTTTGTTTCGCGCGTAGTATTTTTCTGTGTAATTTTTGGTGCCTGTCTGATACTGGCAAAATTGTTGTACTGGTTGTTCGATACGGCAGGTTTGATAACGCAGCGGGTACAGCGCCGTGTTAACAAACAGATGCCTCCATCCACTACTCAAGCGGGCAACCAACTGTAAGGATCGTCATGGAACCAAACACTGTTATTCCAAAATATAATGTCCGTGGCTTCGAGATTTGGGGCTTTCGTGATATGGCCCAGACGCTGGATCATCTGCTGAGCAGCGGTCCAGTGAAGACGGGCACCCTGGTGGCAATGAATGCTGAGAAGCTACTGAAAGCCGAAGATGATGCTGCGTTGCGTGAACTGATCACCGAGGCAGAATACCTGTATGCCGATGGCATCAGTATGGTGCGTGCTATTCGCCGTAAATATCCACAGGCGAAGCTATCAAGGGTTGCGGGAGCTGACCTGTGGGAAGCTATAATGCAACGCGCTGGGCAGCAAGGGACGCCGGTCTTTTTAGTTGGTGGCAAGCCTGATATTCTGGCCGAAACTGAAGCCAAGCTACGTGCGCAATGGAATGTGAATCTGGTGGGCAGCCAGGATGGCTATTTCACGCCAGATCAGCGTGAGGCGCTATTTGCCAGGATAGCAGCCAGTGGTGCCGCGATTGTCACTGTCGCCATGGGGTCGCCTAAACAAGAAATGTTTATGCGTGACTGTCGTAAATTTTACCCTGACGCGTTGTATATGGGGGTTGGCGGTACTTACGATGTCTTTACCGGCCATGTGAAGCGTGCACCAAAGATCTGGCAGAATATGGGGCTGGAGTGGCTTTATCGCCTGCTGGCGCAACCTAGCCGTATTCGTCGCCAATTCAAGCTGCTTAAATTTGTCGGTTATTATTACAGCGGTCGTCTGTAATCTGTTGTTAGAGCAGGGCCATCCCAAGCCCTGCTACTATAAAATCCCGCAGTCATTTCTCCCATCAATATCATTACTGCCTAATTCCCTTATGGAACCCATTTTATTATTTTTTTTCCATAAAGTTTTAATTTCTTGTTTGCTAATCTGGTTTAGATACGGAAGGATACGGGCCGGTTACGAGGGTATATTTATCATCGCCAGTTATTATTGGGCGGTTTGTCTACGCTTCACCTTATATAAATTAATGTACTAATAATTAGGCTGAACACCTTGGTTCGGTCGTTATATTTATTTGCTTAACATTTTATTTACTTAACAACAACCGGGGATCCGGCGCAGACACACACCCGTTAGTTTACAGAGGATATATGGCAGACAACGAAGAGACAAAAGGATTACACCGTGGGCTGGAAGCCAGGCATATCGAACTGATAGCGTTGGGCGGTACCATCGGTGTCGGGCTATTTATGGGATCGGCGAGCACATTGAAATGGGCCGGGCCTTCGGTATTGCTGGCTTACATTATTGCTGGCTTGTTTGTGTTTTTCATTATGCGTGCCATGGGCGAAATGCTCTATCTGGAACCCGTCGCCGGTTCTTTCGCGGTGTATGCACATAAATACCTCAGTCCCTATTTTGGCTATCTCACCGCCTGGGGCTATTGGTTTATGTGGATAGCGGTAGGAATATCTGAGATTACCGCGATTGGTGTTTATGTTCAGTTTTGGTTCCCGGGAATTCCCCAATGGTTACCCGCCATTGCTGGGGTCGCCATAGTGGCACTGGCTAATCTGGCGGCGGTAAGATTATATGGTGAACTGGAGTTCTGGTTCGCGATGATTAAGGTCACCACCATCATTGTGATGATTCTGGTGGGGCTGGGTGTGATCTTATTCGGTTTTGGCCATCACGGTCAGGCGATTGGTTTTGACAACCTGACGGCCCATGGTGGCTTCTTTGCCGGTGGCTGGAAAGGGTTCATGTTTGCGTTATGTATTGTGGTGGCATCCTATCAAGGCGTCGAGCTGGTGGGCATTACCGCAGGTGAGGCCAGAAACCCGCAGGTGACCTTGAAGCGTGCCATCAATAACATCTTATGGCGCATTCTTATTTTCTATGTTGGCGCGATCTTCGTCATTGTCACTATTTTCCCATGGAACGGTATTGGTACCACCGGTAGTCCGTTTGTCCTGACCTTTGCCAAAATAGGGATAGTTTCAGCGGCGGGTATTATTAACTTTGTGGTGCTGACTGCGGCGCTATCAGGTTGTAATAGTGGAATGTATAGCGGCGGGCGCATGTTGTATGCCTTGGCAAAAAATCGCCAGTTACCTGCTTGCTTAACGAAACTGTCTGCCAGTGGTGTCCCCGTTTATTGTATTGCTGTCACCATCCTATGTTTGCTGGTGGGTTCGAGCCTTAATTACATTATCCCGCATCCACAGCAGGTGTTCGTTTACGTATACAGTGCCAGCGTACTACCGGGTATGGTGCCGTGGTTTGTGGTCTTGGTGAGCCAACTGCGTTTCCGTCAGGTACATAAAGAAGCGTTGAAGCAGCATCCGTTTAAATCCATCCTGTTCCCCTATGTAAACTATCTCACTATTGCCTTTCTGATTTGTGTGTTGGTCGGAATGGGAATTAACCCGGAGACGCGTTTATCTTTGTTGGCTGGGGCTATTTTCCTTGGATTAGTCTCGGCATGCTATTTTGGCCTGAGAATGCATAAACAGGTACCGACTGAAACAAAACGCCTATAAAACCAGCGAATCGAGCGGGGGGAGGGCTATCAATGGCTGACTTTTGCAGCATAGTGTGCAAAGCGTAAGCAAACACACCATTTCTTCTAAGAAAGCACTAGACAGCCTGGTATTTAAATCGTAGTATCCTCACCCGAAACGGCGCTAAGCGCCCGTAGCTCAGCTGGATAGAGCGCTGCCCTCCGGAGGCAGAGGTCTCAGGTTCGAATCCTGTCGGGCGCACCATTAATTTTGTGTGCAAGAGCTGCGGTGGTAAGATTGCCGCGTACGACGAAGTAAGTTGTAAGAAGTTATGGTGGCTATAGCTCAGTTGGTAGAGCCCTGGATTGTGATTCCAGTTGTCGTGGGTTCGAGCCCCATTAGCCACCCCAAATTTTGTGGAACATGCGATGGTGGCGGAATTGGTAGACGCGCTAGCTTCAGGTGTTAGTGTTCTTACGGACGTGAGGGTTCAAGTCCCTCCCTTCGCACCACACAAAACATGTAGATTTTATTAAGATTTACATGGACATAGGTCGAAAGGCCATGTAGAGTAAGCAGTAAGAAATCGGCGAGTAGCGCAGCTTGGTAGCGCAACTGGTTTGGGACCAGTGGGTCGGAGGTTCGAATCCTCTCTCGCCGACCAATTTCAGAAGAAACCCCGCGATGCGGGGTTTTTTTTCGTCTGGATAATGCCACCTTTCTGTCATCCCCATCCCCATCTTCTATTTCTATAATTATCTCTCGCGGTTAGCCATCAGCCTTAGGCTGAGACTTGTTTATTTTACGCCTGAACCGTTGTTGGCACTCTTTGATCAAATTCTGCTGTTAGCATGGCTCGCGATACGATTTATCATGCCAGATAATAGGTTTTGGCTTTTTGCGACAAAAGGTGAATGCTTTGTCTCCCAATAGAGACATATAATCCAATGATAAATATGAAGAAAAAAAATGGCCGCTTATAACGTCGTTTTGTAGCGACAGATCACCCAGGTTGCATGAGGATTAATGTGACCGTGAAGCTGCATGGCATAATGGATGAGTGATAAAATAAAATTATTATTTATCAGTCAATTAAAAATATATTGAGGGCGGGTTGAATAAAATTATTGTCAGCCATCCGATTTGGCACGCTAAGTGCATTATCTATTACGTAGATGCTCATCTCACTTCTTATGACAGCCTGGCTTTATCGCCACTTCATAAACCCAGAGATGATGCAGAGCCAATTTTAGGGTGCCTATTGTCCATGTAAACGATGTTGAACATCTTCATCACATACCGGGCATAACGTTGAGTGAGGCACCGACATTATTGTCTGTAGACCTGAAAATTTTAGACGCNNNGTTTTTTTTTGCATACCCTTCGTCCTTGAAGCCGCAGGGGTGTTAGCTGCGCTCATTCACCCGAATCACTTACCGGTGTAAGCTCATCGGGATTTATTCGCTTGCTGCCTACCTGCAACTCCAATTACTTTGGGTATTCTTTACGACTTGAAGCCGCAGGGGTGTTAGCTGCGCTCATTCACCCGAATCACTTACCGGTGTAAGCTCATCGGGATTTATTCGCTTGCTGCCTACCTGCAGCTCCAATTACTTTGGCTATTCTTTACGACTTGAAGCCGCAGGGTGCCGAATCAGGAGCCTCTAGATTGCTGTTTGGCTAATGATCAGAGTGATTCCCCATTCTGCCGCAGGGCCAATAGTAGCCCCTCGTGGCGTGCCTGAGCGGCATCCTCAGGGCGATGTAGTTTATCCATAGCATCAGCCAGCCATGCGTAATCATAGCCGTCCGGACGCTGCGCCAGCGCGGCTTTAAAGGCTTCGCTGGCTTTCTCCCATTCACCGTGTTTCAGCATCAGTTGGCCAAGGGTACTATTGAGCAACGGTGTTGCGCCATGCTGTTTGATCTGCTGGCGCAGGGATTTCTCCAGCGGCTCTGGATTACCGGATTTCAGCCGTGGGATAAGCAGCACCAGACGCTCGTCGTATTGGCGCTTTAGCCCGTCGAGAATGATTTGCTGGGCTACATCACTATCATCACATTCAATGAGATGCTCTGCTAATGCGACTTGCAATGGGATCTCATTGCGTACTTTACGGCTTTGATCTTTCCACCAGCGTTTCAAACCCTCGCTGCCTTCTTCCGCCATACATTGATTCATCATGCCGATATAAGCTTGCTGCTCCAATGCGGCGATTTCTTCTGGCGTATGGACCTGCACTTTGCCCATCGCGGGTAAAATTTCCAGCAATGAACTGTAAGCACCGGTACGCAGGAAAGCCTGTTCAGCCAGACGCAGCACTTCTGGGTGACGTGGTGCTTGATCCAATAAACGATCCACTCCATGACGTGCCGCATGAGCATGACCCTGCGCCAATTGAATGCGCACTCGGGTAATATCTACTGGCAACTGATCTGTATCAGCAACTTCTGCTGCTCGTTCCAGATATTGATTGGTCCGGAACTCATCACCTCGCTGCTGCGCGGCTTCAGCCGCCAACAGGTAGTTCACCATCGGTTGCTCGGCGTGTAAGGCATTGCGGGTGAGCAACTTCTCAACTTGTTTGAAATCACCTTCAGCCAGTTTGATCAGCGCGGCCTTGGTCTGGTTACGGGCGCGAGTGCGTTTGCGGCCCATAAACCAGCCACGGGTGCGGGCTCCGGTACGGAAAATACGGCGCAGTATCCACTCAACGATCAGGAACGCCACCAATACCAATACCAACATAATAACCAGACCGGTCACACTGGTCTCAACGTTGTAGTTATCGGTTTGGATCAATACATAACCTTGGTGCCCAGCCAGCATTGGGCCAAGGACGATCCCGGCAGTCAGAATAAGGAATAACAGTAAAACTCGCAGCATACTTATTCCTCCTGGGCGGCAACGGGTGTTTGTGTCAGTAAGTTACGAACCCGGGTTTGCATCAATTTTTCTAGCATTGGCTGGCTCTTCAATTGATCAGGCACATCCATTGAGATTGACTGCTGACTCAGATCTTCCAGTTCATCCAGAAAAGCCTTGGTGCTTGGGTCATTCACATCAAAATAGGCACGAACCCAAGTGGAAATAGTCTCCAGCGACTGTTTATACACTTCATCCTGATGGCGAGGGACAGCTTGAGCGGCTACCAGCAGGCGGGAACGGATATTTTCGCGCAAGTAAACGTCCTGATTCGGTGCCAACAGTGGCTCGGCACTACTATCACGGCGGCGAATAGTAATGAAGTCAGACATAAAGCTGTGCCAGCTTTTGCTCAGATTCTGACGCCATTCGGATAATGAACTGGACAGCTCATCGCTATCGGCATCCATTGGCGAGTCATCGGTATTGTTATCCGCTAAACGCAGGTTATCCACTTGATTCGACAGTTGGTTCAGTTTGAGGATAATGCCGTCAAAATCCACCTGACTGACCGCCGAAAGGGTACTGATATCTTCAGTCAATGCGCGGCGTACATCTATAAGGCTGGGGTCATTCATATCAGCCAGACTGGCATCGGCACTTTTCAATAATGTGGCTGCGGTGGTGACATCCTGATCGCTCCACAATTTGCGTCCGGCCATTTTCACCAGAAAATCAGCTTGTGCCAGTAACCAGGTTTTGGCGTCGCTGCCTGAAATGGTGGCGACTTTTTCCTGCAACTCATTAAGTTGGCGCGTCAGCGACGTTTGTTGACGCTCTGCGGCTTCCAGTGCTTTGCCTTGCTGTTGCAATAATGACTCAAGTTGTTGTTTTCCCTGCAACTGACTCTGTTTCAATTCTGCCAATTGTTGTTGTAGCGCGATATTAGCCGCATCTTGTAACTGAGCCTGCCGGTGTCCGTGATAATAAAGCCCGGCACCCAGCGCGATGGCCAATGCAATAGCAATGGCGCCCAGAATTGGACCGGTTCGTTTCTCCCGGCGGCCTTCAGGCTCTGGCTGTTGGTGCCTCTCAACCGCAGTGGTTGTCTCTTCCACTGGTGCGGATGGGGTATTTTGTTCCGTCATATTGGGCATCCCATAGTCAGGTTTCAGGTTTATTGAAAGTCTTGTAGCGCGCGGATCAGCGCGTCGTTATCGGCATTCTCTGCCACCCGGATATCACTCCAGCCCATTTGGGCTGCCAGAGTAGCAATACGATCACTGACGACAATCAGACGGCAGCGCAGTAACCAAGAAGAACGATAGTAATCAGGAACTAAAGTATAGATCTGTTGTAACATTTCGCCGCTGGTTATCACCAGAATATCGACACCAGCACGTTGCCAGTGAGCACTTTGTTCACTGCCATCATAAAAGATCGGGCTGCGTTGATAACATTCGCAGAAGGTCACCGCCGCTCCCCGTTCTGCAAGGCTTTCACCGAGCAGCTCCCGCCCACCATTACCCCGTAATAATAGAGCCTTCTTACCGGCCAGTTTTTGCAATTCCGGTAATGATAACAGCATCTCGCTAGTCTCTCCCATTGGCGGGAAAGTGACATGCAAGCGGCTGACGGTATGCAGTGTTAACGCGGTGGTACGACCAATAGCATAATAAGATAACTGTGCCGGCCATAACAGGTTATTTCTTTTTAACAGTGGGTTAGCGTAACGCACTGCGTTCTGCGATAACGCAAAAACCAAGTCACCCGCCTGCATATCCTGGAGTAAAGCAGGCAGTTTGGACAGCTCATTGCCGGGAGAGAAATCAATCAATGGCGCATGATAGGCAACCCGGCCCAGTGCACGCAGGCGACTGACTAATTGCTCCCCAGCTGGAGAGGGACGGGTCACCAGAATCGTCATAGTGGTGGGTTACCCTGATCAACCTCGGCCAGTATTTCCCGTGCGCCACGGGAAAGCAGCTCTTCGGCCAGTTCAATCCCCATTTGCTCTGCATTGGCAGCAGGGCCACGGCGTTCGCCTCGCACTATCTCGCTACCATCTGGTGCACCCACTAAGGCGCGCAGCCATAACGTATCGCCTTCCAATTCAGCGTAGCTGCCAATCGGCACCTGACAACCCCCTTCAAGGCGAGTATTCATGGCGCGCTCTGCGAGCACCCGTAATTCGGTGTCACGATGATTCAGTGGTGCCAGCAATTGGCGGGTAAAATCATCATCCAGGCGGCACTCGATACCGACCGCGCCCTGACCGACAGCGGGTAACGACTCTTCTGCTGGCATGGCATAGCGGATCCGTGTTTCCAGCCCGAGGCGCTTAAGACCCGCGACGGCCAGAATAATCGCGTGATAATCGCCGTTATCCAGCTTGGCAAGGCGGGTACCGACGTTACCCCGCAAGTCACGGATAACCAGATCCGGCCGACGTTCGCGCAATTGGCACTGGCGGCGCAGGCTGGAGGTACCGACGATGCTGCCAGCAGGCAGGTCATCTACATGGGCATAATTTGCTGATATGAAGGCATCGCGCGGGTCATCACGTTCGCAAATGGTGACCAGGCCCAGACCTTCAGGGAAGGCGATCGGCACATCTTTCATGGAATGGACGGCGATATCGGCCCGACCATCCAGAATCGCCAGTTCTAATTCTTTGACGAACAAGCCCTTACCGCCCACTTTTGCCAGTGGCGTATCCAGAATGATGTCCCCACGGGTAACCATTGGCACCAATTCGACTTGCAGGCCGGGGTGATTGGCTTGCAGTAAATGTTGAACATAATGTGCTTGCCATAAGGCGAGCGGGCTTTGTCGCGTGGCAATTCGAATAATTTTGTCTAACATTGCTTGTTACCATTTTATATTTTGCGGCCCATCCTATCATTGACCGCTAAACACTGTCAGTGCGGTAACCACATGAAGCAGACGGATAAGAGCACAAGAAAGCAGCTATTGTAACAAATACATGACGGGATAACTTCTTCCTTGACGTCGCGGCATCGTTATCCCTCTGCCTGCCCGTAACGCCATGTAAGAAGAGTGTCGATAGACGTTACAATTTGTAGGGATAGCTTTACGGTCAATCGGCAAGGTGTTAGATTGATCACGTTTCCAGCAATAATTCGTTAGCTGTTATTCAAACAAAATGCCTTCAAACAAAATGTTTTTTGGTCAGTTCAACAAAAATTACATTTTTGGTGAAAGTCAAAAAAAGCAATAAACGAATCTGGAACACGGGTTTTTTTCTAAGCACCGGAACAATTCTAAGCACCGGAATAACCAGGCGAGACGTCTTGTACCTCTACATCGAGACACTGAAACAGCGACTGGATGCGATCAACCAATTACGAGTCGATCGCGCCTTGGCGGCCATGGGGCCAGCCTTCCAAAAGGTCTACAGTCTGCTACCGATCTTACTACATTATCATCATCCACTGATGCCGGGTTACCTTGATGGTAACGTTCCCCATGGTGTCTGTATCTTCACGCCAAATGAAACCCAACAACAGTACCTTGCTGAAGTCGAAGCCAAGTGCGGCGAACCTTTATCGCAGGGCATCGGCGGCGAACTGCCGATTACCGGGGTTTATTCAATGGGCAGTACCTCATCTATCGGCCAGTGTCACACATCAGATCTGGATGTTTGGGTGTGCCATCAAGCCTGGCTCGATTCTGAAGAACGCAACCGCCTGCAACAAAAATGTAGCCAGCTAGAAAAATGGGCTGCATCCATGGGTGTAGAAGTGAGCTTCTTCCTGATAGATGAAAACCGCTTCCGCCATAACGCCAGTGGCAGTCTGGGTGGCGAAGATTGCGGCTCCACTCAACATATTTTATTGCTGGATGAGTTTTACCGCAGTGCGGTTCGTCTGGCAGGGAAACGTATTCTGTGGAATATGGTTCCGATCGAAGAAGAGAACCATTACGACGATTACGTGCTGTCACTGTATGCGCAGGGCGTCTTAACACCGAACGAATGGCTGGATTTGGGCGGTCTGAGCACCCTGTCAGCGGAAGAGTATTTCGGGGCCAGTTTATGGCAATTGTATAAAAGTATTGATTCGCCTTATAAGGCGGTGCTGAAAACAGTCCTGCTCGAAGCCTATTCGTGGGAATATCCTAACTCCCAACTATTGGCGATGGAAATCAAACAGCGGCTGCATGCCGGTGAAATTGTGGCGTTTGGCCTTGATGCTTATTGCATGATGCTCGATCGCGTTACTCGCTATTTGACCCAAATCAATGACACCACCCGGTTGAATCTGGTGCGCCGTTGTTTCTATCTGAAAGTGTGTGAGAAATTATCTCGCACGCCCGCGAGCGCTGGCTGGCGGCGTGAAATCCTCAGCCAACTGGTCAGTGAATGGGGCTGGAGTGACGAAAACCTGGCGGTGCTGGATAACCGCGCCAACTGGAAAATTGAACGGGTGCGTGAAGCGCATGACGAGTTGTTGGACGCCATGATGCAAAGCTATCGTAATTTGATTCGCTTTGCGCGGCGCAATAACTTGAGTGTCAGCGCCAGCCCGCAAGATATCGGGGTTCTGACCCGTAAATTGTATGCGGCATTTGAAGCTTTGCCGGGCAAAGTGACACTGGTTAACCCGCAAATTTCACCCGACTTATCGGAAGAGCATCTGACCTTTATTCATGTTCCGGCAGGCCGTGCCAATCGCCCAGGCTGGTACTTGTATAACCAAGCGCCCTCGATGGAGGCTATTGTCAGCCATCAGCCATTGGAATATAACCGTTACCTGAACAAGCTGGTGTCTTGGGCCTATTTCAACGGCCTGTTAACCAGTAAGACGCGGTTGCATATTAAAAGTGCCAATTTGTGCGATACGGTGAAACTGCAAGAACTGGTGACGGATATCTCTCACCACTTCCCATTACGCCTGCCCGCGCCAACCCCTAAAGCGCTGTATAGCCCGTGTGAAATCCGCCACTTGGCGATTATCGTCAATCTGGAACATGACCCTACGGCGGCTTTCCGCAATCAGGTGGTGCATTTTGATTTCCGTAAACTGGATGTTTTCAGTTTTGGCGAACAGCAGCAATGCCTGGTCGGGAGCATCGATTTGCTGTACCGCAACTCATGGAATGAAGTGCGAACCCTGCATTTCAGTGGTGAGCAAGCAGTATTGGAAGCCCTGAAAACTATTTTAGGCAAAATGCATCAGGATGCGGCACCGCCAGAATCCGTGGATGTGTTCTGTTACAGCCAACATTTGCGTGGCTTGATTCGTACCCGAATTCAGCAGTTAGTTTCCGAGTGTATTGAATTGCGTTTATCCAGCACCCGCCAGGAACCGGGCCGTTTCAAAGCGGTGCGAGTTTCCGGGCAGACTTGGGGATTGTTCTTTGAGCGCTTAAGTGTCTCGGTTCAGAAATTGGAAAATGCGGTCGAATTCTATGGTGCGATTTCCAATAATAAGCTTCATGGGTTATCGATTCAGGTCGAAGCTGATCAAATTCATCTGCCACCGGTAGTCGATGGCTTTGCGAGCGAAGGGATCATTCAGTTTTTCTTCGAAGGCACCGCAGATGAGAAAGGCTTTAATATTTATATTTTGGATGAGTCAAACCGCGTCGAGGTTTATCACCATTGCGAGGGCAGTAAAGAGGAGTTGGTGCGGGATGTCAGCCGTTTCTATTCATCTTCCCACGACCGCTTTACCTACGGCTCCAGCTTTATCAACTTCAATTTGCCGCAATTCTACCAAATTGTGCAGTTAGATGGCCGGACTCAGGTGATTCCTTTCCGCAGCAATACGCTGTCTCAGCTGCATCTTGCTGATAAAGAAGCCTTTGCGCCAGCGCAGCAGTTCCATTAATTTTTTCTGGCAAATAATATCAAAATAAGGAACTGATTGGGTCAAATTACTGGCTTTTTAATATTTGCCAGATGACTAGCAATTTTTTCAGCCCCACTTGCGGTACAGAATATGGAGTTGGATGCGAAAATTTTTCCCTGAGTCAATGAACCTAATGCATATAAAGCAGCGTGATTATTTAGGCGATGAGTATCAGCATCTATACTTAAACCACCACTATCGTTAAGTCTAACAAGTTGGCTTTGATGCGTTTTTTGTATAAGGCTATCTCCGCTTACACTTTGAAGCCCAGTGGCAT
Source organism: Yersinia pekkanenii (assembly GCF_001152565.1). Classification (GTDB taxonomy): domain Bacteria; phylum Pseudomonadota; class Gammaproteobacteria; order Enterobacterales; family Enterobacteriaceae; genus Yersinia; species Yersinia pekkanenii. The sequence goes on along the minus strand of NZ_CQAZ01000005.1, from coordinate 87,739 downwards.
TAACTAAATAGTCATAACTCGGTGGTGTGATTTGAGCCATCTCTCGCTGTCCAATAAAAGAGAGTTGGCCTGCTTTGAATAAACTTCTTAAAATGAGTGCATTACGTAATGGGATTAAATGTATCATACGCCCTAACCATGGGTTTATCTTCGTATCGAACCCGCGCTTTGTCTCCTCAGAAAGTGCTGGCCAAATTTCATTTAGGCAGTCAACAGTGTCCATGAGCACTTTTTCCCATACATTACGATGGCTGAGGCAGAGCTGAATCTCTTTATTAAGTTGGCTATCCAGGGTGATTGGCGCTGAAGGGATAAATTCCTCTAAAGATATATTGATTTATATATTGTTCTAGCATTTTTATTAGATACAAAACTCTGGATTTATTATCAGCAGGCAGCCCTTTTATGCCTGAACGGTATTGCTGTAAAAAAGCATGATTGATAGTCGGTACGATATAATGGCGTACAGCAGGAAAAAAAGGTCTACGCGCATGAATACCAATCGCCCCCTTGTGCTTATTGGCGACCAAGTGAATTAAATTTTTGATATTGCTGAGGAAGATCTTTGAATTTGAGTCCAGTCGCTAAAATAACGGCATCGTAGCCAAAATACGCATTGCCAACCTTAATATATAAGTGATTATCTGAATCGATTATGACATTGTCGACATTAGCCTGGATAAAACGGGCTTGCTTAATGTGCTGAGTTGCTCTATTGAATTCATACTGAAAATAGTTCCTAACGATATAGCGTGGAACTACATCTCCTATGTCTAGATCGGGGTTGTAGTATTTATGTAGATATTCAAAGAAGTTGTTAGGTTTTTGTGGGTCGATATAACAGATTGCAATGCTGGTATTTAACAGCATGGCTTCTGAGTCAGTATCGAAGGCTCGTCCTCGAAATGGCTTCCCAGGATCATAAATATTGATACTGATATTATCAGTATTTAAATTATTGCAAATAGCAATGGCACAGTTCACTCCTGCGGGCCCTGAACCAATAATTCCAATATTCATTTTTTCACCTTAATCGATAATCTTTCGATTGGATTAATATTTTGTGAATAAATAGGGTGTTTACACCAATATGGTTTTTTAATTATTTTTATAAATATATTTTAGTTAAATATAGCCTTGTTTAATAAATGCATTAATTATTATGTCGTATATTTGCTGGAGGTCAATGTGAATAGTGTTTTTTATTGATAGTCAGTAGATGAATTGATATGTATTTATAATGCAATTATTTTTAATAGACAATTTATTATTAATAATCTTTATAATTAGATGCTGACCATAAATATTAAATCACCTTAAATAGGATTAATACCAGCCAGATTGCCTGACCGGTAGATAATTCTACAGTGGCAGGCTGTTACCAAAACTCACGTCTTCCCCGGCTTGAGCGGTCGCAGCTTCAGACAATTTACTAAAGAATTCTTCGCCGCTACGCGAGCAATACCAATGCCCTTCGCGGTAATCAAAATGATAACCGCCCGCTTTAGTCGCCAGCCATACCTGATGTAACGGTTCTTGGCGGTTGATAATAATCTTGCTGCCATTTTCGAAAGTTAGGGTCATCACCCCACCATTGGTTTCATAATCAATATCGCTATCGCCGCTAAAACCGTCCAGTGTCTCTTCGATGTAAAGCGTCAATTGATCCGCTAACTGATGAAACTCGCTGTCGTTCATATTCAATTCCTATTGCTTTTCATGATCCACCTGCGATTATAGAGACCTTGGGCGCATGAATTACAGGCATTAATGTGCTAAAACAATTTTCCGACGTTAAAACACGTTACAGGCGTTAAAAATGAAAAAAGAATTTTGTTGGCCGCTGGCGGCTATGATGGTGCTCGCGCTGGCCGGTTGTGGTCTGAAAGGCCCGTTATATTTCCCGCCATCAGACAAACCAAAAGTAGAAACCGCGCAACCGGATAGTGGTCAGGTAGAGAAAAACCAACAGGATCAGTCAGGGGCCAACCAGACAAAATCTATCGTCGGGCCGCTGTAATTACGTTTATCGCAGCCAGATTGAGTCAGTATTTAATTTGCCCGTGCCAAATTTGCCAGTACCGAATTTAGCCAGTAAATAAAAGTCAGCGGAGTTTGATATGCAGTTCTCCAAAATGCACGGTCTTGGTAACGACTTTATGGTTGTTGATGCGGTTACTCAAAATGTTTATTTTTCGCCAGAGTTGATCCGCCGATTAGCCGACCGGCACACTGGCGTGGGCTTTGATCAGTTGTTGGTAGTAGAGCCGCCTTACGATCCTGAGCTGGATTTTCACTACCGCATTTTTAATGCCGATGGCAGCGAAGTCTCTCAGTGTGGCAATGGCGCGCGCTGTTTTGCCCGTTTTGTGCGGCTGAAAGGGCTGACCAACAAACGCGATATCAGTGTCAGCACCCAAACGGGCCGCATGATATTGAGTGTGACTGAGCATGAACTGGTTTGCGTCAATATGGGCGAACCCAATTTTGATCCGCAAGCCGTCCCTTTCCGGGCGACTAAAGCGGAGAAAACTTATATTTTTCGCGCCGCTGAGCACACGGTATTATGTGGCGTGGTGTCGATGGGTAATCCTCATTGCGTGATGCAGGTTGACGATGTTTCGGTTGCCAATGTTGCCTTGCTCGGCCCAGTATTAGAAAGCCATGAGCGCTTCCCTGAACGGGCCAATATCGGTTTTATGCAGGTAGTCAGCCGCGAACACATTCGTTTACGGGTGTACGAACGCGGTGCCGGTGAAACCCAGGCTTGTGGTAGCGGGGCTTGTGCGGCGGTAGCGGTCGGCATCCAGCAAGAGTTATTGGCCGCAGAGGTTCATGTTGAACTGCCAGGCGGTAGTTTACAAATCAGTTGGAAAGGGCCAGGTCACCCGCTGTATATGACGGGGCCGGCTACTCATGTGTATGATGGCTTCATTCATCTATAGTATACCCGTCATACTTCAAGCTGCATGTGTGTTGGCCGCCTTCATGCAACTCGAATTATTTAGGGTATAAATATTTATTATGACGGGTGTGACATGAAAAGTTCTGAGGAGCAGGCGCTAGCGGGTATCGAGTTAGATGACGATGCCGTTATGCAGTATTTATTGCAAAATCCCGACTTCTTTATCCGCAATGCTCGTTTAGTTGAACAGATGCATATTCCCCATCCGGTGAGAGGCACGGTCTCGCTGGTGGAATGGCAGCTAGGGCGTCAGCGTAATCAGATAAGCCAGTTGGAAGAAGAAATCACCTTGCTGATGGAACAGGCGGGTTTGAATGAAGTGTTGTTCAATCGTTTGCTGCAATTACAGAGCAATCTGGCCGCCGCCAGCAGCTTACAAGATTTACTTAACCGTTTGCAGCGTTGGGGCAGAGATTTCGGCCTGGCCGGTGCTAATGTCCGTTTATTCAGCGACCGTTGGCATATCGGTGCGCCGTCTGACTTCACCCACCTGGCACTTTCCCGCCATGCTTTCGAACCGCTGCGTATTCAACGGCTGGGGAGTAATAACCACTATTTGGGTAGCCTGAATGGGTCGGAACTGCTGCTGCTCTTGCCTCAGGCTAAGCAGGTGGGTTCGGTGGCACTGTCAATGCTGGGTAAAGATGGCGGTTTGGGTGTCATTATCTTTAGCAGCCGAGATACACAGCATTATCAGCAAGGCATGGGTACCGTGATGCTGAATCAGCTATCACTGTTATTGCCAAGCCTGCTGGAGCGTTGGATAGAACCGGTATGACCGAATTCAGTGCCTCGCTGGCTCCACCGGTAGAGGCTTTCCTGCGGTATCTCAAAGTTGAGCGTCAGCTCAGTCCACTCACTATCACCAGTTATCGGCGCCAATTACAGGCGTTAATGGTGCTGGGTGAACAAATGGGCCTTGCGCATTGGCAGCGGCTTGATGCCGCTCAGGTGCGTTCCTTAGTTTCCCGCAGTAAACGCGCTGGTTTACACTCATCCAGCTTGGCTTTACGGCTCTCGGCTTTGCGCAGTTTCCTCGACTGGATGGTCGGTCAGGGGGGATTGCAGGCTAACCCCGCCAGAGGGGTTAGCACGCCACGTTCAGGTCGCCATTTGCCGAAAAACATTGATGTCGACGAAGTTGATAAACTGCTGGATATCGATCTGAATGATCCATTGGCGGTGCGTGACCGGGCGATGCTGGAGGTGATGTATGGTGCGGGTCTGCGTTTATCTGAACTGGTGGGGATGAACTGCAAACACGTCGATCTGGCCAGCGGTGAGGTTTGGGTGACGGGTAAGGGCAGCAAAGAGCGTAAAGTGCCGATCGGCAGAACCGCGGTCACCTGGTTAGAACATTGGCTAGCGTTGCGTGAATTGTTTGAACCGCAAGATGATGCCATCTTCCTGGCCAATACCGGTAAGCGAATTTCAGCGCGTAATGTGCAAAAACGCTTTGCGGAGTGGGGGATAAAACAGGGTGTCAGTAGTCATATTCATCCACATAAACTGCGCCACTCTTTCGCCACCCATATGCTGGAATCCAGCGGCGACCTGCGCGCGGTGCAAGAATTACTCGGCCACGCCAATCTGACTACCACACAAATTTATACCCATCTTGACTTTCAACATCTGGCAACAGTGTATGATGCTGCTCATCCACGGGCCAAACGAGGTAAATCCTGATGCATTTTTATCGTCCACTTGAGCGTATTTCCGCTATCACTTTCGATTTGGATGACACCCTGTACGACAATAGGCCGGTGATCACCCGTACTGAACAAGAGTCTGTGGCCTTTTTACAGCAGTACCACCCTAATTTGGCGCAGTTACAAGCCGTGGATTTTCAACGTTTCCGCAGTGAGTTACTGGTACAAGACCCCGACATCTATCACGATGTTACCCAGTGGCGCTGGCATGCGATTGAGCTGGGTTTGATACGTCATGGCCTGAGTAAATCAGCAGCGCAATGTGGGGCGGATGCGGCCATGGAACATTTTGCCCTATGGCGCAGCCGTATCTATGTGCCACAAGCCACCCATGACACGCTGAGTGCGCTGGCTGAGCATTACCCGCTGGTGGCTATCACCAACGGCAATGCCGATCCTAAAGCTTGTGGTTTGGGCCGCTATTTCCAGTTTGTACTGCGCTCAGGCACCCACGGCCGTGCCAAGCCGTTCCGCGATATGTACCATAAAGCGGCGAATCACCTGGATATCCCGCTGAAGCATATCCTACATGTTGGCGATGACCTGACGACCGATGTCGCCGGTTCGTTGCGTTGCGGCATGCAAGCGTGCTGGATTAACGACCGCGAACAAAACCTGATGACGGCCAGTGATAGCCGGTTATTGCCACATATTGAAATTTCACAGTTGGCTTCCCTGACCGCATTGTTATAATCTTGTGCAATAAATCTGTATAAATTCACAGTGGAATGGTGGCAAAATACCTGGGTAACCGGCGATTTTGCTATTTTCCCTTACCCGATAAACGGTGCCTATGGACGTTTCTGATCTGCTCGACAGCCTGAATGAAAAACAACGCGAAGCCGTGGCCGCGCCACGCTGCAACCTGTTGGTACTGGCCGGGGCAGGCAGTGGTAAAACCCGGGTGCTGGTTCATCGTATTGCCTGGTTGTTATCGGTAGAAAACGCCTCGCCATATTCGATTATCTCAGTGACGTTCACCAATAAAGCGGCGGCTGAAATGCGCCACCGCATTGAGCACCTGATTGGTACCAGTCAGGGCGGAATGTGGATTGGTACTTTCCACGGGCTGGCGCATCGCTTGCTACGCGCTCACCATATGGATGCTAATCTGCCGCAGGATTTCCAGATCCTCGACAGCGACGATCAACTGCGGTTACTGAAACGCCTCGTCAAGGCACTGAATTTAGACGAGAAGCAATGGCCGCCGCGTCAGGCAATGTGGTACATCAACGGCAAAAAAGATGAAGGGTTACGTCCACAGCATATTGAGAGCTACGGTAATCCGGTTGAAGCCACCTGGCTACGTATCTATCAGGCCTATCAGGAAGCCTGTGATCGCGCCGGTCTGGTGGATTTTGCCGAGCTATTGTTACGCGCGCATGAACTGTGGCTAAATAAACCGCATATCCTCAAACATTATCGCGAACGCTTTACCAATATTTTGGTGGATGAGTTCCAGGATACCAATAACATCCAGTATGCCTGGATCCGTCTACTGGCGGGCGAACACGCCAATGTGATGATCGTCGGCGATGACGATCAGTCAATTTATGGTTGGCGTGGGGCGCAGGTCGAGAATATCCAGCGTTTTCTGACCGACTTTCCCGGTGCTAAAACCATCCGGCTGGAACAAAATTACCGCTCTACCAGCAATATCCTGACGGCGGCTAATGCCCTGATTGCCCATAATGAGGGTCGCATGGGGAAGAACCTGTGGACGGACGGTATCGAAGGTGAGCCAATTTCACTCTATTGTGCCTTTAACGAGCTGGATGAAGCCCGCTTTGTGGTTAACCGCATTAAAGCCTGGCAGGACAACGGCGGTGCACTCAATGATTGCGCCATCTTGTATCGCAGCAATGCCCAATCCCGCGTATTGGAAGAAGCCTTATTGCAGACTGCAATGCCGTATCGCATTTATGGTGGTCAGCGCTTCTTCGAACGTCAGGAAATTAAAGACGCATTGGCTTATCTACGGTTGATCTCCAATCGCAATGATGATGCTGCCTTTGAGCGGGTGGTCAATACGCCCACCCGTGGTATCGGCGATCGCACGTTAGATGTGGTGCGACAAACTGCCCGTGACCGTCAGTTAACCTTATGGCAATCAACGCGTATTCTGTTGCAGGAACAAGTGCTGGCAGGCCGCGCCGCTTCTGCGCTGCAACGTTTTGTTGAGCTGGTGGACTCTCTGGCGCATGAAACCGCGGATATGCCATTGCATGTGCAAGCTGACCGCGTGATCCGCGATTCCGGTTTGTGGTCGATGTACCAACAGGAAAAAGGCGAGAAAGGTCAGGCGCGCATTGAAAACCTTGAAGAATTGGTCAATGCGACCCGTCAATACAGTTATCAGGATGAAGATCAGGATTTAATGCCGCTACAGGCATTTCTCTCTCATGCGGCGCTAGAGGCCGGAGAGGGGCAGGCTGATGCCTATCAGGATGCGGTGCAATTAATGACCCTCCATTCAGCGAAAGGCTTGGAGTTCCCACAAGTATTCATCGTGGGCATGGAAGAAGGCATGTTCCCAAGCCAGATGTCACTGGATGAAGGTGGGCGTTTGGAAGAGGAACGGCGACTGGCCTATGTCGGTGTCACCCGTGCGATGCAGAAACTGACGCTTTGTTACGCCGAGAGCCGCCGCCTGTACGGCAAAGAAGTGAATCACCGACCTTCGCGTTTTATCGGCGAATTACCGCAGGAATGTGTTGAGGAAGTTCGGCTGCGTGCCACGGTCTCCCGTCCGGTTAATCACCGCCGAATGGGCACGCCAATGAGCGAGAATGACAGTGGTTTCTCATTGGGTCAGCGGGTGCGTCATCCTAAATTTGGTGAAGGCACGGTAGTGAATTTGGAAGGCAGCGGTGAACACAGTCGGTTGCAGATTGCTTTCCCCGGTGACGGGATTAAGTGGCTGGTAGCGGCTTACGCCCGATTAGAAGCTGTATAAATAGACCCTGCGGCCTTGACGCCGCAGCGGTGTTAGCGGCTCTCACTTACCCGAATCACTTACTGCCGTTGACCTCAACATAAATAAGCTCATCGGGATGCGTTCATTTGCTGCCTTGCTGCAATATCAATGACTTTGGGTAAGCTCTGCGGCTTTAGCGACTCTCGCCCTTATCTTGAGCCGCCACTTTTGCATCGGTTTCCGCTTGTAGCAAAATGGCTTTGCCCATCCACTGCGTCACATCCTGAATACCAGCATCATCCAAATGCCAAATATCTTTCAGCACCATAAAAACTTCTGAGCCATAAATTAACGAAAAGGCATGGATCACCCGTTGCAGGTCTTCTGGTGGCAAGGTTCCTTCCAGTGGCTCGACGGCCAGCTTTAACAGTCGTTTACGGTTACCACGGACTAACTTCTCTTCATTGTTGGGATTATTACGGTGCTCCGCCCATTGCTGTAATGACAGATGCAGCGCCGCGCGTAGCACGCCTTCATGTTGCAACATGCGTGGATAAGCAAAAGAGAGCAATTCGGCAATACGCTGGCGCGCATCTGGTTGGGTCGGTTGCCATGCCAATATCGGGCCGAGGCTTTCATCGACCATGGCAGAGACCAATGCACTCTGCGTTGGGAAATAACGGTAAGCCGTCGCCCGGGAAAGTTGGGCGGCGTTTGCGACTTCGGTTATCGACGGAAATGCGCCTTGCTCATACATCGACATGGCGGTGTCGATCAGTAACCGCCGGGTTCTGGCCCTGATGGGGGTTAACGATGGAGGAGAGCGTTCCTGTTTATCCTGATTATTCACGGTCACTCCATGGTCTACAGAAAGTATTGGTACTCACTATAACAAACCGGCTGCACAAATCTCTATCAATGCATTTCACCCACGGATTAAATTTGAGGCGGCAGTCTCATATTCAAGTCATGCCCTTTGCAAAAATGAAACCCTAGTCTCAATATGGTTCTATCTTAACCAATTCGCTTCGTTATTCGGCGCTAAGCAAAAAGTTAATGCCCAATAATAACGACGTGAGCTGCTTAAATTTTTGTGACATTCCGCATTTATAGAAGGATGTTCAGATGCCCCGTCATATTTTTATCGCGACTACGACAGATACCAAAGGCGAAGAGCTGGCGTATGTCAGTGAATTGATTAAAGCAACCGGCCTGACCACGGTGACGGTTGATTTATCGACCAAAGAAGGTCAGCACGCCGGCGGCGCTGATATTGCGGCCGAAACGGTGGCGAGCCATCATCCTGATGGGCGTCAGGCCGTCTTTTGTGGTGATAGAGGGCGGGCGATAAGTGCGATGGCGGTGGCTTTTGAGCGTTTTATTGCCAGCCGTGATGATGTGGCAGCCCTATTAGGGTTGGGCGGGTCCGGTGGTACGGCGCTGATAACTCCCGCCATGCAAAGTTTACCTATCGGTATTCCTAAACTGATGGTGTCAACCATGGCTTCTGGTGATGTTTCCGGTTACATCGGTGCCAGTGATATCGCCATGATGTATTCGGTCACGGATATCGCCGGGCTTAACCGTATTTCTCACCGTGTATTGAGCAACGCGGCTCATCAAATCGCCGGTGCGGTTTACTTTGCTCAACAAGAAGCCATCGCGACGGATGACAAACCGGCACTGGGCTTGACCATGTTTGGTGTCACTACCCCCTGTATTCAGGCGGTTAGTGCAGAATTATCGGCAGAATATGACTGTCTGGTGTTCCATGCCACCGGCAGTGGCGGTAAAGCAATGGAAAAACTGGCCGAAAGCGGCTTACTGGCAGGGGCACTTGATCTGACCACCACCGAGATCTGCGACCTGTTATTTGACGGAGTATTAGCCTGCGGGCCAGAACGCTTCGATGCCATTGCTCACAGCCAGATCCCTTTCGTCGGTTCCTGTGGTGCCTTGGATATGGTCAACTTTGGTAGTCCGGCAACCATTCCGGCTAAATATGCCGATCGCCTGTTCTATAAGCACAATGCGCAGGTCACGCTAATGCGCACCACTGAACAAGAGAATATCTTGATGGCGCGCTGGATTGGCGAGAAGCTCAATCGCTGCGAAGGTGAAGTCCGGTTCTTAATTCCTGAGGGCGGGTTCTCGGCTCTGGATGCACCGGGGCAGCCATTCTGGGACGAAAAAGCACTGAAAGCCTTTATCCAGTCGCTGGAAGAAACCGTGATCCAAACCAATAAACGCCGCTTGGTACATTATCCATTCAATATCAATGACCCACAGTTTGCCCAGGCAGCGGTTGAAAACTTTAAAGAAATAGCCAAGAGCCCATCCCATCACACCCTAAATAATTCAAGTTGCAGGAAGGCGGCAACTGAGTAAATCCCCAGGAGCTTACACGAGTCAGTGACTGGGGTGAGCGAAGGCAGCCAACGCACATGCAGTTTGAAGTATGGCGGGTTTAGGGCCATTTTATTCGTGGAGAAGTGACATGCCAAAATTTCAACGCCAGGCCATATTGGCCAAATTCCGGGAAATGATTGCCCGCCGCGAGCCGATTATTGGCGGCGGTGCGGGAACAGGACTATCAGCAAAATGTGAAGAGGCTGGCGGAATTGATTTGATCGTTATTTACAACTCAGGCCGCTATCGCATGGCGGGCCGTGGTTCGTTGGCCGGTTTGCTGGCATACGGCAATGCTAATGAAATTGTGGTTGATATGGCAAAAGAAGTGCTGCCAGTCGTCAAAAACACGCCGGTATTGGCGGGGGTTAATGGCACGGACCCATTTTGTCAGTTCGACCAATTTTTGGACCATTTGAAAGTATTGGGTTTCTCTGGTGTACAGAACTTCCCAACTGTTGGGTTAATCGACGGGAACTTCCGCGCCAACCTTGAAGAAACCGGCATGGGTTATGGTTTGGAAGTGGACATGATTCGTTTGGCTCACGAGAAAGATTTACTCACCACACCCTATGTTTTCAGTGCCGAAGATGCTGTCGCCATGGTCCAAGCGGGTGCTGATATTATTGTTCCTCATATGGGGTTAACCACCGGCGGTAACATTGGTGCTGATACCGCACTGAAGCTGGCTGACTGTGTGCCCCTGATTAACGACTGGGCAGCAGCGGCAAAAGCGGTCCGTGACGATGTGATTGTGTTGTGCCACGGTGGACCGATCTCTACGCCTGAAGATGCTCAATATATTATAGATAACTGCCCGCAATGTGACGGTTTCTACGGTGCCAGCTCTATGGAGCGGCTACCGACAGAAATTGCACTGACGGACACGACCAAAAAATTTAAAAATATAACGCGTTGATTTTGTGTCAATACTTAAGGGAAAGCCTGTTTGTGAATTTTTGCCAGGTTTTGGCTAAATGAAGGACAGGATACACAAAACCGAAGTCGATGCTGACTTCGGTTTTTTTGCTTTTGCCACTATCAGCCCGGATAGTGCTTGCCGATATCGGCCATGGCATACCATGCCAACATGTTGCCGACTTCCGCCTCACCCTCGGCAGGTGACCAGTTTGCCAGGTCTTCAGTCGCCACCGGCTGATAAGGTCCGTGTTTTACCTCAAAAATGACCGCGCCCACCTCCAGTGATAACACCGCATGCCAGATATTGGCGGGGATCTCTAAAATAGCCGTTTCTTTACCCAGTACTGCGCGGTGCGTGACTTTACCTTGCTCATCAAACAGCAACACAATAAAGCTGCCATGCAGTGCCGTCAGTAGCTCCCAGCTATGAGGATGGCGATGAGGACGGACATAGGTTTGTGGCTCCATCGCAATCGCCAAACGTTGTATTGGATCGTCAAGCTGCGGGTGAAAGTTGAGATTGGCCCTCAGGCGCGGTGATTGCTGGGCCTGCTGGCTCAGTTGCATCAGAGATTGCTGGGTGATTTGTTTCATTCGGGCTAAATATCCTTAAGAGTGGCTGAGTATAATCTAGCGCAAACCCGTAGACGTTATAAGGGGGGGGGAAGGTGGAATTTACCGGCTTTATAGTCACGTGCTGCCGGACAATAGATCCCGCCAGTAAGCACTAAAAACGGCGCCCACGAATTAACCCCTTTTAACCGGTTGACAGCCTTTTTCTTCTCGGCGTAACATGCGCGCACTATTCTTTATGGGGACATTCGCCTTGGACACACCCAGTAGATACTGGCTCAATAACCTGTTCATATGGTGCAACTTCTAAGGCTATCCTCTATTTGCTGATAGCCTTCGTGGTTGTCAGCGACCCTGCTAAACCGTCGCTGTGAGTCAGATCTCCTTAATGGTCTGAAACATAGAGTATTTCTCAATACTTACCTGTTTCTGTGCTTCAATGCGTTATCCCTATCTATCACCGCAAGGGAGTTTTGGCCGATGCTGAGCGCATTTAAATTAAGCAACAATCGCTTATGCCGTTTGGAGCTGGATGAATCAGATGACCTGACTTCCTCAATTTGGGTCGACTTAGTCGAACCGGAAGAAGAGGAGCGGGAACGCGTCCAGTGTGAGTTAGGGCAAAGCCTGGCAACCCGGCCAGAGCTGGACGATATCGAGGCATCCGCTCGATTCTTTGAAGATGAAGATGGTTTGCATATTCACTCCTTCTTCTACTACGAAGATGCTGAAGATCATGCCGGTAACTCAACGGTGGCATTTACCATCCGTGATGGCCGCCTTTATACCCTGCGTGAGCGTGAATTGCCGGCATTTCGTTTATATCGCATGCGTGCCCGTAACCAGACACTGGTTGATGGCAATGCTTATGAGCTACTGCTGGATTTGTTCGAAACCAAAATTGAACAGTTGGCAGACGAAATAGAAAATATTTACAGTGATTTGGAAGCCTTAAGTCGCGTCATTATGGAAGGCCAGCAGGGCGATGAGTATGATGCTGCGCTGTCCACCTTGGCGGAACAGGAAGATATCGGTTGGAAAGTACGTTTGTGTCTGATGGATACCCAGCGGGCACTGAATTTCTTGGTTCGTAAAGCTCGCTTGCCCAGTGGCCAATTGGAACAGGCGCGTGAGGTACTGCGCGATATTGAATCCCTGTTACCGCACAATGAATCCCTGTTCCAGAAAGTTAACTTCCTGATGCAGGCCGCTATGGGCTTTATCAATATCGAACAGAACCGCATCATTAAAATCTTCTCGGTAGTCTCGGTGGTCTTCCTGCCGCCAACACTGGTGGCATCCAGCTATGGGATGAACTTTGAGTTTATGCCTGAGCTGAGCTGGACGTTCGGTTATCCAGGGGCGATCAGTTTGATGATTATTGCTGGTCTGGCACCTTACTTGTATTTCAAACGCAAGAACTGGCTCTAACCTTCGCCCTTGAAGCTGCAGGGGTGTTAGCTGGCTGCCTACCTGCAACTTCAAGTTCTTTGGTTATCAATATTATAACTTAATGAGTAACTGAGCATTTTTTTGGCTTATACCTAAGCGCGCAATTTACGTTGGGTATAGAGCGCATCCAGGGTGAACAGCAGCAGCGCTGCCCAGATAAAGACGAAGGTCACCATTTTATCGTTACCGATCGTCTCGCCATAGAAGGTCACCGCCAGAATAAACATCAGTGTTGGGCCAAGATACTGGAAGAAGCCCAGTGTCGACAGTTTTAAACGTGTGGCGGCGGCGGTGAAGAACAACAGCGGGATGGTAGTAATCACCCCAGCGGCAGCCAGCAACACATTCAGTGACCAAGTGTTGGCATTCATGTGGCTGGTTGGACTGTCAGCAATAAAGAACAGATACACTGCAGCAATGGGTAAGAGCCACATTGTTTCAACCAACATGCCGGTTTGGGCATCAATTGCCAGCTTCTTGCGTATCAGGCCATATAAGGCAAAAGTAATCGCCAGACCCAGCCCGATTATCGGTAGGGAGCCAAATTGCCACAATTGAATTAGCACGCCACCAAAGGCCAATGCCACCGCGACCCACTGCATACGACGAAAGCGCTCGCCAAGAAATAACATGCCAAATAACACATTCACCAAAGGATTAATAAAATAACCCAAACTGGCTTCCAGCATGTGGTTGTGGTTCACCGCCCAGATAAATAATAGCCAGTTACTGGCAATCAACACGGCGGTAACGGCCAGCAAGAGTAGGCGCTTGCGGTTTCTACAAGCATTGCGCACCTGTGGCCAGTTGCGGCTAATCGTTAGCAGGATCAACATAAAGAAAAATGACCAAATAATTCGATGGGTCAAAATTTCATCAGCCGGCACCTGTTGGATTAGCTTGAAATACGCGGGGGCAAGACCCCAAATAAAATAGGCTGCCAGAGCAAAGAAAATGCCCTGACGGGTTTGTTGGTTATCCATGGTGTGGCTCGGAACAAGAAAGGAGATGCGGTGAGTGTACTTAACTTCGCGTTACGAATCATCACCGCTGACAGGTAAATCAGCCAACCAGATAGGTTGCCGTTGCGCTGGCGATATGCACCCCTCGTTCATTATGCAGCTCGACCCGGGCAACAGATACCTTATTACCACTGCGCAAAATACGGCTGCTAGCGATAAAATGTTCACCGCGACCGGGGCGCAGATAGTCGACACGCAGGTCGATGGTACCCATTTTGGCCAGTTTTATTTGCAGTTGTTCTTGAATCAGCGGCTCATGGCGAACCAGGCTGTTACCGACACAAACCAACCCGGCGGCAACATCCAGTACTGCGGCGATAACACCGCCATGCAGAATGCGTTGCGCGATATTACCCACCAGTTTGTCATTATTATCGAAGGCAATTTCAGCATAATCTTGCTCAAAACGGATTAATTCTAGCCCTAACTCACGATTAAATGGCATGTGATACACAAATACTTCACCAATCATATGACGAGCATCTTCCAGCGTTAACGTTGTTACTGACATTTTTCCCTTATTCTCTTAGTCATTGCCGATGAGCAATAATCATGCTGGTTAATTAGTTGTTTATTTTATGCTTCTACTTTGTTGTTTTCCAGTCGTTAAATCATAAAGATAAACAACACTAATCCCAGATTACATTTGTGTGTAGAATGAGCTGTTTTCATTACAAATAGAAATAATCCGTAAGATGATGGGGGAAATGATGGGAAGATTTTGGCGGTTTTTAATTTCGTTATTACTGGTGCCAACCTTGGCACAGGCAGACGAAGCAACGGTTGAGAAGATTCATGATGCGCCAACGGTACGTGGCAGCATTATCGCGGCAATGTTGCAGGATCACGATAATCCGTTCCTACTTTATCCGTATGAAACTAACTATCTGTTATATACCTATACCAGCAATATTAATAAAAATGCCATTAGCTCTTATGATTGGGCGGACAATGCCAGAAAGGATGAAGTTAAATTCCAACTGAGTTTAGGTTTCCCTATCTGGCGTGGTATTGCCGGTGAAAACTCGCTGTTGGGTGCATCTTATACCCAGCGTTCATGGTGGCAGGCTTCTAACAGCGGTGAATCTTCGCCATTCCGTGAAACGAACTACGAACCACAGGTGTTTCTGGCGTGGGCAACAGATTACGAGCTGGCGGGCTGGAATTTCCGTGAAGTAGAATTCGGTCTTAACCATCAATCCAACGGTAAAGCCGACCCAACCTCACGTAGCTGGAACCGTGCTTATACTCGTGTAATGGCACAGCGCGGCGATTGGGAAGTTGACCTGAAACCTTGGTATCGTTTGCCGGAAAGCGACGAAAAAGATGACAACCCGGATATCAATAAATACATGGGTTATTATCGTCTGAAAGTGGGTTATGCCCTGGGTGACAGTGTGTTCAGTGTGGACGGCCACTATAACTGGAATACCGGTTACGGCGGCGCTGAAATGGGCTGGAGCTACCCAATCAGTAAACATCTTCGCTTCTATACTCAGGTGTTCACGGGCTATGGTGAGTCAATGATTGACTATAACTTTAGGCAAACACGGGTGGGTATGGGTATCATGTTGAACGATGTCCTTTAACGTCATCCGGCGTTAGAACAGTTTCAGACACAGGCCGGTTAACCGGCCTGTGCAGATCTTATAGTTGGGGAAGAGTGTGTCGACCGCAGCAGTGATAAACAGGGAATTACTGGCAGTGCAGGTATTGCGAGATACTTTTGGCTATCAGCAATTCCGGCCTGGGCAACAGGAAATTATTAACGCCACGCTATCAGGGCAAGATTGTCTGGTAGTGATGCCAACCGGTGGCGGTAAATCCTTGTGTTATCAGATCCCGGCACTGGTGACGGACGGCCTGACGCTGGTCGTCTCCCCTTTAATTTCCTTAATGAAAGATCAGGTCGACCAACTGCTGGCTTATGGCGTGGGTGCGGGGTGTCTAAACTCGTCGCAAACCCGTGAACAGCAGCTAGCAGTGATGGACGGTTGCCGCAGTGGTCAGATCAAATTGCTGTATATCGCCCCGGAACGGCTGGTGATGGAGAGTTTCCTCGATCAACTGCATCAGTGGCGGCCTGCGCTGCTGGCAATCGATGAGGCGCACTGTATCTCACAATGGGGGCATGACTTCCGTCCGGAATATCGCGCCCTCGGCCAGTTAAAACAACGTTTCCCTGATTTACCGGTTATTGCCCTGACCGCCACGGCGGATGAAGCGACGCGCGGTGATATTGTGCGTTTGCTCAATTTGTCACAGCCATTGATTCAAATCAGTAGTTTTGACCGCCCCAATATTCGCTACACCTTGGTGGAGAAGTTCAAACCGCTCGATCAATTGTGGCGTTTTGTACAAGACCAGCGGGGTAAAAGTGGCATTATTTACTGTAATAGCCGGGCAAAAGTGGAAGACACGACAGCCCGCTTGCAAAGCCGTGGCCTCAGTGTTGCTGCTTACCACGCCGGGCTGGATAACGGGCGTCGGGCGCAGGTACAAGAAGCGTTCCAGCGCGATGACCTACAAGTGGTGGTCGCGACCGTGGCCTTCGGCATGGGGATTAATAAACCCAATGTCCGCTTTGTAGTGCATTTTGATATCCCACGGACTATTGAGTCTTACTATCAGGAAACTGGCCGTGCCGGGCGTGATGGCCTACCCGCTGAAGCCATGTTGCTGTATGACCCGGCAGATATGGCATGGTTACGCCGCTGTCTGGAAGACAAACCGGCGGGCGCGCAGCAAGATATCGAGCGGCATAAATTAAACGCGATGGGGGCTTTTGCTGAAGCGCAAACCTGCCGTCGCCTGGTGTTACTCAACTATTTTGGTGAGGGTAAGCAGCAGTCGTGCGGTAACTGCGATATCTGCCTTGATCCGCCAAAGCGCTACGATGGGCTGGCTGATGCGCAAAAAGCGCTTTCGTGTGTGTATCGGGTTGGGCAGCGGTTTGGTTTGGGGTATATCGTTGAAGTGTTGCGCGGGGCAAATAACCAGCGTATCCGTGAAATGGGTCATGACAAGCTGTCAGTGTATGGCATTGGCCGTGAGCAAAGTCATGAACACTGGGTCAGCGTATTGCGCCAGCTTATTCACCTTGGGCTACTGAGCCAAAATATTGCAATGTTCTCAGCCTTGCAACTGACCGAAGCCGCGCGCCCGATATTACGTGCGGAATTACCGTTACAACTGGCGGTGCCGCGTATTCAGAGCCTGAAAGTGCGCAGCAGTGCCAATCAGAAATCCTATGGTGGCAATTACGATCGCAAGTTGTTTGCCAAATTACGTAAACTGCGCAAATCTATCGCCGACGAGGGCAATATTCCGCCTTACGTGGTGTTTAACGATACCACTTTGCTGGAGATGGCTGAGCAGATGCCAATTACTGCCAGCGAGTTGTTGAGTGTCACTGGGGTCGGGCAACGTAAGCTGGAGCGCTTTGGCGCGCAGTTTATGGCAATGATCCGCGACCATGTAGATAACAACGATGATTAATATGCCGCTGACTTCTGTAGGGATAAGTTCTTCATGCTAATACTCTTTCTGACTGTCGCGCTGGTGCATCTGGTTGCGCTAATCACCCCAGGGCCAGATTTCTTTTTTGTTTCTCAAACTGCCGCCAGCCGTTCGCGCCGGGAGGCAATGATGGGGGTGGTAGGGATTTCGCTTGGGATCGTGGTCTGGGCGGGGGTGGCGCTGATGGGGCTGAACCTGATCTTACAGAAAATGGCCTGGTTGCATCAGATTATTATGGTGGGTGGCGGATTGTATCTGTGCTGGATGGGTTGGCAATTGCTGAAGTCTGCTCGTGCCAAACGTCATGCCACAGAGGTTGAGGTGCAAGTTGCATTACCTGCCCGTGGCCGGACTTTCCTGCGCGGTTTCCTGACTAATTTATCTAACCCGAAAGCCGTTATCTATTTCGGCAGCGTATTTTCACTGTTTGTCGGTAATGATGTCAGTGCCGGAGCGCGCTGGGGCTTGTTTGTGTTGATTGTCAGTGAAACCTTCGTCTGGTTCAGTATCGTGGCCTGCGTATTTGCCTTACCGGTGATGCGTCGGGGCTATCAGCGCTTATCCAAATGGATCGATGGGCTGGCCGGCGTGCTGTTTACCGGTTTTGGCATCCACTTGATCTTGTCTCGCTAGCCTGGGTGCACTATGTCATTGGATACCACTATGTCATTGGATACCATATTGTCATTGGATACCACATTGTCATTGGATACCATATTGTCATTGGATATCGCACTATGCCGTTAGATAATAGCTGGTTAACCCGTGAAGAGCAGTTTGCTGCCTTTGTTAATGGGCCGTTGTTGGATTTCTGGCAGCAGCGAGATGAAGATGAGTTTATGGGGGTTGATAATATCCCCATCCGCTACGTCCGTTTCCGCGCCCGGCAACATACTCGGGTGATAGTCGTGGTGCCTGGCCGCATTGAAAGTTACGTTAAATATCCCGAAGTGGCTTATGATCTATTCCAGCAAGGCTATGATGTAATAGTGCTGGATCATCGTGGGCAGGGGCGATCCGGGCGGATACTTGACGATAGTAACCGTGGTCATGTGATCAAGTTCGATGATTATATTGAGGATTTTGCGCAATTAGTGCAGCGCGAAATAACCGGTAGCCATTATCAGCAGCGGTTTGCACTTGCCCATTCAATGGGGGGAGCCATTCTGACCCGTTATCTGGCGAGGGAACCGGATGTATTTGGTGCTGTGGCATTATGTGCACCCATGTTTGGTATCCACTTGCCCATACCGGGCTGGCTGGCGCATCGGATTGTCGATTGGGCCGAAGGGCACCAGAAGCTGCGGGATTATTACGCTATCGGAACCGGTCAGTGGCGGCCACTGCCGTATGTGGTCAATATGCTGACTCACAGTCGCGAGCGGTATCGCCGCTATTTGCGCCAATATGCCGACACCCCGGAAATCCGCGTTGGCGGCCCCACTTATCATTGGGTCCGTGAAAGCCTGATGGTGGGTGAGAAAATTATCGCGGCAGCAGAAAAAATCACCACGCCGGTTCTATTGTTACAAGCCAGCGAGGATCGGGTGGTTCATAACCCGGCCCACAATGCTTTTTCTCAGGCAATGGCTCAGGCCGGGCACCCTTGCGAAGGGGGGCAGCCTAAGTTAATTCAAGGAGCACGTCATGAGATCCTGTTCGAACGGGACCAGCTGCGTGCCGAGGCGCTGAGCGCCATATTGCGCTTTTTCGGGCAACATCAATCATCTGTCGGCCATTATGGCTCCGACGCCACCAGAGGTTAGAACATACCGCTATGTATCATGTTGTTGCTTCCGATTTAGATGGCACCCTGCTATCACCTGACCATATTTTAACGCCTTATACCAAAGAAACCCTCAAGTTGCTGACGCAGCGCGACATACACTTTGTGTTCGCTACCGGTCGCCACCATATTGATGTCGCGCAAATCCGCGACAGTCTGGAGATCATGGCCTTTATGATCACCTCCAATGGTGCGCGGGTACACAATACTGCTGGGGAGCTGATTTTCAGTCATAACCTTGATGCAGATATTGCTCGTGATCTCTATAACATCGAACATTACAATCCAGATATCCTGACTAACGTCTATCTGAACGACGAATGGTTTATGAACCGTGAAAGCCCGGCACAGAAAGAGTTCTTCCGTGAATCCGTGTTCAACTATCAGGTATTTGAACCCGCTTTGTTGCCAACTGAGGGGGTGTGCAAAGTTTATTTCACCTGCGAAGACCATGACAAGTTATTGATTTTAGAAGAAGCCATCAATGCACGTTGGGGCGATCGGGTTAATGTCAGTTTCTCCTTCCCTACCTGTCTGGAAGTGATGGGTGGCGGGGTATCTAAGGGGCATGCACTTGAGCAAGTCGCCAAAATCATTGGTTATTCACTAAAAGAATGTATTGCTTTTGGTGATGGGATGAACGATTTGGAAATGCTGTCAATGTCAGGTAAAGGTTGCATCATGCGTGATGCGCACCAGCGCCTGAAAGATATGTTACCCAACCTGGAAGTCATTGGTTCGAATGCCGATGATGCGGTACCACACTATTTGCGTAAGATGTTTTTAGGTTCAGATAAGTAAACCTTGGCGCTTACACAGGGTGGCAGTAACAACATAAAAAAGTGGCGCGATGTCTATCATCGCGCCACTTTTTTATGTTGTTACTGCCACCCTGTGTAAGCGCCAAGGTTTACTTATCTGAACCTAAAANCCCCCCCACTTTGCTAATTATTAACCCCGAAAGTTGTTAATCGGGATTAGGGTTAACACTGAATTATCCGCTTACTGATGTTGCCCCTGCTTTTGCAGGAATTGCACACCTTGGTCCGGGAAGTCGGTAAACACCCCGTCAACTTGCGCCTGATTGTAAATAATGTCGAATAGCTGATTCGTGTTGGTGGCGTATTTTGGCAGCTTATCCGCACGGATAGTGAACGGATGCACCACCATATTGCTGGCATGGGCTTCCTTGACCATATTTGTCAGTTTGATGTTATCCGGCGTGGACGTCTCGACAACCAGCATATGGTAGTCAGGGCCGATGCCGTCAGCATACTGTGCCACTTGCTTCATTGCGCCTGGCTTGAACATCCAGTCATAGCTGTAATTCACCCATTTGCCGTCAGGCTTCTGCTCGTAGGTTTCATTCCAGTCGGTGTAAGCCACCAGTTGGACCAGTTTCAGGTCCATGCCCATCTTCGGCTCCAGCTCATTTTTGATGCGTTTCAATTCATTTGCATCAAAGCATTGCAGATAAACGTTATCGGCCTTGGTGGTGTAGCCATACTGTTTCAGCACTTCTAACACCTTCGTCGAGATGTCTTTGCCTTCTTGTTGATGGAACCAAGGGGCTTTAATTTCAGGATATATGCCGACGTTTTTACCGGTCGAATGATTCAGACCTTGAACAAATTCAATCTCTTCCTGGAAAGTATGCACACGGAAGTCAGATTTTCCCATTGGGAAACGGCCCGGATAGCTCTGTACTTTTTTACCGTCTTTAGCAATATCAAAGCCTTCGGTAAATTTCAGTGACTTAATTTCCGGTAACGTAAAGTCGATGGCGTAATAGCGGCCATCTTTGCGTGCACGATCTGGGAAGCGCTCGGCAACATCGGTCACTCGGTCCAGATAATGGTCGTGTAACACGACCAACTCATTATCTTTGGTCATGACCAAATCTTGTTCTAAATAATCAGCACCTTGCGCATAAGCCATCGCTTTGGCTGGCAGGCTGTGCTCAGGCAAATAGCCACTGGCACCACGGTGCGCGATAACGACTTTGTTTGCTGACGGTTGGGTGAGTGCAGATTTATCCGTGGATGAGGATTCTGCCGCTTGTGCCATACCGGCTACTGAAGATGCCAGAATAATACTCGCCACCAGTGTTTTGATGTGGGTTTGCATTGATAGTGCTCCTTTTATACCCGTCGTACTTGAAGCTGCAGGGGTGTTCGCGACGTTCACTCACCCGAATCACTGACTTGTATCAGCTCATCGGGATGAGTTCGCTTGCAGCCTACCTGCAACGCCAATTACTTTGGGTATATTTGCAATTAACTTATACAATCAACTTATAAGTTTTGTTTTCTAGCCATCTCAGCGTGATGTTTTTTCTCGCTAAACATCACCACGATCAGTAACAGTACTGCCACAATACTGCCGCCGATCATAACCATAAAGCCGCCGTCCCAACCGAAGTAGTCAACGGTGTAACCGACAATGGCACTGGCTGCGACCGAGCCGCCCAGATAACCAAACAGGCCGGTAAAGCCCGCTGCAGTACCTGCCGCTTTTTTCGGTGCTAACTCAAGAGCATGCAAGCCTATCAACATCACTGGGCCGTAAATCAAGAAGCCGATAGTGATCATACAAGCCATATCGATGCCAGGGTTACCGACCGGGTTTAGCCAGTAAATGATGGTAGCGATGGTGACCAACGTCATAAAGAACACGCCGGTTGCCCCACGGTTCCCTTTAAACACTTTGTCCGACATCCAACCACACAGCAGCGTCCCTGGAATACCCGCGTATTCATACAGGAAGTAAGCCCATGAGGATTTATCCAGTGCGAAGTGTTTCACTTCTTTCAGGTAGGTAGGCGACCAGTCGAGGATGCCGTAACGCAGCAAATAAACAAAAACGTTAGCAATCGCGATATACCACAACAGTTTGTTGGGCAATATGTATTGCATAAAGATTTGCTTCGCGGTCAGCTCTTCTTCTGCTTCTTCCGTGTAGTCATCCGGATAGTCATTTTTGTACTCTTCAATCGGAGGCAAGCCAACAGATTGAGGGGTATCGCGCATCAGACCGAAGACAATTAATGCCACCAGAATGGCACCGAAAGCCGGCATGTAGAGGGCTGCTTTCCAGTCGTTAAACCATGCCATCCCTAGCAGGAACAGCAATGGCGGCAACCCACCACCCACGTTATGGGCGCAGTTCCATACCGACACGATGCTGCCGCGCTCTTTCTTCGACCACCAATGCACCATGGTACGGCCACATGGCGGCCACCCCATTCCCTGGAACCAACCGCACAGGAACAGCAACACAAACATCACCGCGATACTGGAGGTTGCCCACGGCACGAAGCCCATAAACAGCATCACAGCAGCGGAGAGAATCAGACCGGCAGAGAGGAATATCCGTGGATTCGAACGGTCAGACACCGAACCCATGATGAATTTTGAGAAACCGTAGGCGATGGAAATACCGGATAATGCTAAACCCAGATCCCCGCGTGAGAAGCCTTGTTCAACCAGATACGGCATGGCCAACGTGAAGTTTTTACGCACCAAATAGTAGGCAGCGTAACCGAAGAAGATACCCATGAATATTTGCCAGCGTAAGCGGCGATAGGTTGGGTCAATCTGATCTGCGGGAAGCCGAGCCTGATGCGGCGCGGGCTTAAAAATGCTCAACATGTGTGCCTCCGATGGCGTTTTCTAGTTTTGACTCCGGTATAGCCTGGTATCTATCCGTTTATTAAATGCAGTCGTTTATTAAATGCAGCCATTTATTTAATGCAGTCAATGATTAGACAGCTAATTTGCTGTCGTTTATGTTCCATAACGAGCACCATGCTAGATAGATTCCTATAACTTATCTGTGAGTGGTGGCTCATTTGTTACAGTTATATGAAAGCGGCGGCAATTTTGAGCGATTGGTTAACATTTTGAAACCCATAAAGACAAATTACCTGTGATCTTGATCACAATCATGCTCTTTAAACGTCAAATCAGTTTCGTTTTTAGTTCGTTTTTGTTCCTTATCAAACAATAACCTTAAAAATTATGGCCCAATAGACGCATAATTAGCCGCCAGGCGGCTGTTTGATAATGTGGGGCCTTCATGACGAACAGTTCTCCGTACACAGAAACAGAGGTCATCATTATAGGTGGGGGGGCGACCGGAGCCGGGATTGCCCGAGATTGCGCCCGCCGAGGTTTGGCATGTACGTTGTTGGAACGGCATGACATTGCCACCGGTGCGACTGGCCGTAACCACGGCTTATTGCACAGCGGTGCGCGCTATGCAGTGACTGACGGTGAATCCGCCCGCGAATGTATTGAAGAAAATCGTATTCTCAAGCGCATTGCTCGCCATTGTATTGAGCAAACCGACGGCCTGTTTATCACTTTGCCGGAGGACTCCCTGGAATATCAGCAGCAATTTATCGCGCGCTGTCAGGATGCCGGAATCGAGGCTGAATCCATTGATCCTAAACAGGCATTACGACTGGAACCGGCCGTCAACCCAGCATTGATAGCCGCCGTTCGGGTACCTGATGGTACGGTTGACCCGTTTCGCTTAACCGCCGCGAATATGCTCGATGCCCGTGAGCACGGTGCAAATGTACTGACTTATCATGACGTCGTCGGGCTATTACGCCAGGGTGACCGGGTGACCGGCGTGCGCGTTTTCGATCATAAAAATCAGCGCCAATATGAGATTCATGCGCAGATTGTTGTCAATGCCGCCGGGATCTGGGGGCAACACATTGCCGAATACGCCGATCTGCGTATCCGCATGTTTCCGGCAAAAGGTGCACTGTTGATCCTAGGTCATCGGATCAACAACATGGTGATCAACCGCTGCCGTAAACCAGCCGATGCCGATATTCTGGTGCCGGGCGATACCATTTCACTGATCGGTACCACCTCTACCCATATTGAATACGATCAGATAGACAATATGGTAGTAACGGCACAAGAGGTGGATACCTTAATTCGCGAGGGGTCAAAACTTTCACCACAACTGGCGAAAACGCGCATTTTACGTGCCTATGCGGGGGTCAGACCGCTGGTTGCCAGTGATGATGACCCGTCAGGGCGTAACGTCAGCCGTGGAATCGTATTACTGGATCACGCCAGTCGCGATGGGCTGGAAGGTTTTATCACCATTACTGGCGGCAAGCTGATGACCTACCGGCTGATGGCGGAATGGGCGACGGATAAAGTATGTGAAAAACTGGGCGTTACCGTAGCCTGTACCACAGCCCAAGAGCCGCTACCCGGTTCACAGCAATCGGCGGAACAGACGCTCAGTAAAGTGATTTCTCTGCCTGCCAGCATTCGCGGCTCGGCAGTTTATCGCCACGGCGACCGTGCCACACAGTTATTGGCGGGAAACCGTCTGGACAACAGTCTGGTGTGTGAGTGTGAGGCGGTTACTGCCGGTGAAGTACGCTATGCCGTTGAATCTTTGTCAGTTAATAATCTCATGGATTTACGTCGCCGCACCCGTGTCGGTATGGGGACCTGTCAGGGTGAACTCTGTGCCTGCCGTGCCGCCGGTTTACTCAACCACTTTAAAGTGACCACCCCGCAGCAATCCCGTGAACAGCTTAGCCAGTTCTTGAATGAGCGCTGGAAAGGTGTCCGTCCAATAGCTTGGGGGGATGCGTTGCGGGAGAGTGAGTTTACGAATTGGGTTTATCAGGGACTCTGCGGTCTGGATGATACTCAGCCTGCGGCCAATGTGCGGGAGAAACACGATGAAATTTGATGTGATTATCATCGGCGGTGGATTAGCTGGGCTGACCTGCGGTATCCGTCTGGCTGAGCAAGGCAAATATTGTGCGATTGTCAGCGCGGGCCAAAATGCACTGCACTTTTCCTCCGGATCTTTGGATCTGTTGACAAAATTACCCGATGGGCGGGCGGTTAGCCAGCCATTATCCGCACTTGATGCTTTGGCTGAGTTAGCGCCTGAACACCCGTACAGCAAGATGGGGCGCGTGGGTGCGTTGGCGCAAGAGGCCGAATCCCTATTGCAGCGATGTGGCCTGAAGCTGGTGGGCAGTGCGGCTAAAAATCACCTGCGCCTTACCCCTTTGGGCAGTTGCCGGTCAACGTGGCTCAGCCCTGCCGATATTCCGGTGGCACCATTGGAAGAGCCACTGCCGTGGCAAAAAGTCGCGGTGATTGGTATTGAAGGTTTCCTCGATTTTCAACCACAGATGGTTGCCAGTTCCTTGCAGGATCAAGGCGTCGATGCCACTTCAGATTATCTGCATTTACCGGCGCTCGACCGTTTACGGGATAACCCCAGTGAATTCCGCGCCGTGAATATTGCTCGCGTGCTGGATCTACCGCAAAACCTGCAACCCCTGGCGGATGAGTTATCTCGTTTATCATCCACTTCGGAAATGATTTTGCTACCAGCTTGCATTGGGCTGGATGAGTCAGCGCCATTGGACGCCTTGCGTGCGGCGGTAGGCAAACCTATTCAACTGCTACCGACTCTGCCACCTTCATTGCTCGGCATGCGCTTACATCAGGCTCTACGCCAGCGTTTCCAGCAATTAGGCGGTATCGTTATGCCCGGTGATGCGGTATTGCGTGCCGAACTGGTGGGTAACCGGATTACCGGACTTTATAGCCGTAATCATGGTGATATTCCATTGCGCGCAGCCCAAATGGTGCTGGCCAGCGGCAGTTTCTTCAGTAATGGGTTGGTGGCGACTTTTGAGCATGTCTATGAGCCAATACTGGATCTGGATATTTTATCGCTGCCTAACCGTGCCGACTGGAGCCGTAGCAATATGTTTGCGCCACAGCCCTATCTACAATTTGGTGTCAATACCGATAACCGGCTACGGGCGCTGCGTGGCGGTATCGCATTGGATAATCTGCATGTTATTGGTGCGGTATTGGGAGGATACGACCCATTGCAACAAGGTTGTGGCGCAGGCGTTTCGCTGACCAGTGCTCTGTTCGTTGCCGAGCAGATTGTCAGTGCGATGGAGGTGACATTATGACGTGGTTGCCACAGCGTGGAGATAGCGAAACGGCTTCTCAAGATAAACATCCGGCACGGGATAACAGTTTTGAAAGTTGTATCAAATGTACGGTTTGCACCACGTATTGCCCGGTGGCGAAGGTCAACCCACTTTATCCGGGGCCGAAACAGGCCGGTCCCGACGGCGAGCGTCTGCGCCTGAAAGATCCCGCACTGTACGACGACGCATTGAAATATTGTACTAACTGTAAACGCTGCGAAGTGGCGTGCCCGTCAGATGTCAAAATCGGTGACATTATTCAACGGGCTAAAGCCAGCTACAGTAGCAACAAACCCAAACTACGCGATGCTATCCTCAGCCATACCGACATTATGGGTACCCTCTCAACGCCATTTGCGCCAGTAGTCAATGCCGTCACCGGTTTGAAACCGCTACGTGCCTTGTTGGATAAGGCACTGAAAATTGACCATCGGCGTGAATTACCAAAATACTCATTCGGCACTTTTCGCCGTTGGTATCGCCAACAGGCTGAAAAACAGCAGCAATATGCCGAGCAGGTCGCGTTTTTCCACGGTTGCTTCGTTAATTACAACCATCCACAATTAGGTAAAGACTTAGTCAGTGTATTCAATGCGATGAATATTGGCGTTCAATTGCTTAAACGGGAAAAATGCTGCGGTGTGCCGCTGATTGCGAATGGTTTTATTGAGCAGGCGAAAAAACAGGCGCGGGTGAATCTGGCATCACTGACTGATGCCGTTATTGGGCGAGATATCCCGGTGGTCGCTACCTCATCAAGTTGTACCTTTACTCTGCGCGATGAGTATCCACACTTGCTGGATGTCGATACCACGCCAGTGCGAGATAAAGTAGAACTGGCCACCCGTTATCTCTATCGTTTATTCGAAAGAGGTCGCGAGTTGCCATTGAAACCTCTTTTCTCATCAAAAAACGTACCATTGCGTATCGCTTACCACACGCCTTGTCATATGGAAAAAATGGGCTGGACAGCTTATACCCTGGCGTTGTTACGGCGTATTCCTGATATTGAGTTGGTGGTTTTGGATTCTCAGTGTTGCGGGATTGCGGGGACTTACGGTTTTAAATCAGAGAATTATGAGACATCCCAAGGTATTGGGGCCGCGTTATTCCAGCAAATTGAGGACAGTGGCGTTGACCTGGTGATTACTGATTGCGAAACCTGCAAATGGCAGATTGAAATGTCGACCAGTAAAAAATGCGAGCATCCGATCACCCTACTGGCACGGGCGCTCATTTAATCGATTACAGGATATAAAAATAAAGCGCAGCCTAAGCTGCGCTCAGACTACTGACAAACCTTGACGACGCGATCTTGCTCGGTGAGGACGGGCAGAAGAGTAAAGCGTCCGCGCCAGGGATGGCGCGGCTCGAGCTTACATGGATGTATTCACGGCGTCTTTACGATCTGCTTGTTGTCACCGCTCCGAGCACTTTGTCATTAACCTCAGCGTAGCCTAAGCGGCACCCTGTTGATCAAGATTATCTCAGTTTCAAGGAACTGATAATGAGTTTTCTTTCAACTTCAGGGTGCTGATAATGGATTCTGCTTCAGTTTGCGCTTGTTGCTGATTTTCAGCCGGTAGGGTAATTTGCAGTGTCATCAAATGGTTATCAACTTTCCCCATCACGACTGACGAATAGGCTTTTTCACCGCCGCTGGTAATAATGCTGTCCAACTGCTGGAACGGTTGGCCGTCGAGTTTAATCGCTTTGTTCGTTATCACTTGCAGATTTGCATCACGAGCGCGTTGTTGCTCGGCTAAACGCTCAGTCAGCACGTCCAACCCTTCATTGGTATCATCACCTAAAATAACAATAACGGCTTTATCACCGGTTTTATTGGCGTAAACGTGCATATTATTGGCTTGATTACCCATTTTCCCGCTTTGGTCTGACAAGTCTGCCGGCAAGCTAAACGTCACGTTGCCTTCCAGCAGGCTGACCGACTGGCCAACATTGCTATTGCTGCTGTTATCACAGGCACTTAATCCTGCAACCAACAGGCCAATTGCGAGAAACTTGGTTATTTTATGCATGGGAATCCCTTATTAATGATTAATGGCCTTATCGCACCTTATTCAGACGCCAAAAGCAATCTATTGTTCGGTGGGAGTCCCTTGAAAAAAGGTTTGCTGCTCGGTCTTGCGGGCAAAATATTTCAATAATACATTGAGCATCACGCCATAGACCGGTAAGAAGAACAACATACAAATCAGTAGCTTGAACGTGTAATCCACCAAGGCGATTTCCACCCAGTTTGCCGCCATAAACGGGTCTGTACTACGGTAGAAAGCAATAAAGAAGAACGCCATGGTGTCACTGATATTACCAAAGAACATGGCAGCAGTCGGGGCCACCCACCAGGCACTACGCTGACGCAGGCGGTTAAACACTTGAACATCAAGAAATTGACCAAGTACATAAGCCATAAAGCTGGCAACTGCGATACGGGCCACCACCAGATTAAAATGGGTTAACGCCGGGGATCCTTGCCAGCTTCCCTGATAAAACAACGCTGAAATCAGGTATGAAATCAGCAGGGCGGGCACCATAACCGATAAAATAATACGGCGCGCCAAAGGAGCACCAAAAATCCGCACTGTCAGGTCGGTGGCTAAGAAGATAAACGGAAAGGTAAACGCCCCCCAGGTAGTGTGAAAACCGAAGATAGCGATCGGTAATTGCACCAGATAGTTGCTGGAGGTGATGATGACAATATGGAATAGCGATAGCCATACCAAAGCGGTCATCCGCTGTTGGGCAGTAAACGAAAACATAAATGTGACCTTTTTGGTTATTGGGGTGAGGGAACCCAAACAGAATGTGCCGTAATCTTCACGACGCGGCGGCATGATACGCGTTTGCGCAACGAATGCAATGGTTAATCTTAACGCAAACGATAGCGTTGCTTGCGCCTGAAAATCGACGGGGTAAACTAGCGTGCTTTATAAATAAAAACGGGTCTGCCTTATAAAAACGATGCTGCTTCATAAACAGAGAACCGCGATGACGGATATTTTTGCCAATCCAGATAAAATACTTGATGCTCTGGGGCTGCGCTGCCCGGAGCCGGTGATGATGGTTCGTAAAACGGTCCGGCATATGGACGACGGCCAAACGCTGTTGATTATTGCTGACGATCCGGCTACCACCCGTGATATTCCCAGTTTCTGCCGTTTTATGGATCACCAGTTGCTGGCGCAAGATACTGGGCAGACGCCGTATCGCTATTTGGTGAAAAAAGGAACAAAAGCGGAGTAACCCGCTTTTGCTCTGGCTGTTAAATATCCCGTTTGCGCAATAACCTTAAAGCATTGGCTGTCACCAGTGCTGTGGCACCGGAATCTGCTAATACTGCCATCCACAAACCGGTTAAACCCAATAGCGTGGTAATCAGGAAAATCCCTTTTAGCCCTAGTGCGATAGTAATATTTTGCCGAATAGTGGTGTTGGCTGCTCGTGATAACAGAATAATTTCTGCCAACCCGGTCAGCCGGTTATGGGTTAACGCGGCGTCGGCGGTTTCCAGCGCCACATCGGTGCCACTGCCCATGGCAATACCAATCGTGGCTGCCTTCATTGCCGGGGCGTCATTGATACCGTCCCCGACCATTACGGTAGGTTGTGTTGCATTCAAAGCCATAACCGCCTGTACTTTATCAGCGGGTAGCAATCCAGCACGGTAATCAATCCCCAGTTCGCTGGCAATTGCCGCCGCCGCCCGTGGATTATCACCGGTTAGCATCACACCTTGAATGCCTAACTTTTTAAGCGAATCAATGGCTTGTTTGGCATCGCTGCGTAAAGTGTCACGTAGCGCCAATAAACCAATAAACTTCTCATCTTCCAAAACTGCGACGGCTGTTTTGCCACCGCTTTCCAACTGGTCAAGCTGTGTTTGCCATTCGTCAGACAATAAGGTGGGTGACAACTTACTGGGCGCACTGACGCGGACGGTCAGACCGTTAACCACACCTTCAACGCCCACTCCCGCCAACGCGCGACGCTCACCCGCCAGTGGTAACATTGGGGTGTTCTGTTGTGCGCGTTGCATAATAGCAACCGCCAGCGGATGGTGTGATCCTACCTCGACCGCTGCTGCCAAGGTTAACAGGCGGATTTCACTCACGCCGGATACGGGCAGAATATCGGTAACTTTCGGTTTACCTTCCGTCAGGGTACCGGTTTTGTCGAAGGCGACAGTCTGAATGCGGCCAAGTTGTTCAAGTGCCGCGCCACCTTTAATCAGTGCACCGCGTCGTGTTGCAGCGGCCAACGCCGAAGTAATTGCTGCTGGCGTGGAAATGACTAATGCACACGGGCAACCAATCAACAGTAGTGTCAGACCCCGGTAAATCCAGCTTTCCCAAGGTTCGGCGAAAACTAAAGGCGGTACCAATATGACCAGCGCCGAGAGAAACATGATCGCCGGAGTATACACACGACTGAAACGATCAATGAAACGTTCAATAGGCGCGCGACGCTCTTCTGCTAATTCAATGAGTTGCAGAATACGGTCGATGGCATTATTGCCGGGTTCCGAGATCACCCGCATTTCAATGGCGCGATCGACCGACAAGCACCCAGCCGCCACTTTTTCGCCTTTCAGACGCTCAACAGGGATTGATTCCCCGGTAAGGGCACTTTCATCGAAACTGGCAAAAGGGGCCATTAATTCGGCATCTGCAGGCAGGCGGGCACCCGGTGCAATTTCAATAGTATCGCCAGGGCGCAAACTGGCGACAGGAACCTGTCTGCGCTCACCCTCTTTTAACAGCAAGGCTTCTTCCGGCACCAATGCCATCAATGCCGTTATCCCACGGCGCGCACGGTTTGCGGCATAGGATTCGAGCAATTCGCCGATCATAAACAGCAGCAATACCATCGCCGCTTCAGCGGTTGCGCCGATAAACACCGCGCCGATAGCGGCCACGCTCATCAAGGTTTCGATGGCAAAAGGTGTACCGGTGCGGATAAGTTTCCAGGCTTTGGTCGTAACGGGGATCAGCCCGACAAGTGTTGTTGCGGTGAATGCAAACTCACTTAGTGCAGGGCTAAATAATGAAATCCCCCAACTGATAAGCATCAGTGTGGTTAATAATGCTATTGGTAAATATTCACGAAAGCGCGATTCTGGCTCAGTGACTTTGTTTTCAGAAGTTGATTGGGTATCTATCAGGCTGAATCCAGCCTGTAGCACGGCCTGCTGAACTTGGACGCGAATATCCGAGCGCGCATCCACGACCAATTTTTGCGTAGCAAATAGCACTTTTGCCTTTTCAATGCCGGCCAGACCACTGAGGGCATTTTCAATCTTGCGAGCACAGCTTGGGCAGTCCATCCCCTTGACCTGCCAGCTAAATCGCGGGTTGCCAGAAGGCATAGCTGCCGTAAGTATGTCGCTTTCGTCATCATCCTCATTAGTGTGATTCTGACTACAACTCTCATTATTATGTGAGTGTTCACTTACTGAATTTGAGCTGTCATTGCTGGCGCTAGCCTTTTGTTGGCTGCTACAACCGGTTTGTTGTTTGGCATGAGTATGACCACAGCCGCAATTGCTGTGTGTATCAGTTGAATTCTTATGTTCAGAATGTGAATGCATGGTGCCTCCTGGTCAGGATTTAACAGGTATGGCAGCACTCTACACCTTGGAGTCAACTCCAGAGTCAAGGGGTGAATGAGAAGACTTACTAAACAGGCTGTTATGATTCGGAGGAAAGTCATCACTAAAGGAAAGCATCTTGTACTTGAGGTACCAACTCCGTCCCTGGAGCTGTCAAGCACATCAATCGGTTAAATAATGTGTTACCGCACTCACTTAATTACAAATACAGCGATCTGACAATCAGGAAGTGGCCAACAAAATAGCATCCAGCGACGATTGCGTCAGAAGCCCGAAAAGAAAAACGGTAGCGGTTCAACAGCCAGATAGTATGTGAAACCAACAATAACACCGTGCCTGCCAGCAATGAGAAGCTCAGATCCGTGCTACGGGCAAAGTACTGTTCACCGGCCATCCACACCATCAATAACGTCATGCCAATAAGGGCGATCACTGGCCAGCGCATCTCTTCCAACTGTGTCCAGATTGTCGCCAACAGCAATACACCGACGATGATCAAAACCAAGGGAAGTGGCCAGAACAGCGTGAATGTCATCTGGCTGGCAAAACTGAGGGTATACAGCAAATGAGAGAGGAAGAAAGCACCCAGAGCATAAAGTAAGCGCTCACTGGGTAGCAGCAATAGTGCATCAGCAACCAGCGTTGCCAGCAAGCCCAATACAATCAGATAGCCCGCAGGGCCAAGGATAGGTGCTTGCCAGGCAAGGAGCAGTAACAGTAACAGTGTGACAGGTTTGAATACCCAACGCTGCCAGCGTGGGCCCCGGTAAGTTGCATCAACAAACAACCAACCAGAAAAGAATACAGCAAGGAATGGCCAGCTCATTATTTATCCTTTTTCTATACAGGTTTTAGCAAAAGTACCTGTGTTGTAATGATAATCCGCAACGCTAATGACTCTGGGTATAGATCTGTTAAGTGTAAGGGATGGAAGCAAAGAGTGATAGCTAAGCGACAGTGATCAGCATAATTTGTGCCACTTAATGCGTAACAGTCCGCATAATCAGATTTAGGCGCAGAATCGGTTTGCGGAGGTCTTGGTCTTGTCTGGCCCGCATGTTATGTTAATGCCGATTTCCTTTCGCTAAATCAAAGGATAGAGGCAGTAACATCATGGCCAATGAACAATTACTTTATCGTATCCAGTTTATAAATAACGGTAAGAATTATCAGCTTTATGTCCGTGAGGTTGGCCCAAGTACTTTATTTGGGTTTATTGAAATTGCTGATTTTGTCTTCGATAGCCAATCAACATTGCTGGTCGATCCTTCAACCGAAAAACTGAAAACAGAATTTTCGGGTGTTAACCGTAGCTATATCCCCCTTCATTCGGTGATTCGTATCGATGCTGTGACCGAAAAGGGTAGCGCCCGGATCTCTGAATTAGGCAGTAACGTGATGAGCTTCCCCTATCTACCGGGTCATAAATCCTGAGTGATAGTCTTTCGACTCCATGTTTATTGATGGTAAATTATTTTGTAACTAATTGTATAAAAACAATTATCAATTTAAAAGCCAAATGGTCGCGTATGAGTAAACTGCCGTTATTATTTATTGCCGTGGTGGTATTGATAGCAGTGCTGGCAACTCGTCAGTACTGGCAAAAAAAACGGCAGGATGCAGCAAATGACCGCGCTCCAGTGCGTAGTTTGCAAGTTGAAGTTTTTGATAAAAAACAGCTATTATTTCCGGATCGTCGCTCACGCCAGCGTGAGGAGATTGTGGCTGAAGAAAAACGCTATGAAGTGTATTTTCGGCCACTTCTCAGTGAGATAGAGATAAAAAATGACAGTAAAATCAAAATGATACTGCCAAAGAAGGAATATAACCGTATTGAACTCGGTGTACAGGGAAGGCTACGTTTACAAGGTACCCGCTATATTAGTTTTACCCCAAATTCAGTCACCCAATAAATAACCTGCCGCTATGATAACTTGCAAAGTAATACGGTGGCGGATGGCACTACTTTTTAGGTAATGGCGGTTGTTTTTTTTGCCAAGCCAGTAATTCGAAAACGCCAAATACGAAAATTTTAAATTGTTGTAACCCACTGATGGGTTGGTCTTTGGGTTGGGTGGATCTAAGCAATACCAGTTGTAGGCCATGCATCAAAACCATAAATATCATAGCAACATTAATAAAATATTTTAAAGGCGTAGGGAACGGTTGAAGCAGGTTTAACAGTAAGAAAAACCATATTCCTAACATCAATAACCGGCCAAGATTAATCCACATGGTATTGCTCCTGTTATTTAATTGATTCCGCGTCTTGGTGCGTCTCTTTGCTACGAATATAGAGGCGATAGGAAACCTGGCCAGCAATTTTCTCCCGATGTAACTGCCAACTAGCAGGGACATCGGCCGCCGCGCTTTCTGCCTCCGCTTCAACATAAATCCAGGCATCAGCTTTCAGCCAGTTAAATTGCTCCAGTAAATTGATGGTTTCAGCCAATAAACCTTTACGAAAAGGGGGGTCAAGGAATACCAGATCGAAAGGTTGCCCCGGTTGAGCCAGCCATTGTAAAGAATTGGTATGCACTACTTGCCCATTTTCGGCACTCAGTAACGTCAGGTTGTTGCTTAATTGCTTAGCGACATGCCGATCAGCCTCCAACAGCACGGCCGTACCGGCATAACGGGACAGCGCTTCCAGCCCCAACGCGCCACTGCCCGCAAAGCAATCCAGGCATCGGGCACCTTGAATCATGGGTGCAAGCCAGTTAAACAATGTTTCCCTGACCCGATCGGTGGTAGGACGTAGCCCCGGGCTATCGGGCACTGGCAATTTGCGCCCTCGCCATTTACCGCCAATGATGCGGATTTGCCCTGCGGACTGTTGTGGCGCTTGTTTGACTATCGGTCGCTTTGCTGTAGGTCGCTTTGCCATGGTTCGCTTTACTTGAAAATTGGCCAGTATTGCAGCGCTGAATAAAAGAGTTAGCTGCTATTCTACCTATGTGTGCAGTGTGGGGGAAACGTTAAACCTTTGTTGATTGAATTCACAATAGAAACCAGCATCGTGTGCGTGTTGCTGTTCAGGGGAAAGTGATAGACTTGCGAACTATGATCTTATTTATGCAAACCCAACGTAATTAGAGTCCAAAATGGCAAAAGAAAAAAAACGTGGATTTTTTTCCTGGCTGGGTCTTGGCCGTCAGAATGAAGAATCAACAACAGGGCCATTGGCTACTGAAAAAGAAGCTGTCGCTGAGCCAATCGAAGAGCCGGCCATCAGCGAAAAACAGGCTGAAATCGTACCTGAAAGCACGCCCGCCGAGGTAGAACCACACCAACAGGTGGCTGAGCATCCTGCTGCAACTCCAGGTGAGTGGGATAGCGCTGCTGTCAGTGAGGCTGCTGTTGAAATACTGCCTGAAGTGGATACTGAACCCACGGCGCAGAGAGTTGAAGATCCCATCGATTTCTCTGCGGACCCTCAGTATTTACAACATCATTTCTCACAACGTCTGAGTGATGACGATAATATTACTGAATGGGATGAAGGCACCGTTAATGCGCCAGAGCTGCCGTTGATGGAAGATAACATCGTTATCGATACACCGGCGCGGCAGGAGCCAGTGGAAGAATTGCAGACTGAGATCGTCAAGGAATCTGCTGCCGTTAAAGAAGTCATTGTTGTTGAAGAAGAAATTACAGTTGAAGACGACATTGAGCTTGAAACTCAAGAAGAAATCGTACCGGTAGCCGCTCAGGAGCAAGAGCGACCCACCAAAGAAGGCTTTTTCGCCCGCTTAAAACGCAGCTTAATCAAAACCAAGCAGAATCTTGGTTCCGGTTTTATGGGGCTGTTCAGTGGTAAGAAAATTGACGACGATCTGTTTGAAGAGTTAGAAGAACAACTCCTGATCGCCGACGTTGGTGTCGAAACCACCCGTAAAATCATTACCTCTCTGACTGAGCATGCCAGCCGTAAGCAGCTAAAAGATGCGGAAGCGCTGTATGGCAAGCTCAAAGAGGAAATGTCTGAAATTCTGTCTAAAGTAGACAAACCATTGGATGTCAGTGGTAAAAGTCCATTTGTCATTTTAATGGTTGGCGTGAATGGCGTGGGTAAAACCACCACTATCGGTAAACTGGCGCGTCAATTCCAGGCTGAGGGCAAATCTGTCATGCTGGCAGCGGGTGATACTTTCCGTGCCGCTGCGGTAGAACAACTGCAAGTCTGGGGTGATCGCAACAAGATAGCTGTCGTGGCTCAGCATACCGGTGCAGACTCCGCTTCGGTGATTTTCGATGCTATTCAGGCCGCTAAAGCCCGTGGCATTGACGTACTGTTGGCAGATACTGCCGGGCGTCTGCAAAACAAAGCCCACCTGATGGAAGAGCTGAAGAAGATTGTCCGAGTGATGAAAAAGCTGGACGGCGACGCCCCTCATGAGGTTATGCTGACGTTGGATGCCAGTACCGGACAAAATGCGGTTAGTCAGGCGAAACTGTTTAATGAAGCTGTCGGTCTGACCGGAATTACGCTGACTAAGCTGGATGGTACCGCCAAGGGCGGAGTGATTTTTGCCATCGCAGACCAGTTCGGTATCCCAATCCGTTATATCGGTGTTGGGGAAGGTATAGAAGATTTGCGGCCATTTAAGGCTGACGATTTTATTGAGGCTCTTTTTGCCCGAGAGGATTAATACGGATGATTCGCTTTGAACAGGTCAGTAAAGCTTATCTGGGCGGTCGGCAGGCGCTGCAAGGGGTAGATTTTCATCTGCGTCCGGCGGAAATGGCGTTTCTGACTGGCCACTCTGGCGCAGGGAAAAGTACCCTGCTGAAACTGATTTGTGGTATCGAGCGCCCCAGTGCCGGCCATATTTGGTTTGGTGGTCATGATATCAGCCGCTTGAAAAGCCGTGAAGTGCCGTTCCTGCGCCGCCAGATCGGAATGATCTTCCAGGATCACCATCTGTTGTTGGACAGAACGGTCTATGACAATGTTGCCATGCCATTGATTATCGCCGGAGCCAGTACTGAAGACATCCGCCGCAGGGTGTCCGCAGCACTGGATAAAGTGGGGTTGTTGGATAAGGCGAAGAACTTCCCTATTCAACTTTCTGGTGGTGAACAACAGCGCGTTGGTATTGCCAGGGCGGTGGTGAATAAGCCCACAGTATTACTGGCAGATGAGCCAACCGGTAACCTGGATGATGCATTATCTGAAGGCATTTTACGTTTGTTTGAAGAATTTAACCGTGTGGGTGTCACCGTGTTGATGGCAACTCACGATACGTCGTTGATTGCCCGGCGGCGCTACCCGATTCTGACGCTGAGTCAGGGGCGGATGTCAGGAGCGCATGATGGCGAATAACGCGCAGAAAGCAAAAACCAAAGCGCTGAAAGGCGGTTGGCGCGAGCAGTGGCGCTATTCGTGGGTTAATGCTATTGCCGATATGATGCGGCAACCACTGGCGACGCTGCTAACTGTGATGGTGATTGCCATCTCACTGACACTGCCAAGTGTGTGCTATATCGTGTGGAAGAATGTCACTCAGGCAGCAGACCAATGGTATCCGACCCCACAGCTGACGGTCTATCTGGATAAAGCTCTGGATGATAATGCGGCTGAAAATGTGGTGACCACACTAAAAGCGGAAGCCGGTGTCGAGAAAGTTAACTACTTGTCGCGGGAAGAAGCGATGGGTGAGTTCCGCAACTGGTCCGGTTTTGGTGGTGCATTGGATATGCTGGAAGAAAACCCACTGCCAGCCGTTGCCATCATTACACCTAAGTTGGATTTCCAAAGCTCGGGGGCATTGGATACCCTGCGTGATCGGGTCAGCAAGGTGGAAGGCGTTGCTGAAGTTCGTATGGATGACAGCTGGTTTGCCCGTTTGGCAGCACTGACTGGCCTGGTGGGGCAGGTTGCAGCCATGATTGGCGTGTTGATGGTGGTCGCTGTGTTTCTGGTCATTGGTAATAGTGTGCGCCTGAGCATTTTCAGTCGTCGGGATACCATTAATGTAATGAAGCTGATTGGTGCTACCGATGGGTTTATCCTCCGGCCTTTCTTGAACGGCGGGGCGATGCTGGGCTTCGGTGGTGCAGTGTTATCGCTGATTCTATCTGAAGGGTTGGTGTGGAAGCTTGGTTCGGTTGTTACGCAGGTGGCAACGGTGTTCGGTACCCGTTTTACATTGCATGGTTTGAGCTGGGATGAGTGCCTACTGTTGGTTCTGGTCTCCACCATGATCGGCTGGATCGCTGCCTGGCTGGCGACGGTTCAACATTTACGCCGATTTACACCGCAGTAATGAATGTTTGTTATACTCTTTTCCTATAGTGTTCGGTTAAAGCAGGGAAAGAGGTGTTGTTCTCAGTCAATTCCATCTATTCTGCCTGATACGCATGATGGATTGCCTGCTAAGGATCTATACTCAAAAAGTGTGATCCAGGATGAACTTTTACGGCAATAATTAGTCATAGAAC
This sequence comes from Yersinia pekkanenii, assembly GCF_001152565.1. Classification (GTDB taxonomy): domain Bacteria; phylum Pseudomonadota; class Gammaproteobacteria; order Enterobacterales; family Enterobacteriaceae; genus Yersinia; species Yersinia pekkanenii. The sequence goes on along the minus strand of NZ_CQAZ01000005.1, from coordinate 49,384 downwards.
ACAGTGAAATATTAAGGTGTCCGGCGCTTGAATCTGTTTAAACAGATGCTAAAATATTGGCGCTGGGATAAACCGCACTATTACCCAATAGATTTCAAGGTGCAGGAAGGTGGCAAGTAAGAGCCGCCAATACACCCGCAGTTTGAAAAATGACAGGTATAAACAAGCAATGAGAGGGTTTTGAATGACCAAAGAAATGCAAACTTTAGCCTTAGTACCCCAAGGTAGTCTGGAAGCCTATATTCGGGCTGCCAACACCTATCCGATGCTGACTGCAGAGGAAGAGCGGGAGCTGGCTGAACGGCTGCATTACCAGGGCGATCTGGAGGCGGCTAAACAGCTTATCCTGTCTCACCTGCGCTTTGTCGCTCATGTTGCCCGCAACTATTCCGGGTATGGTTTGCCGCAGGCTGACCTTATTCAGGAAGGTAATATTGGCTTGATGAAAGCGGTTCGTCGTTTTAACCCTGAAGTCGGGGTACGTCTGGTGTCCTTCGCTGTACACTGGATCAAAGCAGAAATTCACGAATATGTTCTGCGTAACTGGCGGATTGTAAAAGTTGCGACCACAAAAGCTCAGCGTAAATTGTTCTTCAATCTGCGTAAAACCAAGCAGCGTCTGGGTTGGTTTAATCAGGATGAAGTGGAGCTGGTTGCCAAAGAACTGGGTGTGACCAGTAAAGATGTTCGCGAGATGGAATCACGCATGTCCGCGCAGGATATGACATTCGATCCATCTCCAGATGACGAAGCTCGTGATGGCCAATCTATGGCACCCGTCCTGTATTTGCAGGATAAAACCTCTGACTTTGCCGACGGCATCGAAGAGGATAACTGGGATAACCACGCGGCAGATAAACTGTCTTATGCGATGGAAGGGTTGGACGAACGTAGCCAGCATATTATTCGTGCTCGTTGGCTGGACGATGACAACAAGTCAACATTGCAGGAACTGGCAGATCAGTATGGCGTATCTGCTGAACGTGTTCGTCAGCTTGAAAAGAATGCGATGAAAAAATTACGAATGGCGATTGAGGCCTAATACAGCGATACAAATGCTGTATGACTGATAAAAAGGGCGATATTATTATCGCCCTTTTGCTTTTCTGGCATTCGCGTTGGTGAAACCAGCGCTGTTATTATCGCTGCCAGCCCCGCGTGCCGCGGCTAAAACCACAGGCGCGCATAAAGCCATCCATTGCTTCACTGTTTGCCGCGGTCACCTGCGTATCCTGCAATTGCCAATATTGCACTACTGGTAGCTGGCGCAGCGTTTCTTCAATTAGATATAATCCCACACCGCGACGGCGCGTCACTTCTCTGACACACAAATCCTGCAGCTCCCCCTGCAGACCGTCAACAGTAACTTTAACCGCACCTAACAGACGTTCATTAAAACGCGCAGCAAACAGCGGCTTACCTTCGGTGATCCACTGTTGCCAGGCTGTGGGCTGTTGCTCAGGCCAAATCTTCGCTAAATCGATAAGATCCTGATGAGTAAGGGTTGTTAATCGTTCAATTGTCAATTTCATCGTCGATAGACCACAAAAATATAAGGGGAATAAGGCTGTGGTTTATTGTACTAGATCACCGGCCAGAGAGTTGTGTAAGTTTTTCTGTACGTTCATGGGTGAAAATGTTTTTTCACTACTGCATTTTCCGAGTTTTACCCGAGTAAAAGTTCACATAACCAGCACAACTCACTAGCAATTGCCTAAAACCCATTCAATTTAATCCTAATTTTATGCTGTTTACACCGCTTGTTTCTGCTTGTCTCAGTTGATTTGCAGCATAAAACTCCTGTTTAATGGCATGAAAAATAAAGTCTTATTAGAAAAAATATCACTTTTCAGACTAAATCATTATTACATATGAATAAAACGTTAAGACCAACACAATAAGCACGTTCACAATGACAGATGGGGAATTCGCGGATGAAATTAACAAAAGGTAAAATGTTGCTGGCTGGGTGTATCGCTATGGCAATGAGCCATTCTGTACTGGCGAAAGACATTAAAGTCGCCATTGTTGGCGCGATGTCTGGTCCAGTTGCCCAATATGGTGACATGGAATTTACCGGTGCACGTCAGGCTATTGCTGATATTAACGCCAAAGGTGGCATCAACGGCGATAAACTGGTTGGTGTGGAATACGATGACGCCTGCGATCCGAAACAAGCGGTAGCTGTTGCTAACAAGGTGATTAACGACGGTATCCGTTATGTTATCGGCCACCTGTGTTCTTCTTCAACTCAGCCTGCTTCAGATATTTATGAAGATGAAGGCGTGATCATGATTACCCCTGCGGCGACAAACGCTGATCTGACCACTCGTGGTTACAAAATGATCATGCGCACCACCGGTTTGGATTCCGATCAAGGCCCAACCGCGGCCAAATATATCCTTGAAACTATTAAACCTAAACGTATCGCGGTGGTACACGATAAACAGCAATACGGTGAAGGTTTGGCGCGATCGGTCCGTGACAGCCTGAAAAAGCAAGGTACAGAACCGGTGTTGTTTGAGGGTGTGACTGCGGGTGATAAAGATTTCTCCACCTTGGTTGCTCGTCTGAAGAAAGAGAACGTTGATTTCGTCTATTTCGGTGGTTACTACCCAGAGATGGGGCAAATTCTACGCCAGGCTAAGCAAGCGGGCCTGACAGCACGCTTTATGGGTCCTGAGGGAGTGGGTAACTCCTCACTGTCTAACATCGCCGGTGACGCTTCTGAAGGTATGCTGGTGACACTGCCTAAACGTTATGATCAGGTTCCTGCTAACCAACCTATTGTTGATGCGTTGAAAGCGAAAAAACTGGACCCGACTGGCCCATTCGTCTGGACTACCTATGCGGCACTGCAATCGCTGACCACGGCTATGGAACGTAGCGGCAGTCAGGAACCCGCTGATTTGGTCAAAGATCTGAAAACCGGTAAGCCGGTTGAAACAGTGATGGGGCCATTGAGCTGGGATGATAAAGGCGATCTGAAAGGGTTTGAGTTCGGTATTTTTGAATGGCATGCGGACGGTTCTTCTACCGCAGTCAAATAACAATAATATTAGAATTATCAAGTTTTAGGGTTGCTGTTGCAGCAATCCGGCCCCTTTTACCAACTGCATCCCCCCAGCTTTCGGGGGGACTTCCTCTCTGCACACAGTAGATAAGGCGCAGTTGTCTAGGGCAGCCAGACAAGTGAATCAAAGGGTTAGGGTATGTCAGAGCAGTTTCTTTATTTTCTGCAACAGATGTTCAACGGGGTTACGTTGGGCAGCACGTATGCGCTGATCGCCATTGGTTACACCATGGTGTACGGCATTATCGGCATGATCAACTTCGCTCACGGCGAAGTGTATATGATCAGCAGCTACGTTTCATTTATCGTGATCGCCGCATTGATGATGGTGGGGATCGACGCCAGTTGGTTATTGATCGGATCTGCTTTTCTCGTCTCGATAGTGATCGCCAGTACTTATGGCTGGAGTATTGAACGGGTGGCCTATAAACCGGTTCGTAGCTCCAAACGTTTGATCGCACTGATCTCAGCGATCGGGATGTCTATATTCCTACAAAACTACGTCAGCCTGACGCAAGGCTCGCGTGATCTGGCGCTCCCGAGTTTGGTGACTGGTCAGTGGACCTTAGCCGAAACCAACGGTTTTGCTGCGACCATCAGCACCATGCAACTGACTATTTGGATAGTCACCTTCTTGGCGATGCTGGCCTTAACACTGTTTATCCGCTATTCCCGTATGGGGCGGGCGTGCCGGGCCTGTGCTGAAGATTTGAAAATGGCCAGCCTGCTGGGCATTAATACTGACCGGGTTATCTCGCTGACCTTTGTTATCGGGGCACTAATGGCCGCGGTGGCGGGCGTATTGCTTGGCCAGTTCTATGGTGTGATTAACCCATATATCGGCTTTATGGCCGGTATGAAAGCCTTCACTGCAGCAGTATTGGGCGGTATCGGCAGTATTCCAGGCGCGATGATCGGTGGTTTGATTCTGGGTGTGGCTGAAGCCCTGACTTCTGCTTATTTCAGTACAGAATACAAAGATGCAGTCTCATTCGGACTTCTGATTGTTGTGCTGTTAGTCATGCCTACGGGGATCTTAGGCCGTCCGGAGGTTGAAAAAGTATGAAACAACTCAACTTCGTTAACGCCATTATTTCCAGTTTTGTTCTGCTCGTCCTGGCCTCGTTTGTGATGGGATTGCAGTTGCAGTTAGATGGCACCAAACTTATCGTACAAGGTGCGGCAGAAGTTCGCTGGCTGTGGATTGGCGCGGGTTGTCTTGTGGTCTTTTGCTTCCAACTGGTGCGTCCGCTCATACAGCAAAGTATAAAAAAAATCTCTGGTCCTGCATGGGTATTACCTAGCTTTGATGGCACCACACCTCGGCAGAAGTTATTAGCCGCAGCAATTATTATTGCCGCTATCGCCTGGCCGTTTCTGGTCTCTCGAGGTTCGGTAGATATCGCCACCCTGACACTGATTTACGTCATGCTGGGGCTAGGTTTGAATGTCGTTGTTGGGCTATCGGGCCTGCTAGTACTGGGGTACGGTGGGTTTTATGCCATTGGCGCTTATACCTATGCTCTGTTGAATCACTATTACGGTTTTGGCTTTTGGGAGAGTTTACCACTGGCGGGGATAGTCGCGGCACTGTCTGGTTTCTTACTGGGTTTCCCGGTATTACGGCTACGTGGTGATTATCTGGCTATCGTGACACTGGGTTTCGGTGAAATTGTCCGTATTTTGCTGCTCAACAATACGGAAATTACTGGCGGCCCGAACGGTATCAGCCAAATTCCTAAACCAACATTATTTGGTTTGGAGTTCAACCGCACTGCGAAAGGCGAGGGTTGGGATACCTTCCACAATTTCTTTGGCTTGGCTTATGATCCTAGTGACCGCATTATTTTCCTCTATCTGGTCGCGTTATTATTGGTGATTCTGACCCTGTTTGTGATTAACCGGTTGCTACGTATGCCGTTGGGACGGGCATGGGAAGCACTACGCGAAGATGAAATAGCCTGCCGTTCACTGGGCCTCAGCCCAACCAAAATCAAGCTGACAGCGTTTACCATCAGTGCTGCATTTGCCGGTTTTGCTGGCACATTATTCGCCGCCCGACAGGGTTTTGTCAGCCCGGAGTCCTTCACCTTTGTTGAGTCGGCTTTCGTGCTGGCGATTGTGGTATTAGGCGGGATGGGGTCGCAATTCGCTGTCATTTTGGCTGCTGTAATCTTGGTGGTTTCGCGCGAATTAATGCGTGATCTTAATGCTTACAGTATGTTGCTGTTGGGTGCATTGATGGTATTGATGATGATATGGCGTCCACAAGGTTTGCTGCCAATGAAACGGCCACAGTTGAAGCTAAAAGTGGCAGATATTAAGGCTAAGCAGGGGGATCAAGCATGAGTGCGCAACCTTTGTTAGCCGTTGAGGGACTGTCGATGCGCTTTGGTGGGTTACTGGCGGTGAACAACGTTGGTTTAACCCTCAATCAAGGCGAGATTGTTTCGCTGATTGGCCCGAACGGGGCTGGCAAAACCACCATTTTTAACTGTCTGACCGGTTTTTATCGTCCAACTGGCGGCACCATTAAGTTACGTGATCGTCATCTTGAAGGGCTTCCTGGTCAGATGATTGCTCGTATGGGCGTGGTTCGGACTTTCCAGCACGTGCGGTTGTTCCGTGAGATGACGGTGGTGGAGAATCTGCTGGTAGCTCAGCATCAGCATCTCAAAAGTGGTGTTTTTGCTGGCTTGCTGAAAACGCCGGGCTTTAGGCGTGCAGAGGCTGATGCGTTGGAACGGTCGGCAACCTGGTTGGAGCGTGTCGGGCTATTGGACTTGGCCAATCGACAGGCAGGGAATCTGTCCTATGGTCAGCAACGGCGCTTGGAAATTGCTCGTTGTATGGTGACCCGTCCTGAGTTATTGATGTTAGATGAACCGGCGGCAGGCTTGAATCCGAAAGAAACTGATGAACTGAATCGGTTGATTATGGAGTTGCGTGATCAACATCAGGTATCGGTGCTGTTAATTGAGCATGATATGAAACTGGTGATGGGGATTTCTGATCGTATCTATGTGGTGAATCAGGGAACACCGTTAGCACAAGGCATACCCGCAGAAATTCGCAATAACCCGGATGTGATTCGGGCCTACTTGGGTGAGTAACCTTATTTTAGCTAAATGGAAAATGGGCGAGGGATAAACATAGTATGTTGTCATTTAATAAAGTTTCAGCCCATTACGGCAAAATTCAGGCATTGCACCAGGTTAGTCTACATATTCAACAAGGTGAGATAGTTACGCTGATTGGTGCCAACGGTGCGGGTAAAACTACACTATTGGGAACATTATGTGGCGAGCCACGCGCGACTGAGGGCAGTATTGTTTTCGGTGAGCAGGATATTACTGACTGGCAGACTGCGCGCATTATGCGTGAGGCGATTGCTATTGTGCCGGAAGGCCGCCGAGTATTTGCGCGTATGACCGTTGAAGAGAATCTGGCGATGGGGGGATTTTTTGCCGATCGTCAGCAATACCAGCAGCGTATTGAACGGGTTTATGATTTGTTCCCACGGTTGTTTGAACGGCGTGTTCAGCGCGCCGGAACCATGTCAGGTGGTGAGCAACAGATGTTGGCGATAGGCCGTGCGCTGATGAGCCAGCCAAAATTGCTGCTGTTGGATGAACCTTCATTAGGATTAGCACCGATCATCATTCTGCAAATATTTGATACGATTCAACAATTGCGGGAAGAGGGGATGACCATTTTCCTGGTTGAGCAGAACGCAAATCAGGCTTTGAAATTGGCAGACCGTGGTTATGTGCTGGAGAATGGCCGCATTGTCCTGGAAGATACGGGTGCTGCTTTGCTGGCGAATGAAGCGGTACGCTCCGCTTATTTGGGCGGTTAAGTATTCGGTTGTTTTAATGTTGGATGGTAAGGTAAGGCCCGTTATCGGGCCTTATTTATTATGAGTCCCCAGTTATCGGATAAGCTTTATGATAAAGGCGTAATGGTAAAATTCAATGTGTCGCTATAGCTGCCTTTATCAGTTGTCTCCGTGCTAAAGAGGTTAATTTCGGCACTGAAGCAAATATTTTCATTTACTGACTGCTCTGGTATTTGGTGCAGGGTTGCTAATTCCATCATGCGACCGTAACTATTGGGGAATTGATCGACGGAACCATCGTAGTTGAACTGCTCTATCTGGTAATGAATAACTTTATCACCATCTTTTAATTGGAAGTAATTACTATTTGGGGATAACCCATTCAAATTGTTGATCTGTATATTATACTTAGCCGTCTCTCGTATCCCCCTTGTTTGGTAATTAATACAAAACTCAACCTGTTCGTGATTTATTGAATGGGTATCTGTATTGAGTAGTTCATCCAGTTGAATCGCCCCTAATTGCCATGTTGCTGGTGATAGACTGAATTTAGGGTCAATTGTCATCTCATCGGGTGCCCCGCTAGTCTGGGGATAGAAATGTGCGCATTGTTTACCTGATGAGCCAAAAGAGACACCATTTGATGAAAATAAAGAATACTGCTGTTCACCTATATTAAGTACGCCACCCACTGTTGCACCTATTCTGATAGATTGAAGAGCATTAGCAGCAATTCTGAACGACACATCATAGTATGTATTGCTAAATACATCTGAGCCTCCATCAAATTTTATGTTTTGAGTATTATTGTTCGTACTGATGGGGTTAATTCCATTGAGATAAATATCACTAATAGCATGAGATGGAATGCTTAAATCTGGCGTACCATCAGTTTTATAAACATAAATAGAGAGCATGGCTTGATTTGGGGTCAATGTAATGGCTTCGCTATTAGGGATGTTACCCCTACCCTGATTATATTGTATTTTATGAGGGTCAAATGGTGTGTCCGCATGATGAGCGCGAAAAGAAACCTGCACGCTATTATCTTCTAATACTGTTATAGAACAGTTAGAATATCGCTGGATATAGGGATAGAAGTAGGGGTTGGCTATCGCTATTGGTTGTATTATCAACCACAATAACCCCATAAAGAATAGTTTATTTTTAACCTTCACTTGATTGTCTCTCCATGACTGTCAGTTATTTTTTTCAGCTATTTGTTTCAAACAATAATGTCAATTGCCCGTGATATTTTCCCGCAGTATTTTTCCCGCGAGGTGCCTGTGCGGAAATCTGCAATAAATAGTGAGTGCTGGTTTGACGGCTTGTACTGTTATCGACATAAAATGTTTCGGGGATGGCCGACAATAGGCGTAGATTGGTGTGATCACTTCCCCAGCGTATTTCAGCAGGAGAGAACTCTTGATGATCCTGAATGTTAGACACCATTGGATGACCCTGCTGAGTAACGCCACGCAAAATAATTGCGTGGCGGGTGAGTATCAGCGGGTTTTTCACTGAGATACGATATCCATCTTGCTCGTGTAATTTTACGGTTATCGGGACTTCCGTCTGATAAATCGAGGGATTTTCTACATTACTTTTTAGTTGGATACGGTTGTACCAACCACCCCCTGGTTTTTCGACCTTAATTAGAGGTTGTGTAATCACATCTAATTTGACTTCAATACCTCCCAATGGAATAGCATCTGCCTTAACCTGCAAGGGAAGTAATAGGGATAGGACGACTATTTTGATTATGTTCATCATGTTCCTTATCTTTAACCCGCTGAGCATCGCAAGTTAAACGTTTTATCCTCAACCATCCCGTTAATATGCCTGGCTGCCAGTTGCCGATGCTGATCGGGATAAAGATTAAAATCATTGATAATCTGCCCTTGGGCCGCTAATTGGTGCCACTGTAGACGGATATTGCCGGTATTGTGTAATTCCACGGCTCCGTTAATACAGCGGTGCGACCATTGGGGTTGCAGGGCGTCAGGTAGGTGCCTAACCAGCCCCATATAACTTAGTTGCACACCCAATACAGCACCATTACCGTTGACGTTCCGGTTATGCACCGGAGTCACCGCTAATCGATAAACCTGCTCTTTATCAGGTGTGCTAAGTGCTTTCAGAAATATTTTCCCGCTCTGTTTTGGCCCAAGAGTCAGTTTTGCTGGAGCAGCAAACAGCGTGGGTTGCGGTTGCTCGCCGACCGGGGTTAGTGACTCCAGCTCAGGTAACTCACCTGGGTTATTGAGTCGATACAGTTGCACCGTGACGTACTGAGGTTCTGAACCATGATTGATTACCGTGACCACCGTACTCTCCTGTTGGATTTCCAGGACATGTGGCTGAATATCTATTGCGGCCAAAGTACCGAGTGGCAGAAGACTAGTCGCAACGAACAGTAAAGGTTTCATTATCGGCTTCACCGCTAAGTTGTTTGGCTGACAGGCTGACAGGCTGACTGGTATGCCGGGATACAGATTCAGGCTGTCGGTTAGGGTTGGGTTATTACTTGATTTCAATTGCGTAAATTTGCTATGGACTGTGCCGATGGAGGTCAGCGTGAGAGTACCGCTCGGCAAGCATTGATGTTGCCAGTGACGAGTTTGAGCGGCCAAGGGCGGCACATGATGAACCAATACTCCATAACCAATACTGATGGTCATTGGTGTGTGGATTTTGTTTTTGTCTTCACTATTCCCGACAGCTTTAATATCAACGACTGGATTGATATAAAGGCGATATAGGGTTTCTTGAGCCGGAGATTTTAAAGGCAATAACTTAATGTCACGTTTCTGCTTTGGCCCTAAGGTGATCCGGTTAGGGTTAAAAATCATTTCAGGTTGGCTGATATCACTTATTAGTGTCTTTTGTTCCGGGGTTACTCCGGGGTTATCCACTCGTTGTAACGTGATATCCAGATAAAGCGGTTTATCACCACTGTTATAAACCTGCACGGTTCGATGCTGATCCAACGCTTCGACTGTGGTGCGGGTAGGGATAGCCATTAATTGCCCATAGGTTGCGGTAATTGAGGCCAGCAGTAAGGCGATAGTGGAGAATAAATAAGCGTATTTCATAACTATTCCTGTCGGTATTAATCCAAATGACAAAGGTAAATGTGATCGTGTTGCTGGCGCATATCGCAGCGGTAACGGGTGAATTGGCCTTGGACAGTGATGTTTTTTAGCATGACATCTGAGTTAATGGAGAACAGGCCATTAGGGTGAACGGTGTCGCCCGTTTCATGGATAACTCCGCTAACAGGTTGCCCGTGCGGGTCTTTGAAAAAACCGCTGTAAAGCAGGTTCAGTGTGATATTGGCTTTGCTCGAAAATACTTGTCCAGGGTGAGCGCGGACGATGCTGACCGGCAACTGAATATTCATATCTATGTCACTACGGTCATTATGAGTCCGAACAAAGAAACGGTCTTGGTAGCGGGGAACCGGTATTACATAAATACCGTTACCCGTTATCGGATGACCTTCGGCGCGGAAGCTGTAGGGCGTGTCGGCTAAGTTGGGTGTCTCTATCAGTAATGCGGTTCCGCTGTAGCTGCTGCGGCCTAATGCTATCCCTTGCGGGCTGATGGCTAGCATACTGTTATAGTTGATGCCACCGTTGGCTATTTTGTTATCAACCCCCATTCGTACAGAGACGTCTCCTCTGCTGCCGCTGCGATTAGCAAAACTGCCGAAACTGTTTGTTTTACCGCTGGTACTGCCATCAACACCGAAGGCGCTGGTGCCATAGTTATCGCTAAACTCTTTTTGATAACTGGCACTGGTAGTCAGCGTCTGCTGGGCATAGGCACTATTGATACTGGCGCTACTTTTGAGCAGGGATAGGCTGGTATTGAGGAAGATTCCGTAATTATTTTGGCTGCTCCATTGCCCCCCTTTTTGTACCCCGAGGGATAGGGCCAGCCCAAATTGTGGTTGCCGCCAGTCCCAGCGACTTTGGATACGATGTTGTTTGCTATTTTTATATTGATTGAATTGATAACTCAGTTGGGTTGGCCCAAAACGACGGCTATAAGAAGCCGATGTGCTGCCATCATTAGGCGCGTATATTGATACATCCGGTGTTTGGTAACGGGCTACGGATGCATACCCCAGACCAGAATTCCCACCCGTCAGGCGCAAATATCCCCCACTGTGTTTTTCGCCAGACATCAGACCCAACGTGGGGGTGAGATCAACATCAAACAGGTTCCAAGGGCGAGATGCATTACCCTCGACGGCCCAGTGTTTGGCGGTGTCTTTAAGTAGCGTAATAGTGGTTTGCAGGCTGTTAAGATTCATGCTGCGGCCAAATTGCATCAGGTGAGGGTGATTATTGCTACGCATCGCGCCGTTACCTAGGGTAAGGAACCAACCATTATTAGTTTGTGTACCGATATTGCTGATGGTTTGGCTGTCCTGATTGATCACTTTCCCGGTGCGATCCACTAAACGAATCTCAACGTTGTAATAGCCGCCCGGCAGTTGGCTGTAATCAATTTCATTGCGCCCCAGTTGCGCGGGAATACGGCGGATGAGTTGGTTATCACGGTAAATTTCAAAATCACCATCGCTGGTGGCATATAGCACTAAACTACCTGCCGAGGGCTTATCAATGGCCAAATAGTTTTGGCTACCCAGTGTTATGAATTGGTCTAAGGCTGGATTGATCAGGGTATGAATACTACCCGCGCTATTATCCAGGTTGTTTTGCCGGCCAGCCCGTAAATAGTGTGCCTGAAAGTTCTTTTGCAGATACCAACTGCCAATGCCCATTTGGGTCTGTTGCCAGTATTGCGGTTGATTTGCGAATGAGCCATTATTCTTCATGCGAGTGGTATTATAAAACCAATTGGCAGAGCCAAAAGATTGGAAGGGCAGACCGAGGTATCCTTGCCCTCTGGCTGAAACTGCGCGGTAATTTTTTGCTGTTATGCGCAGGTCAACGAATTGATTATGTACCACCCCCCAGGAGGTTACCGGCATTAGATAGTGATTGCTGTTATTGGTTATTGTTACCACATGATTAACTTTATCTACGGTAATTCGATGGCCTGATAAGATATAGTCACAGCCATTTTGGCACTGTAAATAAGGTATTTGAGGTAGAATACGCTCTAATAATATAATGGATTGTTCATCAATATGGTTATCACGATATTGCTGTTGGTCGAAGCTTAACTGTTGCTTTTTATCTGAAAAGAATAATGGGCTAGGTAAGGTTACTCCGTCTAATATACCGAGCAATTGCAGGGTGTTATGTTCTTCCACGGCGGAAAACCCGGCGGGAACTAAATGTTCAAAAGTTATATCTTCGGCGTGAGCTACATTAAATGCTGCAACCGATAAAATAAACAGAGTGGCCTGGTTTATTATTGTTTTTTTTGTCATTGGATTCCATTCCATTGATAACTATGGCGACATGCTTACTCCCTTGGATGATATATTTTTTATTTTAATGGCTCTGGTTACACCATTGCGTTATATATTTTTCAAAAGGAGCATGCAGTCAGGATGTTACCTCCTGACTGTATGTATTAAATATAAGGAAGTTATGATGTTTTACTTAATTAGATATGTTCTTCAATAACAAACTTGGCAATGCCTGAATATATTTCTCCAGCGACAGCACCTTGAGGTTCCTTAGCGCTTATTTTTAGTTCAAGAATGGCTTCATTGTTAATTAAATCAAAGAATTGATTTAATTGTCGCGCACCGCCAAGGATATTAACCGGAGACTGTAATTGTTTACCATCTATTGTTATTAGGTGATGGGTAAACGTATCATTTTTCCCATTTTTCAAGGAAAAGTCTTCCAGAAGTGCAATTTTAACCTTGTTAGCGCCGCTGGCTTTTATTTTAATGTTTTCTTGGTGAGTATGTGTTCCGTCGTTATTATTAGTATCATAACTAAGTGTGATATTATTGAGTTCACTGTCGTTAGCCTTGCTCAAGCTTACTTTTGAGTGGATTTCAGTCTCAACATGAATATCTTTATTTAGCGGTTGAGCATAGGCGCTGCTACTAGAAAATACAGCCATGGTTATAATGGAAAGTAGAGTTTTTTTCATCACAGATACCTGATAGTCCGTTATATAAAATCCTTGCCAGAATGGAAAGGTGTTGATGATTCTTGTGGCTTATATGTTGTATGTAGCAATGATAACGAGGGCGTTAAATAATGCGTAAATATAACATTCCTCACAAGCCGGGCAGAACACTAACATGCTTACCAACATTAATTCAATAATGATTAACGCGAATTAATTAAAGAAAAGTAATTTATATTTATTTATTGAATGAACAACTGATGAGTATATTTAATTATTGTTGTCTGCGTGCGTAAATAGGAATATTACTAACCTGCTTTCGTCACGGACCTGTCATTTTTCTGTCATATCAATCGTATATTTCTGTCATGAAATAGTGTCATGTTTGCTTGCGAACAAAAAATGATTTATTTCGCTCACTTGTTGCGATTAATTGATGTGAGCCAGACCGATTTATTCAGGGGCCAGATATGTTTAACAATACTATTCGTAAAACGTCGATTTTTAGCGCACTGAGTTTGGCATTGAGTGCCAATGCTATGGCGGTGACCGAGATTCCTTTTTGGCATTCAATGGAGGGGGAGCTAGGTGTCGAAGTTAATTCATTAGCTGACCGCTTTAACCAGTCTCATACCGATTATAAAATCGTGCCGGTTTATAAAGGCAACTACGAGCAGAGTCTGGCTGCGGGAATTGCCGCTTTCCGCTCCGGTAAAGCCCCGGCGATTTTGCAAGTGTATGAAGTGGGTACTGCCACCATGATGGCCAGCAAGGCAATTAAGCCGGTATATCAGGTATTTAAAGACGCCGATATCAAATTTGATGAGTCTGTTTTTGTCCCTACGGTGGCAGGCTATTACACTGATGCCAAAACCGGCCATTTATTGTCTCAGCCATTTAACAGCTCCACACCAGTGCTGTATTACAACAAAGATGCGTTCAAAAAAGCGGGTCTGAACCCGGATCAACCGCCTAAAACCTGGCAAGAACTTGCCGCAGATACCGCCAAATTACGGGCTGTGGGATCACCCTGTGGTTACGCCAGCGGCTGGCAAGGCTGGATTCAAATTGAGAACTTCAGTGCATGGCATGGTCAACCCATTGCCAGCCGTAACAATGGTTTTGATGGTACCGATGCGGTACTGGAATTTAATAAGCCAGTACAGGTTAAGCACATCCAGTTGCTGTCAGATATGAATAAAAAAGGTGATTTCACCTATTTTGGCCGTAAAGATGAATCGACTGCCAAGTTCTATAACGGTGATTGTGCCATTACCACCGCCTCTTCCGGTTCGCTGGCTGATATCCGCCATTACGCCAAATTTAACTATGGTGTTGGCATGATGCCTTACGACGCTGACGAGAAAAATGCGCCACAAAACGCCATTATCGGCGGTGCCAGCCTGTGGGTGATGGAGGGCAAAGATAAAGACACTTACCAAGGCGTAGCTGAATTCCTGCAATACTTGGCTCAGCCAGAAATTGCTGCCGAATGGCACCAAAAGACGGGCTATCTGCCAATCACTACTGCCGCCTACGAGCTAACCCGGCAGCAAGGTTTCTATGAGAAGAACCCAGGTGCTGATGTCGCCACTCGCCAGATGCTGAACAAGCCGCCATTGCCTTACACCAAAGGCTTACGTTTGGGCAATATGCCGCAAATTCGTACGGTGGTGGATGAAGAGTTGGAAGGCGTGTGGACCGGTAAGAAAACGGCTCAGGAAGCGTTGGATAACGCGGTGAAGCGGGGTGATGTGCTGTTGCGCCGTTTCGAGCAAGCAAACAAGTAACGTTATTTGGCTACTTTACTTGTCAGTTTGGGATTGGGTAGTGCTCGGGCTTCTCACGTACGATATGCACGCTACGGAGCCTGTGCGCTGGCCGCACCCAAACTGGAAAATCAACGAGTTATATTGTGTCGTAAGTAACACCACGTTAGATAAACGGTTAATTCTATGTCATCTTCCCGTCCCGGTTTCTCCTGTAGTTGGTTACCTTACCTGTTGGTATTGCCTCAACTGGCGATAACGGCTGTTTTCTTCCTATGGCCTGCGGGGGAAGCGCTGTGGTACTCAGTGCAAATGCTGGATCCATTTGGCCTCTCCAGCGAATTTGTCGGCCTGAACAATTTTATTCAGCTATTTCAGGATGAATATTATTTAGCCTCGTTTTACACCACGCTGATTTTCAGTGCGCTGGTGGCGGGCATTGGCCTGATTGTTTCGTTATTTTTGGCCGCGATGGTGGATTATGTCGTGCGTGGCAGCCGTATCTATCAAACATTAATGATTTTGCCTTATGCCGTGGCCCCTGCGGTGGCAGCGGTGTTGTGGATCTTTTTGTTTAGTCCGGGGCTGGGTTTGATAACCCATTTTCTGGCCACGCTCGGTTACAACTGGAATCACGCACAAAACAGTGGGCAGGCGATGTTTCTGGTGGTTCTGGCCTCGGTGTGGAAGCAAATCAGTTACAACTTTTTGTTCTTTTTGGCCGCACTACAATCCATTCCTCGCTCATTAGTTGAGGCTGCGGCTATTGATGGGGCGGGTCCGATACGCCGTTTCTTCAATCTGGTATTGCCACTGATCTCGCCGGTTAGCTTCTTCCTGCTGGTGGTGAATCTGGTCTATGCCTTCTTCGACACGTTCCCGGTTATTGATGCGGCGACCGGCGGTGGCCCGATGCAGGCAACCACGACCCTCATTTATAAAATTTACCGCGAAGGTTTTGCCGGACTGGATTTATCCAGCTCTGCCGCCCAGTCGGTGGTGCTGATGTTACTGGTGATTGGTTTGACGGTTATCCAGTTCCGCTTTATTGAGCGTAAGGTGCGTTACCAATGATTGAGAATCGTCGCGGACTGGATGTTTTTTGTCATGTCATGCTGATTATCGGCGTGCTGCTGATCTTGTTCCCGCTGTATGTGGCTTTTGTGGCCGCCTCGCTGGATGACACTCAAGTGTTTCAGGTGCCAATGACCCTGATCCCTGGGCCATATTTGTGGCAGAACATCAGTCACATTTGGCACACCGGCGTGGGTAATAACAGCGCACCCTTCGGGCTAATGCTGTTTAACAGTTTTGTGATGGCTTTTGCGATTACCGTCGGCAAAATCACGGTATCGATGCTGTCTGCTTATGCCATCGTCTATTTCCGCTTCCCGCTACGCAATCTATTCTTCTGGCTAATTTTTCTCACGCTGATGCTACCGGTAGAAGTGCGTATTTTCCCGACTATTCAGGTGATTGCGAACCTGAATATGTTAGACAGCTACACCGGTCTGACCTTGCCACTGATGGCGTCGGCCACCGCAACGTTCTTATTCCGTCAGTTTTTTATGACCTTGCCGGATGAGTTATTGGAAGCGGCGCGAATTGATGGCGCAGGCGCGATGCGCTTTTTCTGGGACATCGTATTGCCGCTGTCAAAAACTAATTTGGCCGCGCTGTTTGTTATCACTTTTATCTATGGCTGGAACCAATATCTCTGGCCAATCCTGATTACCAGCGATGCCTCTATGGGCACGGCAGTAGCGGGGATTAGAAGCATGATTTCTAGCTCGGGTGCGCCAACCCAGTGGAATCAGGTGATGGCAGCGATGATCCTAACTTTAATTCCACCGGTCGCGGTGGTCCTTCTGATGCAGCGTTGGTTTGTACGCGGCCTGGTAGACAGTGAGAAGTAATCTGATATGGCATGTTTAAAGCTTCAGGCAGTAACCAAATCTTATGACGGCGTGACGCCGGTGATTAAACACATTGATTTAGATGTCGCTGATGGCGAATTCATCGTCATGGTTGGCCCCTCTGGTTGTGGTAAATCGACACTACTGCGTATGGTTGCGGGGCTAGAGCGCACTACCAGCGGGGATATCTATATTGATAACCAGCGGGTAACGGATCTGGAGCCTAAAGACCGCGGCATCGCCATGGTCTTTCAGAACTACGCGCTGTATCCCCACATGAGTGTGTTTGACAACATGGCCTATGGCCTGAAAATCCGTGGTTTTGGCAAAGAGCAGATCCGTCAACGAGTCGATGAAGCTGCGCGTATTCTGGAACTGCAACCACTGCTCAAACGCAAGCCGCGTGAGCTCTCCGGTGGCCAGCGGCAAAGGGTGGCGATGGGGCGCGCCATTGTGCGTGAACCCGCGGTTTTCCTGTTCGATGAGCCACTTTCCAATCTGGATGCTAAGTTACGGGTACAGATGCGCCTTGAACTGCAACAATTGCACCGCCGGCTAAAAACCACCAGCTTGTATGTTACGCATGATCAGGTTGAGGCGATGACACTGGCACAACGGGTGATCGTGATGAACAAAGGTGTGGCGGAGCAAATTGGTACGCCAAGTGATGTGTATCAACGGCCTGCATCACTGTTTGTCGCCAGTTTTATCGGCTCTCCCGCCATGAATCTGTTAGCCGGAACCGTTAGCCCGGATGGGCGGTCATTTATTTTATCTGATGGGCTGATTTTGCCGCTGGACGTTCCACGGCCACAATGGGCTGATCGCCGCTTGACCCTGGGGATCCGCCCGGAGCATATTCAACAAACAACCTCAGCACAGGGGGTGCCGATGGTGTTATTGAACCTAGAATTGTTAGGCGCGGATAATCTGGCGCACGGTCTATGGGGCGGGCAGAGTGTTATTGCGCGTTTATCCCACGAGGAAATGCCTGCTGCGGGCAGTACACTGCATTTATACTTACCGCCAACAGCGCTGCACTTTTTTGATTCAGATAGCGGACTACGGATGGAATTATGACTAAAGACTGGCCTTATCCTTCGATTGTTGCCCATCGCGGTGGCGGTTCACTTGCGCCGGAAAATACCTTGGTCGCCATCGATGTCGGTGCTCGCCATGGCCACAAGATGATTGAGTTTGATGCCAAATTATCGCAAGACGGCCAGATATTTCTCCTGCATGACGACACACTGGAGCGAACCAGCAATGGCTGGGGTGTGGCCGGAGATTTACCCTGGGAAAAGCTGATTCAGTTGGATGCAGGTGATTGGTACAGCCCCACATTTCAGGGGGAGCGCTTGCCTCTGCTCTCGGAGGTAGCTGCCCGCTGTATTCAGCACGGCATGGCGGCTAATATTGAAATTAAACCGACCACCGGTGTTGAAATTCCTACCGGTCGGGCCATTGCTTTGGCGGCGCGCCTATTGTGGCAAGATCAGGCGATCCCACCCTTGTTGTCGTCATTTTCGATTGAGGCACTGGCAGCGGCACAGCTTGCGGCACCTGAGTTACCCCGAGGCTTGCTGCTGGATAAATGGGACGACAACTGGCCGGCACTCACCCGTCAGTTGGATTGTGTTTCTTTGCATATTAATCATAAACAACTGACAACAGAGCGGGTGGCGTTACTCAAAGCGGCTGGGTTACGTCTTTTGGCCTATACCGTGAATCAACCGGCTCGTGCGCAGGAATTGTTAAATTGGGGCGTTGACTGTATCTGTACTGACCGTATAGATTTGATTGGTACGGACTTTATCGGCTGCTGACCTCATCCTATAAGTTATTCCTGCCCGCCATAATAAACAGGTCAGCCATTCTTACCTTTTCGGGCTGACCTGGCCCGGTTTGACAGGAAGTGAACCATGCCCGTTTTTGTTATTTCGCTCTGGCACCAGATTGTCTTATCTTCACCGTTGTTTGTTCTACTCGCGCTGGGTTACTGCTTGGTGCGATTTGGTCAATGGCCGTCTACCATTACCGATGGTCTGACCCGCTTTGTTTTCTCCCTCGCGTTGCCTGCTATGTTGTTCCGCATGATGTGTGATTTCTCAACGCGCCCAGCAGTTGACGCCCGTTTGTTGATTGCCTTTTTTGGCAGTTGCCTGGTGGTGTTTGTTATTGGGCGGATTATTGCCAACCGAGTATTTCATCTGGATGGTGTGTCCGGTTCAGTATTTGCCCTCGGTGGGATTTTTTCCAACAACGTCATGTTAGGGCTGCCGATCGCCACTATTATGCTGGGGGAAAAATCTATCCCGGCGGTGGCATTGGTCTTGGTGTTTAACGGCCTGATTTTGTGGACATTGGTGACGATTTCGGTGGAATGGGCGCGCAATGGTTCACCAACAATGGCAGGCTTTGTGAAAACGGCCCGCAGCGTACTGACCAACCCACTGATTATCGGTATTATTTCCGGCACATTATTCAGCCTGACCGGTTTGCAATTGCCGCAGTTTATCGACCAACCGGTAACGATGCTGGGTCAGGTAGCTCCGCCGCTGTCACTGATCGTATTAGGGATGGGGTTGGCGGAATACCGCGTGACCGAAGGCTGGCAAATTAGCAGCGCGATCTGTTTTCTCAAATTGATTGTGCAGCCAATGGTGATTTGGGTACTGGCATGGGCGATGGGCTTGCCAGCGCTGGAAACCCAAGTGGTGGTATTACTGGGATCGATGGCAACTGGTGTGAATGTTTATCTGATGTCACGTCAGTTTAATGTGCTGACCGGCCCTGCGGCTGCCAGCTTGGTGATGTCTACGGTGCTGGCCGCCGTTACCACGCCGCTGATCCTGACGATTATCGGGGCGGGAATGTAACTACCGAGCGGCTCAATAAATCATTTGGGGCAGTGCCAGAGATAAAAATCGCTCAAATGGGTTAAATATAAGCAGATGTAAACCGGGTTCGTGTAAAACTTGTGTTCCACTTCCGCTACAATTGCACTTTATCATCTCAATAAGTCAATTTATCGTGTTGCTACTGGTTGTTACCACCATCTTATGGGCATTTTCTTTTAGCCTGATTGGCGAATATTTGGCAGGGCAGGTGGATAGTTGGTTCTCTGTGCTGATGCGCGTCGGGCTGGCCGCGTTGGTCTTTTTACCGTTCCTGCGCTGGCGAAACATCAACTGGCGGGTGATCCTGCTGTATATGGCTGTGGGGGCAATCCAGTTAGGTATCATGTACTTGTTCAGCTTCCGTGCGTATCTCTACCTGACCGTACCGGAATTTTTGCTGTTCACCGTGATGACCCCGCTGTATGTCACTTTGATCTATGATGTGCTGCGACGCCAGCGCCTGCGTTGGAGCTATGCCTTAAGCGCATTACTGGCGGTATTGGGGGCGGGCATTATTCGCTATGACCACCTGAGCGAACACTTTTGGTGGGGATTGCTGCTGGTACAGGCGGCAAATATCTGCTTTGCCATTGGGCAAGTGGGTTATAAGCGGCTAATGGAAGTCCATCCGATCCCGCAGCATGTGGCATTTTCATGGTTTTATGTCGGCGCTTTGGTCGTCGCTGTCATCGCCTGGTTTGCCTTCGGTAACCCACAAAAATTGCCTACCACATCATTGCAATGGGGCGTGCTGGTCTGGCTTGGTATCGGTGCCTCGGCATTGGGCTACTTTATGTGGAACTATGGCGCGACACAAGTTGATGCCGGTACCTTGGGTATTATGAATAACGTGCATGTGCCGGCTGGGTTACTGGTGAATCTGGCTCTTTGGCAAGAAAAGCCCCATTGGCCCAGCTTTATCATTGGAGCGACGGTGATAATGGCTTCGTTATGGGTACACCGGCGTTGGATCGCTCCGCATTCTTTACAAACGGCAGACTCTCGCAGGCGTGCTGCCGGGCCGAACGAATAAAAGCCTCAGTGACCGGTTGACGCTGTTCTCCATCACGGACTGCGGCGTATAACCGGCTCCATAAACCCTTTCCCAGTGTTTTCGTCACCACCAATCCCTGACGTTCAAAACTCTCCACCACCCAGTGTGGCAGGGCAGCGATCCCCATTCTTGCTGACACCATTTGAATAAGCAGCAAAGTATTATCCACGTTTTTCAACTGCGGAGTAATGCCCGCCGGTTGCAGGAAATGCCGCCAGATATCTAACCGCTGCCGCTGAACCGGGTAAATCATCAATACTTCTGGTGCTAAATCTTCTGGTTCGATACGGGCTTTATTCGCCAATGGGTGGTCCGGTGCCAGGACTAAACGCACCTCAAAATCAAACATTGGCGAATAGTGCAAACCACTGCGCGGCAGAATATCTGATGTCAGAACCAGATCCAGCTCCCCTTGCTGCAACGCAGGTTGTGGATCGAAAGTTACGCCTGATCGGAAGTCCATCGCCACTTGCGGCCAACTTTGGTGGAAACTATCCAACGCCGGTGTCAGCCACTGAATACAGCTATGGCACTCAATTGCGATGCGCAGCGCGGTTTGGTGCGGCTCGTTACAAGTTTGGAGTGCCTGTTTGATCTGTGGCAGCACTTGCTCTGCCAGTTGCAACAAGATCTCACCCTGGGTGGTGAAACGCAGCGGCTGGCTTTTACGTACAAACAGACGAAATCCCAGACGTTGCTCCAGATCGCTGAATTGATGGGACAAGGCCGATTGGGTCTGATGAAGTTGTGTCGCCGCCGCAGCCAGTGAGCCGGTATTACGCAAAGCTTGCAGGGTGCGTAAGTGTTTCAGTTCGATCATGAGAGTCCTTCACAGTGACAGTGAACAAAATGCGCTTGTGGAATATACAGTACCTGCGGATTATGGATGTGTAAACATCTGGATGGCTAAATGGGAAATATGACGATGACAATTTTAAATCACACACTGGGTTTTCCGCGTGTAGGTCTGAAACGTGAACTGAAAAAAGCACAAGAAAGTTACTGGGCAGGCAACTCCACGCAAGAGGAATTGCTCAATGTGGGTCGTGAATTGCGCGCCCGCCATTGGCAACAGCAACAGCAAGCTGGCATTGACTTACTGCCAGTCGGTGACTTTGCATGGTATGACCATGTACTGACCACCAGTTTACTGCTAGGTAACATCCCTGAGCGCCATCAAAATGCTGATGGTTCTATCGATTTGGATACCCTCTTCCGTATTGGCCGTGGCCGTGCTCCAACCGGTAAACCGGCGGCGGCGGCAGAAATGACCAAATGGTTTAATACCAACTATCACTACATGGTGCCAGAGTTCCAACAAGGCCAGCAGTTCAAACTGGGCTGGACTCAATTACTGGATGAAGTAGACGAAGCGCTGGCGTTGGGCCATAAAATCAAGCCGGTACTGCTTGGCCCGGTTACTTATCTGTGGCTGGGTAAAGTTAAGGGTGAGCCGTTCGACCGCCTCTCCTTACTGAAAGATATTCTACCGGTTTACCAGCAAGTGTTGGCTAAGCTGGCGAAACGCGGTATCGAGTGGGTACAAATTGACGAGCCGGCATTGGTACTGGAGTTACCACCAGAGTGGCTGGCAGCTTTCCAACCGGCCTACCAGGCGCTGCAAGGTCAGGTCAAATTATTGCTGACCACCTATTTCGACAGCATCGGCCATAACCTCGACACTGTCCGTGCACTGCCAGTGCAAGGTCTGCATGTCGATGTGGTTGCGGGTCAGGATGATATTGCTGATCTCAATGCAAAACTACCAAAAGAGTGGCTGTTATCACTGGGTGTTATCAATGGCCGTAACGTATGGCGTGCTGATCTGAGTCACTGGTTCGAACGCTTGCAACCGCAGGTTAATAGCCGCCCGTTGTGGCTTGGCAGCTCTTGTTCCTTATTACATAGTCCAATTGATTTAAGTGAAGAAACACGCCTTGATGCAGAAGTGAAGAGCTGGTTTGCTTTTGCACTGCAAAAATGTGCTGAACTGGCTTTGTTAACACAAGCGTTGAATGCACCGAGTGAAGCCAAACTGGCTGAACTGGCAGCATACAGTGCACCGATCCGTGCCCGTCGTGCTTCCAGCCGTGTACATAATGCGCAAGTTGCACAACGTCTGGCGGCAATTACTGCGCAAGATATTGAACGTCAATTGCCTTATGAAGCGCGGGCAACCACTCAGCGTAAACGTTTTAACTTACCTGCCTGGCCGACGACGACTATTGGTTCATTCCCGCAAACTACTGAAATCCGTGGCCTACGTCTGGACTTCAAACAAGGTCGTTTAGACGGAAAAAACTACCGTATCGGTATCAGCGAGCATATCAAGCAAGCTATTGCAGAGCAGGAGCGTCTAGGTCTGGACGTGCTGGTTCATGGTGAAGCTGAACGTAATGATATGGTTGAATATTTTGGCGAGCATCTGGATGGTTTTGTCTTTACCCAAAATGGGTGGGTACAAAGCTATGGTTCACGCTGCGTCAAACCGCCAGTCATTATTGGTGATATCAGCCGCCCAGCAGCGATTACGGTTGAATGGGCCAAATATGCCCAATCCCTGACGGACAAACCAGTAAAAGGCATGTTGACCGGCCCGGTCACTATCCTCTGCTGGTCGTTCCCGCGCGAGGATGTCAGCCGTGAAACCATTGCCAAACAAATTGCTCTGGCACTGCGTGACGAAGTAGAAGATCTGGAAAAAGCCGGTATTGGCATCATCCAGATTGATGAGCCTGCCTTACGTGAAGGCTTACCTCTGCGTCGCGCTGATTGGCAAGCCTATCTGCAATGGGCAGTCGATGCCTTTAAACTGAATGCGGCGATTGCGCAAAACGATACACAAATCCACACCCATATGTGTTATTGCGAGTTCAATGACATCATGGATTCCATTGCTGCGCTGGATGCTGATGTGATTACCATCGAAACTTCTCGCTCAGATATGGAGCTGTTGGAATCATTTGAAGATTTCGCTTATCCGAATGAAATTGGCCCCGGCGTTTATGATATTCACTCACCGAATGTGCCAAGTGTAGAATGGATTGAAGCTTTGTTACGTAAAGCCGCGCAGCGCATCCCGGCAGAACGTTTGTGGGTTAACCCTGACTGTGGTTTGAAAACCCGTGGCTGGCCGGAAACCCGTCAGGCACTGGCAAACATGGTCCTGGCAGCGCAACGTCTGCGTGAAGAACAGATTGAATAGCGGTTTACTCTGTCGCTGTATTCTTTACCTTATATTGTGAGACGTTGGGCGCATTTTGCGCCCTTTTTTATGTCTGTTATGTATCTTCTTCCGTTACCGGATTGGCGGCGATCCCATGCTGAGCAAACCAGTTAAGCATCCGCTGCCAGCCATCCAACGCAGACTCCGCATGATAACTTGGGCGGTAGTCAGCATTAAATGCATGCCCTGCATCCGGATAAACAATGATTTCTGCATCGGCATTTGCTGCGCGTAACGCCTGGCGCATGGTATCGATATGTTCTTGCGTGATACTACCGTCTTTACCGCCATACAGCCCTAGTACTGGAGCGCAGAGATCGACCGCAACATCAACCGGATATTTCGGTAACAGTAATGTTTTTTCACCTACCAGTTTGCCGTACCAAGCCACCGCTGCTTTTAACTGTGGATTATGGGCGGCATACAGCCATGCAATCCGCCCACCCCAGCAAAAACCAGTAATTGCCAGTTTACTGGCGTCCCCACCATGACGGAATGCCCAATGCGCGGCATGATCAAGATCGACCATAACCTGACGGTCAGGTACTTTGTTCACCAGATTTTTCACTAACGCATTGATATCATCATATTCTTTGGCATCACCCTGACGGAAATACAACTCCGGTGCGATTGCCAGATACCCCTGTTTCGCCAGTCTGCGGCAGATATCCTGAATGTGTTCATGCACACCAAAGATTTCTTGCACGACAATGACCACCGGATACGGCCCCGCGTGTTGGGCTGGTTTGGCAATATAAGCGGGTAATTCATCCCCCTGAGAAGGGATCGTGGTTTCTCCGCACTGAATACCTTGTTGATCGGTATGGTGGGTCGTCGAGGCCAGTGGATCAACCGCAGGAGTGAAACCGCCTGCCGCCTGCTTGAGAGTTATAAGTTGATCAGTTTTCACTGTGGTCTCCTTGCGATATGAAGAAAGAATTACCGGGTTGAATGGCCAATTACCCTCTGATTTTTGCTGTTGCCGAGTTTAACTATAGGTAATCTTTGAGATTAATGAGATCAGGTTTTTCTGTAATTATTGTTTTGCTGATACACATTGTGAATTTGATAAGTCAGACTGATAGTTGATAGCGGCAAACGATGGACAGATATTGGTCTATCATCTCTGTTTACGGAGAGAGTCATTGCTACTCAGCACCGCATTTGTTTAAAAAATAGCCTTAATTGCTTTAAGTTGTGACTTGATTCACATTTAAAATGTATTCGTATAACTCATTTCTTTTATCAAAGTGACTGTCATCACGAAATAAGGTGACAATTTTGAGTAAAGTATTTATTTGCATCTCCCTACAACATCTCTCATGAAAGAGGAGTCTCACACATGGCTAAATCCGACGTTTTTCACTTGGGCCTGACTAAAAATGCTCTGCAAGGGGCGACTCTGGCTATTGTTCCGGGTGATCCACAGCGTGTTGAGAAAATCGCTAAATTGATGGATAACCCCGTACATCTGGCTTCTCATCGTGAATTTACCTCATGGCGCGCAGAATTAGATGGCAAAGCAGTGATCGTGTGCTCAACCGGTATCGGTGGCCCATCGACCTCTATTGCAGTTGAAGAATTAGCGCAGCTTGGTGTCCGGACTTTCCTGCGTATTGGTACCACGGGTGCTATTCAGCCAAATATTAATGTAGGTGATGTGTTGGTCACCACCGCAGCAGTGCGTTTAGACGGCGCGAGCCTGCATTTTGCACCAATGGAATTCCCTGCGGTAGCTGATTTTGCCTGTACAACAGCATTAGTTAATGCCGCAAAATCAGTGGGTGCGACCACTCATATTGGTATAACCGCGTCTTCCGATACCTTCTATCCGGGGCAGGAGCGTTACGACACCTTCTCTGGCCGTGTTGTCAGCCGTTTTAAAGGCTCCATGGAAGAATGGCAAGCGATGGGCGTGATGAATTATGAAATGGAATCTGCAACCTTGCTGACCATGTGTGCCAGTCAGGGCTTGCGTGCCGGTATGGTTGCAGGGGTGATTGTTAACCGCACCCAGCAAGAGATCCCGAACGAAGAAACCATGAAAGCGACTGAAAGCCATGCGGTAAAAATCGTGGTAGAAGCGGCGCGTCACTTGATCTAATTCCGGCAATTAGTGAGTCAACAAAGCATCTGTTATCGGGTCAGTTTTCTGGCCCGTTTTTTATTTCAGTGGTTTATCTGGTAAGGTCATTCCTCTTATAAGGAACAATAATAAGAGGAAAACATGACGACATCTGCTCTCTCTCATCCTTCCCTGCTGCCACTGGACGGTGGTATCAACTTTCGAGATCTTGGTGGTAACCTCGTTGCTGATGGGCGGCGTATCAAACGCGGATTATTATTCCGTTCAGGTTCCCTCGATCGTTTAAGTGCTAAAGATTGTGATTTTCTCAGCCGTAGCTCTGTTGCTCAAATTATTGATTATCGTGATGCTGATGAAGTCCAGGCCAAACCAGATATTGTGTGGCCAGGGGCCAATTATCATAATATTCCGGCCAATCCGCTTAGTAATGAAGTCAACGCCAATTTGGAAAAGCTGACTAACGAAACATTAGCGACATTTGATGCCCGCGCCTTTATGTTAGCGCTTTATCGCCGTCTACCTTTTAATAATCAGGCTTACAAGCAACTGGTTGGTTTGTTGCAAAATTGCGCCTCACCGGAGCATGGTGCTGCGGGTTTATTACAGCATTGTGCCGTTGGCAAAGATCGTACCGGTGTTGGTTCTGCGTTGGTACTGTTTGCTTTAGGTGCTGATGAGCCGACCGTATTGGAAGATTACCTGCTGACTGAAACCACCCTTGCTCCCTTCCGTGAGCATATGCTGGCTGAACTGGCACTAAAACTAGATCACCAAGCGTTAGATCAATTTGCTTTTGTACTGTCAGCCAAAGAAGAGTTTATTCAAACGGCACTGCGTAGCATTCAGGAACGTTATGGCAGCCACGAACATTGGTTGCAGCAAGAGTTCGGTCTTGGCAGTATCGAGCGTGAAAAGTTACAGTCCTATTTTTTAGAGTAATTGCTTATCTACAGGCGGCTTCTCTGATCTCTATTGTATTGAGCCGCCACTGGGTGGCTCTTTTTAACCGCTTAATGATACAAACTACCGCTTAACCAGATCACTGATATTTCTCTTTGGGGCCAGGAGTATGTTAACGCCTGACAAATTCCCTGGAGAGAATGCTCATGCAACATGCGATTACCTTTGTTATCGCTTCAGCGTGTATCCTTACAATCTGCTACCGTTTATACGGTATCTTTTTTGTTCGTAAGGTACTGCGCGTCGATGACAGTGAAGTAACACCTTCCCACACCTTTGAAGATGGCAAAGATTACGTTCCGACTAAAAAATGGGTGAACTTTGGTAGCCACTTTGCCGCAATCGCTGCGGCTGGCCCCTTGGTTGGCCCGGTGCTGGCAGCCCAATATGGTTATTTACCTGGCTTCCTGTGGTTACTAATCGGTTGTGTTATCGGCGGTGCCGTTCACGATACGGTGGTTCTGTTTGCTTCGATGAAACATCAGGGAAAATCCCTGTCTGAAGTTGCTAAAGCAGAACTTGGCCCAGTTGCAGGTTGGTGTACCGGTCTAGCAATGCTGTTTATTATCACTATTACCATGGCTGGGTTATCTATGGTTGTGGTGCATGCGCTGGAACGTAACCCTTGGGGTACTTTCGCGGTATTTATGACAATCCCTATCGCTATTTGCGTGGGCTTATGGGAGCGCATGACCGGCAGCATGAAAGGGGCTTCTTATGTTGGTATCGCCGCAATCATGGTGTGCGTATTTGTCGGCCCTCATATTGAAGGAACTTGGCTCGGTGATTGGTTAATGCTGAAAGCCAATACCGTCAGCATTATTCTGCCGATGTATGCTTTCTTTGCGACCGCACTACCTGTTTGGATGTTATTAACGCCTCGCGGTTACCTTTCTAGTTTTATGAAAATCGGGGTATTCGGTGCACTGATTGTTGGTGTTGTATTTATTAACCCTGAAATTCAATTCCCGGCATTAACAGAATTTATTCATGGTGGTGGCCCGGTTCTGGCAGGCCCAGTCTGGCCGTTTATCTCTATTACCATTGCTTGTGGTGCTATTTCTGGTTTCCATGCCTTTATTGGCTCAGGGACGACACCAAAACAGATCGACAAATGGAGTGATATCTTACCCGTTGGTTTTGGTGCCATGCTGGCCGAATGTATGGTTGGGGTTATGGCCCTGATCGCTGCAACCTCGTTGCATCCTGCCGATTACTTCGCGATTAACTCTTCCGCTGAGGCTTGGAGCATGCTCGGTATGGAAGTGGTTAACCTGCCAAAATTGAGCCAGGAAATTGGCCTGGATCTGTATGGGCGTACCGGTGGTGCTGTGACCTTGGCCGTCGGTATGACAGATATCTTCATCCGTGTGCCATGGTTCAGTAGCATGGCAGCCTACTTCTTCCAATTTGTTGTTATGTTTGAAGCCGTGTTTATCCTGACAGCAGTGGATTCCGGTACTCGTGTTGCTCGTTACCTGTTGCAAGATTTCCTGGGTGATATCTGGGCACCACTGAAGCGTACTGATTGGTTACCGGGCACATTGGCATGCAGTGTTATCGCCTGCGCGTTGTGGGGTTATCTCCTTAACTCGGGTGATATTAACTCGGTCTGGGCGTTATTCGGCGTATCAAACCAGTTAATGGCTTCTGTTGGTTTAATCATTGGTGCCACTATTATTCTCCGCTTGGCAACCAAACGTGTTTACATGCTGACCTGTGTGATCCCGCTGGCCTATCTGTTTGTTACTGTCAACTATGCGGGTTATTGGATGATCACGCATGTGTACTTCAACTCAGCAGCGAAGGGTTACAACCTGTTCAATGGCATCATCTCTATTATCATGATGACTCTGGGTGTCATTATCCTGATATCAGCACTGAAAAAATGGCGTGAGCTATGGCTCCGCAGATCTGCCGAGATGGTTGGCAATAAAGTAGTTACCGCCAACGCCTGATATCTTTGAGCCACGTTATTAACCTGTATAAACGGCCGGAATCTTCCAGCCGTTTATTTTTTGTTGAGCCAAGATGGCAGCACATTGAGTATGCTAATAGCCACTTTTATCAAAAACAGGGCAATGCGCGTGACTCTGAATGATGTCATTACTACCATTATTGATTTTGTTCGCGAACATGAAACATGGGCCATGCCTATTGTCTTTATTCTCGCGTTTGGCGAGTCGCTAGCCTTTATTTCCCTATTATTGCCAGCCACGGTTATCTTGCTCGGATTAGGGGCATTAATCGGTGAAAGTGGTATTTCTTTCTGGCCGATTTGGGCCGCAGCCGTAGCGGGTGCTTTCTTTGGTGACTGGCTATCCTATTGGGTTGGTGTCCATTACAAAGACCGTGTCGGCACCCTGTGGCCACTGTCCCGCAATCCTCAGCTACTCGTTCGTGGCCATGCTTTCTTTGAACGCTGGGGGTTCTTCGGCGCTTTTATTGGCCGCTTCTTTGGCCCGTTACGTGCAGTCGTTCCTTTGGTCGCCGGTATCTGTGCCATGCCAAAGTATTATTTCCAGTTGGCTAATATCACTTCTGCTTTAATTTGGGCATTCGGCATTCTGGCTCCTGGGGCGTTCGGTATCCAATGGTTTTCTCAGTGGATAGATTAAGCACATGCATGGTACCTCGATGGCTAACGGGTGACAGTTTTAGCCTAATCGCCTATAGCAATGCGAGTGCTTTTTGAGTTGCTTGTTATTTATGCGCACAGCTTCGCAAGATGGCATGTAACGGAAAAACACTCTGGACATCCATACAGTATCCCCTTACCTTGACTGGCAATAGGTTAATGGAGGGATAACCGTGGATATCAGTTTATTTTATGGGCTCGGCGGTTGCTTGGTGGGTGGGCTGATCGGTTGGTTAATTGCCAGCTTGTATCTGCAGCGAGCCAAAGCACAACAAGATATCGAGCGGCGGCTACTGGAGCAGGCATTGCAGCAGGCTCAACAGAATGCTGCGGAATTACGAGCGCTTCAGCAGCGTAATGAACAACAATTACGGCAAAATGAATTAGAACAGCGCAATTTGCACAGTCAGCTAGCGGCAAATGCTGAAAAACTGCAGCAGTTAGCGCATTGGCGTAACGAATGTGACCAGCTTAATCAGGAATTACGTGCGCAGCGGGAAGTCAATAGCGCCCAAGAGGCGGAACTGCGTGAGGTGACTATCCGTTTGGAAGAGACACGACTGGCTGCCGAAGAAAAGCAGCGTTTGCTATTGAATAGTGAGCAGCGTCTGACTACTCAGTTCGAGAATCTGGCTAATCGCATCTTTGAACAAACCGGTCGCCGTGCGGACGAACAGAATAAGCAAAGTCTGGATCGCTTATTGTTGCCTCTGCGGGAACAGCTAGATGGTTTCCGCCGTCAGGTTCAGGACAGTTTCGGGCAAGAAGCCCGTGAACGGCACACCTTGACGCATGAAATCCGTAGCCTGCAACAGTTGAATGCTCAAATGGCACGAGAAGCACTGAACCTGACCAAAGCCTTGAAAGGCGATAATAAAACACAGGGTAATTGGGGCGAAGTCGTGCTGGCTAAAGTGTTGGAAGCCTCCGGTCTGCGTGAAGGTCATGAGTATCAAACCCAGGTTAGCGTAAAAATTGATAGTAATAGCCGTATGCAGCCGGATGTTATTGTGCGATTACCACAGGGCAAAGATGTCGTTATTGACGCTAAGATGTCACTGGTAGCTTATGAACGCTATTTTAATAGCGAAGATGATGCAGAGCGGGAAATGGCACTGAATGAGCATCTCTCCTCTTTGCGTGGCCATATAAGAATGTTAGGTCGCAAGGATTATCAGCAACTTCCTGGTCTGCGTTCTCTCGACTATGTATTAATGTTTATTCCGGTAGAACCGGCATTTTTGGTGGCAATTGACCGCCAGCCAGAATTGATAAGTGAAGCACTACAGCACAATATTATGTTGGTTAGCCCAACAACACTGCTGGTGGCTTTACGGACTATCACCAATTTATGGCGCTATGAGCACCAAAGCCAAAATGCGCAACGTATCGCTGACAGAGCCGCTAAGCTCTATGACAAGTTGCGCTTATTTGTTGATGATATGGAATCATTAGGGCAAAGCCTCGATAAAGCGCAATTAAGTTATCGTCAGGCAATGAACAAACTGTCGCAAGGCCGTGGTAACCTGATTGGGCAAGTAGAAGGTTTTCGTACTTTGGGGGTTGAGGTAAAACGGCCTATTAGCCCATTACTGGCAGAAAAGGCCAGTGCGGAGCATCAACCAGAGGGCGATTTAGCGCTACCCGATGATGTAGAATCCGGTGATCCTGCATCGCTGAAGTATCCGGGTTAGTTGCACGTTCCTCTTCTGTATGATGTTGAGAATACTGTTATTACGCAGTGACCTTAGTACTAGGTGAGGTGGGGCTTTCATCGGAGTTCTGGTACACTTCCTCGAAAAATTGACTGAAAAGCAGGCATAGAAAATGGTAGATCAGGAGAAGGAAACCACTCATTTTGGTTTTCGCACCGTAGCCAAAGAACAGAAAGAAGGCATGGTGGCAGAAGTTTTTCATTCTGTAGCCGCCAAATACGATCTAATGAATGACCTGATGTCGTTCGGTGTTCACCGTATTTGGAAGCGTTTCACCATCGACTGTAGTGGTGTTCGTCGCGGTCAACGGGTATTGGATCTCGCGGGCGGTACCGGAGATTTAACGGCTAAGTTTTCTCGCCTTGTAGGTGAGCAGGGCGAAGTGGTTCTGGCTGATATCAATGAATCTATGTTGCGTATGGGCCGTGAAAAGCTACGTGATAAAGGCATTATAGGTAATGTCAGTTATGTGCAGGCCAATGCCGAGGCTCTACCTTTCCCTGATAATTACTTTGATTGTATTACCATTTCATTTGGTTTGCGGAATGTAACCGAAAAAGAAAAAGCCCTACGTTCTATGTTTCGGGTATTAAAGCCCGGAGGCCGCTTATTGGTTCTCGAGTTTTCCAAACCACTTTTTACGCCTTTGAGTAAAGCCTATGATGCTTACTCCTTCCATATTTTGCCTAAAATCGGTGAACTTGTGGCTCAGGACTCTGACAGTTACCGGTATTTAGCGGAGTCTATTCGGATGCACCCCGATCAAGAAACACTTAAAAGCATGATGATAGATGCTGGTTTTGAAAACGTAACCTATTCCAATTTAACCGGTGGCATTGTTGCGTTACATCGGGGTTTCAAGTTTTAACAGGAATATGGCTATGCCGCTAAACACACTGATATTGAAATCCTTTTCACAGAAGCCAACATTGTTGTCATCGCTAATTACTGCCGCTATAGAAACATCATTAAATAGTGTGCTATTTCGCGATAACAGCATGAAAGCTGCGCGTCTACGTCTGGTGGGGAAAGTCCTGCGTATCGAGCTGCGCGAGATGAGTTTTCCTTTGCTGCTAGTATTCAGCGAACGGCAGATCGATGTGTTAAGTCAATGGGATGGTGATGCGAATTGCATAGTGAAAACGGAAGTTGCTGTGCTGGCAAAACTGCGTGATCGCCAGCAACTTTCATCTTTGATGCGCAGTGGTGAGTTGATCGTTGAAGGCGATATTCAAGTCATTCAGCAACTTGTTGCACTTTTGGATCTTGCTGAATGGGACCCTACTGAATGGCTTGCACCTTACATTGGTGATATCGCAGCGGAAACTATTGGGCAAGCCGTGCATAAAAGTAGCCGTTTTCTCAGTAAACAATTGCAACAACAGCAACACTATCTGGCTGAAGCAATAACTGAAGAGTGGAAAATGGCCCCGGCACCGTTGGAAGTGGTGTGGTTTAACGAAGAAGTTGATGCCACTGACCGTGCAACTGAGGCTTTGAGTATCAGATTGGCAACCATGGAGACAAAACAATGACGCCAGGAGAACTTCGGCGGCTGTATCTGATTATTCGGGTTTTCCTAAGCTACGGGCTGGATGAATTAATCCCGAATATCCGTTTGACGCTACCGCTACGTATTGGCCGTCATCTATTTTTCTGGTTGCCAAACCGTCATAAAAATAAGCCATTGGGTGAGCGTTTGCGCCTTGCCTTGCAGACGTTAGGACCCGTCTGGATCAAATTTGGTCAGATGATGTCTACTCGTCGTGATCTCTTCCCACCGACAATTGCCGATCAACTTGC
The DNA here is from genome assembly GCF_001152565.1 of Yersinia pekkanenii. GTDB lineage: Bacteria > Pseudomonadota > Gammaproteobacteria > Enterobacterales > Enterobacteriaceae > Yersinia > Yersinia pekkanenii. The sequence goes on along the minus strand of NZ_CQAZ01000005.1, from coordinate 16,337 downwards.
CATGTTGCAGGACCGGGTGGCCCCATTTGATGGCGCACTTGCACGAAAGTACATTGAAATAGCGATGGGCGGCCCATTAGAAACGTGGTTTGACGATTTTGATCAACAAGCTCTGGCCTCCGCTTCAATTGCTCAGGTACATACGGCGCGTTTAAAAGAAAACGGCAAGGAAGTGGTACTCAAAGTTATTCGGCCTGATATCTTGCCAATTATCAAAGCAGACGTACGCTTGATGTATCGTCTGGCGCGCTGGGTACCCAAGCTTTTACCTGATGGCCGTAGATTGCGCCCACGTGAAGTGGTGCGTGAATACGAAAAAACACTGCTTGATGAGCTGAACCTGCTGCGTGAAGCGGCTAATGCTATTCAATTACGGCGTAATTTTGAAGATAGCCCAATGCTCTATATTCCCGAGGTGTATTCGGATTATTGCCGGGAAAGTGTTTTGGTTATGGAGCGAATTTACGGCATACCGGTATCTGATATTGCAGCGTTAGAAGATCAAGGCACCAATATGAAGCTGCTGGCCGAGCGCGGAGTTCAAGTTTTCTTCACTCAGGTTTTTCGCGACAGTTTCTTCCACGCAGATATGCATCCTGGGAATATCTTTGTTAGTTATGAGCATCCCAATGACCCACTTTACATCGGCATTGACTGCGGTATTGTTGGCTCATTAAACAAAGCTGACAAGCGCTATCTTGCTGAAAATTTTATAGCTTTCTTTAACCGAGATTACCGGCGTGTTGCTGAGTTACATGTCGATTCCGGTTGGGTTCCTCGTGATACCAATGTTGAAGATTTTGAATTTGCTATCCGTACCGTTTGTGAGCCTATTTTTGAAAAACCTCTGGCTGAGATATCATTCGGGCATGTGTTGTTGAATCTTTTTAACACTGCACGCCGCTTTAATATGGAAGTACAGCCACAACTGGTATTACTACAGAAAACCTTGTTATATGTCGAAGGCTTGGGGCGTCAGTTATACCCTCAGCTTGATCTCTGGACGACAGCCAAACCATTCCTTGAAAGCTGGTTACGGGATCAAGTCGGCCTGCCAGCGGTGATCCGTGCCTTAAAAGAGAAAGCGCCTTTCTGGGCAGAAAAGTTTCCGGAGCTGCCCGAACTGGTTTACGACAGCTTACAACAGCACAAATTATTACAGCAAAGTGTTGATAAGCTCAGTATGCAGATGCAAGGCCAGCAGCAACTTCAGGGTCAATCACGGTATTTGTTCGGTGTTGGCGCTACACTATTAATCAGTGGCACTATTTTATTCTTGGCTGATGCGGTAGAGATCTCTACGGGGTTCATTGTCGCTGGTGTATTGGCTTGGCTTATTGGTTGGCGGCGAACCAGTTAGTTTTTTTATTTTTTAGAGCCGGAGTTGATGGGCTATTGTATGGTTTGTTGGTTATGTAAAAGTGATTCAAAAGATCATTTATTTAGTCAAAAAGTCATTTATTTGTTCAAAAAGCTAGGCGCGAGTTCAAAATACGGTAAGTTAGATAGGTATCCATAGAGACTGTATGACGTATAATGCGGCCCTCTGTGGAATAACCCCTGTAATATAGAGGTGAATGTAATGGGTGGTATAAGTATTTGGCAGTTGTTAATCATTGCCGTGATCGTTGTTCTGCTGTTTGGCACTAACAAACTGCGGACTCTAGGGTCAGATCTCGGTGCATCAATCAAAGGCTTTAAAAAAGCGATTGGTGATGACACACAAACCCCGCGAACTGATACTGATAAAACCAGCAACGATGCTGATTTTGCAAAAACACTTACTGAAAAGCAGCAGCCGGTAGTTAAAGCTGAAGAATCTAAGAGCCACGACAAAGAGCAGGGATAAGCTGTGTTCGACATTGGGTTTAGTGAGCTGCTGTTAGTACTCGTGATCGGCCTGGTCGTTCTTGGGCCGGAAAGGCTACCAGTTGCTGTTAGAACGGTAGCTGGTTGGATCCGTACATTGCGTTCGCTTGCGGCAACGGTACAAAGCGAGTTGGCGCAAGAGCTTAAGATACAAGAGTTGCAAGACAGCCTGAAAAAAGCAGAACAGGCTGGCTTGCAGAACCTGACTCCAGAGCTGAAAGCTTCGATGGATGAACTCAAAGAGGCGGCGGAAGAGCTGAAACGCTCTTATCATTCCGACATTAGCTCGCAAGCTCCGCATACTATCCATAATCCGTTGGTGACTGAGCCGGAAGCTATTCATGATGGTGTTACGCCTGCTGAGTCAGTAACTCAAGTGTCGGCATCGCCGCAAGTTCCAGAGGTTAATCAATCGGAAACGCTGGCAACGGTTAATCCAGTTGTTGAAACGGTACCTGCCAGCGCGGAGAAACCCGTAGTTCAGGTTGAGGCATTGGCTACTAAGTCTATTTCTTCTGTAGACGGGGGACTTGTGCCTGTTACGAACGCACCCGAACCCAAAGTACAAACGGCCACAATTGACACCCATAGCACCGACTCACTCAGTGCTGACAAACCTAGAATTAACCAACCTGGCGGCGATCGGTAAACATGGCTGTTGATGATACCCAACCCCTAATCACTCATTTAATAGAACTGCGTAAGCGGCTATTGAATTGCATAATCACTATTTTAGTGGTTTTTCTAGTATTGGTATTTTTTGCCAATGATATTTATCAGCTGGTATCTGCACCGTTAATTAAACAGATGCCAGCGGGCGCCAGTATGATCGCAACAAATGTTGCGTCGCCTTTCTTTACCCCGATTAAATTGACCATGATGGTCTCGGTATTTGTTTCAGCCCCGATGATCCTCTACCAGGTTTGGGCGTTTATTGCCCCTGCGTTGTACAAACATGAACGCCGTCTAATGGTCCCGTTGTTGATATCCAGCAGCCTCTTATTTTATCTGGGTATGGCGTTTGCTTACTTTGTCGTTTTCCCACTGGCATTTGGTTTTTTCGCCAAAACAGCACCGGAAAACGTGCTGTTTGCACCCGATATCACCACGTATCTTGATTTTGTTATGGCACTTTTTATGGCTTTTGGTATTTCTTTTGAAGTCCCGATTGCGATAATTCTATTGTGCTGGACAGGGGTGACAACTCCTGAAGCATTGAAGAAAAAACGCCCTTATGTGTTTGTCGGTGCTTTTATTGTTGGAATGCTTCTCACCCCGCCAGATGTGGTATCACAGACATTACTGGCGATCCCGATGTATCTGTTATTTGAAGTAGGTGTGTTTTTTGCCCGTTTTTATACGGGTAAACAACGTCGTACAGATATTGAGGAAGAGGATGAAGAGGTAGATAACCATCCAAAAGTGCCTTAAACCCCATAGATTTCAAGATGCAGGAAGGCAGCAATCAAGATAGTCCCCATGAACATACACCAATATGTGATTTAGGTGACAAATCTATCGGGAGCAGCCAACACACCAGCAACTTGAAAGATGGCTGGTATATGCTTTGATATTTTAGCCGCCTTCTGAGGCGGCTTCTGTTTTGGAACACTCATGTTTGATATCGGTGTGAATCTAACGAGTTCTCAATTTACTAAAGATTATTCTCAGGTCGTTGCCCGTGCAAAAAATGCCGGGGTTACCGGTATGCTTATTACGGGTACTGATGCAGAGGAAAGTCGGGCAGCACTTGAGTTTGCGCAGATCTACCCTGGTTATTGCTGGTCAACCGCAGGTGTTCATCCCCATAACGCCAGCAGTTGGCAAACCAATGTTGAGCAGCAAATCAGAATATTAGCAGCCAATACCTCCGTAGTTGCTATTGGTGAATGTGGGCTGGATTTTAACCGTAATTTCTCCACTCCGACGCAACAAGAAATCGCATTTACCGCACAATTGGCACTGGCTGCCGAACTTTATTTGCCGGTATTTCTACATTGCCGCGATGCTCATGAACGTTTCATTACTTTGCTTTCGCCTTGGCTAGATAAAATTCCCTCGGCTGTTGTGCATTGCTTTACCGGTACTGCGGATGAATTGGATTCCTGCCTGGCATTGGGCTTATCTATCGGTATCACCGGCTGGGTTTGCGATGAGCGTCGTGGCCTTGAACTGAGAGCTTTACTGCCACGTATCCCTGCCCAGCAATTACTGCTAGAAACAGATGCACCCTATTTATTGCCAAGGGATATATATCCTAAACCTGCATCCCGTCGCAATGAACCTTGCTTTCTGCCTCATATCGTCCAGCAGGTTGCTGTCTGGCGACAAGAAGACCCTAAATGGCTGGGGCAGAAAACTAATGAAAACGCCCGCCGGATTTTCCGGTTGGTTTGAGTTAGGAGAACAATATGAGCTATGCATTCCCTGGCACCTTTCCGGGACGCCGTATGCGTCGTGTGCGCCGTCATGATTTCAGTCGTCGCTTGGTCGCTGAGAATCAACTGACAGTCAATGATTTGATCTATCCGGTATTTGTTATGGAGGGGACCAATCATCAGCAATCAGTTCCGTCTATGCCTGGCGTATCGCGTATGACAATTGATCGGTTGGTGAAAGAAGCAGAGCTAATTGCAAAGCTTGGTGTTCCGGTCATATCGTTGTTCCCGGTCATTGAGCCTGGTGTTAAATCCTTACATGCAGAAGAAGCCTATAACCCGAATGGTTTAGTACAACGAACTGTACGTGCGTTAAAAGATGCAGTACCAGAGTTGGGTATTCTTACGGATGTTGCTCTCGATCCTTACACGACCCACGGGCAAGATGGGGTAATTGATGCAGATGGCTATGTCATTAATGACATTACTAAAGAGATTTTGGTTCGTCAGGCATTGTCACATGCAGAGGCTGGCGCAGAGATTGTTGCTCCAAGCGATATGATGGATGGCCGTATTGGTGCAATTCGCGATCAATTAGAACTGCAAGGGCTGGTTGATACCCAAATAATGGCGTACTCAGCGAAATATGCTTCTTGTTACTACGGTCCATTCCGCGATGCCATTGGCTCCAGTAGTAATTTGAAAGGTGGAAATAAGAAAACCTATCAGATGGATCCGGCTAACAGTGATGAAGCTTTACAAGAAATAGCTCAGGACTTGCAGGAAGGCGCAGACATGGTCATGGTCAAGCCTGGAATGCCATATTTGGATGTGGTACGTCGGGTGAAGGATACTTTTGGTGTACCAACCTTCGCCTATCAGGTCTCAGGTGAATATGCCATGCACATGGCTGCGTTCCAGAATGGCTGGCTGCAAGAGAAACCGACTGTTATGGAGTCTCTGTTGTGCTTTAAGCGAGCCGGTGCTGATGGGGTATTAACCTATTTCGCGAAGCAGGTCGCGCAATGGTTACATGACGATCATATGCAACGTTAAGTTACGGAAATCAACGTTAGCAAGGTAGGTACCGAGTGGCCTACCTTGGGTAATATTAACTTGCTAATTAATATTCTATTCATTATATGTAAACATATTATTGTTTTTCGAACTGACGATTATCCAGACTCTGTATTACTTGGCTATTGAGCATATTCAGTAACAGCATTGAGCGTGCTTCACCATCTGGTTCAGTATAAATCGCCTGTAATCCGGCAAAAACACCTGCTGTAATCGTCACGATATCGCCAGGGGTGGGCACTTCAGGCGCAATGATTTTATCCGCGGTATGGGTTTGCATCTCGGTAATAACGATTTCCGGGATCACCGCAGGCTGTGCACCAAAGCGGACGAAATGGCTAACCCCTCGGGTAGCGCTGATCGTTGTGGTATGAATATATTCGGGATCAAACTCCACAAACAGATAATTAGGGAATAGAGCTTCAGTCGCCTCAGCACGTTTCCCACGCACTATCTTTTCGATAGTCACTATTGGTGTCCAGCAGTTCACAGCTTGCCGCTCTAAATGCTCTTTAGCGCGTAACAGCTGACCACGTTTACAATATAATAAATGCCAGTGTTTCATAATTTCACATGCCTTTGGCTACTATTTGGCAGCATATCAAAAGTAGAGGAGTATATAGTTAGGAAGAACTTATCACTAGGGCATATAGCTTGTTATACAAAGAGGTAGCTGATTTTATAGCGATTAAATCATGTCTGTATCGATGAAAGTTAGCGATAAATCGCAGTAAGGTATTTTTTCGTGTGGGCCTGTATGCATTTTTAACAAAAAAACAGCAACAGCTATAAAGACAGCTTATAATGGCGCATTACATAGCCGCCGAAATGATCAGCATGAAATACCGTGACTTACGTGACTTCCTCTTGTTGCTGGAACAGAGGGGCGAACTTAAACGTATTAGCCAGCCCATTGATCCCTATTTGGAAATGACAGAAATTGCCGACCGCACCTTGCGTGCTGGTGGGCCTGCATTGCTTTTTGAGAATCCGAAGGGTTACAACATGCCCGTACTGTGCAACTTGTTTGGCACGGCCAAACGTGTCGCTATGGGCATGGGGCAAGAAGATGTTAGTGCACTGCGGGATATAGGTAAACTGTTGGCCTTTCTGAAAGAACCTGATCCTCCGAAAGGTTTCCGTGATCTATTCGATAAACTGCCTAAATTTAAGCAGGTATTGAATATGCCGACGAAATGCTTAAGCTCGGCTCCGTGTCAGGAGCAAGTTTGGCAAGGTGATGATGTCGACCTGAGCCGGATCCCCATTATGCACTGCTGGCCGGAGGATGCAGCGCCATTAGTCTCTTGGGGGCTGACTGTTACTCGAGGCCCGCATAAAGAGCGCCAAAACCTGGGTATCTATCGTCAGCAGGTGCTGGGTAAAAACAAATTAATTATGCGTTGGTTATCCCACCGCGGCGGTGCTCTGGACTATCAAGAGTGGTGCGAAGCACACCCCGGTGAACGTTTCCCGGTAGCTGTTGCCTTGGGAGCCGATCCGGCAACTATTTTGGCTGCAGTAACTCCGGTACCAGACACGCTATCTGAATATGCTTTTGCTGGCTTGTTGCGTGGGCATAAAACGGAAGTAGTGAAGTGTCTTTCTAACTCACTTGAAGTTCCTGCAAGTGCCGAAATTGTATTGGAAGGATATATTGAGCAGGGTGATATGGCGCCGGAAGGTCCTTATGGTGACCATACTGGTTATTACAATGAGATAGACAGCTTCCCTGTCTTCACCGTTACGCATATTACCCAACGTAAAGACGCTATTTACCATTCAACCTATACTGGCCGCCCTCCGGATGAGCCGGCGGTGATGGGGGCTGCGCTGAATGAAGTATTTGTGCCTATTTTGCAAAAGCAATTCCCAGAGATTGTTGATTTCTATCTACCACCAGAAGGGTGTTCATATCGGCTGGCGGTAGTGACCATCAAGAAACAGTATGCAGGGCATGCAAAACGCGTGATGATGGGCGTTTGGTCGTTTTTACGTCAGTTTATGTATACAAAATTTGTTATTGTTTGTGATGATGATATTAATGCCCGTGATTGGAATGATGTCATTTGGGCGATTACGACCCGGATGGACCCATCCCGCGATACGGTATTGATTGAAAATACACCAATAGATTATTTGGATTTCGCTTCACCGGTTTCCGGTTTAGGATCGAAAATGGGGTTGGATGCCACTAACAAATGGCCTGCTGAGACTCCGCGTGAATGGGGGCGTCCAATTAAAATGGATGAAAACGTTCGTGCCCGTATTGATGCTATTTGGAATGAGCTCGCTATTTTCAGTGACAAAGATACGAAACGCTAACCGGCGTCGATTTTGTCCTTAGTTTTGCATTTGATGACCCGACAGAGGGAAGGCATGACAACTTTAAGCTGTAAAGTAACCTCCGTAGAGGCCATTACCGATACGGTGTACCGGGTGCAATTGGTGCCTGCATCTGCGTTTTCTTTCCGTGCTGGGCAGTATTTGATGGTAGTAATGGACGAGCGTGATAAACGACCATTTTCTATGGCATCAACGCCATTACAGCAAGACTTCATTGAGCTGCATATCGGGGCTTCGGAGCTGAATCTGTATGCTATGGCAGTGATGGACAGGATCCTGAAAGAGAAAACCCTGGATGTGGATATCCCTCATGGTGATGCGTGGTTCCGGGAAGGCAGTGAACGTCCGTTGGTGTTGATTGCTGGCGGTACTGGTTTTTCCTATGTGCGTTCAATCTTGTTGGCCGCTTTGGCGGAGCAACCTGATCGTGAAGTGTCGATCTATTGGGGGGGACGTGAAGCTGTACATCTATATGATCTCAACGAGCTGGAAGCGCTGTCGATCAAGTATCCACAGCTGAAAGTTATCCCTGTGGTGGAGCAGCCAGAAGAGGGTTGGCGTGGCCGTACCGGGACGGTACTTAGTGCGGTGTTGCAAGATTACGGCTCACTCGCTGAGCAGGATATCTATATCGCAGGTCGTTTTGAAATGGCGAAGATTGCCCGTGAGCGTTTTTGTGCAGAACGCGGCGCGCTGGAATCCCATATCTATGGCGATGCCTTTGCCTTTATCTGATTAGAATGCCTTTATCTGTGTTGTAGCAAGTGTAGCTGTAGCTATCAGTAGAAAAAAACCGCCCCAGATAGGCGGGAAAACGGCAACTAAACACCAGGTGCAGCGGTTATTAGGGCCTGTATTCAGGCCCTTAATGATTTATTCGAAAGTTATATGCGTTCAAAGATGGTAGCGATGCCTTGGCCTAAGCCGATACACATGGTTGCCAGGCCGAATTGCACATCACGGCGTTCCATTAGATTGAGCAATGTGGTAGAGATCCGCGCACCTGAACATCCCAATGGATGGCCTAATGCAATTGCTCCTCCATTCAGGTTTACTTTGTCATCTATGTTCTCCAGCAGACCCAAACCTTTCAGACAAGCCAGCGATTGAGCGGCAAACGCCTCATTTAATTCAAATAAACCAATATCTTCCAACGCTAACCCAGCACGCTTTAATGCTAATTTGCTGGCGGGTACTGGGCCATAGCCCATAATCGATGGATCACAACCGATGACGGCCATCGAGCGAATGCGTGCGCGTGGTGTTAAGCCCAATGATTTAGCTCGGGATTCACTCATGATAAGCATGGCAGAAGCACCATCGGAAAGTGCCGATGATGTCCCAGCCGTCACTGTGCCGTTTACCGGATCAAAGGCCGGGCGTAGCGCCGACAGACTCGCCAGATTGGTTTCCGGGCGAATAACTTCATCAAAATCAAAGCGTTTTAATACACCGTCTGCATCGTGGCCATTGGTGGCGACAATCTCGTTGGCGAAGTGGCCCGCCTGAGTAGCAGCATAAGCGCGCTGATGGGAACGAACCGCAAATTCATCTTGTGACTGGCGGCTGATGTTGTGGATTTTAGCCAGCATTTCAGCGGTTAATCCCATCATTCCGGCGGCTTTAGCCACCGTGCGGCCCATGCCCGGATGAAAGTCCACACCATGATTCATTGGCACGTGGCCCATATGTTCCACGCCACCAATCAAACTGACCTGCGCATCACCCACCATGATAGCTCTTGCACCATCATGCAGTGCCTGCATCGATGAACCACACAGGCGGTTAACCGTAACAGCTGGCACGCTATGCGGAATTTCTGCCAGTAAAGAAGCATTTCGGGCGATATTAAAGCCCTGTTCCAGAGTCTGTTGCACACAGCCCCAATAAATATCGTCGATTTCGGCGGTATTCAGCCCAGGATTGCGGCTTAGAACCTCTCGCATTAAATGAGCGGAGAGATCTTCAGCCCGTACCTGACGAAAAGCGCCCCCTTTGGAGCGGCCCATCGGGGTACGGACAGCATCAATAATGACTACATTTTCCATGTTTTCAGACCTCATGCCGGTTGACGGGTAGAAACATCAAGCAGCGCTGCTGCCACAGGATAATAGCTTTCGTTAAGTTCAGCTTTGGCTCTCAGGCCCGCAGGAACGTGGTACAGCGCGCCAAGGTGGGCATAACGCTGGGCCATTTCGACATAATTTGCACTACCGATAGTATCGAGATAACGGAACACGCCGCCGTGGAATGGAGGGAAGCCAAGCCCATAAACCAGTGCCATGTCACCTTCGGCCGGGCTGGCAATAATGCCTTCTTCCAGGCATCGCACCACTTCATTAATCATCGGGATCATGGTGCGGGCGATAATATCGTCGTCGCTAAATTTCTGAATGGGTTGGCTGACTTGTGCCAGCAACGTATCGACTTGTTCGTCATTCTCTTTACGCGGTTTACCTTTTGCATCCTGACTATAACGATAGAAACCCTGGCCATTCTTCTGACCAAATCGTTGGTTATCGAACATCACATCAACCGCATCACGATAATCTTTATTCATACGATCAGGGAAGCCAACGGCCATCACAGCTTGTGCATGGTGTGCGGTATCAATACCAACCACATCTAACAGATAAGCCGGGCCCATTGGCCAGCCGAACTGTTTTTCCATCACTTTATCAATTTGGTGGAAGTCGGCACCATCTCTGACCAACATGCCAAACCCAGCCAGGTAAGGGAATAAGACACGGTTAACAAAGAAGCCTGGGCAATCATTTACCACAATCGGGGTTTTACCCATTTGCGTGGCGTATGCCACAACGGCAGCAATTGTTTTCTCTGATGTCTTCGCGCCACGAATAATCTCAACCAACGGCATGCGGTGGACAGGATTAAAAAAGTGCATGCCACAGAAGTTTTCCGGGCGTTTAAGTGATTTCGCTAACTGGTCGATTGGGATCGTAGAAGTATTAGAGGCAAGAACAGTGTCCTCGCTGATCAGAGCTTCTGTTTCTGCCAGAACGGCGGCTTTGATTTTTGGGTTTTCCACCACGGCTTCAACAATAAGTTGGGCGCGTTCAATGCCGGTGTAATCTAGCGTAGGCTGGATGGTAGCTAAAATGTTTGCCATTTTAAGACCGTTCACTTTGCCGCGCTCCAACTGCTTATTCAGCAATTTAGCGGCTTCGTTCATTCCAAGGGCCAGCGATTTTTCATTAATGTCTTTCATAATCACAGGTACGCCTTTCAGCGCAGATTGATAAGCAATCCCTCCGCCCATAATCCCGGCTCCCAGCACTGCGGCCTGTTTTGGTGCGCTGACACCTTTGGACAATTTTTTAGCCTTGCCTTTGACATATTGGTCGTTCAGGAAGATCCCGACTAAAGCGCGGGCTTCATTGGAGCCTGCCAATGGTACAAAGCTATTGGTTTCGAGTTTTAATGCTTCGGCTCGCTTACATGTCGCTGCGGCTTCGATGGTTTTTACTGCGGTCAATGGCGCAGGATAGTGCTTCCCGGCCACTTGCATAACCATACCTTTGGCCGTGGTAAAGCACATGGCGGCTTCTATTGGGTTGAGCTTCAGTGGTTCTAGTTTGGGGCGTCGAGCCGCTTGCCAGTCGAGCTTGCCGTCAATCGCTTGTTGCAACATGGTTAAAGCCGCATTGGTCAGTTTTTCGGGGGCGACAATGGCATCAACCAAACCAACTTTTAGTGCATCTTTAGCAATAATATCTTTGCCAGCCGCGATAATTTCCAGCGCACTATCAGCGCCTAATAAACGTGGCAAACGTACTGAACCGCCAAAACCTGGCATGATGCCTAACTTGGTTTCTGGCAAACCGATACGGGTTTCCGGAGAGGCAACGCGGAAATCCGTGGACAGAATACATTCACAGCCACCACCGAGTGCATATCCATTGATTGCAGAAATGGTTGGTACTGGTAAGTCTTCCAAACGGTTGAAAATATCATTGGCGAAAACCAGCCATTGGTGCAACTTTTCTGGTGGGGCATTAAACAGGGATAGAAACTCAGTGATGTCGGCACCGACAATAAAAGCCGCCTTGGCGGAACGAAGCAGCAACCCTTTGAGTTTGCTTTGTTTTTCTAAAACAGCTAAGGCTTCCCCCAGATTGGCTACAGTTTTGGTATCCAGCTTATTAACTGAACCCGGTGCATCAAACACCAACTCGGCAATGCCGTTTTCCAGCCAGTGAAGCTGTAATGTTTCGCTTTGGTAGAGCATATCTATCTCCTAAATAAGCGCATGTGATCTGGTATGACCAGATATTCAGGAAGTGTGGATATTTTGTTAATAAATTGCAAATAAGAGATTATTTTTTTGCGGCGAAGATCACAATCAATCCGATGGCATAATTGATTTTCATCAATTTTATTCGAGGCGTCTCGAGGGGCTGAAAACGGGTTTATTGCCTACTTGCGAGCAGACTGTTACGTCAGTTATTTTGGATGTCGTTGTTATCACATCATGGAATGAGTTCCGGCGGAACATGGCCTCGGTGACTATGATAAGATAAAAAAATTAAGTTCTAATAGCGAGGGTACTGTGATGGAAACGCTGGCTTCTTTATATAACGAACATTTATCCACCCTACAACAACGCACCCGCGATGTACTGGAGCGGCATCAATTAGACGCTTTACTGATTCATTCCGGTGAATTACAACGCATTTTCCTTGATGATCGTGATTATCCGTTTAAAGTTAATGCACAATTCAAAGCTTGGGTGCCCGTTACTCAAGTCCCAAACTGCTGGTTATGGGTAGATGGGGTTAATACACCGAAGTTATGGTTCTACTCCCCGGTAGATTACTGGCACAGTGTTGAACCATTACCGGACAGCTTCTGGACAAAAGCCATTGATATTCAACCATTGGCAAACGCTAATGATATAGCACAATTATTGCCTGAACAGCGCAAACGCGTGGCGTACATTGGCTATGCTCAGCAGCGCGCCCAGGCTCTGGGATTCAGTGCCGAAAATATTAACCCACAACCGGTATTAGATTACCTTCATTTCTACCGTTCTTATAAAACGGATTATGAGCTGGCGTGCATGCGGGAAGCACAAAAGACCGCAGTTGTTGGGCATCTGGCTGCTCATGAAGCCTTTCAGTCCGGTATGAGTGAGTTTGATATCAATCTGGCGTATCTGATGGCGACGGGTCATCGTGATACTGATGTGCCTTACGATAACATCGTTGCGTTGAATGAACATTCAGCAGTACTTCATTATACCACGCTACAACATCAGCCCCCGGCAGAAATGCGGAGTTTCCTGATGGACGCGGGCGCTGAATACAATGGTTATGCTGCTGACCTAACCCGCACTTATGCCGCAGACAGCGATAGCGATTTTGCCGCGTTGGTTAAAGACCTTAATACTGAGCAATTAGCCCTGATTGATACCATTAAAAGTGGCGTGAGCTATACCGATTATCATATCCAGATGCACCAGCGCATTGCGAAACTATTGCATACGCATCAACTGGTTACCGGGATCAGTGAAGAGACGATGGTCGAACAAGGTATTACCTGCCCATTCCTGCCACATGGATTGGGTCATCCGCTTGGGTTGCAAGTGCATGATACTGCTGGATTTATGCAAGACGATAAAGGCACCCACCTAAGTGCGCCATCGAAGTACCCTTACCTGCGTTGTACGCGTATTCTGCAACCACGTATGGTACTGACCATTGAGCCGGGCCTCTATTTTATCGAATCTCTGTTGGCACCTTGGCGCTCTGGGGAATTTAGTAAGCATTTCAATTGGGATCGTATTGATGCACTGAAACCTTATGGCGGTATTCGTATAGAAGACAATATCGTTATTCACGATAATCGGGTTGAGAACATGACACGTGACCTGAAGCTGGCCTGATGCAGCCTTATCTGATACCTGCGGCTCCGGTGACTATCAGCGAAGAAATCAAAAAAAGTCGTTTCATCACCTTGCTGGCTCATACCAACGGGGTGAAGGAAGCGAAAGATTTGATTCAGCAGATCAAACAGCAACATCCAACAGCCCGGCATCATTGCTGGGCTTTTGTTGCTGGTATACCCACAGATTCACAGCAATTAGGTTTTTCCGATGATGGTGAACCTTCAGGTACGGCGGGTAAACCCATTCTGGCACAGCTAATGGGGAGCGGTGTTGGTGAAATAACCGCAGTGGTTGTGCGCTATTATGGTGGCATCAAGCTGGGTACTGGCGGGTTAGTCAGGGCTTATGGCAGTGGTGTTCAACAGGCGTTAAAGCAGATTGAAGTAAAATATAAAGTCCCACAGGTTGAATATACTTTGCAGTGTGACTACGCGCAGTTGTCCATAGTAGAAACATTATTAAAGCAGGTTGAAGGCCAGATTTTACGGAGTGAATACGCGGAACTTGTAACACTTCATCTCTCTTTGCCAGCAACTCAAGCCAGTCAGGTCGGGGATAAATTGCGTGATCTCAGTCGTGGTACGTTGCAATTGACGCCCATTTCGCAATAATCCCCATCCAAGTGAATTGCTAAGGAACGTGCCGGAATGCATTTTCGTGCCATAACCCGTATTGTTGGTCTGCTGGTCATCTTATTCTCCGGAACAATGTTTATTCCCGGACTGGTGGCGTTGATCTATCGTGATGGTGCTGGCCGTGCCTTCAGCGAAACCTTTTTTGTTGCTCTGGCGATAGGCCTCTTTCTATGGTTACCGAACCGAAAACAAAAGCATGAACTGAAGCCCCGTGAGGGCTTTCTTATTGTAGTGCTATTCTGGACGGTGCTAGGCAGTGTCGGGGCATTACCTTTCTTATTCTCCGAGCGACCCAACCTTTCGCTAACTGATGCATTCTTTGAATCATTCTCCGGGCTGACTACCACAGGGGCGACCACATTAGTGGGGCTGGATTCATTGCCCAAAGCCATTTTATTTTATCGGCAAATGCTGCAATGGCTCGGTGGTATGGGGATAATTGTACTGGCTGTGGCTATCCTGCCTATTTTGGGGGTCGGGGGAATGCAGCTCTATCGGGCGGAAATGCCCGGCCCGCTGAAAGACAATAAAATGCGGCCCCGGATTGCCGAAACGGCTAAGACGTTGTGGCTTATCTATGTATTACTGACTATTGCCTGTGCGCTTTCTCTATGGGGGGCAGGGATGTCGGTATTTGATGCTATCTCCCACAGCTTCTCGACAATAGCGATTGGTGGCTTCTCTACCCATGACGCCAGTATTGGTTATTTCAACAGCCCGACCATCAACACGATTATCGCTATCTTCTTACTGATTTCCGGTTGTAACTTTGGCCTACACTTTGCTGTTCTAAGTGGGCGAAGTTTAAAAGTTTATTGGCGTGACCCTGAATTCCGTATGTTCATCTTTGTGCAATTGACGCTGGTTGCCGTTTGTACCTTGGTGCTCTGGTATCATAATGTGTATAAAACCGGTATGGAGACAGTGAATCAGGCATTTTTCCAAGTGGTATCAATGGCCACCACCGCAGGTTTCACCACCGATGGTATTTCCAAGTGGCCGTTGTTCCTACCGATACTCTTATTATGTTCTGCTTTTATCGGTGGCTGTGCGGGATCGACTGGCGGCGGTCTGAAAGTTATCCGTATCCTGCTGCTCTATCTACAAGGTTCGCGTGAATTAAAACGGCTAGTCCACCCAAACGCGGTTTATACCATCAAACTGGGGAGGCGGGCATTGCCAGAACGGATATTGGAAGCGGTCTGGGGGTTCTTTTCTGCTTATGCGCTGGTTTTCATTATTAGTATGTTGGCGATTATCGCGACTGGGGTCGATGAATTCTCTGCCTTCGCCGCGGTGACGGCGACGCTGAACAACCTTGGCCCTGGTTTGGGCGTGGTCGCCGATAACTTCACGTCGATGAACCCAGCCGCTAAGTGGATATTGGTTATCACCATGCTATTTGGCCGGTTGGAAGTATTCACCTTGCTGGTTCTGTTCACCCCCACATTCTGGCGTGAATAATTCTGCATAAGGAACATTGCAATGAAAGTACTGATTCTTTACTCCAGCCGAGATGGCCAAACACAAACTATTGCTTCTTATATAGCTAAACAATTATCGGCGGCGGTCACCTGTGAAATACAGGACCTATCGCAGGTAGGGCAAATCGATCTAAGTCAATACCAACAAGTCATGATTGGTGCGTCTGTACGTTATGGGCACTTCAATTCAGTATTGAGTAAATTCGTTAACAAACACGTTGAACAGCTAAATCAGATGCCGAATGCGTTCTTTGCCGTGAACCTGACAGCGCGTAAGCCGGAAAAGCGTTCTCCACAAACCAATTCCTATGTGCGTAAATTCTTGCTCAGCACACCGTGGCAGCCAGTGTTATGCACGGTATTCGCGGGTGCTCTACGTTATCCCCGCTATCGCTGGATAGATCGGGTGATGATTCAACTAATTATGCGTATGACAGGCGGAGAAACGGATACCAGTAAAGAAGTTGAATATACAGATTGGCAACAGGTAAGCAGTTTTGCTCAGGATTTCTTAGCGCTACAGTACAAAAAACAGCAATAATGCTGGTTATCACGGCAAATCGTTGAAATAAAGCGCGGTTGAAAAGTTTTTTCAAATTAGGGGTTGCAGGCTGTCAGGAACTCCCTATAATGCGCCTCC
>NZ_CQAZ01000004.1 GCF_001152565.1 Yersinia pekkanenii | reverse complement strand
GAAAAGGCCAGCCAAAGGGCTTCGTTTTAGATCAAACTACCTAAAGACTAAAATAAAGTTAGCACCTATACTGATTTTATCTTCTTGTGCTTGTTTATACGTAAGTTTAAAATAGAGGACAAGATTCATTTCACAATGGAATATATCATAGGAATTATTTTATTAAGATGAATAAACTAGTTTTATGATTAATTACAGATTTTAATCCCAAATTCGATAGGATATAAAAGCAAAATATCAAATATAGGCTAATATTCAGAGGTATATATATTGTTTATTTTTATAAAAAAAGACCAATCATACAAAAATAGAGAATATTCCCACAGCATGGCAGGCATTGTCTTACTTGTGTTTTAATATACTGTTCTATTAAATTTATATAAAAGATGACATCCAAATACTCTGGCCGGCGAATTAATTCGCTGTGTTTTTATGTAATATAAATATAGCCGAATGATTAATAAAAGAATAATATCAACTATATTTAGCAGTTAATCAGGTCAGTAGATTTAATCTGATAATGTTTTTACACTTTTCTACTCATCCTTTTTAAGGAAAATAAAAATTATTTTTCTTAATCTAAATTTCATTCGCCAGTATTTTGAGCCGTTAATCTTGATGAGTAGATAGAGACCGCTACCGTCAACCGGAGCGATGATCGAGGGTATCCCACGTAGTGGGCAAACGATGCGTGCGAAGCGTTAAGGCCCATGCTATGGGCCTTAATTTGGTTGAGGCTGCGGAGCTAAGATGATCACTGAACGATTATTAACCGAAACAATGATCCGATTTTGGGATCCCTTTCCTTAATTCCGCCGCTCAAAAGCAAGTGCTCTGCGCTCCACCAGCCGCATCAGCAATGTCAGCAAACCATTCACCGCCAGATAAACAACCCCTGCGGCACCAAATACCATCACGTCATAAGTACGGCCATACATCAGTTGGCTATAACCCATAACTTCCATCAATGTGATGGTGTAAGCCAGTGAGGTACTTTTAAATACCAAGACCACTTCGTTGGAATAGGATGATAACGCACGCTTAAAGGCGAATGGTAGCAGGATACGTAACGACTGGGCTTTTGACATGCCAAGCGCTTCGCAGGATTGCCACTGACCTGATGGGATAGCCCGAACTGCGCCGTAGAATAATTGCGTGGTATAGGCCGCACTGTTCAATGCCAGTGCAATCATGGCGCACAGCCAAGGTTGCGACAACAGGCTCCATAACCATGGGTATTCACGGATGGCCGGGAATTGCCCTGGGCCGTAGTAGATCAAAAAGATCTGCACCAGCAGCGGGGTACCCGTGAATAGCGTGATATAAATTTTGACCAGTGGCGTGATAATCGGTGTTTTCAGCGTCAATACAATAGTAAACAACAGTGATAACACCAATGCGACCAACAGGGATGTAATGGTCAATGTCAGGCTGGTATGCAGCCCTTTCAGGATCTCGGGTAAGTATTCTAGCATTAGGATGGACTCCGTTCAAAACGGGTAGTTCGGAGTTCAATCCATTTGAGCACATACTGGCTCAGCAGGGTAACCACCAGATAGATTGCTGCTGCAATCACATACCAGGTAAAGGGTTCCTGAGTTCGGGTAGCAATGCTTTTGGTTTGCAGCATCAGGTCATTGACACTGATCAGCGACACTAACGCCGTATCTTTCAACAATACCAACCATTGGTTGCCCAACCCCGGTAAGGCATGACGCCACATCTGCGGCATAATCAAGCGGAAGAAGATGGCGGTTTGGCTCAAACCTAATGCCTGACCCGACTCCCACTGCCCAATAGGCACGGCTTTCAATGCACCGCGTAGGGTTTGCGAAGCATAAGCGGAATAAAGCAGGGCCAGTGCGATAACCCCACATAAGAACGGGCTAACCTCAAAATTATCGATATTGAGTTTAATCGGCAGCTCAAACAGATAGAGATTCAGGGTAAAGCCGTCTGACAGCATCATCAATAGCTGGGAGGAGCCGAAATAGATAAACAGGACCACCAGGATCTCCGGTAGCCCGCGCAAAATAGTGACCCAACCGGTAGTCAGGTAGCTGACCACTTTCAAGCGTGATGATTCACCGACGGCAAATAGCATTGCCAGAACCAGGCCAAGGGCCAGTGCACAAACGGCAAGGCCGACGGTCATGCCGGCGGCGCTTGCTAAAGGTTGAAATTCATTCATGGGTGCTTAGATTATTGCTGGAACCATTTTTTATAAATGGTCTGATAGGTGCCATCTGCTTTAACTTTCGCCAGTGCAGCATCTAACTTACCCTGTAATTCGGTGTTGTTCTGACGAACTGCAATACCTAAACCGGTACCGAAATAGTCAGCGTCAGTCACTTTATCCCCAACCGCCGCCAGTTGGTTATTCTGCTTTAACCACTCGTTTACCACGGCAGTATCACCAAACACCGCGTCCAGACGGCCATTTTTCAGATCCAGAATCGCATTCTGGTAGCTGTCATAAGGTACGGCGGTAATTTCAGGGTGTTTTTCCATCAGGTATTTCTGATGGGTAGAGCCATTCTGCATACCAACACGTTTGCCTTTCAGGGCAGCGACATCAGCCAGTTTGCCTTTCTCGGCGATAAACAGTGCCGAGTTATCATAATAAGGCTGAGTAAAAGCCACTTGTTTTTGACGCTCAGGAGTAATGTCCATACCCGAGATAACAGCATCAAAACGTTTGAATTTCAGGCTTGGTATCAAGCTGTCAAAGGCCTGATTAGTAAAGGTACATTCGGCTTGCATCTCTTTACACAGTGCATTAGCCAGATCGATATCGAAGCCCTGTATTTTATTATTGGCATCGATAAATTCGAATGGCGGGTAAGTCGCTTCAGCAGCGAAACGGATAGTTTCAGCGGCAGAGGCGGACAAACTGATACTGGCAAGGACGGCCGCAATTATTAATTTTTTCATCGCAAATTCCCAAATAGATATCAATGTGACAGATAGCTGGCAAAAGCTTCGGTAGTGGGTTGTGTAAAGTGGCTGGCATCGCCTTGTTCCACCACATGACCGTTTTCCATGTAAACCACACGGCTGGCCGTTTTACGGGCCACTTCAACTTCATGGGTGACAATCACCTGAGTGATACCAGTTCCGGCCAATTCACGGATAATACTGACGATTTGTGCGGTAATCTCGGGGTCAAGTGCCGCAGTTGGCTCATCAAACAGCAACACCTGTGGCTCCATCATCAATGCGCGGGCAATTGCCACCCGTTGTTGTTGACCACCGGAAAGATGCAGAGGGAAACGATCTGCAAAATCAGTCAACCGCAGGCGTATTAATAACTTTTGCGCCCGCGCCATGGCCTCATCTTTTGACAGACCCAGCACACGGCACGGGGCTTCAATCAGATTTTGTACCACTGACAGATGCGGCCAAAGATTATATTGCTGGAACACCATACCCACGTTCTGACGCAATTCGCGGACCGCCTTTGCGCCCGGAGCTTGGGTAAAGTCGAAGTGATTACCGGCGATCTGCAAGGTCCCTGAACGGGGCACTTCCAGCAGATTAAGTACCCGCAGCAATGAGCTTTTACCGGCACCGCTTGGCCCTAATAACACCAGGGTTTCGCCCACAGGACAGTCTAATGTAATGTCGAACAGCGCCTGATGTGCGCCGTAGTAACAGTTAATTCCGTTAAGTTGAATACTCATGCGCCAAATCTGAATAGCCAATGATGCGGTGAATGGTAACTTCCGCGGCATACTTATGCAATCTTTGTGCGTTAAAATTTATTAATAACCAGAAGTCAGGGTTGAAAACAGCATAACCTTTGGCTTTGACTGCTATCAGAGAGAATTTGTCATGCGATGAATAAATCTGACAGAGCATCTGTCGTGTAGGCTAACAAGTGAGCAAAAATAGAATAAACTTTAAAATCAAGGAGTAGCGGCTTAACTGGAAAAAAACCGATACAGTTTAACCCTCATCTTTCAAGCCGCAGGGGGATGGCGGCGCTGGTCTGCCGCCTTCTGGTATGGGCTATCGACGTTATATGAGGTTTAGTGATCGCCCAGAAGTTGGCGCAAACTGCTGGCTGGGGCAGAGACACCCATAAAACGAATATCATCGACAACCCAGCAAGTGCCTTCACGGATCATGAGCACTTCGTCCTGCCATACCACTGATTGGCCACCCGCGGTTTGATGGGTTAAATTGACACGCAGCGGGATATTTCGGGCATCAGTATTCGGAATGGTAGAGGCGCTGGCAACCTCTGCACGGGTGCTACCTTCCCGTAGACTAGTGAATATATCACCGTTTATCGCTTGATTTTTATTCACTTGAGCAGTTGCATGCGTAGTCGCTTGTTTTCTGGCAGTTTGAATTTCTTCATACAGTGCCTGACTCAGATAAGGGCGGAATTGGGCAGACAGATTATCATCAGGCAGACCACGGTGATTGCCAACTTGCTGAACCCGCAGGTCATAGAATTTTTGCGCTACTGTATCCGGCCCCCCTTCAACACAAGGAACAGAGCGGCTGCTGATATCCTTAAACGCAGGATCGACAGTACTGCTACAGGCGCTGAGCAGAATGGCAAGAGGAAGAACCAAAGCTATATTTTTCTTTTTCATACGATGACCTTAAGAATCTGTTATGAAAGTGATTGTAGTATAAACCCTGATTTTCTGACTGTCTTACTCTTACCTTATATTGCGTTATACCCTTGGTATTTGCAGCCACAGGGTTCATTCGTTTACAGCCGACCGGCAACATCAATGATTTTGGCTATATTCTGATGTGCCCGCGCCTGCGGGGTTATCAGCCACGCAACTTACCGTGTTCTTTCAGCCAGCGGGCGGTACGGATAATACCTTCGTCCAGTGAGATAATTGGGCGATAACCTAATTCCTCTTCGGCGCGGTGGGTATCCAGCGTCAGATCAAAATTGAGTTTGGCAACAGCATAGTGGGTCAACACCGGTTCTTTTTCTGCTTTGTTACCCAGTTTTTCCATTGCCCTGGCCATGATATCCATCATCGGATAAGGCACCGAGCGAATACGGCATGTCATGTCCAATTCTTCCAGCAAATGCTGCACAATAGTACGCAATGGGCGGGGTTGCTGATTGGTAATGTTATAGGCCCGACCGGACAGGGTATTCTGACTTTGGGTTGCCAACCACATGGCATGTACTGCGTTTTCCAGATAGGTCATGTCCACCAGTGCATTGCCGCCACGGGGCAGCAGCAGGGTGCCATAATATTTAATCATCTGTAACAGACGCGGCAACATCACGGTGTCATGTGGGCCGAATAGACCCTGCGGGCGTAAAATAGTGAAATGCGTTTGTGGGTTGGACAGCGCCAATTGTGTGATAACCTCTTCACCGGCGGCCTTGCTGCGGGCAAATTCGTTGGCGAAACGTGCCGGGCGAAAATCTTCCTGAATATTACGATGGTGGTGATAATCGAAATAGATGGCGGGTGAGGAGATATGAATAAAATTTTCCACACCATAAGCGGTCGCCCATTCACCCAAACGGCGTGTAGCGCGCACGTTTGCCAGCTCAAAAGCCTGTTCCGTACCCCATGGTGAGGTAAAACTGGAGCAATGCCACAGTGTATCGACATCTGCCAGCATAGCTTTTGCCTGTGAGGAAACCAGATTCGTCAGGTCTGCATGAATAAATTCAGCCCCCATTTTTGTCAATAATGCCCCCATCGCCTGATTGTTGCCAGCGGCGATGACTTTGATACCCTGACGACGGAGATATTCAACGGCATTTCGGCCTAACCCACAGGTTGCACCGGTGACCAATACCTTCATAGCGAATTCGGTTCCCACCAAAAATCAGAATGCTAGCGTTTAGAATTATTCGCCCAGCAAATAAGATGCCATTCTTCCGTGAAATGATGCGTTATGCAATCAGAAAGGGCCGAGTAGGTCGGTCAAATCGCCAAAATGTATTCCACCGGCCTATGGTTATGGCGATAACCTGTTTTCTCTTTCAGCCATTATTTGACGATACAGCCTCTGCTGATAAACCATGCTTTGATCACATTTCGCACATTGCTTTGTCTGTGAGATATTACAAATATTAATAATGGTATATATTTGGTACATAAGTGGATCACAGTATGACGTTTTACCATGGATAGTTGACATATCGGTGGAAATTATCGCTGGCGAGACTCATAAATTTGTTAATCAATAAGGGGGTATCACTCATGGCACATAAACGTTTACTGGACTGTTGTGCTTCCGATCTGCTGCAGATGGATAAAGCGGCGCTGATGTACTCCATTCGCGCCAGTGAAGGGCGTGTGATGGTGAGTGAAACTATCGCTATCACTCAGCCGCTGCTGAACAATGTCACCAATGCTGAACTTGCCGCTTCACAAGGGGCGGATATTTTGCTGATTAATATGTTCGACAGTGAGAACCCGCTGATTCAAGGTATGCCAGCCGGTATCGCCCCTGAACAGACGCTGCATGAACTACAACGCCTGACCGGGCGCATCATTGGCGTCAATCTCGAGGCGGTCGATCCAGAATTTGCGAGCGTGCATGATGATATTTGGAAAATGAAGCCCGGCCGTGCCGCGACAGCAGAGAATGCACGGCGGTTGGTCACGATGGGAGCCAAAGTTCTGGTGCTGACCGGTAACCCGAATAACGGCGTCAGCAACCGTTCGCTGGGATTGGCGCTCAAGGATATTCGTGAGGCGGTGGGCGATAGCGCGGTACTGATCACCGGTAAGATGCATGGCGCCGGTATAGTGCGGGAAAGCGGTAGCGCTATTATCAGCGAAGAAGATGTTGCCTGGTTTGCGCAACAGGGCGCGGATATCGTACTGATCCCCGCACCAGGCACAGTACCCGGTATGAGCCAGCAGAAGGTGGCGGCGCTGATTGACTGCGCACATACTCATGGCGCACTGGCGATGACCGCAATAGGAACCTCTCAAGAGGGCGCTGATATTAATACCATCCGCCAGATAGCCCTGATGAGTAAGATGGCCGGAGCAGATCTGCATCATATTGGTGATACCGGTTATATGGGCATGGCATTGCCGGAAAATATCCAAGCCTATAGTGTGGCGATCCGAGGTGTCAGGCATACCTACACCCGGATTGCGCGTTCGATTAATCGCTAACCATTAGCCGTTAATTATTGTTTCATTGTCAGCATCTGTGTTATTCAGGAGCCCGACTCACTACCTGATTCGCTTTTCGGTGGCATATTACGTTCGTGGTCATATTGTTCCGCCAAGCTAGCAATGCGTTTTGCCATGCCACGGAAAATAAACAGATGTGCTGGCATCATCACAAACCAGTAAAGTAAGCCGCTAAAGCCTGCCGGGTGCCACCATGCCCGGACATCGAAACGACGACGGCCGCCTAACTCATTGATAGTAAAGGTCAGGCGGCCCAGTCCCGGCGCCTTCATACCGAACATCATTGCCAACTGGCGTAATGGTTTGATCGTGATCACTTTCCAGCCATCAATCAGGTCACCCAGTTCGAGTGTTTCCCGATCCGGGCGGCCATACACCACACCACCACCGGCGATGTCATCCATCCAGGCACGCGTTTTCCATAACGGATTGGCATAGAAATAACCTTCTTTACCGCCGATTTGTTGCACGACATGCCACAACGCTTCACTGGAGGCGCGGGTAGAGAGTTGGCAGCCTGCCTGTTTAGGATAAAAACCGTAACCGGGCCGCCAGCGGGCGCGGGCTTCGGGGTCGTAACCCCAGTCGGCTGAGTCTACCACTTCATCTTCACGGCGCAGTGTCTCTCTGACTGCATCGTCAAAACTCACCAGTTGCTGTGGAATTAGCGCCTGTAAAGCCTGACCCTCGGCGGGTAAATCGTGGTTCAATCCTTCAATCAAGGCACTGGCAATCGGGGTTGGCACCGAGGTGATCATATTGATGAAATAGACTGAGATAAAACGGGTGGGTAGTGGAATAGGGATAAGCCAGCGCCGTTTACCACTGATAGCAATAAAACGCTCAAACATTGTTTGATAGCTAATGTATTCCGGGCCGGCAACATCGAAAATTCGGTTCTCGGGTGCCGGATGGTTGAGTAGCTCAGTCAAATAAACCAGCAGATTATCCAGTGCAACCGGTGACGATTTAGAACGTACCCAGCGCGGAGGCGTCAGAATTGGCAGGTTATAAACCATATCACGCATCACTTCAAACGCGGCAGAGCCTGGGCCGACGATAATACTGGCGCGCAATTCTGTCACCGGAATACCACTTTGGCGCAGTAGCTCACCGGTCAACTTACGGGCGACCAGATGGGGCGAGCGGCTATCACCCGGTTGTAATGAGCCAAGATAAATGATTTGTTTCACGCAGGACGGCGGTGTCTGTAGCGCTGCCTTCAGATTGTTGGCAGCAATGCGTTCTTGCTCAATCAAATCCTGCCCGTCGCCCATGCCATGCACCAGATAATAAACCACATCAATATCTTGCAAGGCAGCGGTGAGGGTTGCGGGTTGATAAAGATCGACAAAGCGGCAATCGACGCCAGGCCACGGCTGCTCTTTTAGCCACTCGATGCGGCGGGCAGCGGCAGTGACATGATGGCCCTGTTGGCTAAGACGTGGGATCAAATGCTGGCCGATATAGCCGCTGGCCCCTAGCACCAATATCCGTTGCGGTATCATGAATGAAACTCGGTTAAAAATTCACGCCACAGTGCGACCACTTTTTCCAGATCTTGGCGGCTGATATTGATATGGGTAATCATTCGGGTGATGGGGCCTGCACTGATTAATACACCACGTTCGTGCATCCAAGGGCCGAGTTTGGCCGCTAACTCGGCAGATTGCTTAATATACAGCACATTGGTTTGCGCGCCCGGTGCCACAATTTCAATATCCAATGAGCGCAGTTGCTGCTCTAACCACACTGCATTGTCGTGGTCATCTTTTAATCGGGCAATATTGTGCTCGAATGCGTACAACCCCGCCGCCGCCAGAATACCGGCTTGCCGCATGCCACCGCCGGTCATTTTGCGCCAACGGCGGGCGCGTTGAATATATTCAGCACTGCCACACAGCAGGGATCCGACCGGGGTTCCTAACCCTTTCGAGAGGCAAATTGTCAGGGTATCGCAATATTGGCTTATCTCGCTCAGCGGTACATTTAGCGCTACGGCGGCATTAAAAATACGTGCGCCGTCGATATGTAAGGCCAATTTCTTCTCGCGGGTTAATGCCCAGGCTTGCTGCAAATAACTCAGTGGTAACACTTTACCGCTATGGGTATTTTCCAAACTCAACAGCCGGGTCTGGGCGAAATGGATATCGTCGGGTTTGATGGCCGCCAGCACTTTATCCAGTGGCAAAGTACCGTCATCATTGGCATCAATCGGTTGTGGTTGAATACTACCCAGCACTGCGGCCCCACCCGCTTCATATAGGTAATTATGGGCTTTTTGACCGACAATATATTCTTCACCTCGCTGGCAGTGAGTTAATAATGCCACCAGATTGGCCTGGGTGCCGCTAGGTAGGAACAGAGCGGCTTCTTTACCTGATAGCCTGGCGGCTTCGGCTTGTAAAACATTGACCGTCGGGTCATCGCCATACACATCATCGCCGACGTCGGCATTGGCCATGGCATGGCGCATTGCAGCGTTAGGTTGCGTTACTGTGTCACTGCGTAAATCGATCAGCATAATTTTCTCACGGGCTGGAAAATAGTTGCTTCATCATAACGAGAATATTGAAACAAAAAAGCCAACTAAAAAGTTATTTGTTCTAAATAGGATATTAATCCCGCAATAACGGTTTATTTGCTGATTAAAACCAATGGGGATATAGCGTAAATTCTGTAAGTCTGGAATACTAACTTATTGTAATTTTGCTATTTTATTTTTTAGATACTGGCTGGTCGAGTTCATAAACAAAGCTTGGCGTAACTGATCCTGAAATCTAATCGCTCTGGAATCAAAGCAGGCACCGAGAATAAAAATTTTGGAAAACGTGTTGGCACGTAATTGGAAAAATTTGTCTATATATTTTATCCGGCTAATTAAAAATTCATCGCTGCCAGCGGGTATCTGCGGTGAAAGAATATTATCTGGTATTAAAAAAGATTTTTGGGTCATTGAAAAAAAGACGTAACGAGTATGAAATTAACAATGAGATATAATCATCCGTTTTGTATCCCTCTATTTTCTCACTGTAAGATTTTGCTCTGAGTATGCAGATTAGCTCCGCTGAGGGCGAGGGATCTGACATCGTGTTTTTTGCCACAGAGACCGGTATGAAACCGGTCTCTGTGACGGGAGAAGCGAGGAAGTTCTATAGCTATTGCCACGTTTTTTATTAACGCAGCCAGTTGGTCTTCGCCAGTTCGACGATTTCATCACCACGGCCATTGATGATGGCTCTTAGCATATACAAGCTGAATCCTTTGGCCTGTTCAAACTTGATTTGTGGTGGCATTGATAGCTCTTGCTTGGCGGTGACCACATCCACCAATACCGGCCCCGGATGCGCAAATGCGCTTTCCAGTGCGGCATCCAGCTCAGAGGCTTTCTCTACCCGTATCCCTTTGATACCCGCTGCATTGGCAATGGCGGCAAAGTCCGGATTATGTAAGTCAGTGCCATCGGTCAGATAACCACCGGCTTTCATCTCCATCGCGACGAACCCCAGCACACTGTTATTAAACACCACAATTTTCACTGGCAGTTTTAATTGTGCCAGCGTGAGAAAATCCCCCATCAGCATAGTGAAACCGCCGTCACCACATAAGGCCACCACTTGCCTGCCGGGGGCGGTGGCTTGCGCACCAATGGCTTGTGGCATGGCATTAGCCATTGAACCATGGTTAAACGACCCCAACAATCGCCGCTTACCGTTCATCTCCAGATAGCGGGCCGCCCATACCGTGGGGGTGCCAACATCACAGGTGAAAATGGCATCATCGGTGGCATGGCGGCTGATTTGCTGTGCCAGATATTGCGGATGAATCGGCTGGTTGTCATTGGCCGTCGCCAGCCCGTCCAGATCTTTGCGGGTGGTACGATAGTGTTCCAGCGCTTTGGTCAAAAACGGACTATCACTTTTGGCTTCTAACTGTGGTAAAAGTGCAGTAAGGGTGGTTTTGATATCGCCGACCAACGCCATATTCACTGGGCAATGAGCGCCAATACTACCGGGGTTGATATCAATCTGGATGATATTTGCATGGGTGGGATAAAACGCGCGGTAGGGGAACTGTGTCCCCAGCAGCAGCAAAGTATCGGCGTTGATCATGGCATGATAACCAGAGGCGAAACCAATCAATCCGGTCATACCCACACTGTAAGGATTATCCCACTCAATATGTTCTTTACCGCGTAGAGCATGCACCACCGGTGCTTGCAGCATTTCAGCCAGTTTCACCACTTCATCATGGGCATCAGCACAGCCGCTACCACACATCAGGGTGATGTTTTTTGCCTTGTTCAGCATCTGAGCCAGAATGTTTAACTCACTCATAAGCGGTTGAACTAATGGCAGTGTGGGTGTTTGCCACACGACAGCGGCATCTTCGGGGGCGGGTTGCAACGCGATATCGCCCGGTAACACAATCACTGAAACGCCACGGTTAAGAATGGCCTGACGCATGGCGATTTCCAGCACCCGTGGTAACTGCTCTGGATTAGAAACCAATTCACAATAGTGGCTGCATTCGCGAAACAGTTCTTGGGGATGGGTTTCTTGAAAATAACCACTGCCAATTTCGCTGGAAGGAATATGTGCGGCAATAGCCAGCACCGGAACATGATTGCGATGGCAATCAAATAAGCCATTAATCAGATGCAAGTTACCGGGGCCACAGGAACCGGCACATACCGCTAACTGCCCAGTGAGTTGTGCTTCAGCACCCGCAGCGAAAGCGGCAACCTCCTCATGGCGTGTCCCTAACCACTCGATAGTTCCCATACGATGCAGGCTATCACTCAGACCATTGAGTGAGTCGCCAGTTACGCCCCAAATGCGCTTAACGCCAGCTTGTTCCAACGTTTTTGCCACCAGTGTTGCCACAGTTTGCTTCATTATTGTTCCCTCAAGGATTAATGGCGAGTCATTATTCTATGAAGTCAAAGTATGGCGCGTTTGACAATAATTGCCCCATTAATGGCAGTAATGGGGCAAGCGGAATTCTATCAAGCCAGTTGGATATCACCTTGTAGCTGGCAACTGCATGCCAGCACATAACCTTGGGCAACCTCGTCGTCGGTCAGGGTCATGGTGCTACTGGTGGTATATGCACCGTGCAAAATCTGGGTTTTACACGAGCCACAAACTCCCGCGCGGCAGGCCGCCATCACCGGTACTTGGTGTTGTTCCAGTGCCAATAGCAATGAAACGCCTACCGGGACTTTCACCCTGCGCAGTGAATGACTTATGGTCATCGTCAATTCATTGTTGGCATCGATAACTTCATCAGATGTACGGAATGGCTCTTTCTGGACATGATCTGCTGGCACTGACTGCTCGCGGCAATACTGTTCAACCCAATCCATATACGGGGCCGGTCCACAGGTCATCACACGGCGACGGCGGATGTCCGGCGCAATCTGCTGCATTATTTGAGCATTGATTCTGCCTGCAATAAATCCGTCCGTGGCGGCTGATTCAGCTATTAATGTGAGCTGTAATTGCTGGGGATAGCGCTGCAACAAGGCTTGCCAGACATCGGCAAAAATCACATCTGCCGGTGAGCGAACATTAAAAATTACCCGGATATCAGTCTGTGGACGGCGTGCCAGTAAGTCACGGCACATCGACATTACGGGTGTAACGCCGCAACCGGCGGCTAACATCAGGTAGTGGTCATCATTGGCATTGGCGCAGGTAAACTCACCTTGAGCATCGGAAAGCCACAGAAAGTCGCCTACTTTAACCTGTTGAGTTAGCCAGTTTGATCCCTGACCATTGGCTAAACAGCGCACGGTGAGTTGGATAAACGGACTTAAACCTGGCGTAGAGGAAAGCGTATAAGCCCTCAGGGTTTCATCACTGTTGCGAATGCTGACCAAGGCATATTGTCCCGGCAGATAAGGGTAAAAATCATGATTAATCAACCGCAGACTCCAGACATCTGGGGTTTCTTGCTTGATGGAGTGAACTTGCATGCGGTTGGGGCAGAGGGCGGTTGGGCAGTCGGTGGGGATAAAATCAGTCATTGGGAGCCTCACAACGAATCAGGTTATTCTCAGGCAAAAAACCAGTAATAATGCCCAACCCATGGCAAGAATGCGCACGGGTCAGGCAAGGCGTTATCACTTATTTAGCCAAAACGGCGGCTTAATTAGCCAGAATCGCATTCATATCCTGTTCTACGGTGGTAATTGGCCGCATACCAAATTTCTCGTAGAGGATTGCCATCAGGTTGTCAGTCAGGAAGCCCGGCGCGGTCGGGCCGGTATAAATATTTTTTACGCCTAATGACAGCAATGTCAGCAAAATGACAATGGCTTTTTGTTCAAACCATGACAGCACCAGGCTGAGTGGCAGGTCATTGACGGTACACCCCAATTTTTCTGATAATTTAACCGCCAGCATGATGGCAGCGTAAGCATCATTACACTGGCCGACATCCAGCAGGCGCGGCAATCCTTCTAGTGTGCCGAAATCCAGTTTGTTGAAGCGGTATTTGCCGCAAGCCAGGGTCATAATGATGCAATCTTGCGGGACACCGCGGGCAAAATCGGTGAAATAGCTGCGTTCAGTGCGGCTACCATCACAGCCGCCCACCAAAAAGACGTGGCGCAGTTTTTTGCTGGCGACCAAATCAATAACGGTATCCGCTGCGTTCAACAAGGTCTGGCGGCCAAAGCCAACGGTAATCAGGTGTTCCAGTTCATTGTACGGGAAGCCCGCCATTCCTAATGCCTGCTCAATCACCGGGGTAAAATCTTCACCATCCAGATGATTAACACCCGGCCAACCAACAATACTGCGGGTCCAGATTCGGTCACCGTAATTGCCCACGTTCGGATCAATGATACAGTTGGATGTCATCAGGATCGGGCCGGGGAATTTGGCGAACTCGGTCTGCTGGTTCTGCCAGCCACTGCCGTAGTTGCCGACCAGATGTGGGTAGCGTTTTAATTCTGGGTAGCCGTGCGCGGGCAGCATTTCACCGTGGGTATAAATATTGATGCCGGTTCCCTGGGTCTGCTCCAGCAACATTTGTAAGTCTTTGAGATCATGACCGGAGATGAGAATGGCTTTACCCGCCACCGGGCGTACATTCACCGAGGTTGGCTGCGGATCACCGTAGGCCTGAGTTTCGCCGCGATCCAAAATAGCCATCACATTGAAGTTCATTTTGCCAATGCCCATCGCGTTATTCAGCAAGGTATCGACATCATGCGGTTGGGTACCCAACCAGGCCATATAGGCATGATAATCGGCATAAATTTGTTCATCAAACTGGCCCAGTACATGGGCATGTTCCATATAGGCTGCGGCCCCTTTCAGACCATACAAACACAGCATCCGCAAGCCGTGAATATCATCGCCGACCTCCGCTTTATCGCTATTCAGGGCGAATTGCTGTGACTGCTGTTGCAGGGTAGGGATATCGTCGGACTGCAGTTGCAGTTCAGCCAGCGGGTGATCAACGGTGATAGTGCTATCGATCAAGCGGCAACGAATTGCCAGCGATTGGCGCAACAAAATGGCTTCTTTGGCATAGCCAACGATCCTGTCTGAGTCGAAGTTGACATTCGTCAGGGTCGAAAAGAAGGCTCTGGGTGCAAAACTGTCAATTTGATGATCGATAATGCCAAATTCACGGGCGGTCAGTGCCCAAGCCGAAAGTCCTTGTAACACGGCAACTAATAAATCTTGTAAATCAGAGGTTTCTGCGGTTTTCCCGCACATCCCCTGGGCGTAAGAGCAGCCGTTGCCCGCAGGCGTTCGGATGGTTTGTTCACATTGCACACAGAACATAATTATTTCCCTTTTTAAAATTGCATTTTTAATGCATGTTTAAAAGGATAGATGTGTAGAGTGGGTTTAAAAAGGTTTTTTTAATGCAGTTTCAACGTGTTTTGATTTAGCGCAACTTTTGCTGCGAATGAGAATTCATTCACAAAGGAGAGGGCGCGCAGTGAATTGGAAGAGCCACTGCGCAACGTCATAAAATGATTAAGAAAAGAACGCGATCAATATCGGGGCTAACAGGCTCAGTAAAAAGCCGTGGACGATAGCGGCAGGGACCATTTCCAGCCCGCCACTGCGCTGTAATACTGGCAGAGTAAAGTCCATCGAGGTGGCACCACATAGGCCAAGGGCGGTGGATCGGCTGCTGCGTATCAGTGTTGGGATGAGCATGATAGCCACTAATTCGCGGGCCAGGTCATTGAAGAATGCCGCGCTGCCAATCACTGGCCCGAATGCATCGGTTAGCAAAATACCTGACAGTGAATACCAACCAAAGCCAGAGGCCATCGCCAGCCCAGTTTTAATCGGCAAACCAATCAATAGCGCCGCGAGTACACCGCCTGCCAATGCACTGCTCACCCCCACCAATGCCACTATAGTACCACGGCGGTTTAGCACTATCTGACGCAGTGTCATACCGCTGTTACGCAATTGGATCCCGACTAAAAATAGCAGGAAAATCAGTGCCAATTCGCTGCCTTTCGCCGCAAATTGCAACCACTCCCACTGGCTTAAACCCAGTAGGAAGCCAATAATCACCACGCCGCACAGTTTTAATGATTCCAGCGCCATATGCAGCCGTGACGGCAAGACTTCCTGACGGTGAGTATTCTTCCACGGTATTTTGCGTTCGAGTAACAACAGGGCAAGTAAGTTGGCACAAAAAATACACAGAAAAAAGACACCAGTGTACTGGAGAATAAGCAGCAGATTTGCACTGAGGTTTTCCAGAAACGCCAGGCTAATCCCCATAAAGAATAAAATAACGTAGACCATCCAGCTTAATAAGCGGTTAATTAATTGAATTAATGACTTACGGCTAAGTGGGATCAGATAACCCATAATTAAGGGCAAAAGTATGATCAACAATCCTGAATACACGAGTTATACCGTCCTGTACCCTTCTTCATTGACGTTACTGCTGTGTTAGCGGCACTTATTCGTTTGCTGCCTTGCGGTAACGCCAATGACTTTGGGTATTATGAGCAGATGAATAATGAGCTATGGCGCAATAAGCTATCTAAAATCAAGAGAAGAGTAAAGTAGCACGCATGCTGCTGTGGGGCTTGACGCGTAAGGTTTTTTGCCTCTGCCGGTAAGATAATCCACTATGATTGCCAGGTTAACAATGTTATCAGTAGTGACAGTATGAATAAATTCGCACCGGAGGCGTAGCATGTTTCTTGAACGTGTAGATATTGTCGGTTTTCGTGGTATTAATCGTATTTCATTGAATCTTGACGATAATACGGTGTTAATCGGTGAGAATGCTTGGGGTAAATCCAGTTTATTAGATGCTCTCACGTTGCTTTTGTCCCCCGAACCTCAGCTCTATCATTTCACCGTGCAGGATTTTCATTATCCGGCAGGGGATGAAAGTGCTAAAGAGCGCCATTTACAGGTTATTTTTACCTTTTGTGAGAAAGATATTGGTCATTGGCGCGCCCCTCGTTACCGCCAGTTAGCCCCGCTATGGATAAAAAATGATGATGGCTTGCATCGTATTTATTATCGGGTTGAAGGGGAGCTGGCTGATGATGGCACGGTTTGCACCTGGCGCACGTTCCTCGATTTAACAGGGCAAGCGCTGGCTTTGCACGATATCGAAAAACTGGCGCGCGGGGTCATTCGTATCCATCCGGTATTGCGCTTACGGGATGCGCGTTTTATGCGCCGGCTACGCAGTACCACGGACGAAAATAGCCCCAAGCCAGATAAAGTAGCTTTGAACCAGCAACTGGATCAGTTAAGCCGCCAGTTGGTTCGTAATCCGCAGAAACTGACAAACGCCGAACTGCGACAGGGGTTGGCAGCGATGCGCCAACTGTTGGAACATTATTTTGCCGAGCTTGGGTCGCAGTCACCCGGTTTGCATAACCACCGTTATCGGCCCCAACCTGAGCGCGAAGCCTGGCTGGCCCTCGACAATATTAATCGGATGGTGGCCGAGCCAAACAGTCGCAGTATGCGGCTGATACTGATGGGGATGTTTTCGACGTTATTGCAGGCAAAAGGGGCATTGAGCCTTGATCCCCATGCGCGGCCATTGTTGCTGGTGGAAGACCCGGAAACTCGCTTACACCCGATTATGCTGTCGGTCGCCTGGGGGTTGCTTAGCCAACTGCCACTCCAACGCATCACCACCACAAACTCCGGTGAATTAGTCTCATTAGTCCCGCTTGAGAGCATTTGCCGGTTGGTACGTGAATCATCCAAAGTCGCCGCTTACCGCATTGGCCCTCGTGGCATGAGCCCCGAAGACAGCCGCCGTATTGCGTTTCATATTCGTTTCAATCGACCATCGGCACTGTTTGCGCGCTGTTGGTTGCTGGTGGAGGGTGAAACTGAAATTTGGTTACTCAATGAGCTTGCCCGCCTGTGTAGTTACCACTTTGAAGCTGAAGGTGTCAAGGTTATTGAATTCGCCCAGAGTGGTTTGCGCCCGTTGCTAAAATTTGCCAATCGGATGGGAATTCAGTGGCATGTTCTGACTGATGGAGATGATGCCGGTAAAAAGTACGCCGCCACGGTACGTAATATGGCGGACAGTGGACGCGATCATGAACGGGATCGTCTGACTGTATTACCGGCACCGGATATGGAGCACTTTTTATATCGTGCAGGGTTTGATGATGTCTATCACCGGATATCCGCAATTCCTGCGAATGCCAAAATACAGCCGCGCAGGGTGATTGAAAAAGCCATTCATCGTACTTCTAAGCCGGATCTTGCTATTGAAGTTGCCAATCAAGCCAGGGACCGGGGGGTAGAATCCGTCCCGCTATTATTGAAAAAAATGTTCTCACGCGTGGTGTGGTTAGCACGGGGGCGGGCGGATTAACGGCGGAAAGTCACATTAAACTGTGGGTAAAATGCGCGGCTAACCCGCTCTCCAGTTGCGCGAGTAGCTGGTAGCGGCGGCGATATTCTGCGCGTTTTTTGCTGGCAATATCTTCAATCGGCTTACGTGCAATCCTGGTCGGTAAACTGAAATGACCGTCTGCGCACTGCTTCCCCCCGAGTGATAGCCAGAAACTGTCGTAGTCGGCGTGCAATTGATCTTTTTTCTTCGCCCGGTAGCGCCAGTTCTGGTAAACGTGGGTGTTGTTCCCGACAGCAATAATTTGTGTTATCCCCATGAGTTCTGCCAGACAGCAGGTTGCTTCCAACACCAGGCGTTTAGGGAATAATCCATGGCAAGCTTTAGTCGTAAGGTGAATTTCGCTGTGTGGCGTTTCATTATCCGCGCCCTGTAAGCCACCAATAAACACTGTTTTTTGCTGTTGATAATAAAACAAACTAAAAGTGAGCAGTGCCAGTGTTTGTTGTTGCTCATTGGCCAGCATCAGCGTAATTTCGCCCTCTTTATTGAGTTTTGAAATAACGCCCAAATAAAGAGAATACTTTTCTTCATTCTTGCCGGTTAATTCAGTCAATTTATAAGGTGAATGATGCAAATAATTGCGGTGTAATGATTCTGGCATACATTGAGTTATCAACTGGAAATGATCCTGTAGCACCCCCAGTTTTTGGCGATTACTGAGCGTATTCGCCAGATAAGGGCGATGCAATTTACAGGGTAAATCAGGTTGAGCGCGTAGTATGCTATTGAGAAATGGTTGTTTCACCAATACACCCAAGAAGTTAAACGTTAGCTTCGGGCTGATTAAGGTTCGGGCGATAAATTTAAGCCGAAACCGCAATTTTTGCCATGAGCCGCCCAGTGCCTGATTGCCTTTGATCAGTAATGTAATTAACCCCCAACGGTTAATTACATGAGGGATTGATGCGGTGTTATTGAGGTTATGCATGATTAAATCCGTTATATCACTCTATTTCCGGCGTTATTGAAGCAAATGGGAACTAAACAGAGTGTCAATACATCTTAGATTTCGCCGATAGCACACTAATACCGTTATTTGGTTTAGTTAAATGAGAATTTCCGATGCTATTTTCAGCAGAGCGAATAAATTTATAAATTAAGGAAGGTAATTGATTTGATGCAGTTCAGTAGACGTCAGCGCCGATGGCTTACCCTAATTGCCGTATTGATTATTGGCGGTTTTTTCATCATCAGACAGATGATGACTCCGGTACCGGTTCAATATCAAACGGTGAAAGTCGCCAATCGTGACCTGCAACAAAATGTCTTGGCCACCGGCAAACTCGATGCAGTACGCAAAGTTGATGTAGGTGCTCAGGTCAGCGGCCAGTTGGAAAGACTGTATGTGGAAATTGGCGATCAGGTTAAGCAAGGGCAATTGCTGGCGATGATCGACCCGCAACAGGCTCAAAACCAAATCAAAGAGGTGGAGGCGGCATTACAGGATTTGAACGCCCAGTTGGCGCAGGCGAAAGCTGAACTGCAATTGGCTGCGGTCACGCTACGCCGCCAACAGGATCTGGCAAAGCTACAGGTTGTATCACGTCAGGATCTGGATCAAGCCAGCACCGCATTGGCGGTGAAAAAAGCGCAGGTTGACACCATTAATGCGCAAATCAATAAAACTAAAGCCAGCCTGGATACGGCCAATATTAATCTGGATTACACCAAGATTTCTGCCCCGATGGATGGCGATGTGGTGCAAATTACCACCTTACAGGGTCAGACTGTGATTGCGGCACAACAAGCACCGAATATTCTGACGCTGGCGGATATGAGTACCATGTTGGTGAACGCACAGGTATCAGAAGCGGATGTCATTCACCTAAAACCGGGGATGAAAGCCTCGTTTACTGTGCTGGGTGATCCCGGAAAGCGCTTCGATGGTGTGTTAAAAGATATTCAGCCCACGCCGGAAAAGGTGAATGATGCCATTTTTTACTCGGCGCGTTTTGAAGTGCCAAACCCGGATAGGTTATTACGTCTGCAAATGACCGCGCAGGTTTCAATTCAACTGGCAAACGTAAAGCAAGCGATGGTTATCCCATTATCGGCATTAGGTGATGAGCTGGGGACTAATCGTTATCAGATTGCGGTATTGAAAGACGGCAAAGAAGAAAAACGTGAAGTGACTATAGGTATTCGTAATAACGTCGATGCGCAGGTGGTTTCCGGTTTGAACCTGGGTGAGGAGGTCATCGTGAGTCGCGGTGGCACGGAGGATGCGTAATGACGGCATTGCTTGAATTAAAAGGCATCCGTCGTAGCTATCAGTCCGGCGAAGAAACGGTTGATGTATTGCAGGATGTCTCACTGACAATTAATGCGGGTGAATTGGTGGCCATTATTGGGGCCTCCGGTTCGGGTAAGTCGACGCTGATGAATATTCTGGGCTGTCTGGATAAGCCCAGCGCAGGCGTCTACCGTGTTGCCGGTCAAGATGTTGCACAATTAGATAACGACGCGCTGGCGGCACTGCGCCGTGAGCATTTTGGTTTTATTTTCCAGCGTTATCATCTGCTACCTCACCTCAGTGCGGCCCACAATGTCGAGGTTCCGGCGGTATATGCTGGTTTGGCTAAGCATGAGCGCCGTGAGCGGGCGAACATGCTATTAACCCGGCTGGGGCTGGGAGATCGGGTCAGTTATCAACCCAATCAGTTATCCGGCGGGCAGCAGCAGCGTGTCAGTATTGCCCGTGCGTTGATGAATGGTGGGCAGGTTATTCTGGCCGATGAACCGACCGGTGCGCTGGATAGCCATTCCAGCGTCGAAGTCATGGCGATTCTGAAACAGCTACAGCAACAGGGTCACACGGTCATTATTGTGACCCACGACCCTACGGTTGCTGCTCAGGCTGAACGGATCATCGAGATAAAAGATGGCCGAATTATGGCGGATTCCGGCTCAAAAATGGTGCGAACTGTCGCCTCTTCCGCGGCGATGCGTCTGACGCCGCCAGCACCTTCATGGCAGCAACTGGCAGGCCGTTTCCGCGAGGCTCTATTAATGGCCTGGCGTGCGATGTCGGCCAATAAAATGCGCACCGCGTTAACGATGCTGGGTATTATTATCGGTATTGCCTCGGTAGTTTCCATCTTGGTGGTCGGTGATGCGGCTAAGCAACGGGTACTGGCCGATATCCGGGCGATTGGAACCAACACCATTGATGTTTATCCGGGCAAAGATTTTGGTGATGATGACCCCAGTACCCGGCAGGCGCTGGTTAATGACGATATGGCGGCACTGAAAGCACAGTCCTACGTCAGCGCCGTATCGCCGACGATTGCCGGTAGCATGCGGCTGCGGTATGGCAATATTGATGTGGCCGCCAGCGTGTCGGGGGTCAGTGAGCAGTATTTCCGTGTGTTTGGTATGAAACTCGAACAAGGGACTGCCATTACCCATGAGCAGGTTGAGCGCCAGTCGCAAGTGGCCGTTATTGACCGGAACACTCAGCGCCGGTTGTTCCCTAATATGAAAAACGTGGTGGGGCAGGTGATTTTGGTGGGCAATATGCCAGCCACCGTCGTTGGGGTGGTGGAGGAAAAGCAATCCATGTTTGGTAGCAGTAAAGCGCTACGGATATGGGTCCCTTACAGCACCATGGCCAGCCGCCTGATGGGGCGTTCCTATTTTGATTCGATCACTATCCGAATTAAAGAGGGGTATAGCAGCAAAGAGGCCGAGCAGCAGCTCGTTCGGTTGCTGACGATGCGCCACGGTAAAAAAGACATATTTACCTATAATATGGACAGCTTGCTGCAAACAGCGGAAAAAACCACGCGCACCATGCAATTGTTCCTGACGCTGGTGGCGGTAATTTCACTGGTAGTGGGCGGTATTGGTGTGATGAATATTATGCTGGTTTCGGTGACTGAACGTACCCGTGAGATAGGTATCCGTATGGCGGTAGGCGCGCGTTCTAGTGATGTTATGCAACAATTTTTAATTGAGGCGATTCTGGTTTGTCTGGTCGGCGGAGCTCTGGGGATCTCGCTATCCTTTGCCATCGGCCTGATTGTAGAAATGTTTTTACCAAACTGGCAGATTGCTTTCCCACCGGTTGCATTGTTCAGTGCATTTTTGTGCTCAACGGTGATAGGTGTGGTGTTTGGCTATCTACCTGCCCGCAGCGCAGCTCGGTTAAACCCTATTGATGCTTTAGCGCGTGAATAAATAGGCGCATGAAGAGCCGAGTATGAAATAAAAATGCCAGTCATTATTGGCTGGCATTTTGAATGGTAAATCATGTAGGGTAGTCACTATCCGCCCAAAAATACCTTTGGCACCAGAAGAACATTTTCGGTGATGGGTATTCCCGTGATATCCCGTGATATTGAGATAGAGGGGCGAGAGTGTCAGGCCAATGCAGCGAGTTCCTGCGGTATGGCTTCTGGCGACAGAACATCTAACCCGAGTGGAACAATCAGGCTGGCATGGTTACCTTTTGGCCCCTGATGGACATTAAAGTTAACCATTTGACCGGCTTTTAACGTTCGGTAACCATCCATTTGGATGATTGAATAGTGAGCGAATATGTCTTCGCCGCCGCTCTCAGGGCAAATAAAGCCAAAACCTTTGGCATTGTTGAACCATTTAACAGTACCCGTCTCCATACTTCTACGTTCCTCACAAGGCTATTCTAGTTTGAGATGAGGTAATCACTGGTTAAAGTGAGCGCGAATTGGTTAAAACTCCAACAGCTCACAAAAATACACTCTAGTGGAAATGGTCCTAACGTCAAGGGCGCGGCTTTTGTCTGAGTGAGGTAGTGCTTCAAAGTTTGATGCAGCTAACGCTATTGCGTTTAATTGGTGATAATTTAATCACTTTGGCCCTAAACACCCAGACTTCTTTCTCCGGCAGCGTAATGGCATAAGTGATGTTAAAATAATAATAGATATCTACATGAAATGGTCTTATAACCGGAGTGAGGTATCGCTCCTGTATGGTTCAGTGAAACGATGGGCAGGCAATGGGTGACAACAACGATTGGCTGAATTTTGAACATTTAGTCAAAGATAAACAGAAAGAGGCGCTGAAACCGCCGTCTATGTATAAAGTTATACTTAACAACGATGATTACACACCGATGGAATTTGTGATTGACGTTCTGCAAAAGTTCTTTTCTTATGATATTGAACGTGCAACACAGCTGATGCTCAATGTGCATTATCAAGGAAAGGCGATTTGCGGTGTTTTTACTGCTGAAGTGGCAGAGACAAAAGTCGCACATGTAAATCAATACGCCAGGGAGAACGAGCATCCGTTGCTTTGTACGCTGGAAAAAGCCTGATTAAGGCAATTATTGGGAGGTGCCTATGCTCAATCAAGAACTTGAACTCAGTCTCAATATGGCTTTCGCCAGAGCGCGTGAGCACAGACACGAGTTTATGACCGTGGAGCACCTGTTGCTGGCATTGCTAAGCAATCCAGCCGCGCGGGAAGCGCTGGAGGCGTGTACAGTTGATTTGGTGGCGTTGCGCCAAGAACTGGAAGCGTTTATCGAACAAACTACACCCACATTACCGGTTAGTGAAGAAGAGCGTGACACCCAGCCTACACTTAGCTTTCAGCGCGTGTTACAACGTGCGGTCTTCCACGTCCAATCATCAGGGCGCAATGAAGTCACGGGTGCCAACGTATTGGTCGCCATCTTCAGTGAACAAGAATCCCAGGCGGCCTACCTGCTACGTAAGCATGATGTCAGCCGTCTGGATATCGTGAACTTTATTTCCCACGGCGCCCGTAAGGACGAACCGGGTCAGGCACCGAATCCAGAAAATCCGGTGAATGAAGAGCAGGCAGGAGGGGAAGATCGTATGGAGAACTTCACCACCAATCTGAACCAACTGGCCCGAGTTGGCGGCATTGACCCGCTTATTGGCCGCGATAAAGAGCTGGAACGTGCCATTCAGGTATTATGCCGTCGGCGTAAAAACAACCCGCTGCTGGTGGGGGAATCCGGTGTGGGGAAAACGGCTATTGCTGAAGGTCTGGCCTGGCGTATCGTGCAGGGTGATGTGCCGGAGGTGATATCGGAATGCACCTTGTATTCACTGGATATCGGCTCGTTGCTGGCTGGAACCAAATACCGTGGTGACTTTGAGAAACGTTTCAAGGCGCTGCTGAAGCAGTTGGAAAACGACAAAGACAGCATTCTGTTTATCGATGAAATCCACACCATCATCGGGGCAGGTGCTGCATCGGGTGGGCAGGTCGATGCAGCCAACCTGATCAAACCATTGCTTTCAAGTGGCAAGATTCGGGTCATTGGCTCTACGACTTATCAGGAATTCAGCAATATTTTTGAAAAAGATCGCGCGTTGGCACGGCGTTTCCAGAAAATTGATATCACTGAACCGACGCCAGAAGAGACAATTCAGATTATCAACGGTCTGAAACCAAAGTATGAAGCCCATCATGACGTGCGTTATACCGCGAAAGCGATACGCGCAGCGGTGGAGTTATCGGTTAAATATATTAATGACCGTCACTTACCGGATAAAGCCATTGATGTGATTGATGAGGCTGGCGCTCGTAGTCGCCTAATGCCGGTCAACAAACGTAAAAAAACCGTCAATGTGTCAGATATTGAGTCCGTAGTCGCTCGTATCGCCCGTATTCCGGAGAAGACAGTATCAGCCAGTGATCGCGATGTGCTGAGAAATCTGAGTGATCGTCTGAATATGTTGGTATTCGGTCAGGATAAAGCCATTGAGGCGCTGTCTGAGGCCATCAAAATGAGCCGCGCAGGGTTAGGGCAAGACCACAAACCGGTCGGGTCATTCCTGTTTGCTGGCCCAACGGGTGTCGGTAAAACAGAAGTCACGGTGCAATTGGCTAAAGCGCTGGATATCGAACTGCTGCGCTTTGATATGTCCGAATATATGGAGCGTCACACGGTCAGTCGCCTGATTGGTGCGCCTCCAGGCTATGTAGGTTACGATCAAGGTGGTCTGCTGACCGATGCGGTTCTCAAGCATCCTCATGCGGTTCTGCTGCTGGATGAAATTGAGAAAGCCCATCCGGATGTGTTTAACCTGTTATTACAAGTCATGGATAACGGGACACTGACGGATAA
The DNA here is from genome assembly GCF_001152565.1 of Yersinia pekkanenii. GTDB lineage: Bacteria > Pseudomonadota > Gammaproteobacteria > Enterobacterales > Enterobacteriaceae > Yersinia > Yersinia pekkanenii. The sequence goes on along the minus strand of NZ_CQAZ01000004.1, from coordinate 168,605 downwards.
TAACGGGCGTAAAGCCGATTTCCGTAACGTGATCTTGGTGATGACCACCAATGCTGGTGTGCGGGAAACTCAGCGTACTTCCATTGGTTTTAAACAGCAGGACAACAGTACTGACGCGCTGGAAGAGATCAAAAAAATATTCACGCCGGAATTCCGTAACCGGTTGGATAATATTATTTACTTTAACCATTTGTCTCCTACGGTTATTCAGCAGGTGGTTGATAAGTTTATCGTTGAGTTGCAGGCACAATTAGATGCCAAAGGTGTCTCGCTGGAGGTCAGTGAGGAAGCCCGCGATTGGTTATCGGTAAAAGGCTATGACAAGGCAATGGGCGCACGGCCAATGGCGCGGGTGATTCAAGAAAATTTGAAGAAACCGTTGGCAAATGAGCTGTTGTTTGGTTCTCTGGTTGATGGTGGCTCAGTCACTGTTGGCTTGGATAAAGAAAAACAACAATTGGCTTATGAGTTTCAGAGTGCGCAAAAACGCAAAACTGAAGGTGCAGTTCATTAGGTCAGTGCGGTAGTGACTAAAGTCATAAAATAGGAAAAGGGCGGTAGGCTTATCAGCTTACCGCCCTTTTTATTTTTTAACATTTCATTTTTATTTGCGTGATGAATAGCGTGTATTAACCGGCAAATAAAAAAAAACGCAAATCGCCCTTGCCATAGATGGGAAGGGCGCCGGAGGGGGACTACATCCTCAGAGCTCGCGAGTCATCGACCTGCGACAGATTAGCCGATTAACGGCTACGGAAGACAATGCGGCCTTTGCTCAGGTCGTACGGGGTCAGCTCTACAGTGACTTTGTCACCCGTCAGGATGCGGATATAGTTTTTACGCATTTTACCGGAGATATGAGCGGTTACCACGTGCCCGTTTTCCAATTCAACACGGAACATGGTGTTCGGCAGCGTATCAAGAACGGTGCCCTGCATTTCAATATTGTCTTCTTTGGCCATCGAATCCTCTAGGTGTAACTACCTTAGTTTTTAACCGGCAAGATAATGCCGAAAAACCCACATTATGTAAAGAAGTGTTGGCGGTCATCGCACCATTTCAGCAAAATTAGTCTGCCGGTAAGAGGGGATAAAGCCTAATGTGGGGTTCTTATTAACGGTTGATCTTTACTGCAACGTTGATGAAAAATTCAACGATTGCGGTAACCAGCATTCAGCCGGTAGTGGACTAAACTGGAGTTGACTCAACTGCTGCAAAAAAAAGTTTCGTGGGATCTCAATCGCACCCAGCGACGCAGTGTGAGCGTTGAGGACCTGACAGTCAATCAGTTCTCCACCCTGATGGGTAAAATGATGACAAAAAACCATTAATGCGCTTTTTGAGGCATTGTCAGCCCGGTTAAACATGGATTCGCCGCAAAAGAGTGTGCCGACTGCAATACCATACAAACCGCCAACCAGTTCATTATCCAACCAAACTTCCACTGAATGGGCGTGACCCAAAGCATGTAACTGGCAATAAGCCTGTTGTACATCATTGCCAATCCAGGTTCCCTCATCACGCTGAGAAGCACAGGCGTGGACCACCTCCTCAAAAGCATGATTGAGGGTAAAACGATAAGGACAACGGCGCATAAAGCGTCGCATGCTCCGGCTGATATGTAGATCTTCCGGGTACAATACCGCTCGGGGATCGGGCGACCACCATAAAATCATTTCTCCCGGACTGAACCAGGGGAAAATCCCGCGCTGATAAGCTGCCAGCAAACGAGGTGCGGATAAATCCCCACCCAGTGCCAGCAATCCATTCGGTTCGCGCAGAGCCAACTCTGGTGAGGGAAAGGCAAATGATTGAGAAGAGAGCTGTGTGATGCGCATAAATCCCCTTGGTGATGCTTACGGAGCCGATATCCGCCATACTTCAAGTTGCTTATAAGTTGGCCGCCAGCCTGGTTCTTGAAATCTATTGGATCTATATCATTTTGTTTCAGCACCCTTATTTTTTAGTGCCGTTGATGGAATTGATAATAGCGCCCTTTGCTCTGTAACAAACTTTGGTGATCGCCTTGTTCCACTATCTTTCCGCCATCCATCACGCAGATTCGGTCCATATATTCCAGCCCATATAAGCGGTGAGTGACAATAATCAGGCTTTTCTGCTGACAATGCTGACGCAACAGCGCCAGAATTTGTTGTTCGGTTTCCGCATCTAAGCCTTCGGTCGGCTCATCAAGCAGCAGAAGCGGGGCCGGATGTAACAAGGCGCGGGCAATACCCAAACGCCGTTGTTCGCCACCAGATAATGGCCGCCCGCCATCGCCCATCCAGGCATTTAGCCCCTCGCTGTTATCCAACACGTTGGCTAATCCCACCTGTTCCAACACCGTTTTTAACTGGGTATCAGAAGCGGTGGGGCAGGCCAGTAACAGGTTTTCACGCAAGGTACTGCTAAATATATGCACCCGCTGACTGACGACGGTCATCATTTGGCGCAACGTGGCTTCGTCATAACTGGACAATGGCCTCCCATTCAGCGTGATGATCCCCTGATTGGCATTCCAGGCGCGGGTTAATAATTGCAGCAGTGTGGATTTACCACAGCCCGTGCGACCAAGTAGCGCAATATGCTCCCCTGCGGCCAGTGACAGCGATATATTCTGTAAAACAGGTAACGGCTGCTGTGGGTAAGTAAAACTCAACCCTGACACTTCTAGCGCTGCCTGCGAGGTTGCTGCCGGACCCTGACTGGGAAATGTCACTTCAGGTTTTTGTTCCATCAACTGAGCTACGCGGGTGGCGGAAGCGATAACCTGACCTAAGTGTTGGAAAGCACCCGCGACCGGTAGCAGGGCTTCAAATGAGGCTAAAGAGGTGAAAACAAAGAGCGCCAGCAATGCGCCAGGTGGGCTATTTCCGCCAATATCCTCTGCCGCTAGCCATAAAATTAACGTTACCGTCAGACCGGAAGCCAGAATCATCAAGGCTTGAGCGAAACCTGCTAATGATGCTTGTTGTTTCTGGCGGTTCAGCCAGCGCTGCTCAATATCCTCCAGTGAGGTACGGAAACGCTGCAATGCACCAAATACCAACAGCTCGGCCTGACCCTGCAACCATGAGGTCAATTGCGACCGATAAAGGCCACGCAAGTCCGTTAGGTCACGGCCAATGGGTTTACCCGCTCGGTAGAAAATCAGCGGCACTAACAATAACAACCCCAGCAGAATTGCGCCGAGCGTTAGCGCTAAATTGACATCCAGATAACTCAGACCAAACGTCACTGCGACGATAATCGCGATGGCGGCGACCAGCGGAGAGATGACCCGCAGATAGAGGTGATCGAGTGTGTCAACGTCGGCGACCAGGCGGTTTAACAACTCACTTTGACGAAAACGAGCAATGCCGGCAGGGGAGAGTGGCAGGATTTTCTGGAAAGCAAAAACCCGCAGATGCGCCAACACACGAAAGGTCGCATCATGACTGACCACGCGTTCGGCATAACGGCCCGCGGTACGGATAATCGCCGCCCCACGGACACCGGCTGCCGGTAGCAGGTAATTAAACGTATATAATCCGGCCGGGCCTGCGATGGCGGTGCCTGCCAGAAACCAGCCTGATAATGTCAGCAAACCGATACTGGCCAGCAGCGTGATAATTGCCAGCACAATACCTAAACAAATCAGGAACCAATGGCGGCGATACAGCGCCAGAAATGGGAGAAGTACGCGCATGATTAAAGCTCCTCACTGCGGTGGGACAGCAGATTGGCAAATGTACCGGCAGACTGGCTTAAACTGGAATAATCGCCTTGCTGAATCAAAAGGCCATTATCCATTACCCAGATTTGATCATATCCCAAGGTATCTTCCAATTGATGGGTCACCAGCAGCGTTGTCTGGCGGCGTGATGCCGCCTCTAACGCTTTCATCACTAACTGCTCGCTATGGGCATCAAGACTGGCGGTAGGCTCATCCAGCAGCAATAGACGACATGGATTCAGTAATGCGCGAGCGACGGCAACTCGTTGGGCTTGCCCGACAGAAAGACGTGCCGAATGATCGCCGACTTCAGTCGCCAGCCCTTGTGGCAAGTCATTGAGAAATTCGTTGATATATGCACGCTCAACCGCCTGTTGCAATTGGCTATCATCAGCATCAGGTTGGCCCAATAAAATATTGGCGATTAACGTGTGTTCCGGTAAATGCGGATTTTGACCGACCCAACTTAATTGCTTACGCCAGACTTGTGGCTCCAGTTCACGTAATTCAACACCATTGACTTTCAACGAGCCACGATAGGGTAAAAAGCCCAGCAGCAGGTTGAGTAACGAACTCTTGCCCGCGCCACTCAGGCCAACAATGGCGACACGGTTACCCGCGGGTAGGGAGAATGTCAGTGGCCCAGCCAAACGGAGACCATTGGGTGCCAGGATCTCCAGTTGATTGGCTTCAAGAGCGATGGCATCAACGCCACTCAGCACTTTATCGCCTTGGCCGATAGCCTCACTTTCACTACTTAAAAACGTCACCAATGATTCAGCTGCGCCAACGGCCTGTGCTTTGGCATGGTAAAAAGTCCCCAAATCGCGCAGTGGCTGGAAGAATTCAGGTGCCAGAATCAAAACCAGAAAACCGGCAAACAGTGTTACGCCAACACCATAACTCCCAAAATTTAATTCGCCCAAATAGGAAAAACCAAAATAGACCGCAACCACGGCAATGGATATGGCGGCGAAAAACTCCAATACGGCGGAGGAGAGGAAGGCCATCCGCAAGACTTCCATGGTACGGCGGCGGAAATCTTCTGAAGAATCGCGAATTTGATCTGTTTCTGCTTTGGCGCGGTTAAATAACCGTAACGTGTCCAGCCCGCGTAAGCGGTCAAGGAAATTGCCACTCAGGCGTGCCAGCGCCACAAAATTACGCCGGTTTGCATCAGCAGCACCCATCCCGACCAGCGTCATAAACAACGGGATCAGCGGGGCGGTGATAAACAGGATCAAACCTGCCGCCCAGTTGATGGGGAACACGGCAATCAGAATCAAAATGGGAATAAGTACCGCCAGATACATTTGTGGCAGATAGCGAGAGTAGTAATCCTGCATATCTTCAATCTGTTCCAGAATAATGGTCGCCCAACTGCCAGCCGGTTTACCTCTAACCCAGGCAGGACCCAGTTGCTCTAATCGGTCTAACACCATTTTGCGGATCTGCTGACGCACTTTCATGCCACAAATAAACCCCACTCGTTCACGCAGCCAACTTATTACGGCACGCAAAGCAAAGGTCCCGGCCAACAGCCAAAAATCTGCGGTCAATGCTGCCCGAGGCAGTTTGTCGATAATCAGGGATTGCAGCAAGGTGGCCAGTAACCATGCCTGAGCGATAATCAATAACCCGCTGAGAAGGCCAAGTAACATGGACAGGCGGAGCCAACGTTGCGCCGGGGCGCTTTGTTTTTTCAGCCAACGAATCAACTCATACTGTCGTGTTTTATTCATTGGATATACTGTTTTCATTGAGATGCGAACAAGCGAAAATAAAAAAAAACGGGCAGTTCACTTATCGTCAACTCCCCGTCACATTAAAACTTGAATCCGCGAGCGGAAGCGTTATTTATCGTTGACTAACCCATCCAGATAACGCTCTGCATCCAGTGCAGCCATACAGCCGGTACCGGCTGAGGTGATGGCCTGACGATAGATATGGTCCATAACATCGCCCGCAGCAAACACCCCTGGAATTGAGGTTTGTGTGGCATTGCCTTGAATACCAGACTGAACTTTAATGTAACCATTTTCCAGTGCCAACTGATCACCAAAGATAGCGGTATTAGGGCTGTGGCCGATGGCAATGAATACACCAGCAACTGCAATTTCTTCAGTCTCGCCGCTGTGGGTCGATTTCAGGCGTACACCGGTTACACCCATATCATCACCCAAGACTTCATCCAAAGTACGATCAGTGTGTAGCACGATATTGCCGTTTTTCACTTTCTCCATCAGGCGGTCGATCAGAATTTTCTCTGAACGGAAGCTATCACGACGGTGAATCAAATGAACTTCAGCGGCGATATTGGCCAGATACAATGCTTCTTCAACTGCGGTATTACCCCCACCGACAACCGCAACCTTCTGGTTACGGTAGAAGAAACCGTCGCAGGTCGCGCAGGCAGAAACCCCTTTGCCTTTAAATGCTTCTTCTGACGCCATACCCAGATAGCGGGCAGATGCACCGGTCGCAATAATTAGCGCATCGCAGGTGTACTCGCTACCGTCCCCAAACAGGCGGAATGGGCGAGTTTGCAAATCAACGCTGTTGATATGATCGAACAGAATTTCTGTCTGGAATTTTTCTGCATGGGCATGCATCCGTTCCATCAGGGCCGGGCCGGTTAAACCTTCAGGATCACCCGGCCAGTTTTCCACATCGGTGGTGGTGGTCAACTGACCGCCTTTTTCCATTCCGGTAATCAATACTGGTTTCAGGTTGGCTCGTGCAGCATAAACTGCCGCGGTATAACCCGCAGGGCCAGAACCCAAAATAATCAATTTGCTATGTTTAGCCGTGCTCATGAATACCTCTTTCCCACAATGGCGGACAATGTTAGCGATTGTAGGGAAAATCGCGCATTAAAAAAAGCAGGCAAAAATGTTGTTAGCGATTATTTTGATAGGTGATACCTATTTAACACCCTAAATGTATTAAGAATCGGCAGTTAGCGGCTAACGGGATTAAAACAATTAATAAATAGGAGCAAATTATATCTTCAGATAATGGCTCAAATAGCTCAAACCGACTTAAACCCCATAAACGATGTGGCCTGCGGGCCGATAGCTGAAAATATAGCCTTATCGTCAGTAGGCTCTTTTACTTCGTTTTATAGCAATTTAGTGGTGAAAAAGTGGTCAGGAATGGCCTCTGAGATTTTAATTCTGGCACGTTGTACTGATTTAACTTCTTTTACTTTGACAATCGGCTGCGCATTTGCGAAAACATCCGTGGAAGAAGAAATTATCTGCGCGCCATGATTTCAGATTTGGTATCAGTGATACCAAGCGAAAACCCTGGAATGTTTTCGATTAATGCTGGATGGCATGTGGAGTAAGTTCTCAAACAACTGTAGGGGGGTGTTTCTACGGTTGTTTGTGATGCGCTATCTCTTCCTCAACGCCAATAATCATCGAGTACTCGCATACAGTTGGACAGACCGGGTGTGAGATAACAACGTGTTGATATATTTGCATAAAACAGGCTGCGGGTCGTAGTCTGTAGCAGGCTCGAAATTTATATACAATAAGAGCATGTCACAGACTCAAAGAAATTAAGAGAGACAATAAGATGATAGATAATAAAAAACGCCCGGGGAAAGAGCTTGATCGTATTGATCGTAACATCCTGAATGAATTACAAAAGGATGGGCGCATCTCTAACGTTGAGCTTTCAAAACGAGTAGGATTGTCACCAACACCATGTTTGGAACGGGTTCGCCGCTTAGAGCGTCAGGGCTTCATCCATGGCTATACGGCATTGCTTAATCCAAACTATTTGGATGCGTCATTGCTGGTTATCGTTGAGATTACTCTGAATCGTGGCGCTCCGGATGTGTTTGAGCAATTTAATGCAGCAGTTAAAGATCTTGAGGAAATTCAAGAGTGTCACTTGGTTTCTGGCGATTTCGACTATTTGTTGAAAACCCGAGTACCGGATATGTCCGCTTACCGCACATTACTGGGTGAGACCTTGCTTAGACTGCCGGGTGTCAACGATACCCGTACCTATGTGGTCATGGAAGAAGTGAAGCAGAGTAACCGTTTGGTTATTAAAACTCGGTAAACAGGCAGGTGCAAAACCTGAGTAATTTGGTTACACTCCTGTTTATTCATACAGTTTCAACGCCGGGAGGGTTCTCGGCGTTGTTACTCATACCAGTCAACAGGAACCTGGAGAGCCTTTCTTGAGCCAGGAATATACAGAAGATAAAGATGTTACCCTAAAAAAACTCAGCAGTGGGCGTCGTTTGCTTGAGGCTGTTTTAATTGTGGTAACCATTCTGGCGGCCTACCTTATGGCGGCGCTGCTGAGTTTCAACCCTTCGGACCCAAGTTGGTCCCAGACGGCATGGCACGAGCCTATCCACAATCTTGGTGGGGGTATTGGTGCCTGGATGGCTGATACACTGTTCTTCACCTTTGGTGTGTTGGCTTATGCAATCCCTGTCATTATGGTTATGTTGTGCTGGGCGGCATTCCGTCAGCGCGATGCCAGTGAATACGTCGATTACTTTGCACTTTCATTACGTCTGATTGGCACATTAGCCCTGATTTTAACCTCATGCGGTTTGGCTGCATTGAACGTTGACGATCTCTATTACTTTGCCTCCGGCGGGGTCATTGGCAGTTTATTCAGTAATGCCATGTTGCCGTGGTTCAACGGTGTGGGTGCTACCCTGACTTTACTCTGTATCTGGGCTGTCGGTTTGACACTCTTTACGGGGTGGTCATGGTTGGTTATTGCTGAGAAAATTGGCGGGGTGGTATTAGGTTCGCTGACCTTTATGACTAATCGTTCTCGCCATGAAGAACACTATGACGATGAAGATGACGACTACCACGTAGATGATGCAAATACCGCCGGGCAAGAAAAAGGCATTGTAGTGAGCAAGGCCGCGACTGCGGGCGTTGCAGCAACTGCACTGGCGGCAAATTCTACCTATGCTGACGACAACGATATACTGCTCTCTGCGCCGTCGGTTACCGATGCACCGGCCAACTCAATTGATGGGTCACCACGGGTGGATGCAACCGAAGATAACCATGATCCATTATTGAGCACATTACGTGCTACTGATAATAAACAGTCTGCGTTATCAACCGCTCCGGCGATAGGCTCGATTGATCCGGTTGGTCGTCATGGCGTTGTCGACCTGGGTTTTGTTAATGAAGGCTTTGTTAACCATCCGACCACGCCGGTATCTGCCAATGTGGCGGTGACCCCGCCACTGTATTCATTTGAAATTCCACAAGATACGCCACCTCTAGTGCAAATGCGCGTTGATACACCGCCAGAACGGCATGAGCCTCAAATGGGGTCATGGGATAAGCCAACAGCACCTGTCAGCCATTCGCCATTCGATTTTTCTACCGCACAGCGACAAAGCGATCAGGTGGAAAGTCCGCCTTATATAAACCCTGGATTGGGTACGGCTATTGATGGTTTGACTGCCGCTGGCTTGGCAAACAATCCGACCGCAGCATTTGGCTCAATATCAACAGCCGGTATAGCCGCAGCAAGTGCCGCCGCAGCCACATTCATGCCAGCATTTACCGCCACCAGTGACAGCAGTTCTCAGGTAAAACAGGGGTTAGGTCCGGAGTTACCACGGCCGAATCCTGTGCGTATTCCAACGCGGCGTGAGCTGGCATCTTATGGTATTAAACTGCCGTCTCAGCGTATGGCGGAGCAAGAGCAACGTGAATTGCGTGGGGACGAGGTGCAAAGTCCTCAGGTCGACGCTATCGGTACCGCTACCTCGCCTGAAGATGATGCCGCGTTAGAGCAGGCTATGTTGCGTAACGCCTTTGCCGATCAGCAATCAGAGCGCTACGGGCAATCAGCCGAAGCAGATGTTAATAGTTTCTCGGCTCTCGATCCGGACGATGCGCAAGCTTTGGAAGAGGCAGCATTGCGGCAGGCCTTTGCCGCGCAACAGCAGCGTCGCTATAGCGCGAGTCAACATGAAAATAGTCAACTTGAAAAGAGTACTCACCGCGAGAACGTTCAAGGAATGCAGTCGGTTGATACCCGTAGCGCCTTTACCTTCTCTCCGGTAGCCGATCTCGTTGATGACAGTCCGCGTGAGCCACTGTTTACACTTTCGCCATATGCTGAAGAATCGGTATCGCTCGATGTGGAAGACGCCACATTGACACCAGATTATCCTGAGCAGGTAGCGCCATATCAGCAGGTATCCGCGCATCAAACACATTCAGAGCAATTAACGCCGGTTCAACCTGTTTATTCTCCGTCTGTAAATACGCCACCCGCATATAATCAACCTGATTCACCGCAATCTGTTGTTCAGCCAACCGCGCCAGTACCACCCACTTTACAAGCACCACCGGCTTCGGCGATGGACAGTCTGATTCATCCCTTCCTGATGCGTAATGACCAGCCGTTGATAAAACCAACGACGCCATTACCTACGCTTGATTTGCTTTCTTCACCGCCTGCGGAGGAGGAACCGATCGATATGTTTGCCTTGGAGCAAACCGCGCGTCTGGTTGAGGCGCGCTTAGGTGATTATCGGGTGAAAGCGGAAGTCGTGGGTATTTCTCCGGGGCCGGTCATCACCCGTTTTGAGCTGGACCTGGCTCCGGGTGTCAAAGCTTCACGCATTTCTAATCTTTCCCGCGATTTGGCCCGCTCGCTCTCGGCTATTGCGGTGCGTGTTGTGGAAGTGATCCCAGGAAAACCTTATGTTGGGCTTGAACTACCCAACAAACATCGTCAGACGGTTTATCTGCGAGAGGTGCTTGATTGCGCCCAATTCCGTGATAATCCTTCACCACTCGCCATCGTGCTGGGTAAAGACATCTCTGGGCAGCCAGTGGTGGCTGATTTAGCCAAAATGCCTCACTTGCTGGTCGCCGGTACCACCGGTTCCGGTAAATCGGTTGGGGTGAATGCGATGATCCTCAGCATCTTGTATAAAGCCACACCGGATGAAGTGCGCTTTATCATGATCGACCCGAAAATGCTGGAGTTGTCGGTGTATGAAGGTATTCCTCATTTGTTAACCGGTGTGGTTACCGATATGAAGGATGCGGCGAATGCCTTGCGCTGGTGTGTCGGTGAGATGGAACGGCGCTATAAATTGATGTCTGCATTGGGCGTTCGTAACCTCGCAGGTTATAACGAGCGAGTTGCTCAAGCTGAAGCTATGGGGCGGCCAATTCCAGACCCATTCTGGAAGCCATCTGACAGCATGGACATCTCACCGCCCATGTTGGTGAAACTGCCTTACATCGTGGTGTTGGTTGATGAGTTTGCTGATCTGATGATGACGGTCGGCAAAAAAGTTGAAGAACTGATTGCTCGTTTGGCACAGAAAGCCCGTGCTGCGGGTATCCATCTGGTTCTGGCGACACAGCGCCCGTCAGTTGATGTGATTACTGGTTTGATCAAAGCAAATATTCCGACTCGTATTGCATTTACGGTTTCCAGTAAAATTGACTCACGGACTATCCTCGATCAGGGCGGTGCCGAATCACTATTGGGAATGGGGGATATGCTGTATATGGCACCTAACTCCTCAATACCGGTACGTGTTCATGGCGCATTTGTTCGTGATCAGGAAGTACACGCCGTGGTTAATGATTGGAAGGCCCGTGGTCGCCCTCAGTATATTGAGAGCATTCTCAGTGGTAGTGAAGAGGGGGAAGGCGGTAGTCTGGGGTTAGATAGCGATGAAGAGCTGGATCCATTGTTCGATCAGGCGGTGAGCTTTGTGTTAGAAAAGCGCCGGGCGTCAATCTCTGGCGTGCAGCGCCAATTCCGTATTGGGTATAACCGTGCTGCACGTATTATCGAACAGATGGAAGCTCAACAGATTGTGAGTACGCCGGGCCATAACGGCAATCGTGAAGTATTGGCGCCACCACCTCATGAGTAACCTTTTACTCTGAGGCGGTTAACATATACCCAATAGATTTCGAGTTGCAGGTAGGCGGCAACGAAATGAACCCAAGGAGTTGAGATAACTCAATGAATTGGGTGAGTGATGGCAGCCAACACCCCTGCATCTTGAAAGATGCAGGGTATAGACAGGGCCGCTTTGCGGCCCTGATGCAAAGAAGCGTAAACCCGTATTTATCAGAGAATTTTATAAGGTATTTAGAATAATGAAAAAACTGCTTGTTGCTTGCTGTCTATTATCGGGTTTAATTTCAGCTTCAGTTTTGGCGGATGCCAGTACCGACTTACAAGGTCGTTTGAGCAAGGTGAACAGTTTCCATGCTAATTTCTCGCAAAAAGTCACTAGCTCTGATGGTGCTGCGGTGCAGGAAGGTGAGGGTGAGCTGTGGGTGAAACGACCAAATCTGTTTAACTGGCATATGACCTCACCGGACGAAAGTGTGCTGATTTCTGACGGTGAAACCTTGTGGTTCTACAACCCATTTGTTGAACAGGCCACCGCAACCTGGCTGAAGAATGCTACTGGCAACACACCTTTTATGCTGATTACTCGCAACAATCCAGATGATTGGAAGCAGTACAATGTTAAGCAGAAAGGCGATGATTTCGAGCTAACGCCAAAAAGTGCTAGCGGTAATCTGAAGCAATTCGTAATAACGGTTACGCCAACCGGTACTATCAAAAACTTTACTGCGGTTGAGCAAGATGGGCAGCGCAGTGCGTACACGCTGAAAGGGCAACAAAATAGCTCAGCCGACGCCAGCAAGTTTAAATTTACCCTGCCAAAAGGTGTGACGCTGGACGACCAGCGGCAGTGAGGTCTGTGTGAGTAATATGTCCCTCGATTTTTCCCAAAATGAGTTTCAGCCACTGGCCGCGCGGATGCGGCCTTTGACGTTGGATCAATATATTGGTCAGCATCATTTGCTGGCTCCGGGTAAACCGCTACCGCGAGCAATCGTTGCCGGGCAGTTACACTCCATGATCCTCTGGGGGCCACCGGGAACGGGTAAAACGACATTAGCCGAAATTATTGGTCGTTACGGCCAGGCGGATGTCGAACGTATTTCTGCGGTGACCTCCGGTATTAAAGAAATCCGTGAAGCTATCGAACGGGCGCGGCAAAACCGCGATGCCGGTCGGCGTACTATTTTGTTTGTCGACGAAGTCCATCGCTTCAATAAAAGCCAGCAAGATGCATTTTTACCGCATATTGAAGATGGTACCATCACCTTTATTGGCGCGACCACAGAAAACCCCTCATTTGAACTGAATTCGGCATTGCTCTCCAGAGCACGGGTCTATTTGCTGAAGGCACTCACCGCCGCAGATATCGAAAAAGTTATCGATCAGGCGATGGCAGATAGCAGCCGTGGTTATGGTGGGCAGAATATCAAGTTGCCAGATGAGACCCGCCGCATGATGTCTGAATTGGTCGGGGGGGATGCCCGCCGCGCCTTGAATAGCCTTGAAATGATGGCCGATATGGCAGAAACCGATGCCAATGGCGTTCGTGTACTCACGCCTGATTTACTTAAAGAAGTGTCTGGTGAGCGTAGCGCCCGTTTTGATAACAAAGGTGATCGTTACTACGATTTGATATCGGCAGTACATAAATCCATTCGTGGCTCAGCCCCGGATGCTGCGTTGTATTGGTACGCGCGCATTATCACGGCTGGCGGTGACCCACTCTATGTTGCCCGGCGCTTGCTGGCCATTGCGTCAGAAGATGTGGGTAATGCTGACCCACGCGCCATGCAAGTGGCAATCTCTGCATGGGACTGTTTTACCCGCGTGGGGCCGGCAGAAGGTGAGCGGGCAATTGCTCAGGCGATTGTTTATCTGGCTTGCGCGCCTAAAAGTAATGCTGTTTACACCGCATTTAAAGCAGCAATACAAGATGCGCGTGATAAGCCGGACTTTGATGTGCCGGAACATTTGCGTAATGCTCCCACCAAGTTGATGAAAGAGATGGGGCTAGGGGCCGAGTATCGATACGCCCACGATGAACAGCATGCCTATGCTGCCGGTGAGAACTATTTCCCGCCAGAAATGGCCTCTACCCGCTACTATTCTCCATCATCCCGAGGTCTGGAAGGTAAAATTGGTGAAAAGCTGGCATGGTTGGCTGAGCAGGATCAAAATAGCCCGATAAAACGCTACCGCTAGCCTTGCTGTTGCGGAATAAACGTTAATATTCGATGTTAACGGCCCAAACGTTTGAGCGGGGGGCGCCTATTTCGTGGAGGATTATTTGGTTTTGGTATTATTACCGCAACAGGATCACTCTCCGGCGTATCTGCATCGAGACAAGTTAAAGTCTTGGCCGCTGAGGTTGTGGACGAATTTTTCAGAATAGAAAATAATTTATCTGAAATTACTGACGCGTCCGAGGCCCGAGAAAATCTTGAGCTGGGCGAGCTAGCAACCAAGACTTCGTTAACCGCTGGCGATGTAGGAGCTGTTCATATTGCTGATGTAGCGATAGTTGCCGGGACAAATTTAAACAGCATGACGGCACCGGGCGAGTATTTTCAAAACGTATCAAGCAATGCGGTATTGAGTTTAAATTATCCGATCAACGTGGCGGGGGGTTAAAGCCTATCGTACCGGCGTGGATGTTGTTGGCTGCCGCCAAGTCTATATGCCTTATAACTCAATGGTGGAATATCGACGCTATGCTTACGGCGTTCCGCTTACTTTCTCAGCATGGATAGAAAAATAAAAAAACTGAGTTATTGGGGGAAGGATCCCCCTGTATTCTTAAACTATGGATAGAGTTCTCGTAACATCTTCTCTTTACCTAGTGTGAATATTAAAAAGTCACTTTCCTTAAATTTTCGCTCTTTAATTAAATGATCCTTTAAGGGGAGGAACCTTTTATCATTAGTGAAGAACAGTGCGTTGATGTAATCTGAATCAATAGATTGTTGTTGTTCTGATAGCTGAATAACTTGCCTATAACATTCCTCATCTCTTTTGCCTAATCTTTCTTTTACCATACACTCAGTCAATAAGTCAGTACGGGTAAAATGTTTTTTGTTTAGTAGTTCAAGCTGTTTCAGTCCTTCTATATAATGCCCCTCTGCAAGTAAGTTGTTTGTGTACATTCTTCTGACATTAATATTTTCTGGATATTTATCTAACAGTTCTTTGAATTTTTTGAAAATTTCACTTTTTTCGCTATCTTCTGATGTTGTTAATTTATCCATAAGCATGACTGCTTGCTGCGTTGGTTTATCTGCACGTAAATTAGTATCAGGAATAATTGCAGACAAAGCAGGTAGGTATAAGAATAAACATAATGTCACTAAAGATAATTTTATCAAATTTTTCACAGTAAATTATCCTTAAATCTATTTAATACAATACGTCTGGACATTTTACCTGGAAATGGTTTAATCGTTCCGGTATATCCTGTATCCAGAACATACCCGGCTTCTATTTCTAAGGATGGAGATGTGTTTTTCTTTATGGGTATTAAAAATGAACATTCACCTATGAGAATGTCATCATGCTTAAGAGCGAATGACCTTCCTTTGCCGTCTAAAACATATTTTTTATTATCTATATTGTTTTTGACTGTACACCAAGGAATAATTTTCCCAGAGCCATAAGCCTTAGCAGCATTGCACAGTAGCGATGCAGATAAATATAATTTTTTCCCTTCTTTAACGCCACTTTCAGTTACATTAATAGATAATGAGAAGGATGCATGTAAAGAGCAAACACCTTCAGCACGTAAATCGGCCATTTGGGAGAAATGAAATGATTTTGTTGCCATATATATGCTCCTTTAATTCTTTGATTAGTCCATTAATATTGCAGCCTGCATATTATTTAGCCTGATGTCAAGCATGGCTATGGGTTAGTTCAGCGAGGATCAAGTCGTTGGCACCCGGTATCTGTTTTACATTTCGCTTATCGTAAATCACTTCAACTCGCATGATTTCACCCCCCATTAGGTAACTGTGTTTTTATGCAGTATTTTGGGTGGGGGAGTTCAATTAGTTTTTAACGGTCGGCTGGCGGTAACACACTTAAATATTTATTTCTTCACTTCATCATTTGTTCTTTATAATGGCTTGCGCTAGCGGGTATACTCGACGCTCAGCAGCGCACAATAAACCGGATAACTAACCGGATAAAATGAAGAGAAATACAAATGAAAAATCATTTAAACCAATTAGTTACATTAGTTAACGCGTATTTTGTTACAGTAAGGTTAGCGCTATAACCACTTGATAAGTGGCTGTTTACACCGCTTACAGTGTTAAATTCTCCCTTAATAACCATTTATGCCCCATGTCATTGTAATTGCTAACACCGTTGCAATTTCAAGTCATCAGGGTGTATCCATAACTACAAGCACAGGACTAGCATGCTCGATCCCAATATGCTGCGCAATGAGCTAGACGCAGTCGCCGAAAAACTTGCTCGCAGAGGTTTTAAACTTGATGTTGAGATGTTGCGCCAACAAGAAGAGCGCCGCAAAGTTTTACAGGTTGAAACAGAAAATCTGCAAGCAGAACGTAACTCCCGATCGAAATTGATTGGTGCTGCCAAGGGGCGTGGCGAAGATATCGAACCATTGCGTCTGGAAGTGAATGTGCTGGGTGAGAAGCTGGATACGGCTAAGGCCGAGCTGGACAAGTTACAAAACGAAATCCGCTTACTGGCGTTGTCTATTCCTAACCTGCCGGATGATTCTGTCCCTATGGGTAAAGATGAGAAAGACAATGTTGAAGTCAGCCGCTGGGGTGAGCCGCGCAAGTATGACTTTGCAGTGAGAGATCACGTCTCGCTGGGCGAAATGGCCGGTGGCCTTGATTTCGCTGCCGCAGTGAAACTGACCGGTGCGCGTTTTGTGGTGATGAAAGGGCAAATCGCCCGTATGCATCGTGCATTATCCCAGTTTATGTTGGACTTGCATACCGAGCAGCACGGCTATCAGGAAGCTTACGTTCCTTATCTGGTTAACCATGCCACGCTGTACGGTACCGGCCAGTTACCTAAGTTTGGCGCAGACTTATTCCACACCAAACCGTTAGAGGAAGAGTCGGATTGCAGTAACTATGCACTGATCCCGACGGCGGAAGTGCCGCTGACTAACCTGGTTCGTGATGAGATCCTGGAAGAAGACTCTCTGCCATTGAAAATGACCGCCCATACACCGTGCTTCCGTTCTGAAGCCGGATCCTATGGCCGTGATACCCGTGGTTTGATTCGTATGCATCAATTTGACAAAGTTGAAATGGTGCAGATAACCCGCCCGGAAGATTCAATGGCGGCACTGGAAGAGTTGACCGGTCACGCAGAGAAAGTGCTGCAATTACTGGAGTTACCTTACCGTAAAGTGCTGCTGTGCACCGGTGATATGGGCTTTGGCTCCAGCAAGACTTACGATTTGGAAGTGTGGCTGCCAGCGCAGGATACTTACCGTGAAATTTCCTCATGTTCGAATATGTGGGATTTCCAGGCGCGCCGTATGCAAGCTCGTTGCCGTAACAAAACTGACAGAAAAACCCGTTTGGTTCATACCCTGAATGGCTCTGGTCTGGCGGTTGGCCGTACTTTAGTGGCAGTGTTGGAGAATTACCAGCAGGCTGATGGCCGTATTCAGGTACCAGAGGTATTACGCCCATATATGGGTGGCCTGGACATTATTGGTTAATAAAATGCGGGTTAATCTATAATCTGTTATTTATAAAGCGCCTACGGGCGCTTTTTCTTTTTAAGATACAGCCAGAACGCTGATGCAGCGTGGTCAATAAACGCTAACCAACATATCGTGCTATCTCTTCCTGCAGAGTAATTGACTTTTTTATCGCCAGTGGCATGATGCGCTCACTTTTTATCGTTCTGACGGCTCCTGTCATACTATGTCCGCATATTCTCGCCCGGTGCAACTTCTGCTCTGTGGGCTTTTGTTGTTCACGATTTCTATCGCGGTTTTAAATACATTAGTGCCTTTATGGTTATCCCACCAACAATTGCCAACCTGGCAAGTAGGGATGGTTAGCTCATCTTATTTTAGCGGGAATCTGGTCGGAACGCTGATTGCAGGGCGATTGATCCAACGGTTTGGGTTTAATGGCAGTTATCATTATTCCTGTATTTTATTCGCACTGGCAACATGCGGACTAATGCTATCGGTCGATTTTTGGAGCTGGCTAGGGTGGCGTTTTTTTGCTGGCGTGGCCTGCGCGCTGATTTGGGTTATTGTCGAGAGCGCGTTACTGCGTAGTGGTACCTTAACCAATCGTGGGCAGCTACTGGCGGCTTATATGATGGTCTACTACCTGGGGACTGTCACAGGGCAACTGCTCTTAGGCGTGGTGTCGACGCAACTGCTCAGTGTTATCCCTTGGGTCAGTGTATTGGTGATTACCGCGATGCTGCCGCTGCTATTTGCCCACTTCTCGCATCAGGGGGACCGTGAGTCCTCAGCTATCGCAATTTGGCCGATGTTGAAGCGCCGTAGTGCACGTCTGGGTATTCATGGCTGCATTATATCAGGTGTACTGCTAGGTTCGCTCTATGGGCTGCTGCCGCTGTATTTATCCCATCAGGGGATGAGCGATGCCAGCGTCGGATGGTGGATGGCATTACTGGTCAGCTCAGGGATTATCGGTCAGTGGCCAATCGGCAAAATGGCGGACCGCTATGGCCGCTTATTGATCCTGCGTATTCAGGTATTTGTTGTCATTCTTGGCAGTGTAGCAATTTTGGGTAATTATGCTTTAGCGCCAGCATTATTTATTCTGGGATGTGCCGGTTTTACCCTTTATCCGGTAGCCATGGCATGGGCGTGCGAAAAAGCCAGTGCCGATGAGCTGGTGGCGATGAATCAGGCACTATTGATGAGTTATACCCTTGGCAGCCTGACCGGTCCGACCATGACATCACTGTTGATGCAGCATTATTCCGATAATTTATTGTTTATCATGATTGCCGGTGTGGCCTTAGTGTATTTGATGATGTTGCTGCGTAAACCTGATCAACAAAAGACACCTTACGCGGCGGTATAACCACCAAAAAAACACCGCCTGTGAGGTAACCCGGCAGGCGGTATTTATTGAGTATTAGTGCACTCGCTGATAACTATCAGTCAATACATCACCTTGTGACCATAGCTTTCTAGAATACCTTTCACACGGTCCATAATTTCTTTGGTCGGGGGTTTTACCCCATCCAATTTGTATTCTTCGCCCATGGCAATCCATTTGTGCTTACCCAACTCATGGTAAGGCAGCAATTCGATTTTCTCGATGTTGGTCATATTTTGAGTAAACTCACCCAGCATATGGGCCGACTTATCATCATCTGACCAGCCCGGCACCACCACATAGCGGATCCAGGTTTTTTGGTTACGTTTTGCCAGATAACGAGCAAACTCCAGTGTTCGGTGATTGGATACGCCGACCAGATTCTGATGCACACTGTCATCCATCTGTTTTAAATCCAGCATCACTAAATCTGTAGCATCCAGTAACTCATCGATTACCGGATCATAACGGCGCACAAAGCCGTTGGTATCCAGACAAGTATGAATCCCTTCTTCATGACAGGCGCGGAACCAATCACGCACAAACTCAGCCTGCAAGATAGCTTCGCCACCCGAGGCGGTGACACCACCACCCGAAGCATTCATAAAGTGACGGTAGGTGACGGCTTCTTTGACTAATTCTTCAGCGGTAACTTCTTTACCGCCGTGGGTGTCCCAAGTATCACGGTTATGGCAATACAGGCAACGCATCAAGCAGCCCTGGAAGAATACGATAAATCGGATCCCCGGGCCGTCAACGGTGCCACAGGATTCGAATGAGTGAATACGACCAAGTACCGACATTGCAGGTTACTCCAATACTGGATAAATAAAGGCCCCACTAAAGTGGAGCCTTTAAGTTTATGCCATTTTACTGCGGCAGGGAATTATATCGACTGTGTAAAGGTACGAGTAATGACATCCTGCTGCTGTTCTTTCGTCAGCGCGTTGAAACGAACTGCGTAACCCGATACACGGATGGTTAACTGCGGATATTTTTCCGGGTTTTCCATCGCGTCTAACAGCATTTCACGATTCATTACGTTCACGTTCAGGTGTTGGCCACCTTCAATGGACGCTTCGTGATGGAAGTAACCATCCATCAGACCCGCCAGGTTAGCTTTACGGACTTCGTCGTCTTTACCCAGTGCGTTTGGCACGATAGAGAAGGTGTAAGAAATACCATCTTTAGCGTAAGCAAACGGCAGTTTGGCAACCGAAGTCAGAGAAGCAACGGCACCTTTCTGGTCACGGCCATGCATTGGGTTAGCACCGGGACCGAATGGCGCACCAGCACGGCGACCATCTGGGGTGTTACCGGTTTTCTTACCATAAACCACGTTAGAGGTAATGGTCAGCACCGACTGAGTGGCAACCGCACCACGGTAAGTACGCAGCTTCTGAATTTTCTTCATAAAGCGCTCAACCAGGTCACAAGCGATGTCATCAACACGTGAGTCGTTGTTACCAAACTGTGGATATTCGCCTTCGATATTGAAGTCGACAGCCAAGCCATCAGCATCACGAATGGTGCTTACTTTGGCATATTTGATAGCCGACAGGGAGTCAGCAGCAACCGACAGACCTGCGATACCACAGGCCATAGTACGGTAAACATCACGGTCATGCAGTGCCATCAGGGCCGCTTCATAGCTGTACTTGTCGTGCATGTAGTGAATGATGTTTAACGAAGTAACGTATTGTTTAGCCAGCCAATCCATAAAGTGATCCATGCGTTCCATGACTTTGTCATAGTCCAACACTTCATCCATCATTGGCGCTTCTTTCGGGCCAACCTGGATCTTCATTTTTTCGTCAACACCGCCGTTGATTGCATACAACATGGTTTTCGCCAGGTTGGCACGGGCACCGAAGAACTGCATTTGCTTACCGACAATCATCGGGCTAACACAACAAGCGATAGCATAGTCATCGTTATTGAAGTCGGGGCGCATCAGGTCATCGTTTTCATACTGTACAGATGAAGTATCGATAGACACTTTAGCGGCATATTTTTTGAAGTTCAGTGGCAGCTTTTCAGACCACAGAATGGTCATGTTTGGCTCCGGAGACGGCCCCATGGTATACAGGGTGTTCAGGAAGCGGAAGCTGGTTTTAGTCACCAGAGTACGGCCATCAACGCCCATACCGGCCAGAGACTCAGTTGCCCAGATTGGGTCACCAGAGAACAATTCATCATACTCAGGGGTCCGCAGGAAGCGAACCATCCGCAGTTTCATCACCAAATGATCAATCAGTTCCTGCGCTTCGATTTCGGTCAGCTTACCTTCTTTCATGTCACGTTCGATGTAAACGTCAAGGAAGGTAGAAACACGGCCGAAGGACATTGCCGCACCGTTCTGGGATTTAACCGCTGCCAGGTAGCCGAAGTAAGTCCACTGTACTGCTTCACGGGCGTTAGTTGCCGGACCCGAAATATCACAGCCATATTTGGCTGCCATTTCTTTAATTTGACCCAGAGCACGATGCTGTTCAGCAATTTCTTCGCGCAACTGGATGGTCATTTCCAGATCTTTACCGTTTTCCAGATCATCCTGCAATGAGTTGAACTGCGCCAGTTTGTCTTTCATCAGATAGTCGATACCGTAAACGGCGACACGACGATAGTCACCGATGATACGGCCACGGCCATAGGCATCTGGCAAACCCGTTAGCACACCAGATTTACGGCAATTCAGGATGTCTTTGGTATAAACGTCGAACACACCTTGGTTGTGTGTTTTACGGTAGTCGGTGAAGACTTTTTTCAGTTGCGGATCAAGTTCACGACCGTAAACTCTGCAAGAGCCTTCGACCATTTTGATGCCGCCGAATGGGATCAGCGCACGCTTCAATGGTTTTTCAGTCTGTAAACCAACGATAGTTTCCAGATCTTTATTAATATAACCCGCATCATGGGAAGTGATGGTCGCGACTACGTCGGTATCGAAATCAACTGGCGCATGAGTGCGGTTTTCCAGTTTGATGCCTTCCATCACTTGCGCCCACAGCTTGTTGGTTGCTTCGGTAGGGCCAGCAAGGAAGGACTCATCGCCCTCATAAGGGGTATAGTTTTTCTGGATGAAGTCACGAACGTTGACTTCGTTCTGCCAGTCACCTTTAGTAAAACCCTGCCATGCTTTGGCCAATTTTTCATTAAGTTCGGTCATAATGCAGCTACCTTTTAATGTGAATTTTTTCGTAAACCAGACGTAGCGGCCACATATTAATGTTGCTGGTCACCGCGCAGATAAATTACCCAATAAGTTAACCCGACCAATAATCCGCCACCAATGATGTTGCCGATAGTGACTGGGATCAGGTTATCAATAATAAAGTTGCTTACGGTTAAGTTAGCAAATTGTTCAGGTGCTGATCCTATGGATTGCCAAAACTCAGGCGAAGCGAAGTTTTTAATCACAATACCCATAGGGATCATAAACATGTTTGCGATGCTATGCTCAAAGCCGCTGGCAACAAACATACCCACTGGTAGAATCATCGCGAACATCTTGTCCATTATGGTACGGCCGGAGTAACTCATCCAAACCGCCAGGCAGACCATTAAGTTAGCTAAAATGCCCAAACACACTGCTTCAATAAAAGTATGGTGCAATTTGTGGTCAGCTGTTTGTAAAACATTCAGACCCCATTGACCATTTGCCACCGTATATTGACCTGCAAACCAGATAAGCGCGACGAAGAATAGCGCTCCGCACAGGTTGCCAATATAGACATTAACCCAGTTGCATCCCAGTTGACGCCAGGTGATACGACCACTGGCTTTTGCCACAGTGGTAAGTACGGTCGAGGTGAAAAGATCACCACCACATACCACCACTAACATTAGCCCCAGGGAGAAACAAATACCCCCCACCAACTTAGCAAAGCCGAAAGGCACGCCTGCGGTACCGGTAGTCGCTGTAATATAAAAAACAAACGCAATTGAAATAAACACACCAGCAGTAATCGCTAAATAAAAGGTTTTTAGCGGATGCTTGGTAGCTTTATAGACACCGGCATCTTCGGCTACTTTAGCCATTGCCGCAGGTAATAATGCATCGAAGGGGTTGCCAGCTTTCACACTAACTCTCTCTTAAGGGTTAATAAAGCACAGCGAGATACTAGCAAAGCAGTATAGCTTGAAAATTGATGTGGATCATATTGCGCGAGTTTAGTTAGCTGTAAAACACTATTAAACATAGGGTTAATGGTGCTAGTGGATTGATATCAAACAGGAAAAATTATTTTAATTTTTACAAAAAATTTTGATTAGACGGTTTTAAAGCCGTTGAGAAGGTTAACCAAAAGGAGTATTTGTAGCTATTTCTATTATCTGTGTTCATTAAAAATTAACGCTTTATTCACTTGGTTATCTTATTTATGTTTTTGGCAAATAATGTTTGTTTAAAGGTGCTGTTTTTTCAACAGGAGCGGCGTCAAAAAGTGACGTTTTTTTATGACCAAAGCAATTGTTGAACTGGGTGGTGGGTATTTATTTGTGTCAGGAATAATTGCAGTAATAAATTAAACGGCGCTGCAAAAAAAACAACGCCGTTTTAAGTTTCCGCGAATGAGCATTCAGCAGGTGCTTACTTGCTTTGGGCCCAATAGTGGCGTTTAGCCGTTTGCAACTTCTCATACGCGCCCAACAGTGCTTGGTGGGCCGGTAAGGCTGTCAGATCTTCATCTACATTGAACAGGCCGTTGAAGCGATCTTCTCCGGTTAATGCTGCTGATGCGGCATCTACTGTTTCTTGACCGTACATTTTCACAAATGCGCTGTGATATTGGATTGGGTCACGGCTCGGCTCTTGAGTCAGTAACAACAGAGTTTGCAGACAACGGTAATAGTTCGCCTGTTTTGCCGTAAAGACGGAAGAGTTGAAGTCTTGCGTCCATTCCACCCAAATCAGAGCCTGTTCCAAATCGCCGCCAGCCAACGCCAGCATAGATTTCAGTTCACCCACTCGCAGGGTATACCAGCCATTATCTTTACCTGAGGCGATACCTAGCAGTTCACGCACCCGGGCAAAGTCGTCCAGACCTTCATCATCAAGTTGCTGGATCAGCTCCAGATATTGCTCGGGTTGCCAATCACTGTCCGGCAGGGCCAATAAGGTGCCACGCAGACTGACACCCATGGTGTTGTTTGCCATCAGCAAGTCTTCGGCAGGATAGATATCCGACATCCCTGGCACCAGAATTCGGCAAGCGTAAACCCCCAGATGTTCGTAGTCCGCGATATACACTTCAGCTTTTTCTTGTTTGAAGATAGCCATCAAGGTTGCGAACTCTTCTTCAGTGGTGCCTTTAAAGCTCCAGTCTACAAACGGATAGTCGGCATCTTCTTTAAACATATCCCAGCTAATCAAGCCGCTTGAATCGATAAAGTGCGTTTCCAGATTGGTATGCTCAGCCACCTCTTCGTCATCAAAAGTGGGTGCAGTAAAGACATCCAGATCTTTCAGGCTGCGGCCTTGTAGTAACTCGGTGACGGTACGCTCAAGTGCCACACCAAAGTCTGGATGTGCACCAAACGAGGCAAAACAGGTGCCGTTTGACGGGTTAAACAGTACCACACAGATAACCGGGTAAGCGCCACCTAAAGAGGCATCGTAAGACAGGATCGGGAAACCTTCTTCTTCCAGTTTGGCGATAGCTTCTATCACGCCTGGATAGCGATTTAACACCTCGGCCGGGATTTCTGGCAAGCTGATGGATTCAGCGATAATGCGGTTTTTCACATAACGTTCAAACACTTCTGACAGCGCCTGTACCCGGGCTTCGTTTGCGGTATTCCCCGCAGACATGCCGTTTGAAACATACAGATTACCGATAATATTCATTGGGATATAGACGGTTTCTAAATCTGACTGGCGGGTGAATGGCAGCGAGCAGATACCGCGCTTGATATTACCTGACTGTAAATCCACCAGGTCACTGGCGACCAATTCCTCTTCTGGATCGTAAAACGTCAGTAGACGCTGATCCAGAATACCTTTCGGCAGCAGATTATCCTCAGGGATTGGGAACCATTTCTCGTTCGGATAATGAACGAAATCACCCTCGGCAATGGCTTTGCCCAGATAGAAATCAGCAAAAAAATAGTTAGTGGATAAACGCTCGAAATATTCACCCAAGGCCGAAGCCAGTGCCGCTTTCTTGCTGGCACCTTTGCCGTTGGTAAAGCACAACGGGCAGTCACGGTCGCGAATATGTACCGACCAAACGTGAGGAACCGGGTTAAGCCATGAGGCTTCTTCAATATTAAAACCGAGGTCGTTCAGCTTGTGCTGGAAGCGGGAAATAGAGTCTTCCAGTGCGGCGTCTTTGCCGGGAATAAAGGTTTGGGTCATTGTCGTCACTTTTTGGCGGTACTAAAAACGCGCAATCATACGGGGTTTTGATTCATAGCTCCATGTATTCCTAAAGCACCGTAAATGTCACAGATTTCATATGGATATTCCGGATAATTAACTAGCTTATAAATAACGGAGTCATAATGTGAAATCTATCAAGCTAACGGTATTCGCCGGGATCTTAGCAGGGATCAGCGGTTCAGCCTTTGCGCTACCTAATATCACCCTATTAGCAACCGGAGGAACTATCGCCGGTGGCGGTGATTCAGCCACCAAATCTAACTATACTGCCGGTAAATTGGGGGTCGATGCCCTGGTAAACGCGGTGCCAGAAATAAAAAAAATCGCCAATATTCAGGGCGAACAAGTCGTGAATATTGGCTCTCAGGATATGAATGACGAGGTCTGGCTGAAGTTGGCGAAAAAAATCAATGCCGATTGTGCCAAAACAGACGGTTTCGTGATTACCCATGGTACTGATACCTTAGAAGAAACAGCGTATTTTCTTGATTTGACAGTCAATTGCGATAAACCTGTGGTGATGGTAGGGGCAATGCGTCCGGCAACAGCGCTGGGTGCCGATGGTCCGCTGAATCTTTACAATGCGGTAGTGGTTGCCAGTGATGCCAATTCCGCCAACCGTGGTGTGTTGGTCGCCATGAATGACACTGTGCTGACCGGCCGTGATGTGATGAAAACCAATACCACCTCGGTACAAACCTTCCAGTCACCCAATACTGGCCCGCTGGGTTACCTCTATGACGGCAAAGTAAATTACTTACATCAACCCGCGCCCAGACCACCAGCTTTCGATATCAGCAAACTGGATACATTACCTAAAGTTGGCATTATTTATAACTATGCCAATGCCTCTGACTTACCGGCCAAGGCGCTGATCGCCGATGGTTATAAAGGCATTGTCAGTGCAGGAGTCGGCAACGGTAACCTTTATCATTCTGTATTCGATACCTTGGCGACGGCGGCACATAATGGCGTTGCCGTTGTGCGTTCATCCCGCGTGCCTACTGGATCGACCACGGAAGATGCCGAAGTCGACGATACCAAATACGGATTTGTTGCATCTGGATCACTTAATCCACAAAAAGCGCGAGTGCTACTGCAATTGGCCTTGACCCAAACGCAGAAACCACAAGAAATCCAAAGGTTATTCCATAGATATTGATCTGGCAAGCCTTTGACGGAGGCTGCGGCCTCCGTCAAAGCACCAATAGTTTCCTCTCTCAGGTGAATAACCGTTGCAGCAGGTGGAGTCGAGTGATAAAACCGAGTAAGGGTTTATGACGATGACAATCTCAGTAGAGTGTGGTGAGGGGAAATGACACAGGTTTATAATTTTAGTGCTGGTCCAGCAATGCTACCGGTCGAAGTTTTACGTCGTGCAGAACAAGAATTACGTAACTGGCATGGTCTTGGCACCTCAGTGATGGAGATAAGCCACCGTAGTAAAGAGTTTATGCAAGTGGCTGAAGAAGCGGAAAAAGATCTGCGCGACCTGTTACAGATCCCAGACAATTATAAAGTGTTATTTTGCCACGGTGGCGCACGGGCGCAGTTTGCTGCGGTTCCATTGAACTTACTGGGTGACAGTCGTAGCGCGGATTACATTGACGGTGGCTATTGGGCGCACAGTGCAATCGACGAAGCGCAGAAATATTGCACACCGAATATCGTTGATGTGAAGACCAGGGCCGACGGCCGAACAGGTATTCAGCCAATGAAACAATGGCAATTGAGTGATAGTGCCGCTTATGTGCATTATTGCCCGAATGAAACCATTGATGGCGTTGCTATCAACGAACAGCCTGATTTTGGTAATAAAGTGGTAGTTGCGGACTACTCCTCATCTATTCTCTCCCGCCCGATTGATGTCAGCCGTTATGGTGTGATTTATGCGGGCGCACAGAAAAATATCGGCCCGGCTGGTCTGACCGTGGTTATGGTGCGCGACGACTTATTAGGCAAAGCCCGTACTGAGTTACCGTCGATCCTTGATTATAAGGTTCTGGCGGAAAATGCCTCCATGTTCAATACCCCACCTACCTTCGCCTGGTACCTCTCTGGTTTGGTATTCAAGTGGCTAAAAGAGCAGGGCGGTTTGGCTGAAATGGAAAAACGTAATCAGGCGAAAGCTGAATTACTGTACGGCGCTATCGACAAAACCGGTTTTTATCGCAATCAGGTGGCCATCACCAACCGCTCTTGGATGAACGTCCCCTTCCAAATGGCCGATGCTTCGTTAGATAAGCTGTTCCTCAGTGAGGCGCAAGAACGTGGCCTGCAAGCATTGAAGGGCCATCGTGTGGCGGGGGGCATGCGTGCCTCTATCTATAATGCGATGCCAATTGAAGGCGTTAAAGCATTAACAGATTTTATGGCTGATTTTGAACGCCGCCATGGTTGATTTAACTGGGGCTGACACCAATCTGCCCCAGTTATCGTTATCACCGCAATCTGACGTGTCATACTTGAGTTCACAATAATTTTTCTGCCACCACAACAGCTCCGCCCGCTGCGGGGCTGTCTTTCATCGAAGACTGGAGAGTGCTTTTCCCATGCTGGAATCCCTGACTTTACAACCCATTGCCCTGATCAATGGCACCGTTAATTTACCCGGTTCTAAAAGCGTTTCTAACCGTGCACTTCTTCTGGCAGCGCTGGCCGAAGGGACTACCCAACTGAATAACGTGTTAGACAGTGATGACATCCGCCATATGCTTAATGCACTACAGGCATTAGGGGTGAATTTTCGTCTTTCTGCTGATCGTACCTGTTGTGAAGTTGATGGCGTGGGTGGCAAATTGACGGCTAACCAGCCATTGGAGTTGTTCTTGGGCAATGCGGGAACCGCAATGCGCCCATTGGCGGCAGCGCTCTGTTTGGGTCATAGCGATATCGTGCTGACGGGCGAACCACGGATGAAAGAGCGGCCAATTGGTCATCTGGTTGATGCATTGCGTCAGGGTGGCGCGCAGATTGATTATCTGGAGCAAGAAAACTACCCGCCGTTGCGTTTACGAGGTGGTTTCCGTGGTGGAAAACTAACGGTCGATGGCAGTGTTTCCAGCCAATTCCTGACAGCGTTACTGATGACTACCCCGTTAGCAGAACAAGACACGGATATTCAGATTCAAGGTGAGCTGGTTTCCAAGCCTTATATCGACATCACTCTGCATCTGATGAAAGCCTTTGGCGTTGATGTGGTACATGAGAACTATCAGCTATTCCACATTAAAGGTGGCCAGACTTACCGTACTCCGGGTGCTTATTTAGTTGAAGGTGATGCGTCTTCCGCGTCCTATTTCCTGGCTGCTGCTGCAATTAAAGGTGGAACTGTGCGCGTTACCGGTATCGGTAAGAAAAGCGTGCAGGGGGATACTAAATTTGCGGACGTATTAGCGCAAATGGGCGCTAAAATCAGTTGGGGGGATGACTATATCGAGTGTAGCCGTGGCGAGTTACATGGCATCGATATGGATATGAATCATATTCCTGATGCCGCAATGACCATTGCCACTACCGCACTGTTTGCTGACGGCCCAACAGTTATACGTAATATCTATAACTGGCGGGTAAAAGAAACTGACCGTTTATCGGCTATGGCGATCGAACTGAGAAAAGTGGGCGCGCAAGTCGAAGAGGGTAACGATTACATCCGTGTAGTACCTCCTGCACGATTGATTGCCGCAGAAATTGGCACTTATAATGACCATCGTATGGCGATGTGTTTCTCACTGGTGGCGCTATCCGATACCCCGGTAACCATCCTGGATCCAAAATGTACGGCTAAGACTTTTCCGGATTATTTCGAGCAATTAGCGCGGTTGAGCCAATTGGCCTGATCAGTCTTTGCCGGATTGATCAGCATAAGATGGGTACCAGTGAGTACCCATTTTTTATTCTGTAACAGACGGTTTTCTCACCAAATTTCACCGATATTTTCCTGCTAATAGATAAAGAATAAATATTTTTTCTGGCTATCTTTCCCATCTCTTCTACACTCCAGCCACGGCTTGTGGTTTTATTTTAAGCAACTAAACCACCGCAGGGTAACAGTTCACTTCGATGCAGCGTATAATACTGTTCCTGTGTTTACCCTGCTGGGTAGACAAGAGGTTTTGCCTACCGAAAGGAGAGATAAATGACGGCGTCAGCCCCGGTGATAACCGTTGATGGACCCAGTGGTGCAGGTAAAGGTACGCTTTGCAAAGCATTGGCTGAATCGTTGGACTGGCGTTTGCTGGATTCCGGTGCCATATACCGTGTTTTAGCGTTGGCGGCACTGCATCACCAGGTAGATATCAGCACCGAAGAGGCATTAGTTCCACTTGCCGCACATCTCGATGTTCGTTTTGTCTCGCAAAATGGGCAGTTAAAAGTCATTTTAGAAGGTGAGGATGTCAGTAATGAGATCCGCACCGAAACTGTGGGTAATACCGCATCGCAGGCCGCTGCTTTCCCGCGGGTGCGTGAAGCATTATTGCGTCGTCAGCGGGCTTTCCGTGAGCCGCCCGGCCTAATTGCTGATGGCCGCGACATGGGCACGGTGGTGTTCCCCGATGCCCCGGTGAAAATATTTCTTGATGCAAGTTCACAAGAACGTGCGCACCGGCGTATGCTACAGTTGCAGGAAAAGGGGTTTAATGTTAACTTTGAACGTCTTTTGTCCGAGATACAGGAGCGAGACTCTCGCGATCGTAACCGGTCTATTGCACCTTTAGTCCCTGCGGCGGATGCGTTGGTACTGGATTCAACCAGTATGTCTATCGAGCAGGTGATCGAACAGGCGCTGGCTTATGCCCAACGAATTTTAGCGTTGCCGTTGAAAAAGTAACGACAATGCAGTCAGTTCTAAGCTCTCAATGATTTATTTTTTAATTAAAATTATTTTTGGTGAGCACTTTAACCTTGCTGCAAGGATCTGTGGCGAGGCATGTGAAACAACCCCATCCGGCGGGATGCTAGATGGACGTTAAACTTAAGAATCCTGAAGATTATAAACATGACAGAATCTTTTGCTCAACTCTTTGAAGAATCCCTGAAAACAATTGAAACACGTCCGGGCTCTATCGTCCGTGGTGTTGTTGTTTCTATCGATAAAGATATCGTACTGGTTGACGCCGGTCTGAAATCTGAGTCAGCAATTCCAGTAGAACAGTTCAAGAACGCGCAAGGCGAACTGGAAATTCAAGTCGGTGACGAAGTTGACGTTGCGCTGGACGCTGTAGAAGACGGCTTCGGTGAAACTCTACTGTCCCGTGAGAAGGCTAAGCGTCACGAAGCATGGCTGATGCTGGAAAAGGCTTACGAAGAAGCTGCAACCGTTACTGGTGTGATCAACGGCAAAGTGAAGGGCGGCTTTACAGTCGAACTGAACGGCATCCGTGCGTTCCTGCCTGGTTCACTGGTTGATGTGCGTCCAGTTCGCGATACTCTGCATCTGGAAGGTAAAGAGCTTGAGTTCAAAGTCATCAAGCTGGATCAGAAACGCAACAACGTCGTTGTTTCTCGTCGTGCAGTTATCGAATCCGAGAACAGCGCTGAGCGTGATCAATTGCTGGAAAATCTGCAAGAAGGCATGGAAGTCAAAGGTATCGTTAAGAACCTGACTGACTACGGTGCATTCGTCGATCTGGGTGGCGTTGATGGCTTGCTGCACATTACTGACATGGCTTGGAAACGTGTTAAACACCCAAGCGAAATCGTCAATGTGGGCGACGAAATCACGGTTAAAGTTCTGAAATTCGACCGCGAACGTACTCGTGTATCCCTTGGCTTGAAACAGCTGGGCGAAGATCCATGGGTTGCTATCGCTAAACGTTACCCAGAAAGCACCAGACTGACTGGTCGTGTAACTAACCTGACTGATTACGGCTGCTTCGTAGAAATCGAAGAGGGCGTTGAAGGTCTGGTACACGTTTCAGAAATGGATTGGACCAACAAAAACATTCACCCGTCTAAAGTTGTTAACGTTGGCGACGTAGTGGAAGTTATGGTTCTGGACATTGATGAAGAACGTCGTCGTATTTCTCTGGGCCTGAAACAGTGCAAATCTAACCCATGGCAGCTGTTTGCAGAAACCCACAACAAAAACGACCGCGTTGAAGGTAAAATCAAGTCTATCACTGACTTTGGTATCTTCATCGGTCTGGACGGCGGTATCGACGGCCTGGTTCACCTGTCTGACATCTCCTGGAACGTTGCAGGCGAAGAAGCAGTTCGTGAATACAAGAAAGGCGACGAAATCGCAGCTGTGGTTCTGCAAGTTGACGCAGAACGTGAGCGTATCTCCTTGGGCGTGAAACAACTCGCAGAAGACCCGTTCAATAACTACCTGTCTGTTAACAAGAAAGGTACTATTGTTACTGGTAAAGTAACTGCAGTTGACGCTAAAGGTGCTACAGTTGAATTGGCAGGCGGCGTAGAAGGTTATCTACGTGCTTCCGAAGCAACTCGCGACCGCGTTGAAGATGCGACGCTAGTTCTGAACGTAGGTGATGAAGTTGAAGCCAAATATACTGGCGTTGACCGTAAAAACCGTGTAATCAGCCTGTCTGTTCGTGCTAAAGACGAAGCTGATGAGAAAGATGCTATTGCTACAGTTAACACTAAGCCAGAAGAAGGCAACTTCTCTAGCGCAATGGCAGAAGCGTTCAAAGCTGCAAAAGGCGAGTAATAACGGGGGGCGGTCTTTCCGCCCCTATACGGTAGTTTAGCTGCAAAACTTGGAGGTAATATGACCAAGTCTGAACTTATTGAAAGACTTGCTGGCCAGCAATCTCATGTACCGGCTAAGGCCGTTGAGGATGCAGTGAAAGAAATGCTTGAACATATGGCTGGAACACTAGCTGAAGGTGAGCGCATTGAGATCCGAGGATTTGGCAGTTTTTCTCTTCACTACCGTGCTCCGCGTGTTGGCCGTAATCCAAAAACTGGTGCTAAAGTTGAGTTGGAAGGTAAGTACGTTCCACACTTTAAGCCAGGTAAAGAATTGCGTGATCGCGCTAATATCTACGGCTAAGTTGTTTACAACTTACCGCGTTATTATTTATACCTAACGTATTCGAAGTTGTCGCTTCAAGTAAAAAGGGTATAAACGCTGATAAGAAACGGTGCCTCTAACGGCACCGTTTTTCTTTGGTATTTTTATCCCTCTCCCCATCCTACGAAACTTTTCCTCATCAATAAACCACGTCTTATTTTCGATACATCCCGCATTTCCTTGATTGCTTTTGCAACAAGATAAAACTGTTGGCGAACCGGCTCGGAACTCCTGCTTTTGGTTCTGGCTGTATCTCCCATCAACAGAGAGAATCAACTTATTCCCTGTTAGGTGAACGGATGGCAATGAGGCTATCCGGTAGTAAGACAATGGACGGTTTCTTATCACTTTATCAATTGATTATGCAGCGGCGGCTATTGCCGTTGGGCTTTTACCGCTTATTTTTCTACCTCAATTACCGGGAACCATCATGATTGGCGGGCTGCTAGTGTTGGGGCTGCTGCTATGGCTGAGTGGACATTCTTATTGCCAATGTCTGGCATTGATCATTATCAGTTTTACGTGGGGAAGTTGGCACGGAAATAAGGTGTTGATGCAAATTGATGTATTAGCTCAGGGTGAGCAGCAAGTCAGCGCAACGATAGATAGCTCGCATCTCGTCTGGGTCGAAGGGAGTAAGGTTCTATTGAGCATCCAACAGGTTAATGGGCAACGAGTATTCCCGCCAATTGCGGTGGCAGTCAAGTGGCCAGAGCAGCTTGAGCGGCCTTGTGCCGGGCAGCAATGGACGCTGGGGCTACGGATGCGTAGTGTGCACAGTTTACTCAATGAAGGTGGGTTTGACAGCCAGCGCTGGGCGATAGCAAACCGCCGTCCATTACAAGGGCGAGTCATTAAGGCTGAATTGCTTGATGCGAGTTGTAATCTACGTCAGCAGGTTATTCGCGTGATTGAGCGGCAACTAGAACAATATGATCAGCGACAAATACTACTGGCGCTGGCTTTTGGTGAAAGGGCACAGTTGGATACGCAACAGTGGGCGCTTTTTCGTTATACCGGTACGGCACACCTAATGGCAATATCGGGTTTGCATATCGCACTGGCGGCTCTATTTGGCGGGATATTGGCACGAGTATTACAGCTTATATTCCCTGTCAGTTGGATCACCCCATGGCTTCCACTGTTGATAGGCTGGCTTGCTGCAATAACTTATGTTTGGCTGGCGGGAGCCAGTCCACCGGCAATCCGGGCCGCCATTGCGTTAACCTTGTGGCTGCTGCTTCGATTATTCGGTATTTTGTGCAGCGCTTGGCAAGTGTGGTTATGGGCGCTGGCGCTAATTTTGCTGAGCGACCCACTCGCGGTACTTTCAGACAGTTTCTGGCTCTCCTGCATGGCGGTATTCAGCCTGATATGTTGGTTTCATTGGGTGCCTGTTGCCCCGCGTTTTATCGTAGGTTGGTCTGGGCTACCGATCCGCTGGTTCCATTTGCAGTTGGGTATGATGCTCCTATTAATGCCATTACAAATAGGTTTGTTTCATGGCATAAGTTTATTTTCGATACCTGCAAATCTATGGGCTGTGCCACTGGTATCCTTGCTTACCGTACCTTGCGTGTTGTTGGCACTGATTTTTACGCTATTACCCGCTATAGCTGGAATATTCTGGTTCTTGGCTGATATGTCCCTTACTACCGTACTCCTGCCGCTCAATCCGTTGAGAGCCGGTTGGATGCATACTGGCGCTGCATCAGTTGCTCTGGGATATGGTGGTTGGCTGGCGGTACTTATCTGGCGTTTTCAATGGTGGCGTAGTTATCCCTTTGGGGTAATGGTGCTTTGCATCAATTTGGTATTATTCACCCAGAGACGTGATGAGTATCGCTGGCGCGCTGACATGCTGGATATAGGGCATGGTCTGGCAATAGTTATTGAACGTAGGGGGAAAGCGGTTATTTTTGATACCGGTAATCGCTGGAGTACAGGTAGCATGGCCGCAGCCGTTATTCTTCCTTATTTACGCTGGCGTGGCATTACCGTTGAGCAGATTATCCTCAGTCACGATCACCAAGATCACACTGGCGGAATGGCGGATATCCAGGCTATTTTCCCCCAAGCAACGGTTCGTGCTCCTTTTTCTTTAACCGGTGTGGTAAATACCTTGCCCTGTAAACAAGGGGAGGTATGGCAATGGCAAGGTTTAGATTTTGAGGTTTTATGGCCCAGAGCGCAGGTCGCTAATGCCCAGAATAATGATTCGTGTGTTATCCGTATTGATGATGGTAAGCACAGCTTATTATTGACGGGTGATCTTGAAACTCAGGGGGAGCGGCAATTAGTCAAAGATTTCCGCGCCAAATTAGCGTCAACGCTACTGCAAGTTCCTCACCATGGCAGTAATACCTCTTCAACCGGGCCTTTTCTGCGGGCAGTGAAGCCAGAATTGGCTTTCGCTTCTGCCGCACGCTATAACCAATGGCATTTACCAGCAAAAAAAGTGATTAAACGTTATCAAAAAAATAGCATTATTTGGCGTGATACATCAGTATCTGGGCAACTAACTGTGTATTTTTACAGCGATAGTTGGCAAATTAAGGGCTATCGAGAACAATTAATGCCACGTTGGTATCACCAGCGGTTTGGCGTTGGGAGCCATAATGAGTAGAATGGGCCGCTATTTCTTCTGGTGCTGGTATTTGCATGATGAATGATAAAGATCTCTCCACTTGGCAGACATTTCGTCGCCTTTGGCCAACGATCTCTCCTTATAAGACCGGTCTTGTGGTCGCGGCGATAGCATTAATTCTTAATGCCGCCAGCGACACCTTTATGCTGTCGTTACTGAAACCATTGCTAGACGATGGTTTTGGTAAGGCTAACAGCTCAATTTTAAAGTGGATGCCTCTGGCCGTCATAGGTTTGATGGTGGTCCGTGGGATAACTGGCTTTATTTCTAGCTATTGCATCTCCTGGGTATCGGGCAAAGTAGTGATGCATATCCGTCGTCGCTTATTCAGCCATATGATGGGGATGCCGGTATCCTTCTTTGATCAACAGTCGACCGGTACTCTGTTGTCTCGCATTACCTATGATTCCGAGCAAGTCGCAGCATCCTCTTCCAGCGCATTGGTGACAGTGGTGCGGGAAGGGGCTTCTATTATCGGTTTGTTTATCATGATGTTTTATTACAGCTGGCAGTTGTCGCTGATTTTACTCGTCATTGCACCTATTGTTTCGATCTCAATACGCTTGGTTTCAAAACGTTTTCGTAATATCAGCAAAAATATGCAAAGCACTATGGGTGAAGTGACTACCAGTGCAGAGCAAATGCTGAAAGGGCACAAAGAAGTGTTGATCTTTGGTGGACAGAAAGTTGAAACCGAACGCTTTGATACTGTCAGTAATCGTATGCGGCAGCAGGGAATGAAGCTGGTTTCTGCTGCTTCCATTTCTGACCCGATCATTCAATTGATTGCCTCTTTCGCTTTGGCATTTGTGCTGTATGCGGCCAGCTTTCCAAGCGTGATGGAAACCTTAACTGCCGGTACCATAACGGTGGTGTTCTCTGCAATGATTGCTCTGATGCGTCCGTTGAAGTCTCTTACCAATGTGAATGCTCAGTTCCAACGTGGTATGGCGGCATGCCAGACGCTATTCACTATTCTGGATATGGAGCAGGAAAAAGACGAAGGCAAGTTGGAGGTTGAACGGGCTAAAGGTGAAATAGAATTCCGCCATGTGACTTTCTACTATCCTGGTAAAGACACCCCTGCATTGAATGATATCAATATGCACATTGAAGCGGGTAAAACCGTGGCATTGGTGGGGCGTTCAGGTTCAGGTAAGTCAACAATCGCCAATTTACTAACCCGATTCTATGATGTCAGTGAAGGCAGTATCTTGATGGATGGGCACGATCTGCGTGATTATCGGCTGAGTGCCTTACGTAATCAGGTCGCGTTAGTATCGCAAAGTGTTCATTTGTTCAATGATACGGTGGCTAATAACATCGCTTACGCCCGTGATGAGCAATATAGTCGTGCTGAAATTGAAGAAGCCGCCCGAATGGCGTACGCCATGGACTTTATCAATAAAATGGAACATGGTCTGGACACGGTTATTGGTGAGAATGGTGTCATGCTCTCCGGTGGCCAGCGTCAGCGTATTGCTATCGCTCGTGCGCTATTACGGGATTGTCCAATATTGATTCTGGATGAAGCCACCTCAGCGCTGGATACTGAATCTGAGCGGGCGATTCAGGCTGCTTTAGATGAGTTACAGAAAAACCGCACATCACTGATTATTGCTCATCGCTTGTCTACCATAGAAAAAGCAGATGAAATCTTGGTTATTGAAGATGGGCGCATCGTCGAGCGGGGTGTGCATGCAGAGTTGCTGGCCCAACAGGGTGCTTATGCACAACTTAACCGTATGCAGTTTGGCCAATGATTGAACGTATCTGGTCCGGGCAGTCTTGGCTGTATTTGCTATTGCTACCGCTATCTTGGCTATATGGCGCAGTCACATGGCTTATCCGGGCCAGTTACTCTCTTGGGCTGCGTTCAGCATGGCGATCACCAGTCCCGGTTATCATTGTGGGTAACCTTACTGCCGGCGGTAATGGCAAGACACCTGTCGTAATCTGGTTGGTGGAGCAGCTACAACTACGTGGCTGCCGTGTGGGGGTTGTGTCCCGGGGTTACGGGGGTAAGTCGGATGAGTATCCGCTACTACTCTCCAATGAGACAACCACACTTCAGGCTGGTGATGAGCCGGTTCTGATCTTTCAACGCACCGGAGCGCCAGTTGCCGTCTCACCACAACGTTCTGAGGCGATTAAAACGTTACTGAAAAACTATGTTCTGGATTTCATCATCACTGATGATGGTTTGCAGCATTATGCTTTACAACGTGATTTTGAGTTGGTGGTGATTGATGGCATGCGCCGCTTCGGTAACGGCTGGTGGTTACCCGCAGGCCCAATGCGTGAACGGGCCGGACGGTTACATTCTGTAGATGCGGTAATCACTAATGGTGGCATTGCCGCCGCCGGAGAGATCCCGATGCAACTGGTTGCTCGGCAGGCTGTCAATCTGGTTACCGGTGAGCGTTTGCCAGCACAGCAATTACAACATGTTATTGCTATGGCAGGTATTGGCCATCCCCCACGTTTTTTTGCCACATTAAGTTTGCTGGGTATTGAGCTGAAAAAGAAATACGCTTTTGCTGACCATCAGGACTATTCTTTGGCACAACTTAGCTCGCTGACATCTGGCTCACAAATATTACTGATGACTGAAAAAGATGCCGTCAAATGTCGGGCTTTTGCTCAGCCTAATTGGTGGTACTTGCCGGTAGATGCACAGTTACCGCCGGAACAGGCCGAGCAATTGCTACAGAAAATTCAGGCATTATCTCGTTATTCGAAGTAGATCAATCTTATCGACTCAGTAGCGTCAACTTAAGGGTTGCTGCACATGTAGCAATCGAGCGCTGCTGAGTTTCTTCATACAATTGCAGTTCATCAATCACTGCCATTCCTAGATCCCGCTGGAAATCCTGTTTACTGGCGTGACCCGCAAAATGAGCTTGCTCTTTATCCCCTAAATTAGATTGAAAAATACCCGCCGCACTGACCGGTAGAAAATCCTCATAAACTAAAGGTTCATATTGGATAAACCCCGCGCCAATCAATTCATCTAATGTTAAACCTTGGAGTGACTCTGTAGGCGCACTTCGGCTTTTCTCTGTGGGGAAATAACGAAAGAAGGCTAATCTCTCAGCGCGCATTGTTGGGTAATCATCAGGGAACTGGTTAAATTTATCACTTAGAATGGCCATGTACTGTGCGGAATTCTTTTCATTGGTAGGAACTTGCAACTGATCCTGAGCCGCCTGTAACAAACGATCATAAAGATCCCGTCCTTTAGCGGTTAGTGCTGCACCCCGTTGTTCTATCTCACCGAAGCGGGCGGTGTGATGGCCTTGAATCACCTGACCATCAGCCGATAAAAACGCGACTTTCTCCTCCAGTGCTTTAAAGCTGGTTTGCCGTAACAGTATCGGACAGTTGCGTGGAGGAGGTCCTTCGATCACGACTTTGGGGGTAATGTTGTGCTGTGGCATTGCAGTTTGTATGGCATCGATATTCAATGTCCGTGGGGTCAAATGGTTAATATGTGGCCCTTTGAAAGCGACAACATCAGCAATTAGCCGATGTTGATCATGCAGTTGTTGGTAAACTTCAGCACTAACGGTTGCCTGATTATGCCAGCGAAACGTCTCTAATGACTGAATGATAAAATCATCTGCTTGATGACGGGTCAGCCCACCGGATGTCTCATGCTGAACCATCAACTCAATCGCCCTTGGCGTAAAGATCACTCTTTTTGCCAGAATATCGCTAGCCTGCTGCCGCAGTTCTGGCGGCTCAATCAACTCCAAACGCAATAATGACGTGAAAATTCTAAAGGGGCTGGCTTGTAGCGAGGCTTCATGTACAGCACGGAATGCCGTGGAGTGAACCGGTACACCTGCGGATGCCAGGTCATAATAACCGACAGGTACCATGCCCATCACCGCAAATAGGCGGCGCAAAGTAGCGAGTTCAGCAGCGGTTCCTACTCGGATTGCACCGTGCCGCTCCATGCTCAGGCGCTCAATTTCCCCGGTTTGACGCAAATGTCGGGCAAGTTCCGGTTGCTGACTCAACATCTGGTTATTAGTGTCGGCAACTAACCGTAATAAGGCACCGTATAATGGCACTTCGGTCTGATACATCTCCGACATGGCATTGGAGAATCTGGCGCGGATCTCATCGGGATTAACAAATGGTTGGTGGGTCATATTTAGCTAGCTCCTTCTCGCCTGGCGAGGCAGTAAACGGCCAGATCATTACGGCTGCGAATCAATGATTATGCTGTTTTGAGTCTAGATTGATATTGAGGATTTAGGCGGTAAGCAGCGGAGAATATTGGTTTTTTATGCGTAACATCTCATTGATGCTGGATATTAATGTATAACGCCGAATAAAGTAGTTGCGTGGTAGGTTTTTTTATGAGTAAATGACCGCTTGCCTGTGATACACGCCTATTTATGTATAAGAGTATACGAGAGTAAAGCAAAGCAGTTCCTCCCAAGACGTTATCTTTTTGATGCCGCTTCAAAGACGAACCTCCTAGAATCTCTGATAGTAACTCCCATAAATAATGCTTTGATGCAGGTCCGTTATTTCTAATAGTTTGAATGCCTTTGGGTTAATCATCTATCCGGATAGCAAATTTATAAAGCCCGCACTTATGCGGGTTTTTTCATACAATCAAGCTCATAGAGGTTTAATCAGAAAACTTTAGGATGGGCAACTGCATCTAAACAATAAATAAAAATGAGTTGTTAGGATGCCCAGTAAAAGGAAATTTATTATGACGTTAAAAATGGGTCGAGTGAAATGGTTCAATCAGTCTGAAGGCTACGGTTTCATTTCACCACACGATGGTAGTTTGGATGTGTATGTCAGCAAAACTGCTATCGCTAACACCAAAAATAAATCACTAAGTGAAGGGCAACACGTTGAATTTTCTACTTATCGTAGCATTCACGGGCCGTCAGCAGCAGATGTGATCGCTTTCTAAGCAAACGGCTACCCAAGGGTAGCCGTTAGATTTTTTGCCTCTATTCAACCGATGTTTTGATTGTCGGGCGGTTTTGCAGGTGCTGCTATTTGTATTTTTTGCGGCTTAGTTGCTGAAGTTAGCGAACAGCGCAATAATCTTATGAAATACTTTCATTTCTTACTCGATAGTCATATTTATGTGATGTTGGTCACAAAATTCTACTCCTCGATATTCAACATATCAATAACAAAACCAACATTTATCACCATGGCTAGCATGCGCATTGACTTATATCGTTGCTGATTAACATACCCGCTTGGCATTAATCTCTGATATTAATGACAGCATCAGCACAGTTAACCTGCATCAACGGATATGGTATCCTCGACCACTTTCCTGCTGGTTAAGCTCCATTTTGGAGGATGTATGGACCACCGTTTACTCGAAATTGTTGCCTGTCCGGTCTGCAACGGTAAGTTGTACTTCAATAAAGAAAATCTTGAGTTGGTATGTAAAGCGGACAATCTGGCTTACCCGGTGCGCGACGGTATTCCGGTGTTGTTGGAGAATGAAGCCCGCCCACTGTCAATTGATGAGAAGCATGCATGAGTTTTATCGCGATAATACCCGCCCGTTATGCTTCAACCCGTTTACCCGGTAAACCGCTGGCTGATATTGCGGGTAAACCGATGGTTGTTCATGTGATGGAGCGAGCAAAGGCGTCCGGTGCCTCACGGGTAATTGTGGCAACAGACCATCCCGAAGTGGTGAAAGCGGTTGAAGCCGCAGGTGGTGAAGTGTGCTTGACCCGTGCTGACCATCAGTCTGGTACCGAACGTTTAGCTGAAGTTATTAAGCGTTATGGTTTTGCCGATGATGAGATTATCGTCAATGTGCAAGGTGATGAGCCACTGATACCTCCGGTGATTATTCGTCAGGTTGCCGATAATCTGGCTGGCTGCAGCGCAGGTATGGCGACGTTGGCCGTGCCGATTGAAAGTAGTGAAGAAGCCTTTAATCCTAATGCGGTTAAAGTGGTGATGGATGCGCAGGGTTATGCGCTTTATTTCTCTCGCGCCGCTATCCCGTGGGAAAGAGAGCGTTTTGCTCAGTCAAAAGAAATCATTGGTGATTGTTTTTTACGCCATATTGGTATCTATGCCTATCGCGCCGGTTTTATTCGTCGTTATGTTAACTGGGCACCGAGTAAACTCGAACAAATCGAACTGTTAGAGCAACTTCGCGTGCTGTGGTACGGCGAAAAGATCCACGTCGCGGTGGCAGAAGCTGTGCCTACGGTTGGGGTTGATACTCAAGCAGATTTGGACCGTGTGCGGGCTATCATGCTGCACCAGTAATAAAATTAACAACTGAACGGCTTATTACGCCAGGCTCAATGAGTCTGGCGTTGTTATTTCTATACCCTTCGGACTTCAGCTATTTTATTTTTATTGTGGCTGTTATTTGATCTGCATTCTGGAAATATCCAGCCTACCATCCCATTATGATAACTCAATTTCGCCAGACAACCGGACAGAGCCTGATGGAACAACTGAAAGCTGAATTAAGTGTCGTGTTAGGGGAGTCGATCACTCGCCTCGAACGTATCAGCGAACAGCCCTATGCCCATCTGTATGCGATGTATAACCAACAGGATCAGGCTATCCCCCTGTTGGCGAAGAGTTATATTTGTCAGGGAATTGCACAACAGGAGGCTTATAAGCTGTCAATGCTGGCGCGCGAAGGCGATATTCGTGTGCCGACGGTGTACGGTTTAGTGATGACCCACCAATCTCCGTATAAAGAAATTCTGCTTATGGAGCGTCTGCGGGGTGTTTCGGTCGAGGCACCAACCCGAACCGGTGAACGGTGGGATGCCCTGATGGACCAAATCGTTGAAGGTGTGTTGGCATGGCACCGTATTGATAGCCATGGCTGTGTCGGTAATGTTGATAGCACACAGGAAAATGATTGGTTCAGTTGGTATCAACAACGG
Source organism: Yersinia pekkanenii (assembly GCF_001152565.1). Lineage (GTDB taxonomy): Bacteria > Pseudomonadota > Gammaproteobacteria > Enterobacterales > Enterobacteriaceae > Yersinia > Yersinia pekkanenii. The sequence continues at coordinate 126,912 of NZ_CQAZ01000004.1, read as the reverse complement.
GTTGAGGTGCTGTGGGCCACCTTGTCTAATCTGAACTCACCGCTTATAACATTGGAAGACCGCGCGATACTTTATCGTGCCAGAGCCTCTTTAAATGCGCTTTTTGCCGGTTTTGACGACAGTTCGGTACTGGTTCACGGCAACCTTACTTTGCGCAGTATGCTAAAAGATGCGCGCAGCGATCAGTTGTTGGCGATGCTCAACCCCGGCCCGATGCTGTGGGCACCGCGAGAATATGATTTATTCCGCCTCAGTGAAGAGGGCACACCGAGCCAGCTATTTTATCGCTATCTCAATAAAGCTCCGGTATCTGAATCCTTTGTGGCTCGCCGTTGGCTCTATACCCTTTGGGAACGGGTGGCCCGCTTTATTCATACCGGTAATTTGGACCGTGTTTTATTTGATAATGCTGCCAGGCAACTGCTCCCCTGGCTTAATTGATATCCTTCATCTTTCAAGTTACAAGTGTGTTAGCTGCGTCAATAACCCGAATCACTTACCGATGTAAGCTCATCAGGATTCTTTCATTTGCCGCCGTCTTGCATCTCGAAATCTATTGGATATTGACGGGTGACAATGGGCTATTAACAGCAACATTATTCAGCATTGTTATCCTCAGTTAACTTTTGCCATATCAGCCCCAATGTTTCATACCAGGCACGTTCAGTGTGGCCCAAATAGGTTGCTGCTGGAATAACGCGCTCCCAACTGTGTAATGGTGTGGTTATGGCTAACTGATTGGCAGGCGCGGGGATGGGATGCAGCCCAATGGCGGTAAAGAATTTTATCGCGCGGGGCAGATGACTGGCTGAGGTTACCAGTAGAAAAGGTTTATCCCCCACTAGGGTAGCAACTGCTGCCGCCTCTTCAACCGTATCTTTCGGTTGCTCTAATGCAACAATATCCGCCGCTGGGACACCTAAACTTTCCGCTACCAGTGCCGCCGTTCGTGCACTGCTTTGGCTGTTGGGGCCCGCACTGCCGGTAAATACCATTTTCGCATGGGGATGAGCGCGATACAGTCTGACCCCCTCGGTGACTCTGGGCAGACTATTTGCGAATAAATTAGCGCTCGGCGCCCAATTCGGATTAAACGTGTAGCCGCCACCAAGGACAACAATGTAATCTACGGGGTCGTTTCCCTGATAAGTGGCGTATTGTTTTTCCAGTGGCAATAGCAGGCGGTCAGCGACCGGTTGTAGGCTAATAAGCAATAATACCAGCCAACTCAGTGCAAAAAGTGTTTTGCCACTTTTCTGCCAGCGGGTAAACCACAATAAGATTAATGCCAGCCCCATAACGATGAGCAGAAAGGGCAGTGGCATTAATAAGCCGCCAACAAACTTTTTTAAGGTAAAAAGCATAAAAATAGGGACCTTTTGACTGAAAAAACGGCATTTGGCGATGATTACGGGTCAAGAAGATTTATTCTAAGTCAGGCTGTGCCAAAATAGCAGATTGATAGGCATTCTTTTTACTGTGACTATTGTTTTACGAGTCTCTCCAGGCCGGTAAATCAATAGTTATAGCGGAGCAGTTGTCCATGCAGGATCGCAATTTCGATGATATTGCTGAGAAATTTTCCCGCAATATCTATGGCACGACGAAGGGAATGATTCGTCAGGCGGTGGTTTGGCAAGATATCATTGGGCTGTTAGCGCAGTTACCACCACGACCGTTACGGATTTTAGATGCGGGTGGTGGCGAAGGGCACATGGCTTGCCAACTGGCGGCATTAGGCCATCAGGTTCTATTATGTGACCTGTCTGCTGAGATGATCCAACGTGCAAAAGTCGCGGCTCAGGAAAAAGGTGTGAGTCACAACATGCAATTTGTACAAAGTGCGGCACAGGACATCACCCAACATTTAGAACAACCGGTTGATCTGATATTGTTCCATGCGGTTTTAGAATGGATTGCAGAGCCTCAACAAGTTCTGCAAATACTTTTTAATGCGTTAAACCCTGGCGGTGCACTCTCATTGATGTTTTTCAATGCCAATGGATTAGTGATGCGTAATGCGGTGTTAGGCAACTTTCAGTTGGCGATACCGGGTATGAAAAGGCGTCGACAGCGCTCGTTGTCACCGCAATACCCTTTAGATCCGCCAACGGTTTATGCCTGGCTGGAGCAAATGGGTTTATCCATTAGTGGTAAGACAGGAGTGCGGGTGTTTCACGATTATATGAAAAATAAACAGCAACAGATCGATGAGTTTGCTGAATTATTAGCGTTGGAGCAGCGCTATTGCCGGCAGGAGCCCTTTATCAGTCTGGGGCGCTACGTGCATGTCATGGCGTTTAAGCCGAATCTGAAGGACCCATTATGAGTGAATTTTCCCAGACAGTACCCGAACTGGTCGCCTGGGCGCGAAAAAATGACTTTTCGATTACTCTGCCAACGGAGCGTCTGGCTTTTCTTATGGCCATTGCCACGTTAAACGGTGAGCGGCTGGACGGTGAAATGAGCGAAGGGGAGCTGATTGACGCATTTCGCCACGTGAGCAAAGGCTTTGAACAGACTCACGAAACCGTGGCGGTACGCGCCAATAACGCCATCAATGATATGGTGCGCCAGCGGTTACTGAACCGCTTTACCAGTGAGATGGCTGATGGCAATGCCATTTACCGTCTAACCCCTTTGGGCATTGGTATCACCGATTATTATATCCGTCAGCGCGAGTTCTCTACCCTGCGGCTGTCGATGCAATTGTCGATTGTGGCACAAGAGCTGCAACGAGCAGCAGAAGCGGCAGAAGAGGGGGGGGATGAATTCCACTGGCATCGTAACGTCTTTGCCCCGCTAAAATATTCAGTCGCTGAAATTTTCGACAGCATTGATATGACACAGCGTTTGATGGATGAACAGCAGCATAGCGTAAAAGAAGACATCGCAGCGCTGCTGAATCAGGACTGGCGCGCCGCCATTGCCAGTTGTGAAATGCTGTTGTCAGAAACCTCTGGTACATTGCGCGAGTTACAAGATACGCTGGAAGCGGCAGGCGATAAGCTTCAGGCCAATTTATTGCGGATTCAGGAGGCCACCATCGGGAATGCGGGTCTCGATCTGGTTGATAAACTGGTGTTTGATTTACAAAGTAAACTTGACCGTATTATCAGTTGGGGCCAGCAGGCGATTGACTTGTGGATCGGTTATGACCGGCACGTGCATAAGTTTATCCGTACGGCCATTGATATGGATAAAAATCGGGTCTTTGCCCAACGTTTGCGCCAATCAGTCCAACATTATTTTGATAGCCCTTGGACGCTTACCTACGCCAACGCGGATCGTTTGCTGGATATGCGTGATGAAGAATTGACGCTGCGTAGCGAAGAGGTTACCGGGGAGCTGCCACCGGATCTGGAATTTGAAGAGTTTAATGAGATCCGTGAACAATTAGCCGCCATGATTGAGCAGGCGTTGCTGGTGTATCAGCAGCAAAAAATGCCGCTCAATCTGGGGGAAGTGATGCGCGACTACCTCGCGCAATATCCGCGTGCTCGTCATTTTGACGTGGCTCGTATCCTGGTCGACCAGGCAGTTCGCCTTGGTGTGGCCGAAGCCGATTTCTCAGGGTTACCAGCGGAATGGCTGGCAATCAATGATTACGGAGCCAAGGTGCAGGCACATGTCATCAACAAATATTGAAGTAATAATGCCGGTTAAACTGGCTCAGGCATTGGCCAACTCATTGTTTCCGGCTCTGGACAGTCAGTTGCGTGCTGGTCGTCATATCGGTATTGACGAACTCGATAATCATGCTTTTCTGATGGATTTTCAGGAGCAACTGGAAGAGTTTTATACCCGCTATAACGTGGAATTAATTCGGGCACCAGAAGGTTTCTTCTATCTGCGCCCCCGTTCCACCACGCTTATCCCGCGTTCGGTGTTATCTGAGCTGGATATGATGGTAGGCAAAATTCTCTGTTATCTGTATCTCAGCCCAGAACGTTTGGCCCATGAAGGCATTTTCGCGCAGCATGAGTTATACGAAGAATTGCTGAGTCTGGCCGATGAGAGCAAATTGCTGAAGTTTGTTAACCAGCGCTCGACCGGTTCAGATTTGGATAAACAGAAGTTACAGGAGAAAGTACGAACATCACTCAACCGGCTGCGTCGGTTGGGCATGATCTACTTTATGGGCAATGACAGCAGCAAGTTTCGTATCACTGAAGCCGTGTTCCGCTTTGGTGCCGATGTGCGCAGTGGCGATGATCCACGTGAAGCCCAGTTACGCATGATCCGTGATGGCGAAGCCATGGCGGTGGAAAACAGTCTGTCACTCCATGATGAAACCGATGAAACCGACGTCACCATGGGCAATGCAGCGGAAAGTGCAGAGGATGAACAGGAATGATTGAACGCGGTAAATTTCGCTCACTGACCTTGGTTAACTGGAATGGCTTCTTTGCCCGAACCTTCGACCTTGATGAACTGGTCACCACGTTATCCGGCGGTAATGGGGCCGGTAAATCTACCGCTATGGCCGCTTTCGTCACCGCATTGATTCCAGATCTGACATTATTGCACTTTCGTAACACCACCGAAGCCGGTGCCACCAGTGGCTCCCGTGATAAAGGTTTGCACGGTAAATTGCGCGCCGGGGTGTGTTATTCAACCCTGGATGTTGTTAACTCCCGCCACCAACGAGTGGTTGTCGGTGTGCGCTTGCAACAAGTGGCAGGGCGTGACCGTAAAGTTGATATCAAGCCTTTTACCATCCAGGGGCTGCCGACAGCTATCCAGCCAACGCAGATCCTCACCGAAGTGGTGGGTGACCGTCAGGCTCGTGTGCTGTCATTGCAAGAGCTGAAAGAACGGGTTGAAGAGATGGAAGGGGTGCAGTTTAAGCAATTTAACTCCATCACCGATTACCACTCCTTGATGTTTGATTTGGGGGTGATCCCGAAACGCTTACGTTCCTCAGCGGATCGCAGCAAATTCTATCGTTTGATTGAAGCATCATTGTACGGCGGTATCTCCAGCGCCATTACCCGTTCACTGCGCGATTACTTATTGCCAGAAAACAGCGGGGTACGTAAAGCCTTCCAGGACATGGAATCGGCGTTGCGCGAAAACCGGATGACCCTTGAGGCCATCCGTGTTACCCAGTCTGACCGTGATCTGTTTAAGCATCTTATCTCGGAAGCCACTTCCTACGTTGCAGCTGACTATATGCGCCATGCCAATGAGCGGCGCATCCATCTCGATGGTGCGTTGGTATTGCGCCGTGACTTGCTGACCAGCCGCAAACAACTGGCCACTGAGCAGTATCGTCATGTGGAAATGTCGCGTGAGTTGGCGGAGCAAAGTGGTGCGGAATCCGATCTTGAGACAGATTATCAGGCAGCCAGTGATCACCTGAGTCTGGTACAGACGGCGATGCGTCAGCAGGAAAAAATCGAGCGCTATCAAAATGATCTGGCAGAGCTGACGTACCGGCTGGAAGAGCAAAATGAGGTCGTCGCCGAAGCCAGCGAACAACAGGCTGATAACGAAGCGCGTGCTGAAGCTGCCGAGTTGGAAGTGGACGAACTTAAAAGCCAGTTGGCGGATTACCAGCAAGCATTGGATGTGCAGCAAACCCGTGCTATCCAATATCAGCAGGCGTTACAGGCTTTAGAACGTGCGCGCGCACTGTGCCAATTACCTGAGTTAACGGCAGACAACGCCGAGCAGTGGCTGGAAACCTTCCATGCCAAAGAACAGGAAGCCACTGAATCTTTATTGCAGCTTGAGCAAAAATTGAGTGTTGCCGATGCCGCCCACAGCCAATTTGAGCAGGCATATCAGTTGGTGGTGGCCATTGCCGGCCAGGTTAGCCGCAGTGAGGCTTGGCAAACCGCCCGTGAATTACTCCGTGACTGGCCATCCCAGCAACATTTGGCCGAGCGGGTGCAGCCATTGCGTATACGCTTGTCCGAGTTAGAGCAACGTTTACGCGCCCAGCAAGACGCTGAGCGCTTGTTGCAGGAATTCTGTAAACGTCAGGGGCAGGCATATCAACCAGAAGAACTGGAAGAATTACAGCGTGAGCTGGAATCACAGGTTGAAGAGCTTTCTCTCAATGTCAGCGATGCCGGTGAGCGGCGTATGGAAATGCGCCAAGAACTGGAGCAGCTAAGGCTGAAAGTTCAGGAACTGACGGCTCGTGCTCCAGTCTGGCTGGCGGCACAGGATGCATTGAGTCAGCTCAGTGAGCAGAGCGGTGAGGCACTTGAAGACAGTCGTCAGGTGACCGAACACATGCAGCAGCTACTGGAGCGTGAGCGTGAAACCACGGTCGAGCGTGATGAAGTGGCGGCAGCCAAACGTGCCGTTGACGCGCAAATCGAACGCTTAAGCCAGCCGAGTGGTGCTGAAGATGCGCGGATGATTGCTCTGGCTGAACGTTTTGGCGGGGTACTGTTATCCGAGATTTATGATGATGTTACCCTTGATGATGCGCCTTACTTCTCCGCGTTATATGGCCCGTCGCGCCACGGTATTGTGGTGCCAGACTTGTCATTGGTACGTGACCAACTGGTGGGATTGGACGATTGCCCGGAAGATCTGTATCTCATTGAGGGGGATCCGCAGTCATTTGATGACAGCGTATTTGCCGTCGAAGAGCATGATAAAGCAGTTGTAGTGAAAATCGCCGATCGCCAGTGGCGTTACTCCCGTTATCCGGAAGTCCCGCTGTTTGGCCGTGCTGCCCGTGAAAATCGATTGGAAGCACTGTATCAAGAGCGCGACAGCCTGGCTGAGCGTTATGCTACCTTGTCATTTGATGTGCAAAAGACACAACGCTTACATCAGGCATTCAGCCGCTTTATCGGTTCTCATCTGGCAGTGGCATTTGATGCTGATCCAGAAGCTGAAATTCGTTTGCTGAATACCCGCCGTGGTGAAATTGAGCGCGCCCTGAATGCGCACGAAGACCAAAATCAGCAGCAGCGCCAGCAATTCGAACAGGCTAAAGAGGGCATATCGGCGCTTAATCGCCTCATCCCCCTGATTTCATTACTACTGGATGATACGTTAACTGATCGGGTTGAAGAGATCACCGAAGAGTTAGCCGAAGCACAAGAGGCCGCTCGCCATATCCAGAAACACGGTGCCTCCCTGACCACGCTGGAACCGTTATTGGCGGTATTGCAAAGTGATCCGCAACAACACCAACAGTTGCAGGAAAATTATCTATTGGCTCAAAGCCGTCAGCGGCAGGCTAAACAGCAAGCTTTTGCACTGACAGAAGTGGTTCAGCGCCGTGCGCACTTCAGCTATACCGATTCTGCGGGCATGCTGACTGAAAACTCAGATCTTAACGATAAGTTACGCCAGCGGTTGGAACAGGCTGAGGCGGAACGTACCCGTGCCCGTGAGCAATTACGTCAGTATCAAGCGCAGTTTACTCAGTATAATCAAGTACTCGCGTCGTTAAAAAGTTCCTACGATGCCAAACGTGACATGCTTAAGGAATTAAGCCAGGAGCTGGTGGATATTGGTGTTCAGGCCGATGCGAGTGCAGAAGCCCGCGCCCGTACCCGCCGTGACGAGCTGCATGCCGCGTTAAGTACTAACCGTTTACGGCGTAACCAGTTGGAGAAACAACTCACCTTCTGTGAGGCCGAGATGGACAGTTTGCAGAAGAAATTACGCAAGCTGGAGCGAGATTATCATCAGATCCGCGAGCAGGTAGTTAATGCCAAAGCAGGCTGGTGTACGGTGATGCGGATGGTGAAAGATAACGGCGTTGAGCGCCGCTTGCATCGTCGTGAACTGGCCTATATGGATGGTGACGAGCTGCGTTCTATGTCGGATAAGGCGTTGGGAGCATTGCGTCTGGCGGTGGCCGATAACGAGCATCTGCGCGATGTATTGCGTTTATCCGAAGATCCGAAACGTCCTGAACGTAAGATCCAGTTCTATATCGCGGTGTATCAACATCTGCGTGAGCGTATCCGTCAGGATATCATCCGTACTGATGATCCGGTTGAAGCTATTGAGCAAATGGAAATTGAGTTGGGGCGTCTGACGGAAGAACTGACCGCCCGTGAGCAGAAACTGGCCATCAGTTCAAAAAGTGTGTCGAATATCATCCGGAAAACCATTCAGCGCGAACAGAACCGTATCCGTATGCTGAATCAGGGTCTGCAAGCGGTGTCATTTGGTCAGGTAAAGAGTGTGCGACTGAATGTTAATATGCGTGAAGCCCATGCGACCTTGCTCGATGTGTTATCCGAGCAGCAGGAGCAACATCAGGACTTGTTCAACAGCAATCGTCTGACCTTCTCTGAAGCACTGGCAAAACTGTACCAGCGACTCAATCCACAAATGGATATGGGGCAGCGGTTGCCACAGACCATTGGCGAAGAGTTACTTGATTACCGTAACTATCTGGAGCTGGAGGTGGAAGTTTACCGTGGTGCAGATGGTTGGTTGCGGGCTGAGAGCGGTGCGTTGTCAACTGGTGAGGCTATCGGTACCGGTATGTCGATACTGGTAATGGTAGTACAGAGCTGGGAAGAAGAGTCGCGGCGTCTACGTGGCAAAGATATTTCTCCTTGCCGTTTGTTGTTCCTTGATGAAGCCGCGCGCCTGGATGCGAAATCTATCGCCACATTATTCGAATTGTGCGAACGGTTGGAAATGCAATTAATTATTGCAGCACCAGAAAATATCAGTCCGGAAAAAGGAACAACCTATAAGTTGGTGCGAAAAGTCTTCCAAAATCATGAACATGTACATGTGGTTGGCTTACGTGGTTTTGCAAATGAAATACCAACATTGCCACCGATCCCTGCTGAACAATGACTCGGCGATTAATTATTGTTCAGATAGTACGCAGTAATAATTAATCTTATTAAATGGTCGCTGAAAAGCGGCCATTTTTATTTTTGCCACAGCTTAGGGTTATATTTTATAACGGTAGGAAATCTGTTAGCGTAACGTAAATGGTTAAATTTATATCATTGACCACTTAAGGGGCATTCTGTTTGAATCATAATATAAATAGGCCGAGCACCGAGAGCAACCTAACGTTGCTGTAACTTTAAGGACGAAGGGTAACGACAGACTATGACGTATTTAGATAAGCATACCGGGGGCATAGCATGTCGATAGGGAAACGAAATTCGCACCGTTCATTCGCATTATACTGCGCTTTCATTTGCAGCTTGATGCCAGTATTGACCACATCAGCGACAGTACCTGCTGTGCCTGTAGATTCATCTTCAGCGCTACCGATAGAGGGTACAACGATGTCGGTAGCACAAAGCCGCTCACCATTATTGGCGGCTTTGCCTAAAACGGTCACTCCACTCTATCCCTCTGAGCTGGCATTACTCTATACCTCTAACGCGATGCAGCCCATGTGGCAGGACAAAGTGGCGGTGCAGCGTTTTCAGCAACAATTGGCAGAAGTTGCACTCTCCGGTATTCAGCCACAATTTATGCAATGGGTAAAATGGCTAAGTGACCCTGAAATTACCGGTGTGGCCCGCGATATTATTTTATCGGATGCCATGCTGGGGTATTTACATTTTATCTCCGGCGTGGGTGCTAACGGTAATGTTTGGTTATACAGCAATGTGCCATACAAGATGGCGATGCCGCCGGCGACGATTTTAAATCGCTGGCAGCAAGCGGTACACGAAGGCACCACTGCATCCTATCTGGCGTCTTTAGCTCCCCAACATCCTCAATACGACAAAATGCAACAGGCATTGAAAAAGATGCTGACTGATCGGCAACCATGGCCACAAATGGCCAATGGCCCAAGCCTGCGTCCGGGTCAGCTCAGCGACGATATTCCTGCTCTGCGAGAAATTCTCGACAGAACTGGCATGCTGCACCCGGTAGCATCGATACCGGTAAAAGGCCCGGAGGTTATTCCGGTTGATAATCCAGCGATAGCCGCAGTGAATGACGACCTCTCTGTTGATGAGGAAAAGAGCCGTGCTCAGGCTCATAGTCTGGTGGTCAGCCCCTCAGCGGCACCTGTAGCGGATGTTGCCATCACCGGCGGTGTTGCCGCATCTTCACCCGCACCGCTGGCGACTACCGCGACCATAATAGACAATGTGTACACGCCAGAGTTGGTAGCGGCAGTCAAACGTTTTCAACAATGGCATGGGTTGAATGATGATGGGGTTATCGGTACCCGAACCCGCGAATGGTTGAATGTTTCACCACAAACGCGGGCCACATTATTAGCATTGAATATTCAGCGGTTACGTATTTTGCCAGGACGTGTCGATAACGGCATCATGGTAAACATCCCAAACTATTCACTGAATTATTATAAGGATGGCACGGAGGTGCTCTCATCCCGGGTGATTGTTGGCCGTCCGAGCCGCAAAACACCGTTAATGAGCAGTGCGTTGAATAATGTGGTTGTCAATCCACCATGGAACGTACCAACCTCTTTGGTACGTCAGGATATCGTGCCAAAAGCGCGCCATGATGCTGGTTATTTCCAGCGCCATGGTTATACCGTATTGTCTGGTTGGAGTAATGAGGCGCAAATCGTCGACCCTTCGATGATCGACTGGAACATGATTTCAGCGAATAACTTCCCTTATCGTTTGCGTCAGGCACCAGGTGCCAGTAATTCATTAGGGCGTTTCAAATTCAACATGCCAAGTTCTGATGCTATCTATCTGCATGACACGCCGAACCATGGCTTGTTCCAGAAAGATATCCGCGCGTTGAGCTCAGGTTGTGTCCGTGTGAATAAAGCCTCTGATTTAGCGAATATGCTATTGCAGGATGCGGGTTGGAATAATGCGCGGGTCTCTTCTACCTTGAAGCAGGGGGACACCACTTACGTTAATATTCGCCAACGTATCCCGGTACAATTGTATTACCTGACCGCATGGGTTGCGGATGACGGTAAACCACAATTTAGAACAGATATTTACAATTATGATAAGACGGTGAGATCTGGCGCACAAATAGCACCTCAAGTTGAGCTTTTACTACAATAAATGCAGTAAAACTCAATAACTAATGGTCTTAATATCGGGTTGTCGAATGGGGACTCCAAATAGGGGTTCCCTATAACCGAACCTAAACTCACAGTGAATGCAGGTTGACTGGTTTTCCGTAGGCGGTTATGGTTCGTGACGGCACATTTAGTGCTTTCTTTTGACATTTTTGCCGGGTATTAACAGAGATCATGGATAAAATTGATAATTATCGCCGTAAATGGCTAACGTTAGGCGGGGTAGCGCTGGGTATATCGCTGCTTCCAGGGCAAGCATTCGCTACCCTTTCTACTCCTCGCCCACGGATCTTGACCCTGAATAATCTCAATACAGGCGAGTCCATAAAAGCCGAATTTTTTGATGGTCGGGGCTATAACAAAGATGAACTTTCCCGCTTAAACCATATATTCCGCGACTACCGTGCCAATAAAGTGAAAAACATCGATCCCCGTCTGTTTGATCAGCTATACCGTCTCCAGGTGCTTCTCGGAACAACTAAACCGGTACAGCTTATTTCAGGTTACCGTTCGCTTGATACCAATAATGAACTGCGTGAGCGTAGTCGGGGTGTGGCCAAGCACAGCTACCACACTAAGGGGCAGGCGATGGATTTTCATATTGAAGGTATTCAATTGAGCAATATTCGCAAAGCGGCATTAAAAATGCGTGCGGGTGGTGTAGGATATTATCCTCGCAGTAACTTTGTGCATATTGATACCGGGCCAACACGAACCTGGTAACTTGCATTTTTATGCCAATACCTTGAATATATTGATGAGTGTATTGGGGTTGGAGCTCTATGAAATATCAAATAATTCCGGTAACGGCCTTTAGCCAGAATTGCACGTTAATCTGGTGTGAGGCAACAGGGCAAGCTGCATTGGTGGATCCTGGTGGTGATGCTGCCAAGATCATGGCTGAAGTTACCCGTCAAGGGGTTAAGGTCAGCCAGATTTTACTGACACATGGCCATCTTGACCACGTGGGTGCTGCCGCTGAGTTAGCCGCACATTTTCAGGTACCTATTTATGGCCCTGAAAAAGAAGACACTTTTTGGTTAGAAGGGTTGCCAGCTCAAAGCAGAATGTTTGGGCTAAGTGAATGTGAAGCCTTTACCCCGACTCGCTGGTTGGAAGAGGGTGACAAAATCACCGTCGGTGAAGTTGAGTTGTCGGTATTGCATTGCCCAGGGCATACGCCAGGTCACATTGTCTTTATTGATCAATCAGGCCGCCTGGCACTGGTCGGTGATGTTATCTTTAATGGTGGGGTTGGGCGCAGTGATTTCCCGCGTGGTGATCATCAGCAACTGATTAATTCCATCCGTAGCAAATTATTGCCTTTGGGCGATGATATAACATTTATTCCCGGTCATGGCCCAATGTCTACATTAGGTCACGAACGGCAGACTAACCCGTTTATCCGTGAAGAACCGGCGGTTTGGTGATGATGGCCGTTTATTAGCATCATAAATAGAGGGAATATCAAGGAAGGCGCCATTCAGGTGCCTTTTTACGTTATATTTAATCGATAGTTAAAACATTTTGTGAGCCTTAAACCTTGAGTTATGGGGCTGGAATAGTTTTACTGTCGTCTTTATTTCGTAGTATTGCGAGCGCCTTTTAATGGAATCCACTATGCCATTTCGTCGTTTCAGACTGAATAAACTCCTGTCCCGGCTGGGTTTTTCTTGCATAGTATTACTCTTATTTCTGTTGGTGGGCGCAATAGTGATTTATGCGCAAACAAAAGCAAATATGCATAAGGATGCGGAGACTAAATTATTACAGGGTAGAGCGCGGTTTGATCAGATATTTAATAATTTGCAACATGCGGCCATTCAGGTCGAAACTGGTTTAGGGAAACCCTGTTTAGACGTTGTGCAGAATTTACGGGATCAAGTGGTACTAATACCCGATGTTCGGTCAGTCTCTTTGACTAAGGGCGGTAATATTTACTGCTCCTCAATATATGGTCCGCTTACAACTCCGTTTGATTTAGCTATGTTTATAAATGGTCAATTAGAATTAATGGGCGGTAATGATGTCACGCCTGATCGTGCTTTGATGGTCTACCGGCATGTACGGGGTGATTACAGCGTACTGGTCGCTGTCGATGGTTATTACTTGCGCAGTATTCTTAACTTACTGAGTGGCGATATTGAGTTACAACTGAGAGTGGGCGATAAATGGATGGATGCGACGGGTGTTGTACATTCAGGTAAGCCTCCCGCAGGAAGTGAGCCTTTATATCTGGCTTCAGAAAAATATGCTTATTCATTAAGTACCACGCTTTCTAACCAGCAATATAGGGCTTATGCTTGGCAATATAATCAAGGCAGTCTGATCTTCTTCATCTTAATGAGTGTTGGCTCTGCCACCCTTGTTTTTTGGTTATCAGGCAGGGCTGTATCACCGACGCAGGTATTAAAACAGGCATTGGATAACAATGAATTTATTCCTTACATGCAACCTATTGTGTCAGGTAAAGAGCAATGTTGGGTTGGATGCGAGGTATTAATGCGTTGGCAGCATCCCGGCCATGGCTTAATTCAACCGAATAAATTTATTCCGATGGCGGAGGACAGTGAACTTATCGTGCCGATGACTCGGTCTATGATGCAGCAAGTCAGCGTGGCTTTTGCTCCTCATGTCAATCAACTGCCTGAAGGTTTCCACTTCGGTTTTAATATCAGTGCGAATCATTGCCACGACCTGAGCTTGGTCGATGATTGCCGTAATTTCATTCAGGCTTTTGGTGGAAATAAAATTAATATCACACTGGAATTGACTGAGCGAAAATTGATTGTTACAGATGAAATTACTGACAGATTATTTGCAGAACTTCATACCTTGGGGGTGTTTATTGCTATTGATGATTTTGGCACTGGGCATTCAAGTCTGACTTATTTACAGAAGTTTAAAGTCGATTTCCTGAAAATTGACCAAAGTTTTGTCGGCATGATCGGCTCAGATGCGCTGTCGAGCCACATTGTGGATAATGTGATTGATTTGGCTACCCGGCTGGGATTACAGACTATTGCTGAAGGGGTAGAGAACGAGACACAAATGCGCTATTTACAGGCCCATAATGTTGATTATCTGCAAGGTTATATGTATGGGCGACCGATGCCGATGAGCGAATTTGCCAAATATATGTTTCATTAACATCTACTTGGTTTGGCATATGCGTCAAAATAAAAGGGTGCCTAATACACCCTTTTGACCATTAGCTCACTGAAACTTAATTAGAGCACCGCGACGATAGCTTCACACAGTGGTGCCATGTTGCCAGGTGTCATCCCTGCAACGTTAACCCGACCAGAGTTAACGGCATAAACAGCGAATTCATCGCGCAGACGCAGGACTTGTTCTTTGCTCAGGCCACTGAACGAGAACATACCATTTTGGTTAATGATAAAGCTGAAATCCTGTTTCGCGCCTTTTTCCTGCAAAGTTTTAACAAACAACTGACGCATACGGTGAATGCGCTGGCGCATATCAGTCAGTTCTTGTTCCCAAATTGCACGCAGTGCCGGGTTGCTCAAAATGGTGGCAACTACTGAAGCACCGTGAGCGGGTGGGTTAGAATAGTTAGCACGGATAACGGCTTTAACCTGGCTGAAAGCGACATCAGCCACTTCGCTGCTAGCAGCAACAATGGTGCAAGCCCCGACACGCTCATTATACAGACCAAAGTTTTTCGAATAAGAACTGCAAACAATCAGTTCTTGATGTGTTGCCGCGAAAATACGCAGACCCTGAGCATCTTCTTCCAGACCTTTGGCAAAACCCTGGTAGGCAAAGTCAAACAGTGGCAACCAACCTTTAGCAACAGACAGTTCCGCCAATTGGCTCCACTGGGCTTCTGTTGGGTCGATACCGGTTGGGTTATGGCAGCAGCCATGGAACAACACCACATCACCTGACTGGGCTTCTGACAGGCTATTTAATAGCCCATCAAAGTCCAGTGCATGGTTTGCAGCATCATAATAGTCATATTCAACGACTTCCAGACCAGCAGCGGCAAAAATGTTTTTATGGTTTGGCCAACTTGGGTTACTGACCCAGACACGTTTGGCGCTGGTCTGATGGGCGATAAAATCAGCGGCAATACGTAACCCGCCGGTACCACCAGGAGTTTGCGCGGTACGAGCACGTTTATCATTAATGATAGCGCTGTTGGCACCGAACAACAGTTCCTGTGTGCAACTGGCGAAAACCGGCAGGCCATCAATACCCAAATAGTTTTTGGTAACTTCATTTTCCAGCAAATACTGCTCAGCTTTCTTCACGCTGGTCAGCACCGGCGTTTTACCGGTTTCGTCTTTGTAGACACCGATCCCCAGGTTGATTTTATGAGGGCGGTCATCCGCGCGGAAAATATCGGTCAGGCCCAGAATTGGGTCAGCAGGTGCAGCAGTGATTTTTTCAAACATGTCAGAGGCTTCCATGGCTTAGCGTTAAGCAAACAGAACCATCAGGGTAGCGCCAGTTGCTGCCTTTGCCAACCGTTTGCGACAAAAAGAAATGAATGTTGTGAGACGGGGGGATTCGGGGTGAAAAATCGGCAGAATAGACCTATTGGTAGCGTAATATCCCTAAATTAACTAAGGATAAAAATAAAAAGACAGAGCCGAAGCCCTGTCTTTTTTTCCAACTTACGTCAGCAGAGAAACTGCCTGGTTAAGTCTGACTTAGAACTGGTAAACCAAGCCAACACCAACAACGTCGTCGGTATTCAGACCGTTAGCGCGGGTGAAGTTGTCTTCGTCCAGCAAGTTGATTTTGTAATCAACATAGGTGGTCATGTTTTTGTTGAACGCGTAGTAAGTACCAACAGAAACATATTTCAACAGATCATGATTGTCATCAGTATTGTTGTTCAGATCCTTACCTTTGGACTGAACATAGCCCAGAGATGGACGCAGACCGAAGTCGAACTGGTACTGTGCAGTGATTTCAATGTCACGAGTCTTGTTAGCAACTGAATTGTGACCAAATGGAGTCAGGTTCTGAGTTTCAGCATACATTGCAGCCAAGTATACGTTGTTTGCGTCGAATTTAGCACCAACGTTCCATGCCTGAGCTTTATCGCCTTCAGCAAATGTCAGGTTAGCCAGGTGAGCATCTTTCTGAGCAGTAGTACGGTTAGCTGTAGAGTAACCAGCACCGAAGTTCACGCCGTAACCGATATCATAAGTAGAAGAGATACCGAAGCCGTCACCGTTAGATTCTGTCAGCGCATCACCAGTATTACCACGGTCATTTTTACCTTGGTATTGCAGAGCAAAGTTCAGACCATCAACCAGACCGAAGAAGTTGGTGTTACGGTAAGTAGCCAAGCCAGTAGAACGGCCAGTCATGTAGTTGTCAGAGTTGGAGATTGAATCACCACCGAACACTGGCAGCATGTCAGTCCATGCGTTAACGTCATAGATTACGCCGTAGTTACGGCCGTAGTCGAATGAACCGAATTCAGCAAATTTCAGACCAGCAAAGCCCAGACGGGTTGCGTTGCCATCTTGAGCGTCGGCGCCTTCAGCGTTGTTCGCCTGAACGTTATATTCCCACTGGCCGTAACCGGTCAGTTCGTTAGTAATTTGAGTTTCGCCTTTGAAGCCGAAACGAACATAAGATTTGTCGCCGTCTTGGCCAGCGTTGTCAGAGAACTGGTGACGCGCGTCAACTTTACCGTACAGGTCAAGTTTGTTGCCGTCTTTGTTGTAGATTTCTGCTGCATTAGCCGCGCCAGCTGCTAACAATGCTGGGATTACTACTGCAAGAATATTGCGCTTCATCATTATTATTACCCTCATTGGTTTTATTCGGACACCTGCCACTGCCGCCAATAATTTTTATGGAACTATTGTTGAGAGTTTGGTGTCGTCTGTGTCTGAACGCAGTGTTCCATTCACAGGGTTTATAATCCAGACCGAAAATGCTACCAATTACCTGAATATGTTTCAGTGGGAAACTATGTGTTACTAAATGTAAATATAAGGGAACTTTGTGACTTAGATCGAACTTTAAAAATGACAAAAGCCAGCTGAGCTGGCTTTTATTTATGCAACGATATAATTTTTTTCTAAATGACGAACTTAGAAGCTGGCATTTCTCGGAGTACGTGGGAATGGGATGACATCCCGAACGTTTTGAACGCCGGTTACATAGGAGATTAAACGCTCAAATCCAAGGCCGAAACCTGAATGCGGTACTGTGCCGTAGCGACGCAGATCACGATACCACCAATAATCTTCTTTATTGAGGCCCATTTCTGCCAGGCGTGCATCCAATACATCCAAACGTTCTTCACGTTGTGAACCACCGATGATCTCACCAATTCCCGGCGCAAGTACGTCCATTGCCGCAACGGTTTTGCCATCTTCATTCATACGCATATAGAAAGCTTTAATGTCTTTCGGATAGTTTTTGACCACGACCGGTGCTTTAAAGTGCTTCTCAGCCAAATAACGCTCATGCTCAGAAGACAAGTCGATGCCCCAAGACACGTCGTTCTCAAATTTTTGACCTGATGCCTGCAAGATCTCGATAGCATCGGTGTAGTCAACCTGAGCGAAGTCTGAGGTGACAAAACGTTGCAACCGGTCGACGGCATCTTTATCTACCCGCTCGGCAAAGAACGTCATGTCATCGGCACGTTCATTCAGTACCGCCTGGAAAACGTATTTCAGCATTTTCTCCGCCAAAGCGGCGACATCATCTAATGAAGCGAATGCGACTTCAGGCTCAACCATCCAGAATTCAGCCAGATGACGACTGGTGTTGGAGTTCTCTGCACGGAAGGTTGGGCCGAAAGTGTAAACTTTGGATAACGCACAGGCGTAGGTTTCACCGTTGAGCTGACCGGATACAGTAAGGAAGGCTTCTTTACCGAAGAAGTCCTCGCTGAAATCAACCGCACCGGTATCAGTGCGTGGCAGATTTTCCAGATCTAAAGTTGATACACGGAACATCTCACCGGCACCTTCAGTATCGGATGCGGTGATAAGTGGAGTAGAAACCCAGAAGTAGCCGTTCTCATCGAAGAAACGATGAATCGCTTGTGCCAATGTATGGCGAACACGGGCAACCGCGCCAATCAGGTTAGTTCGTGGGCGCAAGTGAGCCACTTCACGTAAGTATTCGATACTATGACGTTTTGCTGCCATAGGGTAGGTATCGGGATCATCAACCCAGCCCACCACGTTGATAGCCGTTGCCTGAATTTCAAAACGTTGGCCTTCGCCTGGTGATGCCACTACCGTTCCGGTCACTTCCACGGAACAACCGGTAGTCAGATGCAGCACTTCATCCTGATAATTAGGCAAAGTATGATTTACGACGGCCTGTAACGGGTCAAAGCAGGAACCGTCATAAACGGCAACGAAGGAGATACCTGCTTTAGAATCTCTCCGGGTACGCACCCAACCGCGTACGGTGACTTCACTGTCAACCGCAGCACGGCCTTGCAGTACGTCGACTACAGGCACTACGCTCATAGATTTCTCTCTTTAATAGTTTTGGATAATTTTGATATCGAAATAGTTAACAACCCAAAGAAATGGGGATATCGCTATGTTACTTGTGGCAGTGCAGGACACAAGTAGAAATCACCGGATCCGATCAACATTTCTATCATTATCCTTAATAAAGGCGGCACAAATCAGAGCTGAGTTTAATTGGGGGAAGGGTATGCGGGTAAAACGTACAACTAAAATGGAGTACTGGGCAGTATTAGCTACCCAGTTATTCATCGACAAAGGTGCAATCCGGTGCTGCAAACTAGCTGGCTTTCTTTACCAGTGGCAGGGCAAACGCTTCGCGTAACTCATCAACAAAAGCCGGGTCATGACAAATAGTTTTGCCAGGGCTATCGGAAAGCTTAGCGACCGGTTTATCGTTGCACTCAACCAGTTTAATCACAATGTTGAGTGGCTTAACCCCAGGAATATCGCAGGTTAAGCGAGTACCAATACCGAACACCAATTTAATCCGTTGGTAGAAATGACGGTATAGCGACAAGGCTTTTTCCAAGTCCAGGTTATCTGAAAATACCAATGTTTTGCTGATAGGGTCGATACCCAGTTTTTCATAATGGGCGATAGCTTTTTCACCCCATTCGAACGGGTCACCAGAGTCGTGACGTAACCCCTGATAGCGTTCGGCGAATTTTTCATCAAAATCACGCAAGAATGCATCCATGGTAATACAGTCGGTCAAGGCGACCCCAAGTTGGTGCGGATACTCATCTAACCAGACTTGTAGTGCAACCCGTTGGCTGTTGGCCAGTACCGGGCTTATCTGCTGGTGAGCCTGGAACCATTCATGGGCCTGAGTACCGACTGGCGCTAATGACAGCTTGCGTGCCAAATCATAGTTACTGGTACCGACAAGGTAGGGGAACTGGTCTTTTAAGCTGCTGACAATGGCATGCTGTATATTGCGTGAGAAACGGCGACGGCTACCAAAGTCCATTAATTTAAAGTGACTAATATCAACATCAGCACTGAGTGTTTTAAATTGTTGAAGTTTGCTGCGCAGTTGTTTGATGGCCTGAGCTGTCGTGACATTAATAGAACGGTGACGGTGGACAATTTCACTGATAACCGCCAGCAGCGGTACCTCCCATAAAATCGTTTCGCACCATAAACCGGTAATACGAATATCTAATTTACCGCCACTCGCCGATACGGTGACCTGCTCAGGATTAAAGCGAAACTCCCGTAGCCAATTGAGATAGTCACTCTGGAAGAAAGGTAAGTCTGAGAGGTACAGAAACTCATCATGAGTCAATGCTAATTGGCTCATCAGCGTTATCTGGTGGCGAATTTCGTCGGCATATTTGCCCAACAGTTCATCGCCGCGGCAGCGGAATTCAGCGGCTACGGTAATATTGCGATAACGATGGAACACGGCTTGTTGCATATGAAGCTTGTAAGCATCTGTATCAAGCAATGAAGTCAAAATCGGTGAGGCGTCTTGGGTCATGGCGTTATACAGCATCCTTGTAGGCGCATTTTCCGCAGTCGGCATAGTCTATAAAGTTGCAGGAGTATACCGGTATTATCTTGTTATTGAAGCTTCATCACACCATAAATTCTAATCAGAGGTCTAGGATTAAACGTGCCATTAGCGGTGAAAACGGTATTTTGTTAAACGATCAATCCAATTAAGGTCAGTTTTTAGCTATCTAGATAATAGGAGGGAATTATATAAAAAATGCAATAAGACAATGGCGTTGCGAGACGGCTCGAAAAAAGCACATTCAATGCGTATTTACCGTAGAAGCACCGGCTCTCATCTAGGTTTTTTTTACAATTGTGATACATTGAAAACCTATCTAAGTCTGAGGCTCACTGGCTGGTAGTCATATTCTGGTCGCCGTGATACTGGCCCTCAACGACGATTAATACAGATCTGATAACTATATTCACTGATGACGTCAAAAGGGTTTCTATGACACAACAGCCGCAAGTTAAATACCGTCACGATTACCAATCGCCGGATTACACTATCACCGATATCGATCTGGACTTCGTACTGGATGCGCAAAAAACGACGGTAACGGCGGTGAGTAAGGTCAAACGCCAGGTAACAGAAGTAACGCCACTGGTTCTTAATGGTGAAGATCTGACGCTAATCAGTATCAGCGTAGATGGGCAAGCATGGCCTCATTATCGTCTACAAGATAACGCGCTGATAATTGAGCAATTACCGGCGCATTTCACCCTGACAGTCGTCAATGATATTCACCCTGCAACCAATAGCGCGCTTGAGGGGTTGTATCTTTCCGGTAACGCGTTGTGTACGCAGTGTGAAGCTGAAGGTTTCCGCCATATTACCTATTATTTAGATCGTCCTGATGTTCTTGCCCGTTTCACTACTCGCATCGTTGCCGATAAATCGCTTTATCCATATTTGCTTTCCAACGGTAACCCTGTGGGGCAAGGCTCTCTGGAAGATGGCCGTCATTGGGTAAAATGGCAAGACCCATTCCCGAAACCTTGTTATCTGTTTGCACTGGTTGCCGGTGATTTTGATGTACTACGCGATAAATTCATTACCCGTTCCGGCCGCGAAGTGGCGCTGGAGCTTTTTGTTGACCGGGGTAATTTAGATCGTGCTGACTGGGCAATGACTTCTCTGAAAAACTCCATGAAATGGGACGAAACCCGTTTTGGTCTGGAGTATGACCTCGATATTTATATGATTGTTGCGGTTGATTTCTTCAATATGGGAGCCATGGAAAATAAAGGCTTGAATGTATTTAACTCAAAATATGTTCTGGCTAAAGCTGAGACGGCGACAGATAAAGATTATCTGAATATTGAAGCAGTTATTGGACATGAGTATTTCCATAACTGGACCGGTAACCGAGTGACTTGCCGTGATTGGTTCCAGCTCAGCTTGAAAGAAGGGTTGACGGTATTCCGGGATCAAGAGTTCAGTTCTGATTTAGGTTCACGTTCGGTGAGTCGCATTGAAAACGTGCGCGTAATGCGTGCCGCACAGTTTGCGGAAGATGCCAGTCCGATGGCCCATGCCATTCGTCCGGATAAAGTCATCGAGATGAACAACTTCTATACCCTTACGGTGTATGAGAAAGGTGCAGAAGTTATCCGTATGATGCACACGCTGCTGGGTGAATCGCAATTCCAGGCAGGTATGCAGCTCTATTTTGAGCGCCATGATGGCAGTGCAGCAACCTGTGATGATTTCGTGCAGGCAATGGAAGATGCATCTAATGTTGATTTATCCTTATTCCGTCGTTGGTATAGCCAATCTGGCACCCCAATACTGACAGTGCGTGATGATTATGATGCTGAAAAGCAGCTATATCATCTACACGTTAGCCAGAAAACCTTACCCACCGCAGACCAGCCTGAAAAACTGCCATTGCATATTCCATTGGATATTGAGTTATATGACAGTAAAGGCAATGTGATCGCGCTACAGAAAAAGGGTTTACCGGTTCATCATGTCTTGAATGTGACGGAGTCTGAGCAGACCTTTACCTTTGATAACGTCGAACATACCCCGATCCCATCGCTACTGCGTGAATTCTCCGCACCGGTAAAACTGGATTATACTTACAGTGATCAGCAAGTTACCTTCTTGATGCAGCATGCGCGCAATGAATTCTCCCGTTGGGATGCAGCGCAAAGTTTACTGGCAACCTATATCAAGCTTAATGTTGCCAGGTACCAGCAGAAACAGCCGTTGAGTTTACCAAATCACGTGGCAGATGCTTTCCGCGCAATATTGCTTGATGAAAACCTTGATCCTGCACTGGCAGCACAGATTCTGACATTGCCGTCAGAAAATGAAATGGCGGAGCTATTTACCTCAATTGATCCGCAGGCCATCAGTGCGGTGCATGACGCCATTACACGTTGTCTGGCGCTGGCATTAGCTGATGAGCTGTTGGCCGTATACGTGGCGAATATAACCCCAGTTTATCGTATTGAACATGGTGATATTGCTAAGCGGGCATTACGCAATATTTGCCTGCATTATTTGGCCTTTGCGGATGAAGAGTTTGCTAACAAGCTGGTCTCTTCACAATACCATCAGGCAGATAATATGACGGATTCACTGGCGGCATTGGCAGCGGCCGTTGCCGCGCAGTTGCCTTGTCGCGATGAGTTATTGGCTGCCTTTGATGTGCGCTGGAACCATGATGGTTTGGTTATGGATAAATGGTTCGCTCTGCAAGCAACCAGTCCGGCGGCTGATGTCCTGACTCAAGTGCGCGCTTTGCTTAAGCATCCGGCATTTAGCTTGAGCAATCCAAATCGGACCCGCTCATTGATCGGTAGTTTTGCTTCCGGTAATCCGGCCGCATTCCATGCCAGTGATGGTAGCGGTTATCAATTCCTGGTGGAAATTCTCAGTGATTTGAATAACCGTAACCCACAAGTGGCTGCGCGGTTGATCGAACCGTTGATTAGACTGAAGCGTTACGATGTCGGGCGTCAGGCTTTGATGCGTCAGGCATTGGAGCAATTGAAAACACTGGATAACTTATCCGGTGATTTGTACGAGAAGATAAGCAAGGCATTGGCTGTATAATGATTGAATCAATCAATAATACCGCCTACTAGCCTTATCTTCATATTACGGAGGGCAGTTATGCTCTCCGCTTTTTACGTCCATTTATTCTTGCCTATAGATTGTTAACACTCTGTTATCAATATAGTTAAGTCAGATATTCTTTACTTAGCAATCGTTTACTTTCCTGATAGATGAATTTACCATTCCCGCGTCTATCCATAGGTTGAAAGCCGGTCAGGAGATTACATGTACTATCCACTCGTCAAAAAAGCACTATTTCAGCTTGATCCGGAACGTGCCCATGAATTCACTTTTCGCCAGTTAAAACGTGTTACCGGCACACCGCTCGAGTTTTTCGTTCGCCAGTCGGTGCCAACTAAGCCGGTGAGCTGCATGGGCCTGTCATTTAAAAATCCGTTAGGTTTGGCCGCGGGATTGGATAAAGACGGCGAGTGTATTGACGCTCTAGGGGCAATGGGGTTTGGTTTTATCGAAGTCGGGACTGTGACGCCACGGCCACAGTCAGGTAACGATAAGCCAAGGTTGTTCAGGATCGTTGAAGCCGAAGGTTTGATCAACCGTATGGGATTTAATAATCACGGGGTTGATAACTTAATTGAGAATGTCAAAAAATCACATTTCGGCGGTATTTTAGGTATTAATATTGGCAAGAATAAAGATACGCCGGTAGAGCAAGGTAAAGACGATTACCTGATTTGTATGGATAAAATTTATCCTTATGCTGGATATATTGCGATTAATATCTCTTCACCCAATACTCCGGGATTACGATCCCTACAGTATGGTGATGCATTGGATGATTTATTAGCGGCAATTAAAAACAAACAAACTGAATTACATCAGCGGCATCATAAGTATGTTCCAGTGGCGGTAAAGATCGCGCCGGATCTTACCGAAGAAGAATTGATCCAAATAGCCGACAGTTTAGTTCGTCATAATATAGATGGTGTTATTGCCACTAATACAACTTTAGACCGTTCTCTAATTCAGGGATTAAATTATTGCGAGCAAGCCGGTGGTTTAAGTGGTAGACCATTACAATTACGTAGCACTGAGGTGATTCGTCGCTTATCGCAAGAACTACAAGGGCGTCTGCCCATTATCGGTGTGGGTGGAATTGATTCTGTAACTGCCGCTCGAGAAAAAATGGCTGCCGGTGCTTCATTGATTCAAATTTATTCTGGATTTATTTTCCGTGGGCCAGGTTTGATTAAAAATATCGTCACTCATATCTAATTATTTACCATCATTACTGGCCGGGGGGTTTATTTCTTCCTCCGGCTCGTCTATATTTTACTTCGGTAGATTAAATATACAGCGAAAGCCTTATATGAAATTAGTCCCACTTGATGGGTCAGAAACTCAGTCAATGATGTTGGCATTATGGCGGGAAGAAAAATATGCGGATTAAACCAGATGATAAATGGCGTTGGTATTTTGATACCGAACACGATCGACTCATGTTGGATTTAGCTAATGGTATGATATTTCGCTCGCGTTTCCCGTCTAAAATGCTGACCCCAGACGCTTTCGATGAATCTGCTTTTTGTGTTGACGATGCGGCGCTTTATTTTGAATTTGAAGACCAATGCCGCCAAATTAAACTGAGCCATGAACAGCGTTCAGAATTAGTGTTAAATGCTCTGATTGCATTTCGTTTCTTAAAACCATTAATGCCCAAGAGCTGGTATTTTGCACAACAACCTAAAACGCTTACACCACAAAATGGTGAACTGGCATTAGTGAAAGTATTGGATAGTGGTGAAGATATGCGCTTGTTAGTCGTTGAGTCAGGTGACTCCGCGAGTTTGTGTTTATTAGCACAATCACAAGTCGTATTAGCCGGGCGGCAGATGGTATTAGGTGATGCAATTAAGATAATGAATGACCGTTTGTTGCCACTGGTCATCGAAGAGATTTACACTGCTCCGGCTTTCGACAGAGCGGTATAATACTCTTCGTACTTGACGCCGTAGGGTTGTTAGTTGCGCTCATCGGGATTATCTTATTTACCGCTGAGGGTAATATTCCCTTTGGGAATGCAACTGCAACAAAGAATTGTTCCGTCATTGCCAACAGCACTTTGTTTTAATGGTGCCACATCACCATTAAGTAACGTAATTCTGCAACTCCCACATATTCCGGCACGGCATGAATATGGGATACGAATATTCTGCTGTTCCAATTGCTCCAACAATACCTGTTGATTATTGCCGTTAAAGCGAATGCCGTTATATTCAATGGTTACTGCTTTGGATTGATCCAGCGGCGTAGCAAGGCTTTCAACTACTGCTCCTGCACGATAAGGTCGTGGAGGTTTGGTTGACAGAATTTCTACGTCATCACCGACCCGAATAATACCGCTGTTTCTGGCCACCATATTCTGGCCAAAATCAATATTACCATTCTCCGCAGTTCGGAATGTCTGTAGTGTTCTTAATGGCTCGCCGGTTGGGTGTTTCCGCCCACGCTCCACACTGACTGTGGTTAACACACAGCGGCTGCATGGCTTAACTAAATCAAAGGTAATATCGCCGACACGAATAACTTGCCAACTGTCTTCGGCAAATGCACTGGCACCGGTGACCACTAAATTGGGTCGAAATTGCTCCAGCTTAATGCTGCCAGGACAACGTTGCTGTAATGCTTTAAACGAGGCTTCGTTGATCAGCAGGTAAGGAAAACCATCAGCAAAGGAAAGCGGGATTTCTGGTATCGGTTTTACCCGACGGGTTAATTCAGTGCCAAGCCAGCGTAATTGCACTTCGCGTTGAAAATAGCCACTGAGCCAGTTGTTGATAGCTGATGGGGCAATTAACGCAGTAAAATGGTTTCCCCAAACTTCGGTCGGTTCTGCATTGGCTAAAAAATCATTACAGCGGATACTGGCACTCTCGCCATCGGGGGCAGTGAGATATAGACCGTCTGGCATTAAGGCGGGGGTAAACATCACCATCTTCGGATACTGACGCGCAGTAATGAAAGTACCATCCGGTTCGGTAATCATAAATACACGGTCAAACGCCAGACCGCTGTTGCTGACTTGGGCATGCGAAAGCTGCAAACCGCGCATGGATTTGACTGGATGAACGTAGAGTCGGGAGAGGGTAATCACCATTGCCTCCGTGCGAGTATTAAATAAGAAGGAGCAACTTTATGACAAGCTGCTGGGATTAGCTATAATGCGCAACAATTTTCTTTTTGGTGATAGTGCGATATGAACTCTCTGTTTGCCAGCACGGCGCGTGGACTGGAAGAACTGTTAAAAAGCGAACTCGAAGCGTTGGGCGCTCACGACTGTAAAATAGTACAGGGTGGGGTACATTTTCAGGGCGACGATCGACTCATGTACCAAAGCTTGCTGTGGAGCCGATTGGCTTCGCGCATTTTGTTACCGCTTAACGAATTTAAAGTTTACAGTGACTTAGACTTGTACCTTGGGGTGCAGGCGATCGACTGGCCGTCAATTTTTGGTGTGGATAAAACCTTTGCCGTACATTTTAGCGGCGTGAATGACGAGATCCGCAACAGTCAGTACGGCGCGTTGAAAGTAAAAGATGCCATTGTGGATAGCTTTACCCGCAAGTTAGATCAGCGCCCGACGGTTGCCAAGCAGCAACCGGATATCCGGGTGAATGTTTTCCTGCAACGGGATATGGCCAGTGTGGCGCTTGATCTTAGTGGTGAAGGTCTGCATCAGCGTGGTTATCGTGATCTAACGGGTCAGGCACCGTTGAAAGAAAACCTGGCAGCGGCGATTATCCAGCGTTCTGGCTGGCAGCCTGGCACGCCGATGGTCGATCCAATGTGCGGTTCTGGCACGTTACTGATTGAAGCCGCCATGATGGCCTCTGATCGTGCGCCGGGCCTGCATCGTTCACATTGGGGCTTTACCGGATGGAGTGCTTTCAACCAAGAGCTTTGGCATGAATTGACCACTGAAGCGCAGGTTCGCGCCCGTGCGGGTTTGCAGGAAACGTCGTCCCGTTTCTTTGGTTCAGATATTGATCGTCGGGTGATTGAAATGGCGCGGGCTAACGCCCGTCGTGCCGGGGTATTAGAGCTGATTACCTTTAATGCCAACGATGTCAGCAAGTTGGTGAATCCATTGCCGGAAGGGCCGGTGGGCACTGTTATCAGTAACCCGCCTTACGGTGAACGGTTGGAAAGCGAACCGGCATTGATTGCGTTGCACAATATGCTTGGCCGTATTATGAAAGCAGCGTTCGGTGGCTGGCGTTTGTCACTGTTCAGTGCCTCGCCGGAATTACTGAGCTGCTTGCAATTACGCGCAGAACGCGAATTTAAAGCCAAAAATGGCCCGTTGGATTGTGTACAGAAAAACTATCAATTGACGGCAAATCCGCAAGGTGCTGCGGGTTTCCAGGTGGCAGAGGACTACGCCAACCGCCTGCGTAAAAACGTGAAAAAGCTGGATAAGTGGGCTAAGCAGCAGGGTATCGAATGCTACCGTCTGTATGATGCCGATTTGCCGGATTACAATGTGGCAGTCGATCGCTATGGTAGCAAAGTGGTAGTGCAGGAATATGCGCCACCGAAAACGATTGATGCACAGAAGGCCCGTCAGCGTTTATTTGATGTGATTAATGCCACCCTTGCGGTGTTGGATCTGCCATCAAATCAATTGGTGCTGAAAACGCGTGAGCGGCAAAAAGGTAAAAACCAATACGAGAAATTGGCGCAGAAAGGTGAATTCTTGCTGGTGAGTGAATATAACGCCAAGCTATGGGTTAACCTGACCGATTACCTCGATACCGGTCTGTTCCTTGACCACCGGATTGCCCGCCAGATGCTGGGTAAAATGAGCCAAGGTAAAGACTTTCTTAACCTGTTTGCTTACACCGGTACTGCCAGTGTCCATGCAGGGCTGGGGGGGGCGCGCAGTACCACTACCGTCGATATGTCGCGCACTTATCTGGAGTGGGCGGAGAAGAACCTGCGGGTCAATGGCTTAACTGGCCAGCAGCATCGCTTGGTTCAGGCCGACTGCCTCTCCTGGTTGAGTAACACCGATGAGCAATTCGATGTGATCTTTATTGATCCACCGACGTTCTCCAACTCCAAGCGTATGGAGACGACTTTTGATGTTCAGCGCGATCATTTAGTGCTGATGAAAGAACTTAAACGGTTACTGCGCCGTAAGGGGACAATCATGTTCTCTAACAATAAGCGTGGTTTCCAGATGGATTTGGCCGGGATAGAGGCGTTAGGGCTGGAAGCGAAAGAGATAACAGCACAGACGCAATCAGAAGACTTTGCCCGTAATCGTCAGATCCACAACTGTTGGCTGGTTACTCACAGCCGCGAGGAAAAGTAAAAACTATGTCGTTAATTAGCATGTCCGGTGCCTGGTTGTCGTTCAGCGATGCACCTTTATTAGATAATACTGAATTGCATATTGAGGCAAACGAGCGTGTTTGTCTGGTGGGCCGCAATGGCGCGGGTAAATCCACCTTGCTGAAAATTCTGAGCAAAGAAGTGGTATTGGATGATGGTCGCATCATTTATGAGCAGGATCTGATTGTGGCGCGTCTGCAACAAGATCCACCGCGCAATGTGGCCGGTACTGTGTTTGATTTTGTGGCGGAAGGGGTGCAGGAACAGGCCGAACATCTGAAAGCCTACCATGCGACCTTGCATCTGGTTGAGTTAGACCCAAGCGAGAAAAACCTTAATCGTCTGTCGGCATTACAGGAGATTCTGGATCATCAAGGATTGTGGCAGTTAGACAGCCGCATTCAGGAAGTACTGCTTCAGTTGGGTTTATCTGCTGATGCAGAACTCTCTTCGCTGTCCGGTGGCTGGTTGCGTAAAGCGGCATTAGGCCGTGCTCTGGTAAGTTCACCCAAGGTGCTACTGCTGGATGAGCCGACGAACCATTTAGATATCGAAACCATTAACTGGCTGGAAGGTTTCCTGAAAGAATTCCAGGGCAGTATCGTGTTTATCTCTCATGACCGTTCCTTTATTCGTGCGATGGCGACCCGTATTGTCGATCTTGATCGCGGTAAATTGGTGTCATGGCCGGGTAACTACGAATTGTATCTTGCCAGCAAAGAAGAAGCACTGAGGGTTGAAGAACTGCAAAACGCTGAATTTGACCGCAAACTGGCGCAAGAAGAAGTGTGGATACGTCAAGGCATCAAAGCACGACGCACCCGTAATGAAGGCCGCGTTCGTGCCCTGAAAGCACTGCGGACGGAGCGTTCAGAGCGCCGCGAAGTGATGGGCACGGCTAAGATGCAAGTGGAAGAGACGGCGCGTTCTGGCAAAATTGTCTTTGATCTGGAAAACGTTAATTATCAGATTGATGGCAAAGTGCTGGTGAAAGATTTCACGGTGCAGGTACAGCGTGGTGACAAAATTGCGCTGGTCGGCCCGAACGGTTGCGGTAAGACCACTTTATTGAAACTGATGCTCGGTCAGCTTAATGCAGACAGCGGCAAAGTTCATTGTGGCACCAAGCTGGAAGTCGCCTATTTTGACCAGCATCGTGCAGAGCTTGATCCAGAACGCACGGTGATGGATAACCTGGCGGAAGGTAAGCAGGAAGTGATGGTCAATGGCCGTTCACGCCATGTACTGGGCTATCTGCAAGACTTCTTATTCCACCCGAAATGGGCCATGACACCGGTGAAAGCCTTATCTGGTGGTGAACGTAACCGTTTGTTATTGGCTAAATTGTTCCTGAAGCCAAGTAACTTACTGATCCTCGATGAACCGACCAACGATCTGGATGTTGAAACGCTGGAGTTGTTGGAAGAGATGGTTGATAGCTATCAGGGCACCGTGTTACTGGTAAGCCATGATCGTCAATTCGTTGATAACTCGGTGACTGAATGCTGGATCTTTGAAGGTAATGGTCAAATCAGCAGCTTTGTGGGGGGCTATTATGATGCCCACCAGCAGCGCGCCGAAGCAAAACCTATTCGTCAGGTGGCCGCTAAAGTTGAAGAAAGCAAAACCGCCGCGCCAGTAAAAAGCAATGCCCCCGCGCCTAAACGCTCTGGCAAGCTAAGCTATAACTTACAACGTGAGTTGGATCAGTTACCACAACAGCTAGAAAAACTGGAAAAAGAAATCAGTGGGTTACAGGCTCAGGTCAGTGATGCAGATTTCTTCTCCCGTCCGCATGAAGAGACACAACAGGTCTTGAAAGCATTAGCCGATGCCGAACAGGCGTTAGACGTGGCATTCAGTCGTTGGGAAGCGCTGGAAGCTCAGAAAAATGGCTAAAAATGCGTAATCACCTTTCTGTCTGGTGACGTAATAGCCAACTTTATGATGATATAGTGTCTATTGTTATATTATGTTTTCGATAGAATAGTGTTCAGCTATCCCCTTCAAATAAGAAGGGGATATATAGGCCAGCCGTGAGGGATTCGATATTGTGTGCTGTAATTCAGCCTGAGCATAGCGAGCACTCCGGGCAGTCAGGGGATGTCATCCTGTGCCGGCAGTGCGACATGTCAGTGGCCTTACCTCCTCTGCCGTATGGCTCCAAAGCAGTATGTCCACGCTGTAAAACCACACTGACTTCGCGGTGGGATGAACCACGCAAGCGCCCGGTGGGTTATGCCGTTAGTGCATTATTTATGTTATTGCTGGCCAACATGTTTCCCTTCGTCAATATGCGTGTGGCGGGGATCACCAGCGAAATTACCCTGCTTCAGATACCCAGAGTGATGCTGTCGGATAACTATGCCAGCATGGCGACTTTATTTATGGTGCTGGTCCAGTTGATCCCGGCATTCTGTATGGTGGCTATCATTCTGCTTTGCCTGCGGGTGCGAATGCCTGCCCGCTTGAAAACGGCAATAGCAAAAGCATTATTCCAATTTAAAAGTTGGTGCATGGTTGAGATCTTCCTGGCCGGTGTCCTGGTCAGTTTTGTTAAACTGATGGCCTACGGTGACATTGGCATCGGCAGCAGCTTTATTCCCTATTGCTTATTTTGCCTGTTACAGGTGCGTGCTTTCCAATGTGTCGATCGCCATTGGATGTGGCAGGATATCGCGCGTGCGCCGGTATTGCCCTATCCATTGATTGCCGGTCGTACCGGCCTGCGTCAGGGATTGCGCTCTTGTTCTTGTTGTACCGCGATCCTGCCGCAGTCTCAGGTGCAATGCCCACGTTGCCATACTCATGGTTATGTTCGTCGTCGCAATAGTTTGCAGTGGACGATGGCATTATTAGTCACCTCTGTTCTGCTGTACATTCCGGCCAATCTGATGCCAATCATGATTACCGAAAGCTTAGGCAGCCAAATGGGTTCCACTATCATGGCTGGGGTGATTTTCCTGTGGAGCGAAGGTTCCTATCCAGTGGCATTGGTGATTTTTATTGCCAGCATCATGGTGCCATCATTGAAGATGTTGGCGATTGGCTGGTTATGTTGGGACGCAAAAGGTAAGGGCAATACCGATACTGAACGGATGCATTTTATTTATGAAGTTGTGGAGTTTGTTGGCCGTTGGTCAATGATCGATGTCTTTGTGATTGCTGTGCTCTCCTCATTAGTCCGTATCGGGCAACTGATGAGTATTTATCCGGCGATTGGCGCACTGTTGTTTGCAATGGTGGTTATCCTGACAATGTGTGCTGCATTAACCTTCGATCCCCGTTTAACCTGGGATCGGATCAGTGAATCAACCCAAAAGGAGCCGCAAGGTGACGGACAATAATCCCAGCCCGAATGTGGCGGAAATTGAAAAAATCAAGCGGTGGTCGCCAGTGTGGATCATCCCGATTATCACGGTACTGATTGGTGCATGGATACTGTTTTATCATTTTAGCCACCAGGGGCCACAGGTGGTATTGACCACACTGAATGCTGAAGGTATTGAAGCGGGTAAAACAAAAATAAAGAGCCGTAGCGTGGATGTCGGTATCGTTGAGCAAGTCACTCTAAGTGAAGATCTTAACCATGTTATCGTGCAGGCACGGTTGAATTCAGGCATGAATACCCTGTTACACAGTGATACTGTTTTCTGGGTGGTTAAGCCGCAGATTGGTCGTGAAGGTGTTTCCGGTCTTGGGACGCTGCTTTCCGGTGCTTATATTGAGCTGCAACCGGGCAGTAAAGGGAAAACATTAGACGAATTTATGTTACTGGACTCGCCGCCACTGGCTTCACCGGATGCTAAAGGGATCCGCATTATTCTCGACAGCGACCAAGCTGGGCAGTTAAATGCGGGTGATCCGGTGCTGTTCCGCGGCTATCGGGTGGGTTCGGTAGAGACCAGCACTTTCGATGCCAAGTCACGCTTGATGCGTTATCAGTTATTTATTGGCGCACCTTATGACAGCCTGGTCACCACTAATGTCCGATTCTGGAAGGACAGCGGCGTGGCTGTCGATCTCTCTTCACAAGGGATGCGAGTAGAAATGGCATCGTTGGCAACCTTATTCAGTGGTGGTGTCAGCTTTGATGTGCCGGATGGTTTAGAGCTGGGCAAGGTTATCACTGAAAATAAAGCCGAGTTCAAATTGTTTGATAACCGCAGTAATATTGAAAACTCGTTGTACACCGAACATGAAGATTTCTTGCTGTTCTTCTCCGATTCTGTTCGTGGTTTGCAGTCCGGTGCGCCGGTAGAATTCCGTGGTATCCGTGTGGGTACTGTCGCTGATGTCCCGTTCTTTACCGATGGTATGAAGCAGCGCGTGGATAATGATTTCCGTATTCCCGTGCTCATCCGTATTGAGCCGGGTCGCTTCCGCGATGACCTGGGGCCGGATAGTAACTTTGCACAAATATTGAAAACGGCCAAAGAGCGTGGTCTGCGTGCCTCATTGAAATCTGGCAATCTATTGACCGGGGCATTGTTTGTGGATTTGGATTTCTATCCAGATGCTAAACCGTGGAAAGGGCCACAGGAAGTCGCAGGTTATCCATTGTTGCCAACCGTCAGTGGTGGTTTGGCGCAAATTCAACAGAAACTGATGCAAACGCTGGATAAGATTAATAATCTGCCGCTAGACCCAATGTTAAATGAGGTCACCAAGACCTTGGCTGAAAGCCAGAAGACCATGCGTGAGACGCAGAAAACCCTGGAAGCACTGACTGCAATTACCGCCAGTCCGGCGATGCAGAACCTGCCAAAAGATCTGCAAAAAACGCTGAACGAGTTGAATCGCAGTATGAAGGGCTTCCAGCCAGGCTCACCGGTTTACAATAAAATGGTGGGAGATATGCAGCGGTTAGATCAGGTCTTGCGTGAATTACAGCCGGTATTGCGGACGCTGAATGAAAAGAGCAACGCACTGGTATTTGAAGCAGCAGGAAGTCAGGATCCTCAGCCTAAGAAGGCCAAAAAATGATGAAATGGATGGCAGTTATCGCCGCGCTGTTACTCAGCGCTTGCAGCAGCGAAACCAGTAAAACGTACTACCAGTTGCCGGCACTCAGTGCACCAGCGGCAGCCAGTAGTCGTGTTGCATCACGGCAACTGTGGATTGAACATGTTGGGGTGGCAGATTATCTGGCTGCTACTGGGGTGGTGTATCAAACCAACGATGTGCAATATGTGATTGCCAGTAACAACCTTTGGGCCAGTCCGTTGGACCAGCAGTTGCAGCAAACTTTGGTGACCAATCTCAGTAATGCGCTGCCGGGTTGGTTGGTTTCCTCACAACCGCTGGATAGCTCACAGGATGTCCTCAATGTGACCGTAACCGGGTTCCATGGCCGCTATGACGGCCGTGCCATCATTCGCGGTGTGTGGATATTGAAACATCAGGGGCAACTGATTAAGCAACCCTTTGATTTAGAACTTAAACAGAGTGAAGATGGTTATGATGCCCTGATACGCACCTTGGCAGAAGGTTGGCAGCAGGAAGCTAAGGCGATTGCTGCTCAACTACAGTAAGTTAAGTTATATTCTAAATTAGTCTAATCCTCTTTCATCGATAATAATAAAGTTATCGTGAAAGAGGATTATCAATAAATATCAACCAATTACTCTCTATCACTGCAAATCAATCACTTAGCTAACACTGTGTGCGTAGCTCACAAATGTGACATTGGCGTGAATATTGCGCATTGCATTTCTGTTTCCTAAGGTCTATCATTTAACTGTGGCTGCACATAAAGTAGTCACTGTTTTTTTTCCACCAGACCGAAAGATGAGGGAAATGAGGCATGATGAAGAGACAGAAAAGAGATCGTTTGGAAAGGGCGTTGTCACGTGGGTATCAGGCAGGTATATCAGGGCGTTCAAGGGAAATTTGCCCTTATCAAGCTTTAGACGCCAGGTCGCATTGGTTAGGAGGGTGGCGACAAGCCATGGAGGACAGGGCTGTGACCGCTTAAGCGGCTCTCTGTCACATTAATCAAAGCAAGGAGTGACCTCCGCTTAAGCGGAGGTTTTCGTTTTATCCGTTCGATTTGATGTTTTATCCGTTCGACTTGATGTTGCCGCGTTGCTAGCTGCTTTCGCTTACCTGACTATTCCGCCCAGCGTTTCAGCAAGATACTTGCATTAACCCCGCCAAAACCGAAACCGTTTGAGAGCGCGTAGGTCATCTCATGGGGTTGGGCCTTGCCAGCAATCACATTAAGCCCCGTGGCCGCAGGATCCAGATTTTCCAGATTCAGCGTGGCTGGCACGAT
The DNA here is from genome assembly GCF_001152565.1 of Yersinia pekkanenii. Classification (GTDB taxonomy): domain Bacteria; phylum Pseudomonadota; class Gammaproteobacteria; order Enterobacterales; family Enterobacteriaceae; genus Yersinia; species Yersinia pekkanenii. The sequence continues at coordinate 92,227 of NZ_CQAZ01000004.1, read as the reverse complement.
TTGATCGCGTAATGCCAGCACAGTGAAGATGGTTTCCAGCCCGCCAGCTGCGCCTAATAAATGGCCGGTGGCAGACTTTGTTGATGTAATGGCTAAGGTATCACCCTCACCAAACAGATGCTTAATAGCATTTATTTCGCCAAGATCACCCACTTGTGTTGAGGTTGCATGAGCGTTCAGATGCTGAACCTGCTCTGGTTTAACCCCAGCCTGGTGCAAAGCAATTTTCATCGCCCGGTAAGCGCCGTCGCCATCTTCAGCACCAGACGTCATATGGTAGGCATCGGCACTGGTACCGTAGCCAACAATCTCGGCTAAAGGCTGTGCCCCACGGGCAAGAGCATGTTCCAGTTCCTCGATAATCAGCAAACCGGCCCCTTCACCCATGACGAAGCCATCACGTGCACTGTCAAATGGTCGTGAGGCTTTTTCCGGTGTGTCATTAGAACCGGTTGATAATGCGCGTGCTGCGGCAAATCCAGCCAGACTGACTTTATCAATCGCAGCCTCAGCACCACCACATAGTGCGATATCCGCTTCATGATTGCGGATCATGCGAACGGCATCCCCGATAGCTTGTACCCCTGCCGCACAAGCAGTTACCGGAGCACCAATCGGCCCTTTGAAATGATGTTTGATCGAGACATGGCCCGCAGCCAGATTAACCAGAAATGATGGCACGGTGAAAGGGGACAAGCGTTTAGGTCCACGGCTGTCAGTTGTGCGCACAGCATTGGCAATAGACGAGAAGCCTCCGATACCGGAGCCAATGACGGTTGCGGTTCGCTCTTGCTTCTCTGAATCATCGGCTAGCCAGCCAGCATGGGCGATGGCTTCATCTGCCGCGGCCATCGCGAATTCAATGAATCGATCCATTTTCTTTTGATCTTTTGGTGCAACCGCTTTGTCGGGATCGAAGCCCGCCTTGGGATCGGCTGTGAGGGTCGGCACTTGCCCGCCAATCTTGGCAGGTAGATCGCCGACTATCTCATCCGGTAGAGCACGAATGCCGGATTGCCCTGCCAGCAAACGTTGCCAAACAGTTTCGATACCACAGCCTAATGGGGAAACCACACCCATTCCTGTAATTACTACACGGCGTGTATTCATCATTTTTCCTTTTGAGACTGAATTGAATGGGAGGGCTGCCTGGCATCGATTGACTGTTTGTCATGCATCAGTGCCAACCGTTTATTAATTATATCGCTCCTGACAGAGCCTGCCGCGAGGGTGACATCTTGCCTACGAATGGGTTGCATGGTGGCTCTGTTCAGCAAGATAGGCTCTACAGGGGTGCCGGTGCGGCGATCGGTGAGTATCACCGCTGGGCCTTCCGGCGCAAAGTGCTGGTTACCCCAGTGCAATAGGGCCGCTATCACTGGAAAGAAATCATTGCCGCGCTCAGTCAGTAAATATTCATAGCGGGCAGGGCGAGGATTATAGAGCCGTTTCTCAAGGATACCGCTTTCCACCAGATATTTGAGACGCCGGGTCAGGATGGTGGGTGACAGTTGCAAACTTTGCTGAAACTCATCAAACCGTGTTAACCCCTGAAAGGCATCACGGATGATCAAGATACTCCACCATTCACCTACCCGTTCAAGAGAGCGGGCAACCGGGCAAGGCATGTCTTCAAGGCAGGTTCTTTGCATATCACTCCTCGCTGGATCCCTGTGGATGTTGCTAATTATTGCGCTGAAAACCGTGAAACTAATCAGTGACTACATTTATTGTAGTTACAAGGCTAAAAAAAATGCCATTTGGCATACTAATATATTGAGCAATATGATGACGGTGCAGGGGATTTGGTCCCCCCTGCACGGGGGAAAACGACGAGAATATTAGAAAGCAGCAGTGTCTTTAAACAGGCCTACTTTCAAGTCGGTGGCGGTATAAATCACGTTGCCATCGACCAATACTTCACCATCCGCTACACCCATGATCAACTTACGCATGATCACGCGTTTAAAATGAATACGGTATGTCACTTTCTTGGCCGTTGGCAGAACCTGGCCGGTGAATTTAACTTCACCCACACCCAGAGCGCGGCCTTTGCCTTCGCCACCCAACCAGCCAAGATAGAAACCGACCAATTGCCACATGGCATCAAGGCCCAGGCAACCTGGCATTACTGGGTCGCCGATAAAGTGGCAACCGAAGAACCATAGGTCTGGATTGATATCCAGTTCCGCTTCCACATAACCTTTGTTAAAGTTACCGCCGTCTTCAGTCATTTTGACGACACGGTCCATCATCAACATATTGCCTGCTGGCAATGGTGGCCCGCCAGCGCCAAACAGTTCGCCACGGCCAGATGCTTCAAGGTCTTCTTTTGTATAGGATTTGCGTTTATCTACCATGTTCTCAGTAAGCCTTATTTTAGTGAAGTGCGCAGAATAGCGTACAGCTGTACGCTGAACAAGTCCGATCAGCCCTGGTTGAACCAGTTCAACCAGCGTAATGGCCATGGCCAACGGCGTCTATCCTGCGGGTTTACCTGCGAGATTCGCTCTTGAATTATACCTAGCAGGCTAGGTTGTTGCTCATCGGCGTAAACCATTCCTGTTAATAATGGTAGTGCTTCAGCGGCAGTATCAACAGCCCATAGATGGAATTGACCATGTTGAACTGCATCAATCACCGCCTGATTTAGACACAAATGACGGACATTGGTGGAGGGTAAAATAACCCCCTGACTGCCCGTAAGCCCACGACGTTGGCAAGCCTCGAAGAAACCTTCAATCTTTTCATTCACGCCACCAATAGGCTGCACATTACCAAATTGGTCAACAGAACCTGTCACCGCGATTTGCTGGTTGATCGGCTGCTGTGAAAGGGCACTAACCAGTGCACAAAGCTCAGCGAGCGATGCGCTATCGCCATCAACCTCACCATAGGATTGCTCAAAAACAATCGAAGCTGAGAATGGCAGTGGCTGATCAAGTTCCAGTTCTGAAATCAAGAATGCCTGCATAATCATCATGCCTTTAGCATGAATATTACCCCCCAGTTCAGCTTTACGTTCAACGTCAACAAACTCACCATCACCTAAGTGAACCACACAACTGATACGGGCGGGTTCACCAAAGGCATAAGGGTGGCCTGGGTATTCCAACACGGACAGACCATTGATCTGACCGACAACTTGCCCTTCGGTTTCAACCAGAATTTGCCCGAGTTCAATCTCATCTTGCATCCGCTCGGCAAGGTAGCTATTACGCCATTCACGGGCATTCAGTGCAACGTCCAGCGCATTGGCTGTTATCGTATCTTCCTCGGCATAAAGTGCGGCTTCTGCCAACTGGTGGGTTAGCCATTGCGGACACAGTGGCAGGCTGCCTTGGTCGCCACTGTAACGCACCGCCTGACGGAGCAGAATTGGCCAGGCATCGGCAGATAAAGAGGGCAACTGTTTTTGCTGCAATAGCGTATTGATGTAACCGCACCATAAAGACATGCCATCAATATCGACCAGTGGCAGTTCTACTTCGAACTCACCATAGATAGCCAGTTCGCCCAGTTCGGGTTCCATATCGTGGAAATCGCCAAGACCCAGACGATCGCCGACCAGGATCAGGCGAAGATCCAGTGGCATGGAGGGAATATGTACCGGCAATGGGCGGGTTTCATCAGGCGATAACCAGTCAAAACGTTGCTGAACAATCATTTGCTTCAGGCGCAGCCACATCAAAGGTTGCGCTTGTAATGCCCGTACCGACAAGATCAATACACCGCCATTAGCCTGATGGACCAGGCCTGGTTGCAGGGTTATTTGGTCTTTATGCCACCTGACGCAGCCAAACAGCTGTTCGGGTTCTACCCATTCCTGATAGAGACAGCGTGAAAGCGCCGCAAAACGCTCATCACCACGCTGTGCTGGTTGCCAGGTTACTTGGTGGCCGTGCACCAGATAATCGCCACCAAACAGGGCTGAAGCCTCAGGTTGCAGCTCTTTAATCGCTTGCGCGATCAATGCCAGATACTCAGTGCTTTCTTGTGCTTTGATCAGCATAAACCGCGGTTGAGATTGTGGGTGACAAAATAGTGTCATTCCATTCTCTAACCGGGGCTGAGTCGCGGCGAAAGAAACAGGCCCCAACAGGGAGGCAGTGGCAAATAACGCATCATATGGCGTTGTGTTCGGCAGCAGTGACTGCCATTCAAGTCGGTTATTGGTCAAAGTAATAGATGCAATCGTCAAAAAGGGAAAGGGCGATTATACAAGAATAAAGCAGGCTGCATATACGTAGAGTGGTAGTTGGTGGTAAGGAGTTAGACATCGACAGTATTTAGTACAAAAAACAAACTAATCATAGGCTTTTAGTAGGGTGAAATTCTGTGTAAAGCTGTTATGCTTGATTTAAGTTACACGGTCACTAAAGAGCTCACGATGAAATATCAACAACTGGAAAATCTGGAAAGTGGTTGGAAATGGGCATATTTGGTAAAAAAATACCGTGAAGGTGAAGCCATTACTCGCCATATTGAAAACAGTGCAGCGATGGATGCGGTAGAGCAACTGATAAAACTGGAAAGTGAACCCGTTAAAGTGCTGGAGTGGATTGATACTCATATGAATGTGCAACTGGCAACCCGGATGAAGCAGACTATCCGTGCCAGACGTAAGCGCCATTTTAATGCGGAGCACCAACACACCCGCAAGAAATCGATCGATCTGGAGTTTCTGGTATGGCAACGCTTGGCAGCGCTTGCCCGGCGTCGTGGTAATACGCTGTCTGATACTGTGGTTCAGTTAATCGAAGATGCTGAGCGTAAAGAGAAGTACGCCAGCCAGATGTCATCTCTGAAGCAGGATTTGAAGGATATCCTTGGTAAGGAAAGCTAACTCAGTATTGGGTCAGCAACAGGGTATAAACCGGGCAAACACTATTGAGATAAAGCCATACATTAAGGCTCCTGACTAATTGCAGGAAAGTAGGATAAAAAAAACCCCGCAATGCGGGGTTTTTACGAAAGGAGTAAACTTAAGCCTGTGGCTGAATTACTACTTCTTTGTAGCCTTTAACTTCGATCTCTACGCGACGATCTGGTGCCAGGCACTCAATCAGAGCAGCACGTGGTTTCACGTTGTCACAGGTGTTGCCAGTAACTGGGTTTGCTTGGCCTTCACCGCGAGCGGTGATTTTGTCAGCAGGGATACCTTTAGAAACCAGGTAATCACGCACGCTGTCAGCACGACGCTGAGACAGAGCTAAGTTAGGTGCTGGTTGACCGATACGGTCAGCGAAGCCCAGAACCACTACAGAACCGTCTTTAGGATCGATAGAGCTCAGCTGTGCGTACAGTTGGTCCAGAGCTTGCTGGCCTTCTGGTTTCAGAGTTGCTTTGTTGAAAGCGAACAGCACATCAGATTTCAGTGTGAAACGCTTAGTGTCAACAATTGGAGCTGGAACTGGAGCTGGAGCAACTACTGGAGCTACGGCATCATCCTGACCGAAACGGTAAGAAACACCCACGCTCAGCATGCCGTTGTCTGGACGAGCACCAACGGTAGCTTTATCACCGATGTTGCTAACCCATTGGTATTCCATACGGGTTGCCCAGTTTTTGGTCCATGCGTATTCAGCACCCAATGCTACCAGTGGAGAAACACCGGTATCATGGTTGTTATCACGTACGCCGCTTGTAGCATCAAACGCGCTTGAGTCTGCACGCCAAACCAGACCACCCAAACGGGTGTACAGGTCCAGGTCCTGAGCAATTGGATAGCTCAGTTTTGCAGCCAGTTGAACGCCTTGTGATTTAAAGTCGCCGTTACGAACGTCGCCTTTGTAAGGCATACGGCCAAGCCAGTCGTATCCCATTTCAAAGCCTAGGTATTGGTTTGCTTGGTAACCCAAGAACGCACCAGCACCCAGTTGGTCTTTATGGGTAGGACCGTCGTTGCCAACGTCGCCATAGATACCGCCAGTGCCAGTATCTTGATACTGGGACCAACCCAGTTTACCACCGGTGTACCAGGTGTTATCTTTCGGTGCGGCTTGCGCTACTGTAGCGAAACCAGCCAGTGCCACTGCTAATGCGATAGCTGTCTTTTTCATTTTACGCCTCGTTATCATCCAAATAGGCAATGAGCTTTAAAAAGCTAAGCCCTTGGTTAAAATTCTTCGTCAAGGTATTAACGCTCCCGTTGTTCACGCCGCCAGTATAATTTGGCGTTTTAGAGCAACCTTGGCGATGTAAAGTCTACAACGTGGCGAGAAAGTTACAAGTGTGATGTGATAAACCGCCTTAAAAAAAAGCAAAATTGTGCATAATCTTTAACGCTTTAGTGGTTAAAAACCGCTTTTTATGGGCGCAATTTTCTGCCGCAAGCCGCATTCCGACTCGCTTTATGCCAGTTTTACAGGAGTAAGCGCTAAATATTGTAATAATTCATGGGATAAATCCTAAATTTACTTAATGATACAAAGAAGAATGAATTTTTAACGTAGCGCACTGTCCTTGGTTCACTTTTGTGTCATTCAACGGACGCATAACAAACCCATAAGCATTCCCTAACTTTGCTGCCAACCGTAAGCGGATACGATCACTTTCTGACAACTCGGGTAGCCAGCCAAGAACGACACTGTAATTCCCCGTCAATAATGCTTTTTCCATTGCATCAACAGTCAATAATGGATTGATTTGCCTCAATTGAACAACCTTACTGATGGGCAAACCTGATTGCTGCAACCATAAACGACTTAATTTCTGTTGCGGTGCCAACCATAGGAGCCAACGAGACTGCTTACCAAGCTGTTGTAATAAAGGAAGCAATAACTGGGTTACCGCAGGCAGGCTTTCGCTGTACACAAGTTCACTGATAAGGCCACTATCTGTTGGAGCATCAACTCGTTCCGCTGCGTCACGGCTGACAAGAGAATGATAATTAGCATGATAAGGTTTTAGTGATTGAGTAAGCATAATGAACCTCGCCTGTAGTGTGCTGTATGGATATACAGTAGTCACTACTTGTTCGAAGATCAACTAAATTTTTACAAGACGCTTCGCATAATTGTGATGTAAAGACGTGCAAATTCATTTTGTGTTTGGCTAGGGAATCCATATTGCGTATTTTTCAATTAGTTGTTCCTCTTACATTTATGGCAACTGGATAGGGACGTTGATTCAGATTTTTACTAAAGGAGTAGTGATGAAAAACACATCAGAAAACAAGATAATACAAGCTCAGATATGTTTTGATTTTTTAGGGAATATCACGGTTCGTTCGCAATTTGGTGGCTATGGGCTGTTGGCGAACGGCATTATGTTTGCGCTGGTTTCGGAGGGAGAACTGTATTTACGTGCCCATGATAAGGTTGAGAATCTATTCCGTGCCAGGGGAATGACGAATCTTGTTTATGCTAAACGTGGGCTACCCGTTTTGCTGCGTTACTATTGGGTTGACTCTCTGCTGTGGGATGATGTAAGTACATTGCATAATTTTGCCAGGCAGGCTTACCAAGGGGCTAAAGCTGAGGTGTTAAGCAAAAAAGGCCCTGCGGTTCGCTTGAAAGATTTACCCAATCTTAGTGCCAGTCTCGAACGGTTATTATGGAAGGTCGGGATCAAGAATGCGACCGAGTTGCGCCTTGAGGGCGCTAAGTGTTGTTATCTGAAATTACGCGCTTTAAGGCGTTCGCTCGGGGTAAATGTTTTGTTGGCTCTTGCCGGGGCTATCAGTGGCTATCACCATGCTGCATTGCCTTTAATGATGCGTAGTGAGCTTATCGAATGGTTTGAAATACACATCCACTCGCCCAAAACCACACAATATGAAACTGTATGACGACAGGTCATAAGGGAGGTCATAATGAGTGGCAAAAGATTTAATTAGCCAGTATGGCTGACGCGCTTATTCAATTCGCTGAGTTCAGGTAACAGCTCAAGCAATAAACCAATTTGCTGTAAAACCAATTGGTCTTTGCTCTCCGGCTCAGGGTTACAGTTCTGTAGCCGGGTAGCTAAATCTGTTAACACCTGTGCCATTTTCGCGCTGTCGGGCTGCTCTTGCTCAAGTGTGCCTTCGACATAACAGATGGCGTCGTTGAGTAAATTCAGTGTGGCATCGTTACCCAGTTTTTCACGATGGGCACCCAAAGCTGATATATAGCTCAGCATGGTGTGGTTCAGGCAGAGCAAACGGAATGCAGCTTCCTGAGTTTCTTTGTCGTTTTTGGGTTCAGCGGACATATTTGAAATCACTGATGCTAATTCAGCGTCGCAATTATGTGCATCGCGGCGTGCTATGCGGTAGGGCAGACTATTGTCTTTCCCTTGATGGTATTGCAGCAGAATGACATCCAGATAGCGGCAGTTGGCGTTGAGTGTTTTATGAACCACCGCAGGGAGTTGGCGGAACTTCCAGTCTGGCCAGATAAAACTCACCGCTACCCAGGCAATTGCACAGCCGAGTAAAGTATCAAATACGCGTGGTGCGGCAACCTCAAACCCTTCGCCTAATAGGTTAAAACAGAGCAAAACCAGCAAGGTAATAAACATCGTGGCGTGAGCATACTGAACATTGCGGAAGGCAAAAAACAGCACACCAGTAATGACTATCAGAATGAGTTGCCCCTCAATAGAAGGCACGAAATAAAGGATAGGTAAGCCGATAAGGATACCCGCCAAAGTACCAATAATACGTAACGCAAGACGGCGGCGTGTTGCATTATAGTTGGGCTGACAGACAAAAAGGCTGGTCAGTAGGATCCAATAGCCGTGGCGCATGCCGGTAAATTGAATAAATGCATAACCTACACACAGTACCACTGACATACGTACCGCGTGACGGAATAGCGCGGATTGTGGGGTCAGATGGCGGCTGATACGCAGTTTGATATCACTCCATCCGGTGATGCGATCGTCAGACAGGCGGCTTTCAGGGTGTGGGCCTTCAGCTAATACTTGTTCTGATTCAATTCCCGCGAGTTGGGCATCAATGGCCCGTAAGTTTTTCAGTAAATGTGACAGAGCCTTAACTTGTTGAATATTCTTATTTTGGGCAAGTTCTCTGGCCAGTGCGGCATCTAAAAAAGTAAAGGCGCGTTCGAAGCGTTGTGAGTCATGTTGATATTTTTGTCTCATTAAAATGGATTGAGAGAGCTGCATACAGGCTCTGGCTTGCATGCTGAGTAAACGTTGAAATCGGAATAGCACATCGCTATAGCGAAATCTCTCTCGCAGCGCCTGATATTGGACATGCGATGAACTGGCGCGTTCATGAATATCTTGTGCGACAAAATAGTAGTGAAGTGTTCGTCTGGTCTCGCGCTGGCCTCTGTCACCTTTCAGCCGCGTAACCAGCGAAGCTTTGGCCTGATTCAAAGTGGCGACTAATGTGCCGTTAGCCATCACAACATCAATAATCGGTTGATCAACATCAGGTTCAAGATCAGGGTCAAAGAGGTTAGCTTTTGCTTCCAAATAGTGAGCAAGCTGATGATAGCAGCGGGCCAGATTATCCTGTAATGGGCGGATAGGAAAAATAAGATGGCCACATAAGGTCAGAACGTTATACCAAACAGCACCCAGTATCAGTAACAGTGGCTGCTGGTACCAGATAGGGTACATCGAGGCACCCAGCATAGTGTAAATGGCGATTAACAATGCGCCAAAGGCAATGGTTGCATAGCGTTGCCCTAAGGCACCCAGCAGAATAAAACCGCAGGTTGAAAACGTCAGGCCGAGAGCAAAAAACCAAGGATGAGGAAATAGCAACTCGATAGATGCGGATGCGATAAAAAAACAGATCAACGTAATGAATAGGTTACGTAGCCGCCCAGCCAGGCGGTCATCAAGGTCAGTGAGTGCGGCGGCAACGACACCCAGTGTTAAGGGAATGGTCAGTTTAGGCTGTTCAATCCACCATGGAATAGCTGTTACCCCAGCCAATGCGATAAAAATACGAACATGATAAAGCAGGCTGCTATTGTAAACATAACGACGTAAACCAGTGATGAAAGTGCGCACAAAAAACCTCTAAAACTGAAAATTCAGCGTTGCTGATACTGACGTTGGGCGTTAGCTATTCTTGCTTGCTGAGCCATTTCCACTGAAACGACACGGCGACCCACAGGCCATAAAGCGATAGCAGCAATTTTAAAATTGGCAATGCCGACCGGGATCCCAATTATGGTTATACACTGCACAATCCCGGTTGCGATATGTGATAAACATAGCCACCAGCCAAATAAAATAAACCAAACAATATTCAGTAAAGAACCGCCAGCGGTTATGAGAGCATTACTTTTTTCTGGGTATAATTCATTGACATGTATCGCCTCATTGCCATATGGAAGAAATGATAACTTGGTGATTTCCCAGCAAGAGCGGGTTAATGGTAAGGTGAAAATCAGAATAACGCTGACCACGGTTGCTAATAACCAGCCCAGCGTGGTGAAGAAACCACCTAAAACAAAATTAAGAATATTCAGTACAGTACGCATAGTGATTTATCTGCCTGGCTGAATGAAAAAACCGCAATGCGGATGAGTGATAACAAACGTTAACCATTCTATAACGTATAGGATGGGTTGGTTTCCTTTGTTAACTATCGGATACCGGTTGTTTAAACTCAATAATTTTATTTACACTCCATTATGTTATTTCTATTCACTTAATACGAGTTATGGCGCGCAGATATGGAACTTAAAGCGACATCCTTTGGCAAGCATCTGGCTCAGCACCCCTACAATCGGGTCCGCTTATTGAATGCTGGCATCGAAGTATGCGGTGATAAACATCAATACCTGATCCCTTTTAACCAGTTGGTTAATATTCAATGTAAACGCGGTATTGTCTGGGGCGAGCTGGAGTTTGAATTGCCGGACCAACAAGTTGTGCGTTTACATGGTACCGAATGGCAGGAAACACAACATTTCTATCAGTACTTACTGGGTATCTGGCAGCAATGGAGTGAGGAGATGAGCCAGGTTTGTGTTGAGGTTTTACATAAACAAGTGGCAGCAATTGAGCGGATTGAACAACAGGATAAATGGTTTAAACGCAGCGAGTTAGGGCAGGTACAACAGTCTATTCGCGAGGCTTTCGATTCACTACCGATGCCGGTGCAACGGCTAATGGAATTTGAATCCTGCCGGGCCGATTACTCGCTCTGTTTGCGTTGGTTGGATCAAGGTCGTCGCAGTGTTGAACATCGTAATCAACAATGGACTAACCGTATGCTAGTGGAATATCAAGACTTCTTCCACAGTGTAGAAACCTCGCCACTCAATGAATCACAACGCCGCGCAGTGGTTAACGGTGAAGACTCGGTGTTAGTCTTGGCCGGTGCCGGCAGTGGTAAAACATCTGTGCTGGTTGCGCGTGCGGGTTGGTTATTGCGCCGCAATGAAGCACTGCCTGAGCAGATTTTACTACTGGCGTTTGGCCGTCAGGCGGCAAATGAAATGAATAGTCGTATCAAGCAACGGTTGGGTGTAGCTGATATTCAGGCCAAAACCTTTCATGCTCTTGCGTTGCAGATTATCCAGCAAGGCAGCCGTAAAACGCCGGTGATCAGTAAACTTGAATCTGACAGCCAGGCCAGAAGGTCGTTGTTGATTAATCATTGGCAACAGCAGTGCAGCGAGAAAAAAGCTCAGGCAAAAGGGTGGCGTGAATGGCTAACTGATGAACTTGAGTGGGAGGTTGATGAGGGCGATTTTTGGCAGGATAAACGTCTGGCAGCCCGGCTCGCGGGGCGACTTGAACGTTGGCTAGGGTTGATGCGGATGCATGGCGGTAGTCAGGCTGAAATGATTGAACAGGCTGATGAAGAAGTGCGTGATCTGTTCCAAAAACGTATACGGTTAATGGCCCCGTTGTTGAAAGCATGGAAAACAGCGCTGAAGGAAGAGGGGGCTGTTGATTTCTCCGGGCTGATTCATCAAGCCGTAAACTTGCTGGAGAAAGGGCGTTTTGTCAGCCCGTGGAAGCATATTCTGGTTGATGAGTTTCAGGACATTTCGCCGCAACGTGCCATGTTGCTCGCCGCATTACGTAAACAAAATAAGCAAACTTGCTTGTTTGCGGTGGGGGATGACTGGCAGGCTATTTATCGCTTCAGTGGCGCAGAACTTGCTCTCACGACGGCTTTTAGCCAGAACTTTGGTGAAGGCGCTGAATGTACTTTGGATACGACCTATCGTTTTAACGGGAGTATCGGTGAGGTGGCTAATCGGTTTATTCAGCAAAATCCATATCAATTGAAAAAACCGTTGAACAGCTTGAGCAAAGGCAACAAAAAGTCAGTCATTATTTTACCGAACGAACAACTTGAAACACTGTTGGATAAGTTAAGTGGTTTTGTTAAGGATGATGAACGCATTTTGATTTTGGCTCGTTATCATCATTTACGGCCGGAAATTTTGCAAAAAGCAGCCACTCGCTGGCCAAAGCTAACCATTGATTTCATGACTATCCATGCCAGTAAGGGGCAACAGGCGGAGTATGTCATTATTGCCGGTTTGCATGACGGGGATGATGGTTTTCCGGCAATGGCCCGGGAGTCGATTCTGGAAGATGTCTTGTTACCGGCACCAGAAGATTTCCCAGATGCGGAAGAGCGGCGTTTACTTTATGTCGCAATGACTCGAGCGAAACATCAAGTATGGTTACTGCAAGATACCGCAAACCCCTCAGTTTTTGTGAGTCAGCTTAGCGAGTTAGGCGTTCCGGTTCAGCGTAAACCCTGATCAAATTTAGGGTAGCTTCACCTCTTGTTATCCTCGCCAGATATTAAGCCCGGTATTTATCATTACCGGGCTTAATGTTTACTTCAGTCGTTTTTCTAAGTAGCGCTCATAGTCAGGGATGGCGATGGTCACTTCGCCGCTGAACAAAGCTGAACTAATTAAGAAGTCGGCAGTAGAACGGTTGGTCGCTACTGGAATATTCCACACTGTTGCCAGGCGCAGCAGAGCTTTCACATCCGGATCATGAGGAACAGCATTAAGAGGATCCCAGAAGAAAATCAAAATATCGATTTTTTTCTCCGATATCAGCGCCCCCACTTCCTGATCGCCGCCCAGTGGACCACTGAGTAAACAGTGAACGTTAATATCTGTTGCTTTGTGTACCAGGTTTCCCGTGGTCCCAGTGGCATAAAGTTTGTGCTGAGACAAAAGGTCTCTGTTTTCCATTACCCATTCTAGCAACGACTTTTTGCAATGGTCATGGGATACAAGGGCAATATGCTTACATGCGGCCAGGGTGCGGGTCGTCAGTTCCATCAAAATATCCTTCAATAAGTGTCAGTGATTTGCTGACAGATTACTGAAATGGGGATTTTGTGCATAGCGGCAACGCAAAAAAATGCGAGGGAGCAAGCATAACCTGATGTTTAAGAACCGCGACAGCTTAACCAGGCTATTAGGTCGGTTATTTTTTTGCCTCTGATTGTTGTTTGGCGTCTGATTGTTGTTTAGAACCGGGCTGTTGTTTAGAACTTAATTGTTGTTTAGAGCCTGATCGTTGTTTAGACCATAGTAGAAAACGCTGTTGGGTTTCTGCATCGGCTTGCAGGAACCAATATTGCAGCATTTGCTCGGCGACATTCTCACCTTGCAAACGGGGTGTTCTCTGCGTGGTGTTAGTACCTGCAACGGTAATGGTAGTACCTGGTACGGCACTCACCGCTGAAGGCGGAATAGTAGCAAAAGAGGGGACTGAGGCACTGTATTGCCCAACGTTATACGCAGCCATGGCTTTTTCAAGTGTCGCGGTGGTGTCGATATCATCCTGATGTAATACATCATGGCGCACAGATAACGGGCGGCCATTATCATCAATAAGTTGATAGTCTGGGTTTTTAGAAAACTTACGCCCATCCCGCTCAGTATCAATAACCGGTAATTTTATGGCAACTGACTGCGTATTACGGGTATTAAATACCACGACGAGTGGCGGAGACACATACAATATTTTTGGATCTGTCGGCAGAGGTTTGGCAACTTTGAACAAGATTTGATGCTGACCGCTGTTTAACTCCAGGCTATCGGCTCCTTTTAGCAAGGATCCTGACATATTTTTGCCATCGACCACCAACAGGTCAATTTCCGGCGCAAGTTTTAAGGTTGTGGCTACCGCTGAGGCACTACAGCAAATGGCCAAAATCCCTGCGACCACTAAACCAAATTTCATGTGTTGCTCCAGAAGATGATACCCGCTTACATTGTTAGCCACGTTGGATTATGTGTCAAAATCTTTCCGTTTGCTCACATTTATTTACTTTTTGAAATGTTAGCTATGAAGATACTGTTTTTACCTTGATGAATTCTAAAGATAAAAAAACAATCTACCCGTTATTACTTCTACATCTATTAAACCAAATCAAGTAAGCAGCATTTATTCTCGTTTCTCAGCATGATGTACACTCAGATAATCGCCTAATATGGGTAAATCCATCCAGATTCATAAGGATCGGAAGATTCTTTAGCGCGTCAGAGGAACTGAAAAATGCACGATAAAAACATTGCTGACATTCTCCAACAGGTAAAAACAATTGCATTGGTCGGGGCAAGTGATAATCGATCGCGACCCAGCTATGGCGTTATGACTTATCTGTTACAGCAGGGGTACCAGGTCACGCCTATCAGCCCTAAATTAGCGGGGAAATCATTGTTGGGCCAGCAGGCTTATGCTGAACTGGCAGATATTCCTCATGCCATTGATATGGTGGATGTCTTCCGTAATGCAGAGGCTGCCTACGGTGTCGCACAGGAGGCTATTGCCATCGGAGCTAAAGTATTATGGCTGCAAATTGGTGTTATCAATGAGTTGGCGGCAATATTGGCCGCAGATGCCGGGCTAAAGGTTGTGATGGATCGCTGCCCGAAGATTGAAATACCGCGCTTGGGATTAGAGAAATAGCCCTGTTTTCTGCGTTGATAGGATCAAATTATTGGCAATAAAAAATACCCTGTCAGCGTGCCGCTCACAGGGTAACTATCTCATTACCCGACAGTAAAAGCCGGGTTTTATTGCCGGGAAGCAAAGCCTAGTTACGCAGGCGTGGGGCCTGTAACTGATGACGAATCGATGCAGCCAGCTCATCTAATGAAGGTTGCTCTGGGTGAGCATCGACATCTTCATAAGTTAGCTGTGCTTCAGCCAGATAAGTATGTACCGGTTGCCCCTCATCATCCTCAATGACCACGTGATACCAAGGTGACGAACGCAAAGTGTCGTTGTTTGCAACTTCATCAGGTGCCGGTGGCTGAAGAGAATATTCAGGATCGATATCAATCACCACACCCAAATAGCCATGTAGGCTGTGGCGGACCTGTTGCCCAATACCAAATTTGCTGGCGATCATGATAACCTCCTGAGAAACGTTATGTTGCTTTCTATATGAGGGCGTCGTAGGGCATTTCAAGTTACATTATCCGGCACGCGAATCCTTTCAGGTATAAACCTTCTGGATATGTCGCGATAACCGGGTGATCCGCAGCCTGCCGGAACTGTTCTATAAATTGTATATCATGGCCGGCATCTAATGCGGCATCCGCCAAAATTTTCTGGAATAAATCTGTTGGCATTAAACCAGAGCAAGAGAAACTCAATAAGATCCCACCCGGACGTAATAGCTGTATCGCTAACATATTGATATCTTTATAACCACGGCAGGCATTGGCCAGTTGGCTTTTGTTTTCTGCAAATTTCGGCGGATCCATAATGATCATGTCAAACTTTTCCCCTTGCTCGCGATAGTTACGCAGCAATTGGAACACGTCATCACGAATGAATTCGGCTTTACTCAGATCCAACTGGTTTAGTTCAACGTTTTGTTTGGCAATATCCAACACTGGTTGTGAGGTATCAACGCTGATCACTTGCTGGCAATTTCCCATCAATGCCGCGACAGCAAAGGCCCCGGTATAAGAAAAACAGTTCAGAACGCGGCGTCCATCAGCATAATTACGGGCCGCGAGGCGGCTATCGCGCTGATCTAAATAAAAACCTGTTTTATGACCCTGCTGAATATCGACCAACAGTTGCATACCATTCTCGCTAATCGGCAACAGCGCTGGCGGCATTTCGCCACAGACAGTTCCTTGGGTTAGTGGTAAGCCTTCTTTTTTACGCACTGACACATTCGAACGATCGTAAATAGAACATTCTGGATAGCATTGCTGTAACGCACTGATCAGTGTCGCCCGTTGATATTCAGCTCCGGCAGACAGCAATTGCAATACCAAGAAGTTCTGGAAACGGTCAATGGTGATACCCGGTAGACCGTCAGATTCACCGGCAACCAGACGATAACCATTCAAGCCATCGCGCTGGGCCAGAAAATCACGCCAGGTTTGCGCCCGTTGTAGACGGCGGACAAAGAATTCGCGGTCTATCACTTCATCTTGTTGGAACGTCCAGACTCGTGCCAGAATTTGTGATTCAGGAGAGTAGGCGGCACGGGCCAGCCAGCCACCCTGGCTATCAAGGATATCGATGGTTTCACCGGGAAGGACATTACCTTCAAGGCGTTGGACCGCCCCAGAGAAAATCCATGGATGGCGACGAAGTAAGGACTTTTCACGTCCTCTGGCAAGAAATAAGCGCATTATAATATTCTTTTTAAATCAAATGGTTAAAATTGATAAGTCATTATCAATCAAAATAAGGTCACAATCATATAGTAATATCATCCCACTCACTACCGCGACTATCCTGATACTTGGCTGTCATTTGGGCTGATTTGTGGCCGAGTAGGTGTTGGCGAACGCGTCACCTCAGAGCACCCATCCCCAGAAGCGAAAGTTGTCAGATGGAAAAAATTGTCCATAAAACAACAGACAAAATCATTCCCGACGTTTTATCGCCATGCTGATGTTATAGGGTGAATCACTCCGTTACGAGACTAAAACCTTATGCACCGCGCGTTCATCCGTAGGCCGGTGGGTTAACGGGTACGGGCTTTCATCTCGTTATCTCGTTTTAGCTCTTTAGCGTCTTCTTTTCGGTACTAAACTCGAGGATTCACCCTCCATGGCTATTTTGCGCAGTGTCCCGATAGTCCCTTGACATCCCCCAGCCAGAGGACCGTGGCGAATGTCAAATCGCGCCCGTGCGCTCACCCCCACGCAGGCGGCATAATGGTAGCTAGCGTATCAGGGAATTGTTTCCTGATATGGCTTGTCATCATATTTGATAATACCGTACTGTAGCTGAACGCTCCCTCCAGGCCCAGCAGGGTTTTCGCCTTCCTTGTGTCTCCGGCCAGAGTTAAGTTATAGGCTTTGAGAATCTCACCGTAATGAACATCTTCCAGGCTGCAGATTCATGCTGTTGTTATCGGTTAAGAGCGCGGCGGTGAGTTCATCGTCGATACTGGAAACGTTAAGGTTCCTGCAACTCGAATTATTTAGGGTATAGATTAGCGTATAGATGAGGAGTCAATATGCCAAAAGTATGCATTGCTGCGTATGTTTACGGAATCGTTCAAGGCGTCGGTTTTCGCTATAGCACCCAACGTCAGGCGCAGGAATTGGGCGTGACAGGTTATGCCAAAAATTGTGATGATGGCAGTGTGGAAGTGGTGGCCTACGGTGAGCAACAAGCCGTTGAACAGTTGTTGGCGTGGATTAAGCAGGGGGGGCCACGTGGTGCGCGGGTGGACAGCCTACTGACGGAGCCTTATCCTGCTTCCCCGTTTGAAACATTTAAAATTCGGTAATTAATCTACTGACCGTGCTGAAGCCGTGCTGTTATTCGTTAAATACATTTCACTGGCTTGGGTAATCCTGCAATTTTAGTTGCTTGTTTCGCTGGCCCTTTAGGAAATAAACGATATAGGTATCGGCTATTGCCTTTTTCTTCGCCATATTTTTGGGCCATGGCTTTTACCAGCATGCGGATAGCGGGTGATGTATTGAATTCCTGATAAAAAGCACGCACAAAACGCACCACTTCCCAGTGGGGTTCGGTGAGTGTAATGCCTTCCTGTTCAGCCAGTATGGGGGCTAAAGCCTCACTCCAGTCTGCGCTGTTTTTCAGATAACCTTGGGTGTCGGTATCAATAATCCGACCTTCAAACTCCAACATACAACCTCAGTGATTCAATCAGTGAAACGGCTGCTAATTTAGCAAACATTTGTCTATACCCCAAAGAGGTCTGTGCTGTTGTTCGTAAGATTTCATCTGCGTGATGGAAAAGAAACCGGTCGCTGTACAGCTAATCATCGTTCAGCATAACGGATGACGATTAATTCATCATTCGATAATCGGATGGCGACTTTTTGGCCGATTAAACACAAACAGGCTTTACAAGTGGCAGTGCTCTGTCTATAGTTCGGCTCGTTGCGGAGGGGTGGCCGAGTGGCTGAAGGCAACGGTCTTGAAAACCGTCGACGGGTAACCGTTCGAGAGTTCGAATCTCTCCTCCTCCGCCATTTTCTCTTAGTATCCTCATGTTTTTTCAGTATTTTCCCTAAAATAAATTATTCAGTATGCCCCTGACCGGGTTCACCTACTCATAACCAAAATAACCCATGCCTCCAATGTACTAACCATCCTGACAATTTGACTATGTAAAAGAAGCTCAGAATAGTCGCTGTAATTAATATGGTAATTACCAAAAAAGATTTCATTACCCTTCCTTGATTTGTGGGCTAGCAGTGGGCATGTCCTTATTACTGATTCTTAATTTTCCTTAAGCATCATAGAACGGATAGGTCGTAACACAAATACTGTAGATAAATACTGTAGATATAGCAGGGAAGAGAGTGTTCAGAATTCTGTGTCACATTATCGCATTATTAAGACGGCCCCTCAAAATAAATAGCTAACTGGAACAGTGTCAAATTCCAACTCTGGATCGGCATTGTCCATTTTCTTTGGGTATTCTGTAACCCTAAATAAAGTAACTTCAACAGGCTGTTTTAATTAGGGACGGTGCGTGGATCAATGCTGTTGATGGTTTCCGGGAACCCGGTCGAAGGTGCTGTTGCGGTCGTTCAAAAGGTTGAGTCATGTGCCATTCCTCTTTGCAAATACTTTAGTGGAATGACACCGTGTTGCTAATACTCTCCTTTTCTCGTCAAGACAGCCTCTGCTTGGGGAGTTTACTGACAATCATCGGCCAAAGATAATTGGCAGTAAACATGATTTCATCAGGCCAGCTCGGCTCTGGCGAGGAGCATGCTGCGCATGTCATTGCCGCTGGGGGTCTGATGGATACGCAGGTCAAACTCGCTAATGATCGCCAAGATATGGTCAAAAATGTCTGCCTGAATATTTTCATATTCCACCCATACCGTGGTATTGGTGAAAACATAAATTTCCAGCGGCAAACCTTCAGGTGTTGGGGCCAACTGGCGTACCATTAAGGTCATATTTTGATGGATCCCCGGATGAGCGCGTAGATAAGCCACCAGATAGGCACGCAGCGTCCCAACATTGGTCAGGCGGCGGCCATTGAGCGGTGAGTTTAGATCAATAGCAATCTGCTGATTATATTGGTTCAGTTCCTGTGTTTTCTCGCTGAGGTAGCGTGATAGCAATGGGTTGCGGTCAAGACGCTGTTGTTCCGGTTCGGACAGAAAATGCACGCTGGTAATATCAATATTGATACTGCGTTTGATGCGCCGGCCACCGGATTCCGACATTGAACGCCAGTTTTTGAAAGAGTCGGAAATCAGTGCATAAGTTGGAATGGTGGTGATAGTGTTATCCCAATTTCTTACTTTTACCGTGGTCAGGCCAATATCGGTCACTGCACCATCAGCACCGTATTTTTGCATCTCCAGCCAATCGCCAATTTTCAGCATATTGTTAGCAGAGAGCTGAATGCCTGCCACCAGGCCAAGGATGGGATCTTTGAATACCAGCATCAGTACCGCAGTCATCGCCCCCAAGCCACTGAGCAATAATAGCGGCGATCGACCCATGAGCAGTGAAATGATCATAATGCCGATAAATATCGCCGCCACCAACTTCACCCCTTGGAAGATGCCGCGCAGGGGCAATTGTTGAGTGACAGGGCTTTGTCGCAGCAGAGTTAGCAGCGTATCAAGCAGTGAGAACAGCGCCAGTAGTGCGAAGGCCATAATCCACACCTGTGCGGCGGTCACGATAACCGCTTGTGTTTGGCTGCCGTTTTGCAACCACAGCACTGCCTGGAGGTTGATGATTATCCCTTGCAACAATAGTGCGACTCGCTGAAAGAGCTTGTGCTGAGTGATAGCTTGCTGCCAAATGCGTTGCGACTGCTGGCCACGATGCTGGAGGGCGCGAAGAACCACGCGGTGTAGCACCAAATGGATTGCTACAGAAATCAATAAGATCAGCCCAATGACCATCATCAGTGACATCACATCGGAAAACTCTAGCCCCATCCGGGCTAACCATTGGCTTATTTGTTGTTGCATTACTGCTCCTTTAAGACATAGGCAAATAGCCCAATACAGCTAAAGTCTATTAGCCTAAAGGCAATGGGCCATGATGTGCGCCTGTTTACCCTTTTTTACATTGTGAATCAGTGGTTTTATCCCGAGTTGTCGTTTGAAGGAGGGAGAGGTCACACCATTGACAAACGGCCTATAGAGTGTCATCTCAATGGGCCGTTGGTGACTATTCGCAGTCTGCTTAATCCCGGCGATGCCTAAAAGAAAGTGTTAATCTCTTCTATGACGTCATAGTTATCATCAACCAGATAAAGTGTTTTCCATTTGTCGAATGTAATACAGGGATGGGAAGTGCCAAATATCAATATATCGCCCACTTTCAGATCTAAATCAGTGTCATATTTGACCATCGCATGCTGATCCATCAAATTCTCTGTGCGCATACTCGCTGATTTAAAGGGTATCGATTGCCCATTTCGATAGTGGGCGATAGGTTGTGGTAGCCCTGAGTCAAAGGCTGCATCTCGTTTACCAAAATTAACAATAGCTAAATGCGGTTCAGGCAGTGATTGGATATAGGCAACTAATTCCAATGCTGAGATCAGGTCTCCGCCTAATTCGCAGGCCAGTGGTTCACGTTGTCTTAATGATTGCTGTGCTTCGGCGTAGACCCCCCGATCATGCGTAATATAACAGCCGGGCCGGATAATATAACGAAAGTTGTCGGGCAGGGCGGCCTGTTGCATTTGACGACAGACAATATCGTACCAAACAGAACCTGCACCGGTTAATAACACATCAGATGTGTTATCGAAGCTATTTTCATTAAAAAGTCTACGGGTGATTGTGATGACTTTTTGAATAAAAGTTTCAATGACAGCAATATCGGCTGGCAAATCGTTGCTATGAATAATGCCTTCATAAAACTCGATACCCGATAATGTCAAACCGGGCAGCGTCTTAATCAATGCGGCAAGTTGGTAGGCTTCTTGCTCGGTTCGACAACCACAGCGGCCGCCAGGAATACCTAATTCAAGCAACACCTGCATTTTCTGGTTTTGTGCTGCAAAAAAATCGGATAATTGAATGGCATTATCCTGATGATCAACACAGCAGTAAATCGTGGCTGAGGATTGCTTGAGCAGTTCAGAAATCAATTTGATATTTGATTTACCGACTAATTGGTTAGCAATAATAATATTGGACACACCAGCGTCGAGTGCAACTTTAGCCTGATATGCCGTGCCAACACCTATTCCCCAGGCACCACCTTCTAGTTGGCGGCGAAATATGGCGGGTGTCATGGTAGTCTTGCCATGAGGCGCTAATGAGACATGGCTCTGGTTAGCATACTGCTGCATCCATCGAATATTATTGTCCAAAGCCTGAGTTTTTATAACTACCGCAGGCAAGCAGGTATCTTCATTGAGTATATTTATTTTACCCTCTGAGGAGGAAAACATCGCAGCAGCCTTATGTTCTGCGTTAATGGTTAATTTTTTATCAACGTGCATCTTATTCTCCTTAAAGGATCCGCCAGGGGGACTTTAATCTCTGGCGGAGAGCCGATGTTTTAGCTTATTTATTCGTGGCTGCTGTTTTTCCAGTGTTTTCTCGTTCATCGGTAATCATTTTCAGAACCTCTTCACGAGACAGTTTATTTTTAGGGGTTATCAGTGTCACGATGACAGCAGCAACCAGGCTGACAACCAATGAAGGAATAACAGGGTTACCCAGTGTATTAGACCATTGCGGTATTAGGATCACCGTCAATGAGGTCAAACTGCCCCCAAGCAGGGCCGCAATACAGCCCTGCCAGTTGAACCGATGCCAGAATTTACCCAGTAAAACGGTAATACACATACCAGACATAATCATCGAAATCATTTTAGTAATATAGCCAATGATATCGTTGGATGTCAGTGCGAAAATTAATGCCAGGGAGATAACGCCCAGCAGGAAAATACGAGATAGTGTAATGGCTTTCTCTGGCGCTGGCATTTTGCCGGTGATCATGGTGTAAATATCACGCAGTATAATTGATACCCCGGCAATAGCATCTGAACTACCGGAGGACATATTGGCCGACATCCCTGCGATAAGAACTACCATTGCTAATACATGTGGTAGGGCATTTGTCGCGTATAAGAAGGCAAAACTACTATTCTCGATATTTGGGTTCATCACATTGGTCGCCATACCGATAATGGCTGGCAGGAAGGAGAATCCCATATATAAAACGCCGGTGATAACAAAAGATTGCCGCACCGCTTTGGTTGACGCCGCCGAGTAAATACGTTGACGGTAAGACGGCGTCGCTAATACCCCAATCCCAATAACAACAGCCAATGAAATTGCTGGCATGAGCCCCATTTTGCCAATACCAAAGAGGGTATAGGCTTTAGGGTCAGTATGTTCGACCACCACATCCCAACCGCCGACATAGCTAACTGACATCACTGCCAGCACAATAAACCCGCAGAATAAAATAATAGACTGGAGTGTATCAATCCAAGAGACCGCTTTATAACCACCGATCCCCACATAAAAAATAAAACCAACAGCAATGATCACTTTTGCGGTATTAATATCGATATTCGCCGCCCAGGCAAGATACAGACCGCCACCCAGAATATGTGCACCCAGCCAACCGATAGATGCTAAAAAGATCAGGATTGCCACCAGGTTTTTAACAATCTTACTGCCACCGACGTAATAGCAAATTTCTTCACTCATCGTCATGAAGCGGAAGTTTCTTACCGGGGCAAATAACCAGGCAGTTAATAGAATACCGGTGGCGCCACCAAGACCATATAACATTCCCGCCCAACCATTTGCGTAACCAAAACTGACCGCGCCAATACTTGATCCGGTGCCTACCATTGTGCCGACGGTAGAACCCAGCGTAAGTAGCATCGGCATTTTTCTACCGCCGAGGATAAAGTCTTCACCGGTTTTTTGATGGCGCGTGACATACCAGCCAACCGTCATCATACAAACAGCATAGAGAAAAAACCATATTAAGAAATTATTGTTTTCCATAATATATCCTTATTAATCAATTGCATGATCAACATTTAGTCTTCATTTTTGGATTGAAGCAGGTGATATCGACTTCAACCATGCAATCGACAACCAGATCGGCTACGCAGCAGACTCTGGCGGGAGGATGCTCAGCGAAAAATGATTGGAATACCTTGTTAAATGAGGAGAAGTAGCGAGCATCGGTCAAGAATACTTTCATATGAACAATGTCTTCTTTGGCAAAACCGGCTTCGATCATAATGTCCAGGCAGTTCTGAATCGCCAGTGTTGATTGAGCAATTATTCCGCCGTCGATAACCTCGCCATCAATCATGGGGGTTTGCCCAGAGACATATAACCAACCGTCGGCAGCGACCGCTTTGGCAAAAGGTAATGTTTGTCCGCCAGTGCCTTTAGAACCTTTCACACCGTATCTTTTAATCATTTGATTCCCCTGGTTTATTTGTTGTTATCTTTCGCTAAAAATCGGCCAGCACGTTGGCCTGTCATGGTTTTCTGGTGGTAGGTCAGCACACCATTCACAAACACATATTCGATACCTTCTGCTTTTTGTTTGGGGTGCTGGAAGGTGCCGCTTTCGTTGATTTTTTCAGCATCAAAAATCACCAAATCAGCAAAATAGTTTTCTTTAACCAGCCCACGTTGCTTTAACGCGAAGCGCTTTGCTGACATGCCGGTCATCTTGTAGATAGCCGTGGTCAGGGGGAATAGCTTCTCGTCACGGCTGTAATAACCGAGTACGCGCGGGAAGGTGCCCCATAACCGTGGATGCGGATTGGGATCACGCGGCAACCCATCAGAGCCAACCATTGAACTGGAATGTTTTAATACCCGACGAACATCGGCTTCATCCATTTGGAAGTAGATAGCGCCAGCGGGCAGCATTTTTTCTGCCGCCAGAGAGATACTCACTGACCATTGCGCTGCAATTTCTTTGAGGGTTTTCCCTGCCATTTCAGGATGGCTGTCAGACCAGGTAATAAGAATATCGTAATCTTCAGTGACTTGAGTTAAATCCAAATTGGAGGAACCCGCGCGATAAGGGTAACAATCACAATTGATATCTTGTTGTTGTCGGTATTTATCGATTAAGGCCAGGGTTTCTATGGTGCGCCCCCAGTTTTTAACACCCGCACATTTATGATGGGAGATCTGAACCGCTACTTTTGCATGACGGCCCACTAGAAATGCTTCATCCATTGCATCAAGGATGCCGTCATATTCAGTGCGCATATGGGTGGTATAAATGGCTTGATAATCAGCCAGTAACTCGGCTAATGAGCAGATCTCTTCAGTTGATGAATTGATCGCGTTGCCATAGGATAAACCGGTACTCAGCCCTAGCGCCCCTTGCTCCAAGGCTTTGCTCAGCACGTTGCGCATTTCAGCAATACTTTTTTCATCTGCGGGTTCGAGTAAGTTTTCAACGCAGTTGTTTCTTAATGTGGTATGGCCAATCAGTGTTCCGACATTAACTGAGGGGACAACCTCGGCAATTTTTTGCTGATAAGCGGCTAAGTCTGGATAAGTGAACTCTTCGAGCTGACCTAATAGATTAATAGGGTCAGGGACTTCATTCTTAAGAGTTGCACAGACAGCGCTGATACCACAGTTCCCGACAATAATACTGGTGACACCTTGAGAGGTTTTTTCAATATATTCGGGTTGTTTAATCACGATCAAATCATCATGAGTATGAACATCTATAAATCCCGGTGATAATACAAGCCCGGTACAGTCAATAATATGTTCTGATGGATCATTAATCTGAGGGGAAATTTTGACGATACGATCGTCTTTGATAGCAACATCGGCAATATATTCGGCATGCCCTGAACCATCAATAACCATGGCGTTTTTGAATAAATAATTATATTCCATACTTATTCCTCGAAATATAGGGTTAGATAAGCTTAAAAAAGCTAATTTTTTTTTGCGTTCTGATATGACGCAATAAATGCTAATGCTTTTGATTTTGTTATTTCTGCTGATTGGCCAGCTCGGTAAAGATCACTACCAAGTCCTGCACCGACACATCCTGCCTGCATATATTCAGCCAAATTATCAGGGGTCACACCGCCAACAGCAAAAACCTGTATCTGTGGTGGTAAGACTGACTTCAATGCCCGGATATAATCGGGACCAAAAACGCTGGAAGGAAACAGTTTTATTTTGCTGGCACCTGCGGCAATAGCGATGAATGCTTCAGTTGCGGTTGCACATCCGGGTAAAATTTCCATACCATATTTAATCGCTTGCTTAATAACATCAGAATTAGTATTAGGTGTGACAATCAACCTACAGCCTAATTTAGCGAGTTTATCCACGCTGATGACGTCAAGCACAGTACCTGCACCAATAAGCGTTTTTTCACCATAGTTTTTTACCGCGATAGCAATACTGGTTGCCCAATCAGGGGAATTGAGAGGGATCTCAATTGCATCAAATCCAGCGTCAATTAATATTGGGATATGTATATCGACTTCCTTAGCGGTGATACCCCTAAGGATGGCTACAAGTGGTGTTTTCATTAGATTCCCCAGTAAAAATAATTAATCAGTGATGGTCTATGACGCTTTTTTGAATAATATTCGGAATTTTTTCTTTCATTAGCTCTATGGCACCTATTCCTGAGAATGGGCTGTTTGGATCTTCATTAATAAGAATCACTTCCCCGGTGAAGGACGCATCTTGTTTAA
Organism: Yersinia pekkanenii; assembly: GCF_001152565.1. Classification (GTDB taxonomy): domain Bacteria; phylum Pseudomonadota; class Gammaproteobacteria; order Enterobacterales; family Enterobacteriaceae; genus Yersinia; species Yersinia pekkanenii. The sequence goes on along the minus strand of NZ_CQAZ01000004.1, from coordinate 66,135 downwards.
TTAATACGGCAAGCGCTTCTTTCATAATGGCTTTACCGCTAATAATGACAGTGATATTTTTCTGTAACGCTAACGCTTCACTGTTTTTGATCGCTAATAGATCTGAATACAGCGCGGCACCTAACAGAAAGTTGGCCTTTTGATTAGTGGATGCTGCGGTAAATAAATCTAGAATCCGTACAGAAAAGCAGCTACGTGCAATACCGACCTGTTGGCAGGCGGTGGCACCTTTAAGGAGATATTCAATATCCAGCTCATTGGCAAATTGATGATGGAGTGAATTGGCTAAAATGGTTTGGTTTGTTAATACATCTAATAACTCACCGGCCATGGTGGTGGCAGAACTGACAATTTGGTGTTTTTCGTCTATGTGAATAAACTTTGAGTGAGATCCCGGTAAAATGATTAATGCAGGTCCGTCAACTTTATGTTGAGAAAGTAGGCCGAAGGTTTCAACTTCTTCACCACGCATGACATCCATCATTTCATAATTATGCAGCCCAATATCAGCAACACTATTTTTGACACCCGGTATAAACCAAATGGGATGTGGGCTAATTTCAGGGAGGGTTTTGGATATTGTGCCTCTAGCCAGAGTCTTCAGGGAAACGGGTACGGTTAAGTGAGGAAGATGACATAATCCAACCTCGGAGGTGATCATACCTGAAGCCACGATAATTTGTGGCAGGGTGGGGCCATCCTGGATTTGGCCAAGAGCCAAATCCAATGCTTTTTTGATTCCTTTTATTAACCTGTCCTGATTTCCTGTTTTTACCGTGTCGCGAATGCCGACAGCTTCACAGGCATTTGCTATGACAGTTCTGCCTTTCCATATTCTTACTCTGGTGTTAGTCGTACCGGAGTCGATGGTGACAATAAGCATGTTTTTTCCTTAACCAGAACCAAAAATCAAAATTAATAAATTGGAATGACATTCCGTTTTAAATACAGTAGATCCAATTATAAGGAATGTCGTTCCGATTTTATCAATAAAGAGAGGTAGATCACAGTTAAGACCATTGATGATGTTTGTCTGTCTGATAAGGGCAGGTACAATAAACGATGATTTTTAAACAGGAGCACGATGATGCCCAAGAGCGATAGCACCAACTCTTCCAATATCGATAAGGTGTTAACCATTCTGGAAGAGATTAGCGAACACTCTGATGGAATATCATTAGCCGAATTGGTTAAACACACGGGGATCCCTAAAACCACTGCGTTTAGGATATTAGAGACGTTAAAAGAACGGCAATATGTTGCATTAGATGCGATAACTGAACGGTATATTTTGGATCTTAAAAGCCTGGAGCTAGGCATGAAAGGATTGATGAATATCAACCTGGTTGAGGTTGCTATCCCTTATCTAAAAAAGCTCTCGGCGAAAACATCAGAAACCTGTTTCCTGGGCGTTTATAGCAGTGGTTTTGTCGTCTATCTATATAAAAATGAAGGGACACTGTCGATTCAAACTAATGCGAAATTAGGTGCGCGTCTGCCCGCTTATTGTACGGGTATTGGTAAGGCGCTGTTGGCTTTCCAACCCTTGGAAGAGATTGATTGCGTGCTGGGTAAGCCACTGGCCCGCATTACAGATAAAACCATTATCGATCGGGTAAAACTGTATGAAATATTGGCCGATATTCGTTTGAAAGGTTATTCCGTCGATGATGAAGAAAATGAAGAGGGCCTGACTTGTATTGCGCGGCCGGTATTTAATTATACAGGCAATATTATTGGTGCAATCAGTGTTGCGGGCCCGACCCATCGAATGACACAAAAAATGGATAGGGTGAATGATGAGCTGGAACAAGTTTGCTCATTGATTTCACGGCGGTTGGGTTGCGTATCATCATAAATTAGAATAATTATGCGACTAAATGAGTAGATGGCTATTTGCTGGTTTAAGGTCGCGCTTTTAGGGGGTCAGATCGCGCGCCCTAAAAGCTCAACTCGTTTATTTGACGTGGTCAGTTCCCGACACTGGCTCAGTGCGTATTGCCTGGCCGTGTTCATCAAACACCAGAATATGATGGCAGGAAGCACCGATAGTCACCTCTTTACCAACGGTAAGTTTCAGTTGATAGGGGACTTTCATTTGCAGCGTACCGTGCTCCGCTGAATTAAATAGCACTACAGTGGAGTCACCCTGCATTTCGGTGATGTCAGTCTTCACCACCAGAGACAGTTCGGTACCGTCAGTTAAGGAAAAGTGTTCGGGGCGGATGGCTAACGTCAGTGGGGCCCCCACCGGCAGGTTTAGTTTCGCCAATCGTGGAATAAACGTACTGAGCCCATTAATATTAACGTAGCCAGCCTGCTCATAAACTGCGTTAAATAGGTTTATTTTAGGCGCACCGATAAAACCGGCGACAAATATATTGGCCGGATGGTTATAAACCTCCTCAGGGGTTCCTATCTGTTCTATTCTTCCCTGATTCAAAATCACGATCCGGTCCGCCAGTGTCATGGCTTCTATTTGGTCATGAGTGACATATATTGTGGTTTTACCCAAGCGCTCATGCAGTTTGCCAATTTCCTGTCGCATCTGGATACGCAGTGAGGCATCAAGGTTAGATAAAGGCTCATCAAATAAAAACACGTTGGCACAACTGACAATGGATCGACCAATAGCCACGCGCTGACGTTGGCCACCGGATAAATGCTGTGGTAGGCGCTCAAGATAATTATCCAGTTGCAGAATACCTGATGCATTGGCAATTCTGGCAGCGATTTCTGGCTTTGGAATTTTGATATTTTTAAGGCCAAATGCCAAATTCTCACGCACCGTCATATGGGGGTAAAGTGCATAAGATTGGAATACCATAGAGACACCGCGCGCACCGGCATTCGTATGGGTCACATCTTTATTCTCTATTTTAATTTCACCGCTGTTAACTTCCTCCAGACCGGCGATCATTCTTAATAACGTGGATTTTCCACAGCCAGAAGGGCCAACCAGGACAATAAACTCTTTTGATGCAATTTCAAGATTGACGTTATCAATGGTTTTAATTTTATCATAGTACTTCACGACATTTGCGAGAGAAACGCTAGCCATTATATGCTCCAACAATATGCTGTAACTTATTCTCGCGTTTAGCAAATACGCAAGATAGATTGAATTGGTTTTTAACGTTCAGGTCATTCATTTTTGTAACAGTTGAGTCAATTGCGCGATTTTTTGCTCCAGCAGATTGATATCACTGCGGGTTTCAATATTTAAACGCACCAGTGGCTCAGTGTTCGATGCGCGGATATTAAAGCGCCAGCATTCAAACTCCATACTCAGGCCATCAATTCCGGTGATATTGATGGCGCTATCGGCATAAAACTGTTTTATTTGCTGAATTTTGGCTACCGGATCGTCAATGGTGAAATTAAGCTCGCCCGATACTGGGAACAGTGCTTTGCGGGATTCAATTAATGAAAATAGTGATGTTTCTCTGTGTGACAGTAATTCAATCACTAATAACCAAGGGATCATACCGCTATCGCAGTAGCCAAAATCGCGGAAATAGTGGTGGGCGCTCATTTCCCCGCCATAGATAGCATCATGGTGGCGCATAGCGTCTTTAATAAAAGCATGGCCGGTTTTAGATTCGATCGCGGTACCATTCAGTGACTGTACAATATCTATGGTATTCCAGATCAATCTGGGATCGTGGATTATTTTCCCCGTACTGTGGGCTATTTCCCCGCTATTTTTGGCTATTTTCTCGGTATTGTTGGCGTGCAGGAACCTTTCCGCCAGCACGCCAACAAGGTAATAGCCTTCAATGAAATGACCAAGGTGGTCGAAGAAGAAGCAACGGTCAAAATCCCCATCCCAGGCAATCCCTAGATCCGCTTGATGTTCACATACCGCTTGTCGGGTTGACCACTGGTTTTCCGCTAACATCGGGTTTGGGATGCCATTGGGGAAGCGGCTATCCGGTTGATGGTTAATTTTAATAAAACTGACCGGCACCTTGTGTTTGGCCATTAGCGCTTCCAATGCATCAAGCGTTGGGCCAGCTGCGCCATTGCCAGCATTAACCACAATTTTCATTGGTTTTAATGTAGTCAGATCGATATAGCTTAATAAGTGCTCAATATAGTGTTCGCGAACGCACTGGGTTTCGAGCTGGCCCTTGACTGCCGAGGGGAGAAAATGATTATCCTGTGCCAGCTTCTGAATCTCATACAACCCATTATCACCGCTAATGGGTTGCGCATCTTTTTTAACGAGCTTCATCCCGTTATAGTCAATCGGGTTATGGCTGGCGGTCACCTGAATTCCGCCATCGACACCATAAAAGCGGGTGGCAAAATAAACTTCCTCAGTGCCAACCATGCCGATATCAATCACATCAGCTCCGCCATCCATTAACCCTTTTGCCAATGCGTTTTTTAAAGCGGCACTGGTGGCCCTGGCATCTCCGCCGACCACCACTTTTGCTGGTTTTAACCACTGGCAATAGGCGCGCCCGATTCGATAGGCTATCTCTTCGTTCAACTGCGTACCGAGTTTTCCCCGAATATCGTAAGCTTTAAAACAGGTTAATTTTTCCATTTCCTTTCCATCTGATTATGCAGAATCACGAACGATAAGTTCAAAATCTAAAGATATGTCACGGGCCAATTGGCCAGAAATAAGCGCTCTCGCAGCTTCTCGACCTTTCAAAACAATAGGTTGACGAATAGTCGTTAAACCAATGGGAGGATCCTGAATGTCGATATCGTCAAATCCGGTAATCGCAATCTGGCCGGGTACTGAAATATTGTGGCTTTGGCAAAACTGATAAACGCCGAACGCAAAACGGTCAGATAAACAGATAATGGCCGAGATATCCGGCTGCGCTGCCAGTAACGCTTTGGCCGCAGTTTCTCCGCCAGCTTCACTGTGCGGCTGTTCGGCCACATAGCTGGTGTGTAAATCAACTCCGGCGGTAGCCAGTGCCTTGATACAGGCGTTAATTCGCCCGAAGGCCACCCCGTTATCATACTCAGTAGAGAATTGAGCCAGAGATGACAGCACGTCGGGCTGCCTGTTCACCGGGAAAGAGACAATACCGAACTTTTTATGTCCGGCTGCCAGCAAGTGGTGGCAGATGGTTTGCATCGCGGCCCCGTCATCTATCGAAACACAGGCGAAACTCTGGAGTTTGATATCGGTGGTAATCACCGGTAGCCCGCTGGTTAATGCCGCCTGAACAATTTCGTCATTGTTATAGGTCGCATTTAAAATATAACCATCTACCAGGGCGCCCATCATCCGCTTTTTTAGCGCGTTATTCGCTTTTAACGGCATTAAAGCGATATTAATGCCATTCTTTTCACACTCTTCGGCAATGCCACGCATCAACGCAATATCATGTCGATCAGAGAAAACATAACTCAGGTTGTCGTTAAATATGACACCGAGTGTCCCGCATTGCCCGGTCCGCAGAAAGCGCCCAGCCCCCGCAGGACCGTGATAATTGATCGATTCGGTGTAGGCTAAAATTTTTTCTCGTAATTCAGGTGATACTTTTTCCGGCCGATTAAACACATTCGAGACAGTGGTATGTGTCACGTTAAGCGCCTCAGCTATTGTTTTAAGCGTTTCTCTTTTCTTACTTGTGGTCATGTTAAAATCTCCGGGAAGAAGAATGAATCAAATTGCCTGTATCAGATCCTCCTCCATGTGAAATGATCAAACCCACAGCTTACTAACTGCATGCTACATCAATTTTAACGTTAAAATTTGAATGAATGTCACGATTTTAACGTTAAACTTAAAATGATGAGATGTGAAATACCTCACATCATTATGGGAATTACGCTGCTATTTTATTTTAACGTTAAAATTGGTCTTCCAGCCTTTTCATTCAACGATGGCCCTGGGAATAAAGCAATGTTAGATAAAATAAAGAACACCCTGATTTCTTTGGCGATTGCCTCCAGTTGTGTGGTGCTGACTGGCTGCGACAATGATGCTACTTCGACTAAAAATGAAAAACAGGATATCACTCTGTGGATCGCGCCGAATAATGTTCAGGAAGCTTTCTGGAGCGAAGTGGTTGGGGAGTGGAATAAACAACCGGATAAAAAGAAAGTGGTTTTTTCAACCATTCCGGCAGCGGGTAGCTCTGAAGAAGCCATAATGAATGCAATTGCTTCTGATCGCGCACCTGACATCTCAGAAAATATTTTTACCGGTTTTGGCTCTCAGCTTGCTGATTTAGGCCAGGTGGTTGATCTTTCGACGATGGAGGGTTATGACAATTTAATTGATACCCGCCAGATGACGGATATCATGGATAATTGGCGCTATAACGGCAAAAATTACATCCTGCCAATTTACATGAACCCGGTGCTATTTTGGTGGCGTGGCGATTTGTTAGCCGAGCAGGGTTTTAGCGATGTTCCGAAAACCTATGACGAGGTGTACGCCCTCTCCGAAAAATACACCATCCCGGATAAACGTTATGCGATACAAGCCACTTCTGGCCGTAACTGGTGGGACCGCTGGTTTGATTTTATCGCCCTCTATTATGCCGAAAGTGGCGGTAAATCTTATATCTCCAACCAACAAGCCACCTATGATAGCCAGGCCGGGCATGACGTTTTGGGTTTTATGCATACTCTGTTTTCAAAAAAATGGACTCTGTACGACTTTGGCCAGGATGATCCCTTAGTCACCGGCAAAGTCTTGGGCGCAGTACGCGGCCCCTGGGATATCAGTCGTTATCAGCAACAATATCCAGAAATTTTAAAACACATAAAAATTGGCCCGATGCTGGTCAAGAATACGCAAGATAAACCCCATACCTTCGCTGATGGCAAAGGACTGGTGCTGTTCAGCCACTCTAAAGTTAAGCCCGAGGCGTGGGAGTTTATTCAGTGGGTATTCAGCCAGCCAAAGTTCGATAAACGCTGGATGGAACTGACCGGCATGCCACCCGCCAGAGGGGATTTGCTCACCAATCCTTTCTTCGCAGAATACTATCAGGAACACCCGTACGCAGCGGCCTACGCCGAATATGTCAACGTGGCGATCCCGCCTGTTTCCAGTGGTGAAACGGTAGAAATCCAACGCAGCATGACACAAATGATTGAGAAGACGGCGTTTAATACCGCAACTCCCGATGCAGCGCTGCAACAGTCAGTAAAAGAAGTGAATGCGATTTTAAAACACTGAATTTTAAAACACGAATAATAAGAATGAGTTAATTTATCGTTTTGTGCATCAAAGTAAGCAGGTGGCCTTGCATTATGACTTTTTTAAAGCTTAAAGATAAACATGTAGGCAGCATATTGGCTGCCTCCTATCTGGGATATACCAGCATATTTTGGTTTTATCCTTTTATTTGGCTGGCGGTTTTATCGCTAACTGAATGGCGATTTGTCGGCACCCCTACGTTCAATGGCCTGAATAACTTTATTCTGGTGTTGCAGGACCCATTGTTCTGGAAGTCGATGTTAAACGTGCTGCGTTTCTTAATGTATTACTTACCGATTGTGTTTATCGCTTCATTCCTGTTCGCGTTTGGCTTACAGAAATTGAAGTATGGCAGAACCTTTGTTGGGCTGAGCTTTTTACTGGCTAATGTTTCATCCGGCGTGGCCTATTCCATCGTGTTCTCCAAGATATTTAGTCAGGATGGGCCGTTGAATACTTTTTTATATGACTGGTTTGGCTTTACCCTGCCTTGGTTAACCAGCCCGGATTTAGCCATGTTATCTATCGCCTTGGTGGTGACATGGAAGTTTGTTGGATATTACGGGTTGATTTTATTTTCTGGGCTGAACAGTATTCCTAAAGAAATTTATTCAGCGGCGACATTAGATAATACTGGTTCCGTCAAGCGCTTATTCCATATCACGTTACCGATGATCAACCCGCAATTAATTATGGTGTTAGTTCTCGCTATTACGGTCTCCTTCGCTATTTTTACCGAGCCATACCTTATTACTGGTGGCGGGCCACTTAATAGCACCACTACACCGATGATTGTGATGTATGAAACCGCGTTTATGAAGATGCAGCCAAGCTGGGCGGCCACCATGTCAATTTTTATCGCGCTCACCAGTTTTGGGATCATTTTGGCGGTCAGAAAATTGCTGGAAAGAAAGGTAGAGATCGTTTAAATGAAAAAAAACATCAGCAGTCTCATCGTCCATCTGATTATGTTTGCTCTGGCGCTCTCATGGCTCTATCCCTATATCTGGATGGTGCTATCTTCCTTTAAACAGTCGGCCGACATTTACACTTCCGGGCTGTTTGATACCGCTTATTCACTTGATAACTATCGTTTTCTTTTTGAAAACAGTGGCCGGGTGGAAAAGCCATTTTTAAAGACATTGCTGAACTCATTCTTTATTTCGACGGTGGTGACGGTAGCGGTAACGTTAAGCTCGATGTTTATTGGCTTCGCGCTGGCCAAAATGCAGTTCAAAGGTCAATCACTGTTTAGAAACTTATTGTTCTTACAGATGGTTTTCCCCGCATCTATGTTTATCATCCCGCAATTTGTCTTGGTCAGGGAGTTGGGGTTATTAAACACTTATAGCGCCATGATTATCCCTTTCCTGATGAGTTCTTGGGGCATTTTTATGATTTCCCAGAGCTTTCAGGGAACGCCGAATGATTATATTCACGCGGCTAAGATAGATAACGCCAGTCTGTGGCAAATTATGATTTATCTGATGATGCCGCTTAATAAAGCCATTATCGCCATCGTGGCACTGTTTACCTTTGTCGGTACATGGGACAACTTCTTATGGCCGCTGATTGTTATTCAGGATGAAAGTAAAATGCCGCTCTCGGTGTTATTGGCCACATTCAGCAAATCCTATGGTGTTTATGTTGGGCCAGTGATTGCTGGCGCGGTTATTCAGACCATCCCGATTGTCGTGCTGTTTATTTTATTCCGTAAATATTTCATGCAGGGCATGTCCCTGTCATTAAAATAGGGCGCGGCCGAGATGACTAATATGCGGTGGTGGCGTGAAACGGTCTTCTATCAAATTTACCTGCCCAGTTTCCAGGACGGTAACGGTGATGGGGTAGGGGATTTTTACGGGCTAATAGAGCGACTGGACTATTTACAGGCGCTGGGGATTGGTGGAATTTGGATAACCCCATTCTATCCTTCCCCCCTGGTGGATAATGGCTACGATATCAGCGATTACCTTAACGTTGCCCCGCGTTTTGGCACTTTGGAGGTCTTCGCACAGTTAATTGCTGAGGCCCACCAGCGCAATATTCGGGTCATTATCGACGTTGTGCTTAACCACGTATCTACCGAGCATCCGTGGTTTAAAGATGCGCACAATAATCCGGCCAGCCAATATCGTGACTATTTTATTTTTACCCGCGAACCTAATAACTGGCAGTCATTCTTTGGCGGCTCGGCTTGGGAGCCGGAAGCGGAAGGCGAGTATTACTACTACCACAAGTTTGCTGTTCAGCAGGCTGATCTTAACTGGGCTAATCCGGCGGTGGTTGATGAAGCTAAAGCGGTACTGGATTTCTGGCTAGAGATGGGCGTGGATGGTTTTCGACTGGATGTGATCAATTTCCTTTCTTGCGATGCCAGCCGAACGGATAACCCGATGCTGGATAACGGTGAGCAGCAACACCTTAATGATATTAATCAGCCAGCTATCGAAGATTGTCTCGCCGATTTACTGGCTCATGTGCGTGCTAAAGGTGACTGTTTTATTGTCGGGGAAGTGGGCAGCGATAAGCTCGATGAACTGGTGCGTTATCAGTCTGCCGCATTATGTGATGTGGTCTTTAATTTTAATTTAGCCAGCCAGCCAACTTTCGAACCACAACAGATTTTCCGGCAGTTGGAGCAGATGAACAGTACACACAGTGGCGTGCCAACGCTGTTTTTCTCCAGTCATGATATGCCGAGAATGATCAGTCGTTTCGGCGATGGTGTTGGCGATATTGCCCGTGCCCGGGCGGTGGCCGCGCTGCAATTAATGGCGAGCGGTGTTCCCTTTATTTATTACGGCGAAGAAGTGGGCATGCAGGACTACGTAGCCACCTGCCCGGACGATATTTATGACATCCAGGGGAAAATGCATTACCAGCAGAAACTTACGACCTGCGGTGATCCTGACGAAGCCTTCCGCTTTGCATTAACCAAAAGCCGTGATAATTCACGATCACCGATGCAGTGGTCCTGCGCCCCATTGGCTGGGTTTAGTTCGCAAGTGCCTTGGATGCCTATTAATGAAAATTATAGGGAGATCAACGCCGAAACGGCTCAACAGCACAGTCACTCACTCTGGCATGACTATCAAAAAATGATGGCTCTACGCGCTCAATACCCCGTTTTTCAGTATGGCGAATATGACGGGTTAGCACTGGTGCAGGACACCCTGATATTCAGCCGTTGCTATCGCCGCCAGCGTGCCACGGTATTGATTAATTTTGGCAGAGCTTATCCATTAGCGGCTCCTCTCCCCGGAAAGGTTTTATTTGATACCCGTAAAGACAGTGAAATGACTAATAACGATATCGTTATTTATATAGAGGACAATGATGATTAGGTATTCCGGTAATCCGTTAATTACACCCCAGGATATTACGCCAAGCTATCCGGGATTTAAGGTTGAATGCGCCTTTAACGCCGGTGTCACCAAACTGGGCGATGAAACCATTATGCTGATCCGCATCGCGGAAAGCGTTATCCCTGAAAGTGAAGGCACCACCGCCGTACCTTTTCTAATGGAAGATTCCGGGCGCTGGCAGGTGACAACGCGGTTGTTCCAGCGTGATGATCCAGCCTACGATTTTAGCGATCCGCGGCTAATCACCGATATTGCTGATCCATCGACCGTCTACCTGACCTCTCTTTCCCATCTTCGTGTGGCGAGAAGTCGTGACGGCGTGAGCTTCACTGTTGACGATCAGCCCTTTATCTTCCCGGCTAATGGTTACGAAGCTTTTGGTTGTGAAGATGCCCGTATTACTCAGATTGATGGTGCTTTTTATATTAACTATTCTGCCGTTTCTGCTAAGGGGATTTGCACCGCGTTGGCGGTCACTCGGGACTTCACCGAGGTTGAGCGCTTGGGGCTGATTTTCTGCCCGGATAATCGTGATGCCTGCTTATTCCCGGAAAAAATCGACGGTAAATATATGACGTTGCACCGCCCGGCACCGAAACACTTCGGCAAACCTGAGATTTGGCTGGCCAGTTCCACCGATCTGTTGCACTGGGGAGACCACCGGCACTTATTGGGGACATCGCAAGATCCTTGGGATGCCTTGAAACTGGGCGGTGGCGCACAAATGCTGAAAACCGAAAAAGGATGGCTGCAAATTTACCACGGGGTGGATGTTAACCAACGCTATTCCCTTGGTGCGCTGCTGCTTGATCTGGCACAACCCACCAAAATCCTCGCGAAGTCGCCGGTGCCGTTGCTCCAACCTCAGGCACCTTATGAGCTGCACGGCTTTTTTGGTAACGTTGTCTTTACCTGTGGCGCATTAATTGAGAACGATACTTTGCGGGTCTATTACGGCGCAGCGGACGAATGTATGTGTCTGGCTGAAATGCCTCTGGCTCAATTGTGGCAGCACCTGTCGGTATAATTACGGGATAAAATATAAGGTTCTATGATGATACATAACCCCCCAGCCAGCGTTGCCCAACTGCTCGCCGACTACCAGCAACGCAGGTCGGATATCACCCATTCGACCGGAAAGCTTGAGTTTACCGGCGTCGGTGACCAAGACATTTATAATATTACGGCCCCATTTACCTCCGCCGGGCAGGTAGTGATTGCCGGGCGTGTTGAAGCTAGGGACTCCGAGCATTCAACTATTGTATTTTTTAGTGAACAGCAAGGGAAATGGACGCCGGTTGCAGAGGCTCCGACCTTCCAATTACAGGATCCCTTCTTTACCTGGATTGAGGATGAACTCATTTTTGGCGGGGTTGAGATTAATCCACACCCTGATAACCCGGAAGCACTCATCTGGCACACCGTATTTTATCGTGGGCCTGACATCTACTCATTAACCCGTTTCGCCTCTGGCCCACCGGGAATGAAGGATATCCGTCTGTGTCATATTCAACCGGGGCGCATTGGGGTATTTACCCGACCACAGGGCAATATTGGCGGTAGAGGGACTATTGGCTATGTTGAGATAAACAACCTGGAGGCGTTAACAGCAGAAACTATCGCTAGTGCTGAACTGTTCGATCAGCAGTTCAACACTGACGAATGGGGCGGTGTCAACGAAACTCATTTACTTTGCGACGGCACCATTGGGTTACTTTCCCATATTGCCTGTTTTGACCCACAAGGAAGGAGGCACTACTACCCGGGCGTATTTATCTTCAACCCGGAGACCAAACACGACACCGCAATAAAAATTATTGCGGTCAGAGATAATCTGCTACCCGGTAGCGCTAAACGCCCGGACTTAGTGGATGTTCTTTTCCCTGGAGGACTGATTAAACTACCGGACAACCGCTGGCGATTATATGTGGGTGCCAGTGATGCTGAAGCGCATTGGATTGATATTGAGGATCCCTTTACCGGATTTTAATTACCAGACAATCTGAATCGCTGTTTAATTTCCTTAATGGACTAAATCTAATATCAATTATATTGGGTGGGATTCCTATTATCTATCGAATGGGAATACCACCTGCTTACATGGAATGCATATGAAACACTCAAAATATTTTTACCTGTTTCTGATGGCAGGTATCTGTTCTGTTGCCCATGCGGATAATTCTCCGAATAGGGTAAAAACCAATAACACTGAAAATAGCCCTATTTTTGCTGGTGATAAAATAAGAATAGTAAACGACGGTGGTGAGACGGTGGAGGCCGTTGTCGAACTCAGCGATGATAATGTTGGCATTGTGCGCATTCCTAAGAATGAAAAAGCTTATTTTCATGGCAACTGGCTGGCTGAATATAAAATAGAACATTTCCGCAATGAAGGACGCAGCACTAACTCTCGTCCGGTGCATGAAAGGGTGTTCGCTGACGGGCGAGTTAATTTTGGCGATACAGGTTGGAATACCGGCTTTGTACTCAAGCAAGTGCAGTTTACCAGCGACTCACGTAATGAGAGCAATCAAAAAGTCGATTTCCGCATGATAGAAATGGAAATTCGTCCTGCCTGGGCCAAAAGTGTCGATAAACACTGGTTTATGTTCGAGGGGATCTATTTAGGCAAAACCGGTTATGAGAAAAACCGCATGACAGGCAGCGACAACAATATTGGCGGCGATGGTTATGGCTTCCGGCCCTATTACCGTTATCAAGTATCGGATAGCTTGAGTGTAAATACCGATGTGAAAATGCTGGTAGAAGATAAAGATGCCCGTGGTGCCGATAATGGGCGGTTCCAGTTCTATGAAGCGCTCATTAATGTGAATTATCGCGTTGCAGATAATGTGCACGCGGGTCTTGAGTTATTCCGTAAAGAGGGCCAGGACTTTAATCATGACGGCGCAAAAACAGCGAACGTTCTGGAGCAGGAACTTCGTCCTTGGGTTGCGGTTAATATGGGTAAAAATAACTTTCTGTTTAAAATGGAACCGCAGTTAAGACGTATCGGTGGGCAAGACGGCTATAGAGAAACCTCGAAAGCGCAAAAATATATCTTTAACTATAGCTATCCTATCGCTGATAGATTTTATCTGGTTGCCGAATATTTTTACCGGGTGGAACACGACAAAAAATTCTGGGATCGTGGCGTGCGCGATGAGAAAAGTTACAATGACACTACCACGCATTTTGGCAAATTAGGTGTTAACTATATTTTTTAACTTGTGGTAAATAATGAACCTAGAATAAGAGAAATAATATGAAACTATTACATACGCTGGTTTGCGTCATCGGGTTAACATCGTTCTCTTCCTCCGCCTCGCTGGTTAATGCCGAGCATTTGGATGCCTTATACCAGAAGGTCACGGTTGCGAACAAAACAGAACTGGGTCTGATTCATATCTATAGTGAGTTTCCAGATTACCGTTGGGTTAAAGATCCCATTGAAGGTGTATCAGCCATTGATGACGTTGCTCGTGCGGCCATTTTTTATCAGCGTCAATATCAATCAACAGGCTCAGCGGCAGATTTAGAAAAAGTAAAATCGTTGGTCGAATTTATTCTTTATCAGCGGGCGGATAATGGTTATTTCTATAATTTTATCTACCCTGACCATTCTATTAATAAAGAATATAAAACCAGTGTGGCAGAGCCAAATTGGTGGACATGGCGCGCGTTATGGGCGCTGACTCAGGCATACCCTACATTGGTAAAAACCGATAGCGCGCTGGCAGAAAGAACCCGCGAGACTATTTTCGCCACCATCGATGTGATTTATAAAGATTTTAACTTCAAACAAACCCAGGGCGAAAAAGAGGGTGTAGCGGTAGCTGAATGGCTGCCTCATACTGCTGGCGATCAGGCTTCGGTGCTGTTGATGGCTTTGAGTGATGCACAGGCTTTGGACGCAAAACCAGAAATTGAAAAGATGATGCGTTCACTGGCCGCCGGTATCATGCTGATGCAGGTTAAGGATCCCTCTTCACCGGTTAATGGTGCCTTTTTAAGCTGGCAAAACCTGTGGCATGGTTACGGTAACAGCCAGGCATATTCTTTGCTGGTTGCGGGCAATAGTTTGGGTGATCGGGATATGATTAAAGCGGCCTTTAACGAGCTGGATCACTTCCACCCTTGGTTGATTAATAATGGGTTATTAAACGAGTTTACCGTTCGTCAGCAGGGTGAGAAAGTCACACTGATGGAACAAAAGAAATTCTCCCAGATTGCCTATATCATCCGTCCGATGGTATTTGCCAATATCAAAGCTTGGCAGATCTCCCGCGATGCGATTTACCTGGAGCGAGCGGTCGATTTATCGTTGTGGTTCTTCAAGAATAACCCCGCACAGGCGCAAATGTATTATCCGGTGAGCGGCATCTCTTTTGACGGTATCGATTCGGCCACCAAGGTGAATAAAAACTCAGGAGCAGAATCTACCGTTGAAGCTTTGCTTACTCTCCAGTTGATTGAATCTATCCCTGATGCTAAACGCATGCTGGGATCGGCACTTGAAAAGCTGGATATTGAGCAGTGATAGCGGCATCACCTCGTAAATAACGATACCAGATGCTCTGAATTATTTTTATGGTTCAGGGCATCATTAATAATCCGCCATTTTCACTGCAAGCGGTATGTGTTGCCTGCCATCTGAATTCTCTCTTATCAATAACATGACACCGACGTTTATTATTGCCACCCTCAGTTTCTACCCACAAAGAGGTGTATGATTGATTTTATGAAAAATTGATCGAGGGGTGCATTTTTTTGAGCTGGTTCATAAAAGTGAATACCCATACAAAAATTGCTTGATCTAAAACAAGCATTTCTACTACTACAAATAATTTGCGGCAAATCCTCCTTACTATCTCCGTCACCCACCGGGTGATATTTGTCATGGGTTGTTTTATGGCGAGGTATTTTTCATCGAATACGTTCCAGCACTACGGCAACCCTTATCAAAAAATCTCTACGATCCACAGTGCCAAAATCAAAACTGCTGGAGTCGACATCGCCCATTGCGCAGGATTTGCGTTTAGAGATCTACCGATTGGTCGAAGCAGGCCACAGTTCTCAGGAAATAATGGCGGTGATTATCCGTGCCCTTACGTTAGCTCGGGTGATGCAGCAGGCTTCTTAGACATATAACGACCTAAGCCTGAATGATAGGCAAAAAAAACCCTTACCAATCTCATTTGGTAAGGGATGCCAATTCGGCCAACACCAGGGAAAACTTTATAACCGCTTATTTGTCGTACGATTAATTTCGGTTAGTGACACAACTTAAGTCAAGTTTATCAAAATTACATAAATATGTTTAATGTTTATATGCGTAAATAGTTAAATTATCTATTTTATGGGGGAAGTAGGGCATGGAATGATATTATTTGTTTGATTTTTAAACGATACAGGACGGTTTACACATCGTGCTACTGCGTTGAGTGCTTATTCATTAAGATAAAATAATGTAAAATCGAGAAAAAAGTTAAAATATTGTGTCTCATCTTTAGGTGTTTGGTTAAAGAAATAGGCAGTTATTTTTGGCGGGCATGGGTGATAGGTGCGGTACAGAGAATAGCCTGAGTATTTTTAGGCAAAAAGTGACATTAGACAGGACTTTTTGGCAGGAAATAGTTATAACGAAACATCATTTCATTTTTGCTTGAAAAGGATGTTCACGTGGATGGCAGCCCTCCGCTTTTTACCAATAAAAAATTTGTTTTCCTGGTTGCGACCTTCTGTTGCCTCCTTTGGGGGAGTGCCTACCCCGCGATAAAAAACGGTTATACACTATTTCATATTGCACCAGACGATATTCCTAGCAAAATGGTTTTTGCCGGTTATCGGTTTTTATTGGCAGGATTAGTACTGCTGTTTTTCGCTATTGCCAGTGGTAAAGCTATTGGTCGCCTCAAAACATACCAATATAAGCAAATAGCTATTCTGGGGTTAACACAAACAGCACTACAGTATGTGTTTTTCTATCTTGGCCTGGCATATACCACTGGGGTGAAAGGCTCAATCATGAATGCGACTGGGACATTTTTCAGCGTGCTGTTAGCGCATTATATTTATAAAAATGACCGGGTAACGTTCAATAAAATCATTGGCTGCGCATTGGGCTTTGCTGGTGTGATGGTCGTGAATTTTGGTTCAGATCTGATGGATTTTAATTTTTCACTGCTGGGCGAGGGGAGCATTGTACTGGCTGCATTCATTCTTTCAGCCGCCAGTATTTACGGTAAGCGTATTTCGCAAACTATGGATACCACGGTGATGACGGGCTACCAACTTGCCATTGGCGGCTTGGTTTTGACGCTTGGCGGTTACCTGTTTGGTGGCCATCTGAGTGATTTCGGTTGGCGGGCCTTATTGTTACTGGCATATCTGGTGGTGTTGTCATCAGCGGCTTTTGCACTATGGAGCTTATTGCTCAAATATAATCGAGTAGGAATGGTGGTGCCGTTCAATTTTCTTATCCCGGTTTCTGGTGCGGTTCTTTCGGCCATTTTCCTCAACGAAAGTATTTTAGAATGGAAAAATGCCATTGCACTGGTATTGGTTTGTGTAGGGATTGTTTTGGTGAATAAAATTAAATCCGCCAAGGAAATAACTATCTAAGTGTAAACGGTAAGTCATATTATGAAATGTAAGCGGTAATGCGAAGTTACAGCTTACAGTGCCACTCTTTCTGTGCCAGCTTAGGCTATGTTGAGATCACGTTTCAGGCATGCTTTGTTGTTTATTGATCAACATTTGGCATTGTCTAATGTTCGATAAGAATTGCAGCAGACTTTGTTCGAAGGTTTGCAATGCGGGTGAGAATTCCTCAGGATTGTGTTCTAAGATAGCCGCGAAGTTATCACATTCCTTCATCAGTTCTTCCAAGCGGAGTAGGCTAAGTATCCCCTTAATGCTATGTGCTATCTTGAGCGCGGATTTTTTATCATCAAGAACTAATTTTTGCAATTGTTGGATATTTTCACTTACTGTATCGGATAGTACATTAACCATTTTTAATAACATATCTTGTTTGCCATAAGCATTTTTTTCCAGTGTTATTAGCAATCTATATAGCTGTTGAGACGACTTGACGTGGCTTAGTATCTCTTGCATGTGATCAATTTCTGATGGTTTTATGATTAACCCTGTAGCTCCGAGCATTAAGCATTTCTCTTCAATTTCTTTTTCAACATTATCAGTATAGATATAGCAAGGTGGGGGATATTTGGTTGAGTCTGCTATAATTTTTAGCACATCATAACCAGTCATGTTTTTCATATTTAAGTCACTGATAACTGCATCAAATAGCCCTTCACTTAATCGTTTTCTCACCTCAACAAGATCATTAGTCTCACTAACATTAACACGATATTGCTCAAGTTGAGCTTTAAGCAACAGACTACTGGCTGAACTGTCATCAATAATAGCAATATGTAGCATACTATAATTATCTTCAGTAGTGAGTTTATGCACCGTATCATTGTTGGCTTGTTGTGTTGCGATGATTACGGGAATGGTAATATTGACTTCAGTGCCTTTTAGCTGCTCACTTTTTAAAGAAATAGTGCCATTCAACAGCAAAGAAATTTGCTTGCAAATAGCCAGCCCTAATCCTGAACCATCATAGTGTTCCTGGATACTCGTTTTAGTTTGTTCAAAGAAATCAAATAATTTACTATTGAATTTGGACTCAATTCCGATGCCAGTATCTTTTATCGTGAGCTTAAGCTCAGCTTGTTTTTTATTAAGATGTTTGATATCTAAACTGACGGTTACACTCCCTTTTTCAGTGAATTTAATTGCATTAGACAGTAAGTTATTAAGCAGTTGTTGTAGCTTTAGCTCATCTGAAATAATCCAACGTGGAACATTGTTATTATACTTATAGTGTAGTTTCAATCCTTTTTCTAATGCACTGATACGATATAATGAGACTATATCTTCTACTAATATATATATATCAACCAATTTATTATTAACCGAGGATCTCTCGCTAGCCATCGTTTTTGTATAGTTAATAACTTGGTCTAGTAAGCCTAATAATGTACGAGAGTTACGATAAGCTAATAGTGCCTGACGTTCCAGTAATGGTCGAGGAATAGTGTGTGCTTTTTTCCATAACAGTTCTATTATACCAATGATTATTGAAAGTGGTGTTCTAATCTCATGACTGATTTGTGCAAGAAATATACTTTTAGCTTTGGTCGCATCTTCAGTATTTTTTTTCTCATTCTCTAAGTTTATTTCTAGCTTTTTACTGTATGTGACATTAAACCAACCACAGAGCAAATCTATATCTTGCTCATTTTTACCCTCAACAGGTAATAGCCACTGCTTAATATAGGTATCCTCACCTAAAAAATTGTATTTTTGTTCAATATTTATTGCTTTATTTTCTGAATGCGCAGTTTCATGCAGTTTTATGAATGTTGACAGACTATCCCGTTCCAGAGATTCAATATCTTTTAATGTACGAATATTGTCAGGGTTTTTAATGGACAGCGACGAATAAAATGCTTTATTAGCAAAACCAATACTGCCATCTTTTTTTACGCTATAAATAGGGTAAGGCATTGAGTCTATTATTTTTTTAAGGCGATTATTGTCGGCGACTAAATCTTTTTTTCTCTGTCCAACTAAACGAGCTCTTATATAGAATAAGATAATGGTTATTGATATCAAGGCAAGTATTGATAAGGAAAAATAAATTATATCAGTTATTTTTGGCGTGATATTACTCGGTGGTGTTGTTGATTTTGATAGATGATAGTCTAAATTAGATAGATTATTATAAGGTGCGCTGAGCATTACTTTTTTAAGTATTTCATTAAGAATAGGATGTTTTCTGTTAATTGTAAATGCAATGACTGCTGGTGGATTCGTTAATGGTATCTCTTTTAATTTTTTGTCATAATAACTTTTAACCCAATAAGACGATACGATCTTAGGCATGATGGTGACATCTGCTGTATTGTTAGCAACGGCACTTAGCAAATCCACCTCAGAGCCATCAATAGTATCTATTATTGACTGAGGATACTCCATAGCACTTTCTTGTATTATTTTCTGACCTTTCGCAAAAACAATACGTTTCCCATTAATATCTTTTGAGCTATTTATTTCATTATCATTATATCTCACTATTGCTACAAATCTTGAAATATAAAATGGCGGGCTAAATACTGTGTTAGGTGTATAGTCAGAGGTGACTGTTCTATGAGCCCCCATATCAGCTTTCCCTAACCTTACATACTCGATCATTTCTTCTAATGAGTCGACGAATACTGGTGTGAATTTAAGTCCTGTACTCTCCGATACAATATTTAAAAGTTGTGCAGATAGCCCACTGAAATTACCATTATCATCACGATACCCCAATGGGTAAGAATATTTAGGTACAGCAACAATGATCGTTTTTTTCTCTGCTACCCATTTTTTTTGCTCTGACGTCAATTGTATTTTTTGATAGCTATCTAATTGAGCATAATTAAGCCAATACATCTCATCTTTATTAGGGTAGGAGGATGAGTTATTCGTGATAAAAGTATTGAATGTATTTGAGAAACTAGTCTCTATTAATGGAGTTAATGCAAAAATAAACTTTGTCTCATAATTATATCTTAAAGGGGTGGATTGGATATCCATCGCATTTTCTTGAACCATACGGTTGGCATTAAAGGCACCACTGACAAAAATGGAATAGGGATCAGACAGTAAATTTTTTAAAATTTCTGCTTCCGGATTATCTTCTATTATCTGAGCATTAGGATATATAGATCTAAGTTGTTCGGCTGTTATCTGTTGTGAAAGAGAATAAACTGTTTTTATATCTCTCTGGCGTTGGTTGTTTTGCAGTTTATAAAGACGGGTTCTCCAAAATACGGGAGAGTCAATTGATATTCGACATTGGCTATCTGCGTGAATCCGATTGCAATACTGATCTTTCCACTTTCTAAGTCATCGCATAATTCATTTTTGTTTTTGTAGTGAAAATATTCGAATTGAAAATTTTTATTTTCACCAAACTGATTGAGGTAATCGATGGCCATACCACTGGGCTTTAACTCGCCGTTATTAAACACTAACGGTGATAGATTGTCGAGGTAACCTACTTTTAGTAACGTCCTGATTTTTTCTTGCGAGAGGGCTAAAGCGCCATCGCTGAAAAGAATCAAGATGATGATAATTTTGGTTATAAAAATTTTCATCAGAACTAGCTCTCTTTATAGGCTGAACTTAAAAGTCTGGCTAATACGATTTTATCTTTGCTGCCTAGCTTATGTAAGATGTTGCTCTTGTGTGTACTCACGCTCCTGCTACTGATCGACAACTCATCGGCGATCATTTTATTATTCATTCCTTTTACGAGTAATTTAGCAATGGTTGTCTCTTGCGCTGTTAACATTTCAACTGAGGGGGGAGTGAGGGTCTCATTAGTTATCTTCTCAATTGGAAAGCATGAGTAACCTGCTTGTATGGTTTTAATAACGAGTAGTAGTTGTGAAACATCTTGGTCTTTAGACACAAAACCGCTGACACCCAAGTTTTTGGCCTGAGTGATTGAATTTGCATCATTGACGCTGGAGAAAAGCAGTATTTTTGCATGGGTATTACTGGGCGATGTCCTGATGGTGTCGATCAGGTTATATTCCTCGTTCTCCAGTAACGCAAAGTCAATAATTATTAAGTCGAATGATTGGCGATCTAACCAGCTTATTGCCTCTTGAGTATGAACTGCTTCTTCTATGAGATAATTATTGCTGCAATCTTCGATAGCTGCACGAATGCTCATTCTAATAAAAGGGTGCTCTTCTACAAGTAGGATGTGGTAAATATTTTTTTTCATCATAAAATCATTACCTGAAATGAGCATGCTGTAGGCTTCTGTACTGGTAACTATGAAATTCAATTTTATCTAATACAGTACAGAGAGAAGCAATAAAAGCAGTAGAGGATATAGCTGCTATTGATTTATAAACAATTGAGACTGTTACAAGATAATACTATTTAAAACATCTTTATCAAGCAATAAAAATTCAAGCCATAATATGGAATTTAACACATTGTTTTAATTGTTTTTTTTCTAAATGGGATGTATTAATATCTGTTTTTATGATTATTGAAATTTACGCGCATCAACAGTAAGCAAGAAAAATCCTAACGATTTTATTGTATTTAGAAAGCAAAAGAGAGAATGAAACTCTGTCGTTCAGGCAATGGATAAGCCTTATGGTTATACCCAATGTTAATAATGGATCCTGCATTTCTTAGTGGAAAAGCCAAAGCACTCGATAGTATGGATAGGCTAAAAATATCACATACTGTGAGATAGCCAGCTATCCACAATAAATGATAGGATAGTTTATCTGACACTTCATTTTTGGGATTATTCTTGTGTGTTGGTTTTTCTTTTTTGTGCCTGTATAAATAAGGGCGTATCCTAATTCAAGCCTTATCAGTAACGATTTTAACCCCAACCCGACTTACGCGATCTGATTCCATTTCAGCAATGGTCCAGGTCAAACCATCCCACTCAATCTGATCGCCAATAACCGGTTCGCCACCAAAAAGATACAGAACGAACTGACCCAGAGTTTGCTGTTTGTCGATACCCGGTTCCAGATTGAGGCCATAAATCTGAGAAATATCGTAAAGTTTTGCATCGGCATCAAGAATAAAATCACCAAAGAAGCGCTCGTCCAACTGGATTTTGGGTGATTGACTGAACAGTTTACCCAGAGCGGGTAAGTCATGCTCCTGACCGATGACACACAGGATATCGTTTTCTTTTAAGCGGGTGCTACCCGTGGGGTGTAATAAGTCTTTACCCCGGAACAGAGCCGCGATACGCGTACCCTCAGGCATTTTTAAATCGCGTAGGGCGGCACCGATACACCACTTATCGCAACTCAACTGGTAAATGAACTGTTCCCACTGATTATTCTTATCAATGTCTAAACCAATTCGTGCCACTGGAGCCAACGCAGGTGGTACTACCAATTTCGTTTTGCGTGCCGCAAATGACAGACTGCTGCCTTGTAATAGTAGCGAGACCAATACGACAAAAAAGGCCACATTGAAGAATAAATGTGCATTGGGTATGCCGGCCATCATCGGGAATACGGCCAGAATAACCGGAACCGCACCGCGTAAGCCAACCCATGAAATAAAAATACGCTCACGTAGATTAAAGCTTGGAAAAGGTAGCAAACCGATGAATACCGACAGGGGGCGGGCGAATAAAATCATCCACAATGAGAGGATCAGCGCGGGGATCGCAATCGGTAACAACTCACTAGGATTAAGGAGCAACCCCAATACCAAGAACATCCCGATCTGGCTGAGCCATGCCAGCCCATCGAAAGTTTGCAATATGCCTGAGCGGTTACGGATTGGGCGGTTGCCGAGCAGCAAACCACAGATATACACCGCCAAAATCCCACTGCCATTCATCGCGGTTGCAAGTGAAAACACTAAAATCCCGCCACTGACGGCCAACAATGGATATAAACCGCTTGCCAGTTCTATTCGGTTGATGAGTAACAGTAATAAACTACCACCGCCTAGCCCGATAATAATGCCTAAACCGAACTGCTGAATTAAATGCACCAGGAACATCCAACTCAGGCCAGTTTCACCGGCTGAAATCATGGCAATTAAGGTCACTGTCAAAAATACGGCCATGGGATCATTGCTGCCCGATTCTATTTCGAGGGTGGCACTGACGCGCTCGTTGAGACCTTTGCCACCGAGCAGGGAGAACACCGCCGCAGCATCGGTTGAACCGATAATTGCACCAATTAATAAACCTTGAATAATATCTAAATCAAACAACCAGGCGGCGGCTAAACCGGTCAGGCCCGCAGTAATCACTACGCCAACGGTCGCCAAAGAGAGTGCCGGCCATAGGGCAACACGGAAGGATGATGCTCTGGTGCGCATACCGCCATCCAACAAAATCACGGCTAACGCCAGATTACTGACCAGATACGCGGCCGGATAATTATCAAAGGCAATACCGCCAATGCCGTCGCCACCTGCCAACATGCCGATGGCCAGAAAGATAACCAGAATGGGAATGCCTAAGCGAGAAGAAAATGAACTCAGTAAAATACTGGCTCCCACCAGCACTGCGCCGATCAAAAAGAGGCTGTTAATGGTGATGGCATCCAAGGTGGGAGATCTCCTAATGTAATCCGTAAACAAATGAGTAGCGAACGAAAGCTATAGCGAAAATATTATACACAGATTTATCGCGAGCGATGGGAAGAGATGACCCAATTCAAGGTGTTAAATCAGGATATTTAGCTATTGTACCGCTGAGGTAGGTAAGGGGGCGGAGCAGATCACTCACCTTTAATTTCCCTGAGGGGAATCAAGGGTGAGCGTTGGATAATAGAATTAATCGCGTTTGAGTGTGGCCAGAACTCGTCTCAGTGCTTCTGTGGTTAATAATTTTTCCTGTTCAGAAAGATTATCGACAGACAGTTGTGACAGTTCATTGACCAGTACACTGCGATCTTTGCCGGTGATCGCGCTATCCAGTGCTCCGCTCAGGCGGCTAACCAAGGCAAACAAGGTTGCGAACTCGGTGACTGGGGGGGTATCAGACGTGGGATTATTCTCAATCGATTCTTGCTTTTTCATCGTAATTCCTCTTTTTGTTGTCACTGCAAGTGAAACAAATCCTGATAAGGAATCAACAGGATAGTTGCTCTGAAAGCAGAGCGCACAGTGAGGCATAAGCCATCCCGCCATCTACATGATGGTTTCACAGTGTAGCCGCTTTATGACCTAAGCGGTATGGCGATATTCATATTGCTTAGCAATAATATTATTTGTTCGCATAATAGTTTGATTGCGCTGTTTGCGGCGGCGACTTGCCAGAAAACAAGAATTTCAGCAAAGGAACGCGGCGATGAATCTCATACAGTATGAACGAGATCAAGCAAACAAAGACTATGCCCAACAAAAAGCCTAGGCCATTATTGTCAATTTTGGGTGTAATGAAGGTGCCATAAATCAAAGTCAATGGATGGTGTACCAGATAGATAAATAGCGAAGCATTTACCAGATAAGTGATGCGAGGCGAGGGGGAGTTAAATAACCGGTGGCCAAGAGAATAGACCACATTGGTCATGGTGACGCCCATCAGTACCTTGATGATAAGGTCCAATTCGAAGGAAAAAAACTCAGCAGTATTAATGTGTTGGTTTACATAATAAGCGATAAATAACAATATTGAGGCTAATAATGAGCCTGGTGAAAACGTAAGAAATACCTGTTTGAGTGTTGGATAGATAAAACTGTAAGCACCGAGAAGAAAGAATGGCAAATAAAACAGCGTCTCCATAACAACGAAATTAAAGATACTATTAAAGAGTATCTCAGGATTAAGGATAAATATGACTCTACGTATCACAGCGTAAATTAATACAAATATAACCAACAATAGTGAGATTTTTCCTATATTATTCATTCCCTTTACCAAGATTGGAATTGATGAGGCGTTATTTTTAATTTTTTTGAATAGATAAAAACAGAGACCTGTGAGTAAGATCAGTGTTAACAAAAACCATAAATGTGAAATAACTTCCCAAATAGCAATGTTTATTTTTTGATAAAGTGTAAATGAATTCCAACCTTGTAATTTTTGCGTGTAATTTTTGAGTAGAAAGAATTGTGGCAGCGTAATGAGTGGGATCGCTGCCAGAAACGGAATAACCACTCGCTCTAAACGGACCTTAAGCCAGTGCTGGCGCTCATAACGCTGATATAGCATGAACGAAAAATAACCTGAAATAACAAAAAAAACCTGCATGCGAAAGGCGTGAATAAAATCATTTAGTAAGGTAAATAGAGATGAAGGATGACTGCTGTTTACCGCCCAATGGTTGCTGGAGTATATTAAAGAAAGATGAAAAGGAATGCCGAGTAACATCAAATAGGCGCGGATAGCGTCTAGAAAGTACTCTCGTTGGTTAGTATTTTTTTTCATACTTATTCACTATTTGTTAGCGGAATTAGAATAACGAGCCAGCGTTGCCCACCGTGTCGTTTTTATAGTAAACGCTTATTGATGACAATATACGTTATTCAATGGATCAGCGTGGCGATAAACATTACTATAAGGATTAATGATTTTCCATGGCGTATTTTAGCCGGTGTTGCTAGGCTTGTGGCTTAGCGACGGGTTTACGCAATGTGCCGCCAGCATAACTCCGGATTTAACTGTCACCTGGATTTATCTGTTTGGTCAGTTGGGTAAACCGCCAATAATTTGGCTGTTATGATTTAACCACCCGAATAGGGGGAGATGTGCGAGTTAATATTTCATCAAACATGAATAGAATGCCTAAAGGGTCACGCGCGAACAGCGTCAGATGGCTGGGGGTGACTCTTTTGCTGTCATTATTCACGGCCCAGGCAATGGCTTTCTCGTTAGACGATGTAGCTGAGCAGGCACAAACGTTGGCGAGTAAAAGCTTCGAAGCACCAAAAAGTAACCTTCCATCGCAATTTCGCGAAATGAAATTTGCCGACTATCAACAGATTCAGTTTAACCACGACAAGTCGTATTGGAGCAAACTGGATACGCCATTTAAGTTGGAGTTCTACCATCAGGGTATGTACTTCGACACACCGGTGAAGATTAACGAAGTCACCGCGACCGGTATTAAGCCCATCAATTATAGTCCGGATTATTTTAACTTCGGCTCGGTCAAGCACGATGCAGAGTCAGTGAAGAATTTAGGTTTTGCCGGTTTTAAAGTACTTTATCCGATCAATAAAGCGGACAAACAAGACGAAATTGTCAGTATGCTGGGTGCCAGCTATTTTCGTGTGATTGGTAAAGGTCAGGTTTATGGTATTTCTGCGCGCGGGTTGGCAATTGATACGGCATTGGCTTCCGGTGAGGAGTTCCCGCGTTTTCGCGAGTTTTGGATTGAACGGCCAAAACCAAATGATAAGCATCTGGTCGTTTTTGCTTTGCTGGATTCCCCTCGGGCCACCGGTGCTTACCGTTTTATCATTTATCCGGGTCGAGATACCACGGTTGATGTACAGGCTAAAGTCTTCCTGCGCGATAAAGTTGAGACGTTGGGTATCGCACCGTTAACCAGTATGTTCCTGTTTGGTCCAAGCCAGCCGTCAGCGGTGTTGAACTATCGTCCGGCATTGCATGATTCTAATGGTCTTTCTATTCATGCAGGTAATGGTGAATGGATATGGCGTCCACTGAACAATCCAAAACACTTGTCGGTCAGCACCTATGCGGTTGAAAATCCCAAAGGATTTGGTCTGCTGCAACGTGGCCGTGAATTCTCGCAATATGAGGATTTAGATGATCGCTATGACTTGCGTCCGAGTGCCTGGGTTGAACCTCGTGGTGATTGGGGCAAAGGTCACGTTCAGTTGATAGAAATCCCAACAGCAGACGAAACCAACGATAATATCGTGGCTTTCTGGACACCAGAGGTGTTGCCGGACGCGAAAACATCACTCGATCTGAATTATCGCCTGCACTTCACCCGTGATGAAGAGAAACTGCATTCACCGGATGTGGCTTATGTGAAACAGACCTTGCGTTCAACCGGTGATGTGAAACAGTCCAACCTGATCCGTCAGCCGGACGGTAGCGTGGCTTTTCTGGTCGATTTTGTCGGCCCGGCGCTGAAGTCACTTGATGAAAATACGCCATTGGCTTCACAGGTCAGCGTCGATGATAACGGTGAACTGATCGAAAATAGTGTGCGTTACAACCCGGTTACCAAGGGTTGGCGTTTGACATTGCGGCTGAAAGTTAAGGATGGCAAAAAACCGATAGAGATGCGCGCTGCATTGGTTAACGGTGATAAAACCCTGACAGAACCCTGGAGCTATCAGCTCCCTGCCGATGAATAAGTCAACTCAATCTCCGGTTCAGGATTATATTGCAGACTTGCCCCTGACTGCGCAGCAGCAAGGGGCGTTGCGCGATGCTCTCCCTGACGAGGTGCGACTCGATAGCTCTCCGGATGCCATGCAGCGTTTGCATCAGCAATTGGCTGCTAGCGCACCTGAACACATCGCTTTTAGCGCAGAAGACAGTGCACTGGCGTCAGTTAATGCCCGTCTGCGTGTCGCGTGGCCAGCTGCCTTGGCCGGTGGCAAACTACTCGAGCAAGATGATGAAGGGCGCACGGTTATCAATGCCACGCCTCCCATCAAGCGTACCAGTATGGCACCGCAGGCATGGCGGACTAATCCGGTAGGGCGTTTTTGGGATTCGTTGCTGGGTCGCAATAATATTGTTTCACGGGAGCAGCCGCATCAACAGGCTCTCGCCGAGAAAAAATGGCGTAGCGTCGGTTCCCTGCGCCGCTATATTTTGCTGGTGCTGATTGTGCTGCAAACCGCGATTGCGACCAGTTACATGAAGACCATTTTGCCTTATCAGGGTTGGGCATTAATCGATCCTTTCGACATCTGGCAGCAGAACTGGCAGGTCTCGATCATGCAACTGCTGCCTTATCTGTTACAAACCGGCATCCTGATCCTGTTTGCCATTCTGTTTTGTTGGGTCTCTGCCGGTTTCTGGACGGCGCTGATGGGGTTCCTGCAATTACTGATTGGTAAGGACAAATACAGTATTTCCTCTACTATCAAAGGGAATGAAGCTTTAAATCCGGCGCACCGGACGGCGCTGATTATGCCTATTTGTAATGAGGATGTGGCGCGGGTATTTGCCGGTCTGCGCGCGACTTATGAGTCGGTGGCGGCGACCTGTCAGCTTGAACATTTCGATATTTATGTGCTGAGTGACAGCTATGACCCCGATATCTGTGTGGCAGAGCAAAAAGCCTGGCTGGAGCTGTGCCGTGATGTTGACGGGCATGGTCGTATTTTCTATCGCCGCCGCCGCCGTCGGGTTAAACGTAAAAGCGGTAATATAGATGATTTCTGCCGCAGTTGGGGCAGTCAGTACAGCTATATGGTGATTCTGGATGCCGATAGCGTGATGAGTGGCGAGTGTCTGACCGGGCTGGTGCGGCTGATGGACGCCAATCCTAATGCGGGGATCATTCAATCTGCCCCGAAAGCATCGGGTATGGACACGCTGTATGCTCGCATCCAGCAGTTTGCGACCCGAGTTTATGGCCCACTGTTCACGGCTGGCCTGCATTACTGGCAGTTGGGTGAGTCTCATTATTGGGGCCATAATGCCATTATTCGGGTAAAACCATTTATCGAACATTGCGCGCTGGCACCGTTACCGGGTGAAGGCTCTTTCGCGGGTTCCATTCTGTCGCATGACTTTGTGGAAGCGGCATTAATGCGCCGTGCCGGATGGGGGGTGTGGATTGCTTATGATTTACCGGGCAGTTACGAAGAATTGCCGCCTAACTTACTTGATGAGTTAAAACGCGACCGCCGTTGGTGCCACGGCAATCTGATGAATTTCAGGTTGTTTTTGGTTAAAGGGATGCATCCGGTTCACCGGGCGGTGTTCCTCACTGGCGTGATGTCTTATCTGTCCGCCCCGTTGTGGTTTATGTTCTTGGTATTGTGTACTGCTTTGCAAGCGGTGCATACCTTAATGGAGCCGCAATACTTCCTGCAACCGCGTCAGCTGTTCCCGGTATGGCCTCAGTGGCGGCCGGAATTGGCGATTGGCTTGTTCTCCACCACGTTGGTATTGCTGTTTTTCCCTAAGTTACTCAGTATCATTTTGATCTGGGCCAAAGGCGCTAAAGAGTACGGTGGGGCGATCCGTCTGTTGCTGTCGATGTTGTCTGAAATGCTGTTCTCAGTCTTGCTGGCACCGGTGCGCATGTTATTCCATACCGTTTTCGTGGTCAGTGCTTTCCTTGGGTGGTCTGTGCAGTGGAATTCACCACAGCGTGATGATGACGCCACTCCTTGGAGTGAAGCATTGGTGCGCCATGGCCCGCAATTGCTACTGGGTCTGGTCTGGGCCGGTGGGGTGGCTTGGTTAGATCTGCGTTTCCTCTGGTGGTTATCACCGATTGTGTTCTCGTTGATTCTGTCACCCGTAGTCTCTGTTCTATCCAGCCGCCGCACGCTGGGGCTGGCCAGTCGGCGGGCTAAGTTGTTCTTGATACCGGAAGAGTATAATCCGCCACGAGAACTGCTGGCGACAGAGGCGTATCTGAAGCTTAACCGCCAGCGGGCGCTCAGTGATGGTTTCTTACATGCCGTGATGAACCCATCGTATAACGCGCTGGCAAGTGCCATGGCAACAGCTCGCCATCGGGCAAGGGCGATTATCGAGCAAAATCGTGCCGAGCGGGTAGCTCAGGCACTGGAAGCGGGGCCTGAGAAATTGGGCAAATTACAGCGTCTGGAACTGCTCAGTGATCCGGTGCTCATTTCACGCTTGCACCTACAGGTCTGGCAGCAACCGGAGCAGTATCAAGCCTGGAGCAGATATTATCGCCAACTGACGCATAATGTGAAGGCATTCCCTGCCGCTAAGTAATGGGTGCGTTAAGCCATTGTCATATTGAGAAAAAGCGGGCATACAATAGGGTATGGCCCGTTTTTTTGTTTTTTGAGTTTAAATTGTTTGTGAGCCGATAAGCGTTGATTGCGTGGATCTTATTTTGAAACTGATCAGTCGTCTGAATATCGTAACCCGCATTGTGGTACTGGGGGCGGGTATTATGCTGTTGTCCGGCTGTGGTAGCATAATCAGCCGCACCGTGCCGGGGCAGGGCCATGGGCATCAATATTACCCCGGTGTGCAATGGGATATACGGGATGGCGCATGGAAATACATCACCGTGATTGACGTTCCGCTGTCAATGATTGTTGATACCTTTATGCTACCAATTGATGCTCGTCATGGTCCCTACGAGTAAAACTACGCCGTGGTAGCAAAAACCAGCAACTGGTAACGTTGTTGCTGGCACATGAATTCACAAACCGGCGTCATATTTAGCCCTTTCACATGTGCTGCCAGTGAATGCGGATTGTCATGGTTAACAAATGCAGCCCCCACATCAAAGTCATTACGGGTATGGTTTTTAACTGCGGCAAACAGTTGGCTAAGCACCCCTTTGCCACGCCAGCGGCTATCAATACACACCGGCCCATAAAGAAACACCCGCAACTCTGTCAATGGCTTCCCTTGATACTGTTGATGGCTTATTGCTTCTAACATGGCATCGACCACTGGCGGCCGGGGCTGTTTATGTGTACGAGCCAGGCAGACGAAAGCAGCGACTTGTTCATCATCAATTGCCACCAAAATACCTAAGTCTTGGTTGATGGAATCCAGTTGTTTTTCGTCCATTTGCGACACAATAAAGCCCTGTTTACGCTGTTCCGGGCTTAAATTTGCTGGGGTGTTTTGTGACTGTAATTGTAATATGGCAGGGTAATCAGAAGGTTGTGCAGGCCTTATTTTCATTTTTAGTCTCAGCGTTCAAATGTGTTATCAGGAGTGAGTAATATGTCATCCAAAGTATAAATAAAAAACCAGCCACAAGGGCTGGTTTCAGACGGCTGACAAAGTCAAATGAAGGGGAAATGTACTGTTGGGGTCGCAGTCGTGTGAGTGACCGAAGCGCCCCTGGGGACAGTCAACCCTGCACGCACCTGGTTTAGCGTTAATACCGGTAGCGCGATAACACTCAGGCTGCTTGCTGGTCCACAGTATTATTCATCAGCCGACGAATAGGCACGATAAGCAATATCAGTACTGCGGCACAGATAACCAATGCAATTGAACAGCGGGCAAACAACGTCGGCAACATATCCAACTGGTCGGCTTTAACATGCCCACCAATCAGGCCAGCCGCCAGATTACCCAGAGAACTGGCGCAGAACCACAGCCCCATCACCTGGCCGCGCATTCTTGCGGGGGCCAATAACGTCATGGTAGCTAACCCGATTGGGCTTAAACACAGTTCACCCAGGGTCAGCAGCAAGATACTCATCACCAGCCACAGTGGAGAAACACCTGCACCGCCACTGCTGAGCACATGCTGAGCCGCATACATCATCACGGCAAAACCGGCCGCGGCACATAAAATACCAATAACAAATTTAGTGATACTGCTGGGCTGAATTTTCTTCTTCGCCAGGGCAGGCCAGGCCCAGCTAAATACCGGTGCCAGCAGGATAATAAACAGCGCATTTATTGACTGGAACCAGACCGTCGGGATCTCAAAGCCCATAAACATGCGGTCAGTATAATCATTGGCAAACAGGTTGAATGAGGTCGGTTTCTGTTCAAACGCTGACCAGAAGAACGCCGCAGAAACTAACAGAATGAAGCATACTAACAGACGAGCACGATCTTTACGGCTCATGTTGGCAAAGGCGAAAAGATAAATGAAATAGAGTGTCACTGAGGTCGCAATAACATACACCAGCAAACTGGCAACCAGTACCGGATTAATGGGGATGATCCCTTGCGAGATAAGCGCAATCACCACCACTACCAGCGCCATAATCGCAGTAACCCATTTACCGACACCTTGACGCTGATTGGTCGGTTTGTTCCAGCTAGAGTCCAGACCCACTTCGGCGTCATAGCGCTTCATCGCCGGGATAGCAAAGCCACGGAAGATAAGTAATGCCACCAGCATACCAATACCGCCGATACCAAAACCCCAGTGCCAGCCATGGGTTCGCAATAACCAGCCAGAAAGTAGCGGCGCGATAAATGACCCCATATTGATGCCCATATAGAACAGTGAGAAGCCTCCGTCGCGGCGGGCATCATCCGGCTTATACAGGGTACCGACCATGACTGAAATACAGGTCTTGAATAGACCAGTACCGAGCACGATAAACACCAAACCAATAAAGAACAGGTCATTGCCGAAGAAGGCAGATAACGCAATCGACAGATGGCCCAGCCCAATCAGGATCGAACCATACCAGACCGCGCGTTGCTGACCGAGCCAGTTATCAGCCAACCAGCCGCCGGGTAATGCTGCCAGATACATGCTACCGGCAAAAATCCCGACAATGGCCGAGGCTTGCTCACGGGGCAGACCCATACCACCGTCAAAAACAGTCGCGGCCATAAACAGGATTAACAGTGGGCGGATGCCGTAGAACGAGAACCGCTCCCACATTTCGGAAAGAAACAGCCCGCTGAGCGGATAAGGATGGCCGAAGAACGTACGGCCGCCTTGGTTGTTAACAGTGGTTTGCATCGGGTATTCCCATAAAATCGCCGTGAAGTCGGGCGAATAAGCCATCATCGAACGCTCACCCGTTTGGCACCGTGGCCAGTCGTCGGGGTCAACATTCGTTACAGTAGATTTTAACGTAAGAATAACGTTATTTTTTGTTTTCCGTCGGGGGTTATATCGTATTTTTAGATAAAAAGTCGATACACATTCTAATTATCAATCAGTTAAAATCTAATATAGGCGTTTTTTAGTTCTTTTTATGAGCAGATGACAAGAGTGGGCGCTTTTATCAAGATGAATGATTACCGCCGTTAATGGTATTAGTGGAACCGTTTCTGGCTAACGATCTTGCTGTTGTTGAGCTTCACGTTGCCGTGCTTTTAAGGGCTGACGTTGCAAACACCAATAAGAATAAATAGCGTTAAATAACACCACCGCCGCGGTGATAAAAAATACTGAGCGGAAGCCATAACTGGCAGAGACGGCAGCACCTAATAGCGGGCCACTGACATTACCAACATCACGAAACGATTGGTTATAACTGAAAATTCTGCCTGCGACCTGATTGGTGCAGTTATAAATCAATAACGTTTGTACCGCCGGTAATAATGCACCATCTGTTGCACCCAGTAAGAAGCGCAAGATCCCCAGTTGCAAGGGGGTCTGAACGAAAGCCATCGGGATAAGAATCAGCACCGACAGCGCCAGCATAGCAATCAGAATACGTTCCGGGCCGATTCTATCACCCAGTTTCCCTAATCGTGGCGCACTCATCAGCGCAGCAACACCGGGGACAGATGCAATCATGCCACTGACAAAGGCCAGATTATGAATATCTCCGGCCAACTCACGGACATACAATGTCAGGATGGGGGCAATGGAACCGGTCGCAATCTGGATAATCATGGTAGTGACAAACAGGCTAAGGATTAACTTAGGGTTCTTCAATGAGTTAAATACCTGCCGCCCGTTGAGCATATCTTTCTTCAGTACGGGTGAAAATTGCTCCCTGACGTACAGCCAGGTCATGACAAAACAGGCGAACAGCACGCCCGCAGTAATAAAGAACACTGGCCGTAAACCATAATTATCAGCCAACAGACCGCCAATCAATGGCCCGATTAATGCACCACTCACCCCACCGGTTGAGAGGGTACCCAACGCCCAACCACTCTTATTGCGCGGCACTTGAGTGGCGATCAGGGCATTGGCATTCGGAATAAAGCCACCCAGTAACCCCAACAGTGCGCGTAGCGCCAGAAATTGCCAGATATTCTGCGCCATACCCATTAATACCATTACAATCCCCATGCCCAATGCTGAACGCAATAGCATGACTTTCCTGCCTTTACGGTCAGCAAGGCTACCCCAGAAGGGCGCGGCAATGGCAGAAAATAGGAAGGTGATGCTGAACACCAGGCCGGACCACATATTCAATGACTGATGACCGCTCACGCCTAACTCTTCCACATATAATGGCAAGAATGGCATGATCAAACTAAACGCCGCGCCGGTTAGGAAACAACCTAACCAGGTGACAAATAAGTTTCTTTTCCAGTTAACCCGTTGTGGGTCCGAGGTCATACATTACCGATTAAGCAAGTGATTGCTTTGCGTCTCTTTATTCGTCGATAGGGCGTTTGAAGGGGCTGCAAAGCACAATAAGAAAACAGTTAGCTTGATAAGTATGCGCTCATAGTACATTGACATCAATGAGATGAATGTTAGTTTTTACTAAAACGGAAAGCTGGTTTGAAATGGAGGTATATGCTTATTCCAATAGGTAATAACTCTTACCCTGATACTGAATCGCGATGTTATAACCAATTTGGATAGCATGGCTGGTATGAATAGTATAACCGGCACAGATTGTATGAAAAAACCACGCCGGTAGCGGCGGAGTGGATCAGTATCGCATCAGAGGTTTAGCGATAAGCTTCGTTTTTGGTCATGGAGTAACGGCCACTGCCCAACAGCATGATTGCCACGCCTCCCAGGAAATACATCGCTTCGTTTTCCAGACCCCAGGCACCCACTTGAGTCAGAGTAAAGAATTTACCGGTACCGACCATCAATACCGCCACCAGCAGGTTAACGGCGTAAACAAATGCCGCGGGGCGGGTGAATAGGCCAAGAATAATCAGTAATGGAGTAATGATCTCACCAATGTAAACACCATAAGCTACAAAACCTGGGATACCTTGCGCTTGCAAAGACTCAGCTATCCAATGGGTACCGTGCTGAATTTTTGCCACACCATGGAACAACATCAGAATACCGAACGTAAGGCGTAATAATAACTTGCCACCATCCGGATGGTTAGTTAACCGCGTGAACCATCGATTGAGAGTTGCTAGCATATTTATCCTTATTAAGAAAAAAATAACCAGAAAATAACCCAGAGAAATTAATTCAGTATCGTCAGACCAGCCCCCTATCTCTATTGGATAATACTGATAGATTGCATCAAAAAAATTGATGTAAACTAATTATCATTATTATTGGTCATTCTTTTTTCGAATAAGCCATTACTGAATAGATTATTTACTCATACAACGAAGGCGCACCTTCCGGCCGGGTTTTAAAACGCCGATGCAGCCACATGTATTGATCAATGGCTTGGGTAATCTCTTTTTCAATCACTTTGTTCATAAAGGCTGCCGCTTCCACTTCGTTATCCAGTGGGAAGTTCTCCACGGCGGGCTGCAAAAGCAGTTGATAGCCCTTAGCATCAGGTAAACGACGTGGTGTGAAAGGAATAATCGCGGGTTTACCCATTCGTGCCAATAAATAAGTTCCGGTGGTGGTAGCGGCTTGGTTTACGGCGAACAGTGGTACAAATACACTGCTGCGCGGGCCGTAATCATGATCTGGGGCATACCAGATAATTTCGCCTTGTTTCAGGCTACGGATCATACCTTTCAGGTCCCGGCGATCCAACATGGCTTTATTTGAACGCATTCGACCCCAGGTCTGCATCCAGTCCATGGCTTTATTATCATGAGGGCGATAGACACCAATACCCGGATTGTAGATACCGAAAATACGGGCACCCAGTTCCAGCGTAAGAAAATGTAAGCCAATCAGCAACACGCCTTTGCCTTCATCACGTGCCTGCTGGATGTGTTCCAGCCCACTGACGGTGCACCAGCGTTCAATACGCCAGTTCGGCCAGAACCATGCCATACCGGTTTCAAACAGGCCCATTCCCACCGATTCAAAATTCTTAACCAGCAACTCATCGCGCTCAGCCGGAGGCATATCAGGAAAGCATAGCTCCAGATTACGCTGTGTTATTCGTTTACGTCGTTTGAGAAAACGCATGGAAAAGCGGC
Organism: Yersinia pekkanenii; assembly: GCF_001152565.1. Taxonomy (GTDB): domain Bacteria; phylum Pseudomonadota; class Gammaproteobacteria; order Enterobacterales; family Enterobacteriaceae; genus Yersinia; species Yersinia pekkanenii. The sequence continues at coordinate 30,086 of NZ_CQAZ01000004.1, read as the reverse complement.
CAAGGGAAGTGCCAAGAACATAGATAACCGGGTAGGGAAGTCGTACCAATAGGTAGAGAATACCAAGGCCGATCCAGGTCAGCCAGTAACGTGGGTGCAGTAGTGAGCTTTTAAAAGAAGGAACTTGCATATTTGTTCTCAGTGCCATTGTCATTCATTCGGACAGTTAACTATTTACTCTTGATAGCGGAGTTGGGACTCACTTCGCAAGCCTCAAACGGTGCCGATACCAACCTGTTGGTCTGTCTCATCTGTGATTTAAGGTAGACTATTCTGGCATTTTTAGGGGCTTACAGGGAAAAAAGACCGCATTAAAAAATCATTTTTATGCTTTGTTGTTGATGATCCCGACCGGTAAATCAACCGGGTTGAACGTTAAATACCCCGATTTAATGAGGTTAATGACAACCTGCTCGGAGCGGTGACAACAAGCCGATCGTAAAGACGCCGTGAATACATCCATGTCGGCTCGAGCGCGGACGCTTTACTCTTCTGCCCGTCCTTACCTCGTAAGATCGAGTCGTCGAAGTTTGTCAGCCGTTTGCTTTAATTCGATTATTGTATCGGACTCAGCATGCTGACTAATTCAGCTAAGTTGTTAACCGCCATTTTTTCCATCACTTTGGCCCTATGCACTTCTACTGTTCTGACGGATACACAGGCTCTATCGGCGATATCGCGGTTAATCAAACCTTGCATAACCCATTGCGCAATCATCTGCTCTCGTGGCGTTAGGGAAGCATAGCGCTGTTGTACCTGTCGGCGGGTGATAAGTTGTTCTGATTGCTGAAAACCCTGTTGTAAGGCTGCAATCAACGGCGCAGTGGCGACCGGTTTTTGTAAGAAATCGACCGCGCCCAGTTTCATCTGCTCAACCGCCTGTGGCAGTTCGCCATGGGCGGTTATGACCAACCCACTGTATGGGGTTGCGGGTTTACGTAATCTGATTGAAGAAAAACTGAAAGACTCACGTCAACTGCCACTGTTTATCGCTATCGATGCTTTTATGAATGAAACCACGGCACTGGCTGATTATATCGTGCCGGATAGCCATAATTTTGAGCGCTGGGGGTTCAGTGCGCCGTGGGCTGGGGTGTGGGTGAAAGCCAGTACCGCCCGTTGGCCAGTGATAAAGTCGCGTACTGCTCGCACGGCTGAAGGCGAACCTGTCGCCATGGAAAGTCTCTTGATTGCGGTGGCGAAAGCATTACAACTGCCGGGATTTGGTGCCAATGCCATGCAGGACAATCAGGGCAATAATTTGCCACTGGATCGCGCTGAAGATTATTACTTACGGGCTGCCGCCAATATAGCGTATGGCGGTGAAAAACCACTGCCATTGGCCGCTGATGACGAGCTTAAGTTAACCGGAGTGGATCGGTTATAGCCTGCTTTACGGCGCAGTTTGCACCCTGATGAGCAACGGCGGGTGGCTTATTTGCTGGCCCGTGGCGGGCGCTTTGCACCTTATGAGAAAAGTTGGAACGGTGATGCCACCGGGCCGCGTGAGCGGGGCGGCTGTGCGGCAAGGATCACCCGCAAAACTGGAAGTGATTAGCTAGCAGGCAATCAATTTTGACTTAAATCCCTCCAATTGAAGAGGGATTTTTTATTTCTGCGTTATGATATCTCCGATATATAAACGGGTGTCATTCATTCACTCCGCTTTTACCGATGGTGAACGCCACTAAAGATGTGCCGTCGCGGTGTTTCAGGTATTATGTGCGCCGCGTGGGCCTGCCCGTGCCAAAATATCAGTTCTATTGCGCGGTGTATTATCGTGGTTAGCTGTCTAATGAATTACGTAACCCATTGAGCAGTAGTTAAATATTTATCAGTAACCTCTTCGAAAGACAGGAACGTACACCATGCCAGTGTTACATAACCGAATTTCTAATGAGGAACTTAAAGCGCGCATGTTGGCTGAAACCGAACCGCGCACCACAGTTTCTTTTTATAAATACTTTACTCTGGAAGATGCCAAAACCTTCCGCGATAGCCTGTATAGCCAATTTGTTAAACTCGGGGTATTTGGCCGGGTTTATGTGGCGAAGGAAGGGATCAATGCGCAAATCAGTGTGCCAGCTAATCGTTATGCTGAGTTCAAAACCGTACTGTTTGCCGCGCACCCAGCACTCGATCAGGTGCGGCTGAATGTGGCTCATGAGGATGACGGTAAGTCATTCTGGGTGCTGCGCATGAAAGTTCGCGAGCGCATTGTAGCCGATGGTCTCAATGATGACAGTTTCGATCCCAGCAATGTGGGGCATTATCTGAAGGCGGATCAGGTCAATCAGATGATCGACTCCCCCGATACCCTGTTTGTCGATATGCGCAATCATTATGAATACGAAGTGGGCCATTTCGAAAATGCGATCGAAGTCCCTTCTGATACCTTCCGTGAGCAACTGCCAATGGCGGTTGAAATGCTGCAACATGACAAAGATAAGAATATTGTTATGTATTGCACCGGAGGGATCCGTTGTGAGAAAGCCAGCGCTTATATGTTACATAATGGCTTTAAAAATGTGTATCACGTTGAAGGCGGCATTATCGAATATGCCCGTAAAGCGAAAGAACAAGGTTTGCCGCTGAAGTTTATTGGTAAAAACTTTGTTTTTGATGAGCGGATGGGCGAACGTATTTCTGACGATGTGATAGCACATTGCCATCAGTGCGGTACGGCTTGTGACACACATACTAACTGTAAGAATGACGGCTGCCATTTGCTGTTTATTCAGTGTCCGGCTTGTGCGGCAAAATTCGAAGGTTGCTGTAGTGCTATTTGTCAGGAAGAGCTGACGTTACCGCAGGAAGAACAACGTTCCCGTCGTGCAGGGCGTGAAAACGGTATTAAGATTTTCAACAAATCGAAGGGATTATTGCAAACCACCATGCATATTCCGATGCCAGAAAAGAGTGCGGATAATAAATAGTCGTAGGGTTAACCTACTGGATGTACTATTAAAGTTAGACGTTGTTGGTTATTTTATTCGATAGCGTCTTTTTTTGCCATTTTTAGAGCGGTGGCGGTTCCGATACAAGGATTGATAATGACAATACCTGGAGTGAGTAGCCAAGGGCTACGGTTAGTCACGATGCTGGCAATGTTGGTGGTCATCATGGCGGGGATCAAAGCAGCATCACCCATCGTGGTTCCATTCCTATTAGCTATATTTCTTGCTATCGTCCTGAATCCATTAGTAAAACTTCTGGAGCGGTTCAAAATTCCCCGCACCCTGGCGATTGTGTTATTAGTGACCATTATTATTTTACTCATGGCATTATTATTTGGCCGCTTAGGTTCGTCCCTCAATGAGTTTGCCCGCTCATTACCGCAATATCGCGGGATGATGCTGGAAAAAATGCGCGATCTACAAGAGTTCGCGATGCGCTTTAATATCGAGTTCTCGGTGGATGACATCATGAAGTATGTCGATCCCAGTACCGCGATGAACTTTGTCACCCGGTTGCTGAGTCACCTTTCAGGTGCCATGACCAGCATGTTCTTGCTGCTGATGACGGTGGTCTTTATGCTGTTTGAAGTCGAACGCCTACCTTATAAAATGCAATTGATGTTTGATAATCCGGAGCAAGGGAATGCTATCCTCAAACGTGCACTAAATGGCGTAACCCATTATCTGGTGATCAAAACGATTATTAGCATTGCAACGGGGATTGTTATTTGGCTATTCCTGGCAGCGATGGGGGTTCGTTTTGCTTTCCTTTGGGGGCTACTGGCGTTTGTATTAAATTATATTCCCAATATCGGCTCAGTATTGGCTGCCATTCCACCTATCATTCAGGCCCTGTTATTTAACGGTTTTGCCGATGCTTTTGCCGTCACTGGCGGGTATATTCTGATTAACCTGATTGGCGGCAATATTATTGACCCACGAATGATGGGGCGTGGCTTGGGCCTGTCAACGCTCGTGGTGTTCTTATCATTGATTTTCTGGGGGTGGCTATTAGGGCCTATTGGCATGTTGCTCTCAGTGCCGTTAACCATTATTGCCAAGATAGCACTTGAATTAACACCTGCTGGTTATAAATTTGCGGTGTTACTGAGTGATGGTAAACCCAGCCAAAATGAGTAGGACAAACTTCTGATATCGTATTTATCTCTGGGCCACAGGTGAATTTATGCCTGCTGGCCTGGCAAAGAAAGAGGTATTGCGAGAACGGGTTAATAAAAAAAGAGATAAATATCCAGCGCCAGTAGAATCAGCCATAAGCAGATGTAGATCAATAAATGCTCTCGTACATTATTGATAACCATCGAAAGACATTTATTTAACATACTGACTGCCTGCGGCTAAAATCGTCGCTCATTATAGGGACTTTTACTTTTGTAAACAATGAGCTGGCAAGTTAAATTCCTATATCTGTAAGTAATGAAAAAATACTCACTCAAATGTAAAGAGTCAATATTGTGTTTTAATAACAGTGCTAAATGTAATATGACCGATTACTTTAACGGTAAAGCATATCTACAATATTATTCCGACCAAATTACTCATGATAAAAAGACTACAGATGTATCCAGTCGATTAAAATAGATATCCCTTTCGCTATTATATTCTTAATTGCATGATTATGTTCAATATAAATATTTAAATACATTATAAATAAAACAGAGTTCCAGGCGATTTCTGACTTTTATTTTCTCGGTGATATGCCGCTTATGCGAATAAACCGTGCTATCGCTGATGTTTAACTTCCTGGCAATACGGTAATTTGGCATCTCCATCATCCAGTAGCACATCACTTTATGTTCTTGTGGGCTGAATAGGGATGCGGGGCAGGGGAGAGGTAGCTTATGGGGATACTCTGAAAGGTCTGATAGCTTTTGTAGCAGCTCAGGTAAGCGCCTTTTCGCCAGGATGGAGACTGAGTTAGTCAGAGGTATGGGGAACTCACTAAATGGATATGATGCATCCAGGTAAATATAAACTTGAGCCCGGCTACAACAACTTAGAAATTGTTCTAATAACGGACAATGTCCACCGTATCGACAATATTGCGTGAGATTAACAATGATTATCTCAGGATCAAAATCATAAATGGCTACTGTAGCCTGGCTAACTGAAGACACATCCATTAAATTGAGAGATGAATCGTTAGTCAAATATGAATTTACCCCTGAGCGGGTATAAAAACATTCGTCGATAATTAATATTTTCATGTGGCATACATCCTTGTCTAATAGCAACCATACCTGGCCGCATACAAGGATAAGGTAGCCTTCTGATGCCTAAAACGTCAATTCGGGAATCGCGAATGGTTTTGATGACTTTTACGAATAGAACCATCTGCTAATTATTAAATTAGCGATGTATTATACTTGTATAACGGTATAAATCAGTGGATAAAAAGCCGATGACTGATATAAAACAGAAACAGTCATCGGTAATAATTCGGTGAGGTACTGGCGTGTTACGGCATTAAAAATCAGTAAAACGAGACAAAGAAAAGGCCGAAATATCAATGGGTGACGGTTTATTCTGTGCAAAGAGTGCTGCTACTTCTCCCAGGGCTGTAGCGAACTTAAATCCATGACCGCTCAGGCCGGTTACCACCATAATATTGTCGTTATTCGGTAAGGTATCGATGATGAAATCTTCATCAGGGCTCATATCATAGCTACAGGCAGCACCGTGCAGGCAGACACCCACTCCTGGTAGGAAGTGACGTAAAAAACCAAATACTTCAGTGCCATCCTCCGCATAACGACCAAAAGGTTTACGTTGTGCGGCCGACTGAATGGGTTGCCCACCATTATGTTTGCCGAGTTTCAGTTCATCATTCTGTGAGGGGAAACCGTAATAGTGGATATTATCCGGTGTTTCTACTGTGAATGCGGGGAAATGGTTCCCCTCACTGTAGCGCCCGTCGGCATGATGCCAGGAAAAGACTTTGCGTAGGGTTGTCACGGGCAACTCGGGCAGCAGTTCTTTGACCCAGGTACCTATAGTGACAACGACTTTGTTGGCACTATAGGTACCGTCGATGGTCACAACATCAACGCCCTCATCCAGTGGCTTGATAGCGGTAACTGGACAATTGAATAGAATACCGCAACCCGCTTCAGTGACAGCTTTAATCAGCGTTTTAATGGCTAACTCTGAGCGCAGATAACCTGCTTGAGGTTCGAATACGCCGATATAGTTGTCTGGCACGGTAAATACCGGCCACTTTGCGCGGATCTGGCTAGCATCCAATATTTCTACAGGTAAATTATATTGTTGAGCACTATCTTTGGCATTTCTCAGAAAGGTTGAGTCATCAGAGCCGAGATTAATGACACCACTGGCATGGAATAACTTTTCGCCGGTCTGAGCAGATAATTGATCCCATAGAGTTTGTGCGCGCAAGACTAAAGGAACATATTTCTCCCCTTCACCATACGCATGACGGATGATTCGCGTATCGCCATGATGACTGCCAGCCTGATGTGGTGGCATAGCACGATCAATCATCAATACTTTTAGACCTGCTTGCGAGGCGTAGTAACCCGCCGCTGAACCAACAGAACCGCTGCCAATGACAATCAAATCATAATCCATGTTGTTACACTCCAAGTATCGTTGTCTGCCTTTCCTGCGGTATTCACCAGAGGATATAAATAAAAGTGAGTAACAGTAACGATATAATTAAAACGACAGTAATAACACGGGAAAGAGGGGAGAAAAAGGGATGTTACGTTTATCACTACGAGAATGGTTAATAAACAGGCACCCAGTGATATTCACTGGTGCCTGTTTTTTTGGATCATTGAAAGTATTATCAGATGGATAAAAATTAATGTTTACGGTGGTCAAGATCTTGATATTCCGATGACTCAATTTTAGCAATGCCAGCTTCTAAGATATTAATTAATTGGCGTGCAACATCGGTCGTCAGCCAGAGCGTTCTATCGACTAGTGCATCCTCTGGTGGTTGATCCAAAGAAGACAGGTAATGAAGACGTATCATCATCGCGTCGTATACATCTACCGTGCTGATATCCCAGCCTACAAGCGGGTGAGTCTGAATAACTTCATCATTTCTGTCCATAAAGACCCCTTATATAGTAGTTACTGATAGGAGTGACTAATGAGGATCAATGCGGCTCATTATTAAGTGAGCTTTTTCAGTATACGCAACCCGCAATGAATTTGGCGATTAATGGGAAATATTTACAAATTATTTATTATCTGATGATTAATTAATCAGAGAGTGAACGTGAGGTTAATAAAATAAGTATGCAGAGGCACAGGGAGGCTCAAATCTGAAATAAAAAAGCCGAGGAACGACTCCCCGGCAAAAACAGCATTAATGGGGTTACTCCGCATCGAACCAGTCGTCAGCGCTTTCCCATATTTCTTGTAATATTTCAGAGATCAGATCTTTATCTGTTTTGGCAGCGCCTAAAACAGAAAGATTATTCGCACCGGCATAGCGCACCTGTACCGCAGTAGTGGTATCGGGGAACTTTGTCGTTAGTCGTTTACTCAATTCATTGGTTAGCGCTTCAATAGCACCTGCGGGTAACTGATTTTTTCTGTCAATACTGACTTCAACACGCATATTTGCCCCTCCAAATATTAATACTGGTTATTTATACAGTGTAAATATTCAGGTTGCAAGTGACTGATATAAAAATCTGTCACCGGAGAGAGAATAATATTCTCCAGTGATAGTTATCAGCGTTTAACTGCCCAATTAATCGTCTGCCCGGCCAGAAATGGGATGACGGATTCATCACCTAACGGGATCTCTTCCGGCTGTTGGAACGGAGTCTTAACCAATTCAACAAAGCCTTCATTAAGCGGCAGGCCATAGAAGAGTGGGCCATTTAAGGAACAGAATGCTTCAAGATGTTGTAACGCCTCCATCTCTTCAAACACCGTAGCATAGGCAGGCAAGGCTGATGGCGCATTGAAAACCCCGGCACAGCCGCAAGATGACTCTTTACGCTGCCTGGTATGGGGAGCAGAGTCAGTCCCCAGGAAGAAACGGTCTGAGCCACTGGCTACCGCCTGACGTAATGCCTCTTGGTGAGTGCTACGCTTCAATATTGGCAGGCAGAACAAATGGGGGCGAATGCCGCCAACTAACATGTGATTCCGATTAAACATTAGATGCTGTGGAGTGATGGTCGCCCCGAGAAAACGATCGCCTGCCAGCACATAGTCGGCCGCATCTTTAGTCGTAATGTGCTCAAAGACAATTTTCAACTCAGGGAATTTGCAACGGATCGGTTCCAGTATTTGGTCAATAAAGCGAGCTTCACGATCGAATATATCGACAGTGGCTTCGGTGACTTCCCCATGAATAAGCAGCGGCATACCTATCTTCTGCATTTGCTCAAATAACGGGTATATCGCTGGGATATCGGATACACCGTGATTTGAGTTAGTCGTGGCATTGGCAGGATAGAGTTTTGCCGCAGTAAACACGCCCTGTTCAAAGCCGGCAGTCAGTTCTTTGGTATCAAGGGTATTGGTCAGGTAGCACGTCATTAATGGTGTGAATTTATGTCCGGCAGGTACTGCGGCTAAAATTTGTTCTCGATAAGCCTTGGCAGCGGCCACGGTGGTAATCGGCGCGGCCAGGTTTGGCATGACGATGGCACGGGCAAACACCTCGGATGTATAGGGCAGCACGGTACGGAGCATTTCGTCATCACGTAAGTGAATATGCCAGTCATCCGGGCGGCGAATTTTCAGGGTTTGGGGTTGTGCAGTCATTTAACGAGCTCCGCAGTCATGATGAGATATCGGGGTTTTATGCTGTTTCCGGCGGGGTGTAAGGATAAGCGGAAAATGCGCAGGATGCATCAATTGTTCGGGGTAAGTTGAAAATAACCTAAAAAGGGCATCTTATAGAGAGGCTCAAGCTAACATTGCCCGATAGGGCGAGCTGTTGATTGGCAGTAAAATACGGCTAATCGAATGTACTGATGGGAGAATAACTATGGAAGTCCGCGTCATCGCCAGTTTAGTGGCAAAGTCTGAATTTATTGATGAGATAAAAGAAGCGGTTCATCAGGTTATAGAACCGAGTCGCGAGGAAAAGGGGAGTCTACAATATGATCTCCATGCCGAAAACGACCAAAAAGGTTCTTTCGTGTTTTTCGAACGTTGGGCATCAGGCGACGCCTTGGAAAAACATAAGCACACTGAGCATGTTAAAGCTTTTATCAAAGCGATAGAAGGCAAGCTGGAAAGCCTTGAGATCAAGGAAGTGAAGCAGATAGCCTAAAAGACCTACCCGCCATGGGTAGCGTCAAGATAAAAAAACCCCGCCTGACGGCGGGTTTTGTCGGTGTAATATTATTAAGACTCACAATTAGGTTTATTCAACCGATTGTGGTTTTGTCGCCGGAGCGGTTGCCTGAGTTGCCGCAGCGTGACCACCGGCAGAACCTTTACCTGCAAAGTCAAAGGTTGGGCGTTCCCAATCACCTTTGGTTAGTGACTCTGGCGCATAATCAGGTGCTGGCGCTTTGGTCATCGGCGCTGAGGCGTAGTGTTTGAACAACACACCTTCAGGATGAGCCACCACCGGCTGTTGTGGCTCTACTGCAACAGCATCGGTTACTGGCTCAGTAATATTGGCTCCTTCAGCAGCATCCTCAGCGACGGTTTCGGTTAGGATCTGTTCTTCAGCAACAACCTCTTCCGCTGCCGTTTCAGCAATCACCGTTTCTACTGCAACAGTTTCTGGCACCATGGCTTCGTCAACCACATTTTCGGTGGTTACTGGCGTTGCTTCAATCGCGGCGATGGTTTCAACTACTGGCGTAATATCGGCAACCGGAGTCACAGCTTCAACAGCCATGACTTCAACGGTTGGTTCAACGACAGCAGGTTCAACCACAGCAGTCTCTACAACGACGGGTGCACGGCCAGGTACGGCGGCGGCTGAAGACGAAGAACCACCAGGTTTGTGCTGTGGCGCCGGTGTTGGCGCTACAGTTTCAGCAACCGCAATGGGGGCGGTAACCACTGGCGCTGCGACCATTACAGCAGTAGCAATGGCGTCTGGCGTAGACACCGGTGCCTCTATTGCTGCAACTTCCACTGGGAATGGTGCTTCAACCGGGTTTTCTACAAAGGCAGGTTCAACCGTTTGAGCGACCGGATAACGAACCCACACTTTGCCTGAAGCCATTTCTGGGGAGGCGAAAGCACCAGCCAGAGGCATGGCAGACTGTGCCGGGTAACGTTCATCACGATAGCGACGACGACGCTGGCCACTGACGCGCAGGTGACGAGGAGAGCGGCGAGAGCGACGTGGCATGCCATTCTCATTGTTGGCATTACGATCGTTAGTCGTTTCATCATCCGCCTGAACAATGACCTGTGGCAGTAATTTCACTTCTTCCTGCACTACTGGGACGACAATAGCCGGTACTGCAATGCTGGCGACCGGCTGGCTGACCGGGGTTTCCTGCGTCGCGTTTTCCTGAACATTCAGCTCATCATTGACAGATTGAATACGAACCTTCTGATTCAATTGGCGACGCTGACGACGTTGCATAACCTGTTGACGTTCTTCTTGCTCAGGTTGCACTTCTTCTACAACACTGACCTCTGGAACTTCAACATTAGCTTTCACATCCTGTGGTGCCAGGCGTTTGTCATCCTGACGACGACGCTGGCGATCACCGCGACGTTGTGGCTGCTCTTCACGCAGTACCTTATCGGTTTCATCAACAACAACCTCAGCAAGTGCTGGTGCTACAACCGTTTGTTGGGCAGGGCGTTTATTGCGGCGTTGATCTTCACGACCCTCACGGTTGGTGTTGTCACGGTTGGTGCTGTCACGGCTAGTGTTGTCACGGCTTGAGCTATCACGAGCGTTATTGTCACGGCCTTCACGTGGCGTACGGTCACCTCTTTCTTTGCGGCCATTGTTTTGACGGCGCGGATTACGGCGATCATTGCGACGATTATCACTGGTTTCGGTTTTTTCAACTTCAGTGGGTTTAACGTCCACTGTTGAAGACGTACCGAAGATACCTTTCAGGCCACTAAACAGACGGCTAAAGAAGCCAGGTTGTTCTGTGGTGTCAGATGTCACGGCCTGTGGAGCAACAACGACAGGTTTAACACTGGCAGCAGCAGGAGCTGCTTCCGGTGGCGCTTCACTCGGAAGAGAGAAGGTTGCCAGCGCCGGTTGTTCCGGGCGTTTACGTTCAATAGTCGCTTCTTCCAGTGGTTGTGCCATCTCTGCTTCATGCAGTTGTGGCAGCAGGTAGCTGAGAGAAGGAACTTCTTCACCTTTACGCACCCGAAGAACAGAATAATGCGGTGTTTGCATCTGATCGTTTGGCACGATCACCGCACGCACACCACCTTGACGTTTCTCAATGGCGTTGACTGATTCACGTTTTTCGTTCAGCAGGTACGAAGCAATCTGTACCGGTACAATGGCGTGAACTTCATGGGTATTTTCTTTCAGCGCTTCTTCTTCAATCAGACGCAAAATAGAAAGTGACAGGGATTCGTTGTCACGGACAGTACCGGTACCGCTACAGCGTGGGCACACGTGGTGACTTGACTCACCCAGTGATGGGCTGAGGCGCTGGCGGGACATCTCCAGTAAACCAAAGCGTGAGATACGACCAATCTGGATGCGGGCACGGTCCTGACGAACGGCATCACGTAAACGATTCTCCACTTCACGCTGGTGGCGCACGGGTGTCATATCGATAAAATCGATAACAATCAGGCCACCCAAGTCACGTAAACGTAACTGACGCGCAATTTCATCTGCGGCTTCAAGGTTGGTATTGAACGCCGTTTCTTCGATATCACCACCACGGGTAGCGCGCGCGGAGTTGATGTCAATTGCGGTCAAGGCTTCGGTGGTGTCAATGACGATAGAGCCACCGGAAGGCAGACGCACTTCACGCTGGAATGCAGACTCAATCTGCGACTCAATCTGGTAGTGGCTGAATAGCGGGATTTCACCACTATACAACTTGATTTTGCTGCTGAAATCCGGGCGACCCAATGCTGCGATATGTTCTTTTGCCAGTTCGAGAACTTTAGGGTTATCAATCAGGATTTCACCGATATCCGGGCGCAGATAATCACGGAAAGCACGGACAATCACGTTGCTTTCCTGATGAATCAAGAACGGTGCAGGGCGGCCTTCAGCCGCTTTTTTAATCGCATCCCAGTGCTTCAGGCGGAATGATAAGTCCCATTGCAGTGCATCAGCAGATTTGCCAACACCTGCAGTACGAACAATCAGACCCATGCCATCAGGTAATTGCAGGGAGGATAGGGCTTCTTTCAGCTCAGTGCGGTCATCACCTTCGATGCGGCGGGAAATACCACCGGCACGCGGGTTGTTAGGCATAAGAACTAAATAACTGCCAGCTAGGCTGATGAAGGTCGTCAGTGCGGCACCTTTATTGCCACGTTCTTCTTTATCAACCTGAACAATAACTTCTTGGCCTTCGCGCAGAACATCTTTGATATTCGGGCGGCCATGAGAGGAATAGTTGCTAGGGAAATATTCGCGAGAAATTTCTTTTAATGGGAGAAAACCGTGTCGTTCAGCACCGTAATCAACAAAAGCGGCTTCCAGACTCGGTTCTATTCGGGTGATTTTACCTTTGTAAATATTCGCTTTTTTCTGTTCATGACCTGGGCTTTCAATATCCAAATCATACAGCCGCTGTCCATCTACAAGGGCAACACGCAACTCTTCTTGCTGAGTTGCGTTAATCAACATTCTTTTCATCTTTACTTACTCGTTATTTTTACATTGGCGTTAGAACTGCGGGCAAAATAACCTCATGGTCGGATAAACCGATGACCCCGAGTCTGCTAGCAAAGCCGTCAACCTCACGGTTGTCGCCTGCATAGGGGCGCATTATTTCGGTAAGCCTGTGTTTCGTTCTGAAAAACAGCGCTTTTATATAAAGGGTAGCTTCTGAATATAACACAACAGAGCTTTACCCACTTGCCGACCAAGCTGCAACCCGCAGCCCGCTAATTGCTTGATTTCACATTACGTCTTACGCCATTGCTGCGTTTTTGTGTGATCAGGCAAAGTTTATTATTCCACAAGTCTCTTGGTCTAACGAGAATCAACGCAGAATTAGCGACATTATTCCATTGCTGACACTGATATAGCAAGGTGACTTTACCTATCTACGTAAAGATTCTTTTACTGTATTCACAGTGTTGGCGGCTATCGTTGTCTTATTAAACAATAAATGCGCGCAAACGTTATCTTTAAATAGCTAGATTGACAGTTAAGCACAGAAAAAGGGGTGGCGCTAATTCCTCGGTGTATTTAGAATCGCGCCCCATGAAAACGAATATTCCAGCAGTTCAATTAATCACCATTTCTGCCGACGAAGCCGGTCAGCGGATCGATAACTTTTTGCTCACCAAATTGAAAGGTGTACCAAAGAGTATGATCTACCGCATCGTGCGCAAAGGTGAGGTTCGCGTTAATAAAGGGCGCATTAAGCCAGAATATAAACTGGCTGACGGGGATGTGGTACGCATACCTCCGGTGCGGGTGGCTGAGCGCGAAGACATTCAGGTGTCGGCCAAGCTTGATAAAGTCGCGGCACTGACCGATTGCATTTTATTTGAAGATGATTATCTGTTGATCCTGAATAAGCCTTCGGGTACGGCGGTTCATGGTGGCAGCGGTTTGAGTTTTGGTGTTATTGAGGGGTTACGTGCTTTGCGCCCCGAAGCCCGCTTCCTGGAGTTAGTTCACCGCCTTGACCGAGATACTTCCGGCGTCTTATTAGTCGCCAAAAAACGTTCGGCCTTGCGCTCTTTACATGAGCAACTGCGATTAAAAGGTATGCAGAAAGACTATCTGGCATTAGTCCGTGGCCAATGGCAATCTCACTGTAAAGCGGTGCAAGCTCCTCTGCTGAAAAATATTATGCAAAGTGGTGAGCGTGTAGTGAAAGTCAGCAGTGAAGGTAAACCTTCAGAAACTCGTTTTAAAGTAGAAGAGCGCTTCGAGCACGCCACATTGGTTAAAGCCAGCCCAATTACTGGCCGGACCCACCAGATCCGCGTTCACGCGCTACATGCCGGCCATCCAATCGCTTTTGATGATCGTTATGGCGACCGTGAATTTGATCAGCAATTGCAAGGAACAGGGCTACATCGTTTATTCTTGCATGCCGCCGCATTGCGTTTTGAGCATCCGAATAGCGGTGAAACCATGCGTATTGAAGCTCCGCTGGATAACCAATTACGTCACTGCCTGTTGATGTTACGAAAGAAAGGTTGATGTTGCAGGAAGAAACAGTAGAAAAATAAATTGCAGTAATTACTGATTGAAACAGCAGGGCGCAGTTCACAATGACGCGCCCTGTTTTTTTGACTTATTTATATTTGTAGTAGCGGATTTATCCCTTGCTCGATCAGCATTTGGGTGAGGGCGATTAATGGCAGACCGACGAGAGTATTGGGATCACGGCCTGACAGACGATCAAACAGCGTGATACCCAAACCTTCGCTTTTAAAACTGCCGGCACAATTCCACGGTTGTTCTCGTGTCAAATAACCGTTTATTTCTGCATCACTCAAGGTGCGGAAATAAACGTCAAAGGTTTCACAGAGGCAATTAATACGGGTGGTTGCTGTATTGATCAGTGCCAGGCCAGTATAAAAAGTGACACATTGTCCACTGGCTTGCTGTAATTGTTTCACCGCATTGGCATGGTTATGGGGTTTCCCGACGATCGCCCCGTTAATTACGCATACTTGATCTGAGCCGATTATCTTATGTTGTGGATAACGCCCGGCCAGTGCTTGGGCTTTTGCGATCGCCAGACGCTGGACCAGCGCGTCCGCGGTTTCGGATGGTAGCGGGGTTTCATCGGTCTCTGGCGCGGCGGTAACAAAGGGCAATTGCAGCTTTGCCAGCAAGGCACTGCGATAGGGTGAGGTTGAAGCAAGAACCAGTTGCGGCATAATATTTTCCATAAACCATGGCGTAATTTAATCAGGCATTTTAAACTGTCTGTCGCTTCGGAAGCGAATATTGGTGAAAGGTGCGGTAAAACGGCCTTTTTCTTTGACTCTATGTCGTTACAAAGTTAATATGCGCGCCCTATGCAAAAGGTAAAATTACCCCTAACCATTGATGCGGTTCGTACCGCTCAGAAACGTTTAGATTACGCAGGTATCTATTCACCTGAGCAGGTTACACGAGTAGCCGATTCAGTGGTAAGTGTGGACAGCGATGTTGTGGCCTCATTATCGTTTAATATCGATAATCAGCGCCTGGCGGTTATTACAGGTCATGCGGACGTCGATGTAACATTGATGTGTCAGCGCTGTGGTGGCACGTTTGCGCACCATGTTCATACAACGTATTGTTTTAGCCCGGTCATCAATGATGAGCAGGCTGAAGCATTACCGGAAGCGTACGAGCCGATCGAAGTCGACGAATTTGGCGAAGTTGATCTGCTGGCTATGATTGAAGACGAAATTATTCTTTCACTGCCTGTCGTTCCGGTACATGATTCTGAACACTGTGAAGTGTCCGAGGCGGACATGGTATTTGGCAAACTACCTGAAGAGGTGGAGAAACCTAATCCATTTGCCGTATTAGCCAGTTTAAAGAAAGTAATTAAGGAGTAAGGTCAATGGCCGTACAACAAAACAAACCAACTCGTTCCAAACGTGGCATGCGTCGTTCACACGATGCGCTGACCACCGCCACTCTGTCTGTGGACAAAACTTCCGGTGAAACTCACCTGCGTCACCACATCACAGCCGATGGTTTCTACCGCGGCCGCAAGGTTATCGGCTGAGTAATACTTGCTAATTTTTAGCAAGGCGATACCTTGACTTGTCTAACCCTAGCGTTAGATGCAATGGGTGGGGATTTCGGTCCCCACGTCACAGTGCCTGCTTCATTGCAGGCGCTGGCCTCTAATCCACAACTTAAACTCCTGTTGGTCGGGAACCCCGACACTCTCACTCCGTTACTTGTTAATGCCAATCCTTTGTTGCTGGAGCGGTTACAAGTCATCCCCGCTGAGCATGTTATTGCTGGCGATGCTAAGCCCTCACAAGCCATTCGCGCCAGCCGTGGTACCTCAATGCGTATCGCGTTGGAGCTGGTCAAAAATGGTAAAGCGGCAGCTTGTGTGAGCGCAGGGAATACTGGGGCACTGATGGGGTTGGCGAAGATGCTTATCAAGCCACTGGATGGAATAGAGCGCCCGGCGTTAATGACGGTGATCCCCAATCAACAACGTAGCAAAACCGTGGTACTGGATTTGGGTGCGAATGTTGAGTGTGATAGCACGATGTTGGTGCAATTTGCCGTCATGGGCTCAGTGATGGCAGAAGAAGTTGTGGGAATAGCGAATCCTCGTGTTGCTTTGCTGAATATCGGCGAAGAGGAAACCAAGGGGCTGGATAATATCCGCGAAGCCGCCGCAGTATTAAAAAATACACCGGCGATCAACTATATTGGTTATCTGGAGGGCAATGATTTGCTCACAGGTAAGACTGATGTGATGGTTTGTGACGGCTTCGTGGGTAACGTCACTCTAAAGACCATGGAAGGTGTGATAAGAATGTTCTTGTCACTGCTCAAATCATCGGGCGAAGGTAGCAAACAGTCTTGGTGGCTTAAACTCATTGGGCGTTGGCTGCAAAAACGGGTGACGAAGCGGTTCGGCCATTTGAACCCCGACCAGTATAATGGTGCATGTCTGTTAGGATTACGGGGTATTGTAATCAAGAGTCACGGCGCTGCGAATCAACGCGCATTTGCGGTTGCTATCGAACAGGCTGTACAGGCGGTGCAGCGGCAAGTTCCTGAAAGAATTGCCGCGCGCCTTGAAGCGGTTTTACCCAAGAGTGACTGATCGTACATGTATACTAAGATTCTCGGTACGGGGAGTTATCTGCCCGTACAAGTGCGCAGCAATGCTGATTTAGAAAAAATGGTGGATACGTCGGACGAGTGGATTGTCACTCGAACCGGTATTCGTGAGCGGCGTATTGCCGGCCTGAATGAAACAGTCGCTACCATGGGTTGCCATGCGGCTAAAAAAGCGCTGGAGATGGCCGGTATCGCGAATAACGATATCGGGTTGATTATCGTGGCAACCACTTCGTCAAGCCATGCTTTTCCAAGCTCTGCTTGCCAGGTGCAGCAGATGTTGGAGATTAAAGATGCGGCTTCTTTCGATTTGGCGGCGGCATGTGCTGGTTTTACCTATGCGCTGAGTGTTGCCGATCAGTACGTGAAAAGTGGTGCGGTAAAACATGCTCTTGTCATTGGTTCAGATGTGTTATCTCGCGCATTGAATCCAGAAGACCGAGGCACGATCATTCTGTTTGGTGATGGCGCAGGTGCAGTAGTATTAGGCGCATCAACGGAGCCTGGCATCCTCTCGACCCATTTGCACGCTGATGGTAAGTATGGCGAATTACTCGCACTACCATATCAGGATCGTCAACAGCAAGAGCAACCAGCCTATGTCACCATGGCGGGTAATGAAGTCTTTAAAGTTGCAGTGACCGAGCTTGCCCACATTGTGGACGAGACATTGCAGGCTAATAATCTGGATCGTACCGCGCTTGATTGGTTGGTGCCGCATCAGGCTAACCTGCGCATTATCAGTGCAACGGCTAAAAAATTAGGCATGGGGATGGATAAAGTGGTGATCACCCTTGATCGTCATGGCAACACCTCTGCGGCCTCAGTACCTGCAGCGCTGGACGAAGCGGTACGGGATGGGCGTATTCAACGTGGGCAGCTGGTGCTGCTGGAAGCGTTTGGCGGTGGCTTTACCTGGGGCTCAGCGCTGGTTCGTTTTTAATTTAACAGGACCTTTTTTGATTTAACAGGAAAGCAAAATGTCGAAATTTGCAATGGTATTTCCAGGCCAGGGCTCTCAATCCCTTGGCATGGTGGCCGATTTGGCCGCACAATTTCCGATAGTTGAAGCGACCTTCAGTGAAGCGTCGTCAGTTCTGGGCTACTCCCTCTGGCAGTTGGTGCAACAAGGTCCGGCAGAAGAATTAAATAAAACTTGGCAGACACAGCCAGCATTGCTTACTGCATCTGTCGCTATTTGGCGCGTTTGGCAACATAAAGGCGGTAAACCGCCAGCGCTGATGGCAGGCCATAGTTTGGGTGAATACTCGGCTCTGGTTTGTGCTGGCGTGCTGGATTTCAAACAGGCGGTCAGTCTGGTTGAACTGCGCGGCAAGCTGATGCAGGAAGCGGTGCCTGAAGGTACCGGTGCGATGTACGCAATTATTGGTCTGGATAATGAATCCATTGCCAAAGCCTGCGAAGAAGCGGCACAAGGGCAGGTTGTCTCGCCAGTCAACTTTAACTCACCGGGCCAGGTGGTTATTGCCGGTAACAAAGACGCGGTAGAGCGCGCCGCTGCTGCTTGTAAAGCCTTTGGTGCCAAGCGCGCCTTATCTTTACCGGTCAGTGTACCGTCTCATTGTGCGCTGATGAAGCCTGCGGCAGATAAGCTGGCAGTCGCACTGGAAAATATTGAATTCCAGGCACCGGTATTCCCGGTGGTGAACAACGTAGATGTGAACACGGAAGTGTCACCAGAAGCGATTCGTAGCGCGCTGGTGCGTCAGTTATATAATCCGGTACGTTGGACTGAAAGTGTAGAATTTATGGCGTCAGAAGGCGTTGAGCGGCTGTTAGAAGTTGGGCCGGGTAAGGTCTTGACTGGCTTGACCAAGCGTATCGTTGATACATTAGCAGCAGCACCGGTAAACGATGTTGCCACGCTGACCAATGCGCTTGAAAACGAAGAAAGAGGGTAACATGAGCTTCGAAGGAAAAATTGCGCTGGTAACCGGCGCTAGCCGCGGTATTGGCCGTGCGATTGCAGAATTATTGGCTGAACGCGGTGCCCGTGTTATTGGTACGGCGACCAGTGAAAAGGGCGCAGAAGCGATTAGCGACTATTTGGGTGAGAACGGAAAAGGCTATATGTTGAACGTCGTGGATCTCACGTCGATCGACCAGGTATTGACAGCGATTCGTGCAGAATTTGGCGAAGTCGATATTTTAGTGAATAATGCAGGTATTACGCGTGATAACCTGCTGATGCGTATGAAGGATGAAGAGTGGCAGGATATTATTGACACCGATCTGACTTCCGTATTCCGTCTGTCAAAAGCGGTAATGCGCGCTATGATGAAGAAGCGGTTTGGGCGCATCATCACCATTGGGTCTGTAGTCGGGACAATGGGCAATGCGGGGCAGGTTAACTACGCGGCAGCTAAAGCGGGTTTGATCGGCTTTAGTAAGTCTTTGGCGCGTGAGGTTGCTTCACGTGGCATTACTGTCAACGTTGTGGCACCTGGCTTTATTGAGACGGATATGACGACGGCGTTGACAGATGATCAACGCGCAGGCATTTTAGCCCAAGTACCAGCTAACCGGCTTGGGCAAGCTAAAGAAATCGCCAGCGCTGTTGCATTTTTAGCCTCTGACGAGGCCAGCTATATCTCTGGTGAAACGTTACATGTCAATGGTGGCATGTATATGATTTAAAAATCACGAAAGTATTTGCATTATTTGGGGTGGAAACCGCAAAATAGCGCAAAATCGTGGTTTGACCAGCCGAGATTTAGTTGCATCTTTTTCAACATTTTATACACTACAAAAACCATCGCGAAAGCGAGTTTTGATAGGAAATTTAAGAGTATGAGCACTATCGAAGAACGCGTTAAGAAAATCATCGTTGAACAACTGGGTGTTAAAGAAGACGAAGTGAAGAACAGTGCTTCTTTCGTTGAAGATCTTGGCGCGGATTCTCTGGATACCGTTGAGCTGGTAATGGCTCTGGAAGAAGAGTTTGATACCGAAATCCCAGACGAAGAAGCAGAAAAAATCACTACTGTTCAGGCAGCTATTGATTTTATCAACGCTAATCAGCAGTAAGCGAACATGCTTTAAGTTTAGATAGTTAGGCGGTCACTCGACCGCCTAAGTTTTTTTTGTCCTAAGTGTTATTTTCCCTCCCTGGAGGACAACCGTGTCTAAGCGTCGAGTTGTTGTGACTGGACTGGGCATGTTGTCTCCTGTCGGTAATACAGTCGAATCCACATGGAAAGCTGTGCTTGCCGGGCAGAGTGGCATCAGCCTGATCGACCATTTCGATACTAGTGCCTATGCAACGCGATTTGCTGGCTTAGTAAAAGATTTTAATTGTGAAGATTACATTTCGCGTAAAGATGCACGCAAAATGGATGCTTTCATACAGTACGGTGTTGCTGCTGGCATACAAGCCATGCAAGACTCCGGGCTTGAAGTAACAGAAGCTAACGCTTTCCGTATCGGTGCCGCTATTGGTTCTGGTATTGGTGGGTTGGGTCTGATTGAAGAAAACCATACCTCGTTGGTGAATGGCGGGCCACGTAAAATTAGCCCATTCTTCGTGCCTTCAACCATCGTTAACATGATTGCCGGTCACTTGACCATAATGTATGGTCTGCGTGGGCCAAGCATTTCTATTGCGACTGCCTGTACTTCTGGTGTACACAACATTGGTCACGCGGCACGCATCATTGCTTACAATGATGCTGATGTCATGGTGGCGGGTGGGGCTGAAAAAGCCAGTACACCATTAGGTGTCGGTGGTTTTGGTGCGGCTCGTGCATTGTCTACCCGCAACGATAACCCGCAGGCAGCAAGTCGTCCATGGGATAAAGACCGTGACGGCTTCGTGCTGGGTGATGGCGCAGGCATGATGGTGTTGGAAGAGTATGAACACGCCAAGAAACGCGGCGCGAAAATCTATGCTGAAGTTGTTGGGTTTGGTATGAGCAGCGATGCCTACCACATGACCTCTCCGCCAGAAGACGGTTCTGGTGCAGCTCTGGCCATGGTGAATGCTTTACGTGACGCGGGAGTAACCACCTCTCAAATTGGTTATATCAATGCCCACGGCACATCAACTCCCGCTGGTGATAAAGCCGAGACGCAGGCTGTTAAGTCTGTATTTGGTGAAGATGCCCATAAAGTGATGGTCAGTTCCACCAAATCTATGACTGGGCACTTATTAGGTGCCGCAGGTGCCGTTGAGTCTATCTTCACCGTGCTGGCGTTGCGTGATCAGGCCATTCCGCCAACCATTAATCTGGATAACCCAGATGAAGGCTGTAATTTGGATTTTGTTCCGCATGACGGCCGTCAGGTAAACAATATGGAGTACACGTTGTGTAACTCCTTCGGCTTCGGTGGTACTAACGGCTCTTTGGTTTTCCGCAAAGTATAGACCGTCGTTAAACGCCAACTGCTTAAAAGACCCGGTTCTCCGGGTCTTTTATTCGCTTAGCCAAGCTTCAGTCATAACATCCCTCCATAATAATTATCTCAATAAGAGACAAATCCGCAAACAGCCACTGGCTTAAATCTGATACTGTCAGCAGGTACAATTTATACTTATGGGCAATACCTGTACCCTAATTGAATATAGAGCCAATACGACCATCCCATTTAAAGAGAATCTGAATGTTCTGGATTAATGGTGTTGAACAAAATTTTATTTCAGCGTCAGACCGCGCGGTGCAGTTTGGTGATGGGTGCTTTACTACCGCCAGAGTAGCTGGTGGTCGAGTGGTGTGGCTTGATGCGCACATACAGCGTTTGCAGCAGGCGACTAAGCGCCTGTTGATGTCCGCAGTAAACTGGGATGCTTTAACCAATGAGATGGTTGAGGCCGCAAATCATACCAAAGACGGTGTGCTGAAAGTGATTATTAGCCGGGGTATTGGTGGCCGGGGTTACAGTGCTCCGGTATGTCAACATCCTACGCGGGTTATCTCGCTTAGTGATTACCCGGCTCACTACCATAGCTGGCGTGATAGAGGTATTTCATTGGCGTTAAGCCCGGTGCCTTTGGCCCGCAGCCCATTGCTGGCAGGCATTAAACATCTAAATCGCCTTGAGCAAGTCTTGATTCGCATGCATCTTGAGCAGACAGAGGCCGATGAGGCGCTGGTACTTGACACTGAAGGTATGCTGGTGGAATGCTGTGCGGCTAATTTATTCTGGCGTAAAAAAGATAAGATATTTACCCCTGACCTTAGCCAGTCAGGTGTTGACGGTATAATGCGCCAGCGGATTATTAGCTGTCTGGCCCGCCATGGCTGGCCGGTGGCAATAGTGGCGCAGCCATTGAGTGTGCTGGCTGATGCGGATGAAGTTATCCTGTGTAACGCGTTGATGCCGCTACTCCCAGTGAAGAGTGCCGAGACATGGGTTTATAACTCGCGGCAATTATTTGATTTCCTGAACCTGCATTGTTGCGACGTTTAAGCATCATGACGGTTTTAATTTATAGCATTTATAACTACATTTAATTTGAAGATGGTCGCCCGATGAAACTAAAAAGCACCAGAGCGTTGATCCTTTTTATTGCTATCTGTTTGGGATTACTGCTGTTGGGTTATCAGAAAGTACAGCAGTTTGCGAACCAGCCGTTGGCTATCAAGCAAGAGACTCTATTTACACTCCCGGCAGGTACCGGGCGGGTTGCATTAGAGCATCTGCTGCAACGCGATCACCTGATTGAAAATACCCGTTTATTCCCCTGGTTATTACGTATCGAGCCTGAGTTGGCCAAGTTCAAGGCGGGGACTTATCGGTTTACCCCTGGAATGACGGTGCGCGGCATGTTAGAACTGCTCGCCAGCGGAAAGGAAGCACAATTTACCGTGCGCTTTATTGAAGGTAAGCGGCTGCGTGATTGGCTGGATGAATTGCAGCAATCAAAATACGTAACACAGGTATTGGCAGGGAAGAGTGATGCCGAGATTGCGGCGTTGTTGGGGTTGAAAGACCGTGAGCACCCCGAAGGCTGGCTCTACCCAGATACCTATTCCTATACGGCTGGCACGACTGACCTCGCGTTACTGAAACGCGCCCATGTGAAGATGGAAAAGACCGTTGATGAAATTTGGCAAGGACGTGATGAGTCTTTACCTTATAAGACACCGGACGATCTGGTCACGATGGCATCAATCATTGAAAAAGAAACCGCCGTAAATGAAGAACGAACCAAAGTTGCATCCGTATTTGTTAATCGCTTGCGGATTGGTATGCGCCTGCAAACGGATCCGACGGTCATCTACGGTATGGGTGATAAATATAATGGCAATATTAGTCGTAAAGACTTAGATACCCCGACACCTTATAATACCTACGTGATTTCCGGTTTGCCGCCGACCCCGATTGCGATGCCAGGCTTGGCCTCACTGACTGCCGCCGCTCATCCAGCTAAAACTGCTTACCTCTACTTTGTGGCCGATGGCAAAGGCGGGCACACATTCAGCACTAATTTAGCCAGTCATAACCAAGCAGTACGGGTTTATCGTCAATCGCTCAAGGATAAAAATGAACAGTAAATTTATCGTTATTGAAGGGCTTGAAGGGGCAGGGAAAACCACTGCCAGAGACGTGGTGGTGGCTACACTGCGCGCCCAAGGGATTAACGATATTGTCTTTACCCGTGAACCGGGGGGGACGCCGTTGGCTGAAAAGCTGCGTGATTTGATTAAACAAGGTATTGACGGTGAAGTTCTGACGGACAAAGCCGAGGTCTTGATGCTCTATGCCGCTCGGGTGCAATTAGTTGAAAACGTGATTAAACCTGCATTGGCCCAAGGTAATTGGGTGGTGGGGGATCGTCATGATCTGTCCTCTCAGGCCTATCAGGGCGGGGGGCGCGGTATTGATAGCCAACTGATGACATCGTTACGTGATACGGTGCTAGGTGAGTTCCGCCCTGATTTGACGCTGTATCTGGACTTGCCTCCGGTGGTGGGGCTGGCGCGCGCCCGTGCGCGTGGCGAATTGGATCGTATTGAACAAGAGTCATTGGCCTTTTTTGAACGCACCCGCGCGCGTTATCTTGCCTTGGCCGCTGTGGATCCCAATATTAAAACCATTGATGCTTCACAGTCTCTTGCGCAGGTGAGTGCATCTATCCGTCAGGTGCTTAGCCAATGGCTGTCCAGCCGGGAAGTCCTGTAATGAAATGGTATCCGTGGCTTACTGCACCTTATCGTCAGCTAATAGGGCAACATATTGCCGGGCGCGGGCACCATGCATTATTGCTGCATTCTTTGCCTGGTAATGGCGAAGATGCGCTGATCTATGGCCTTAGCCGTTGGTTGATGTGCCAGCAACGACAAGGTGAGAAAAGCTGTGGCGAATGCCATAGCTGCCGTTTGATGCTGGCAGGCAACCATCCAGATTGGTATATGTTGGCTCCCGAAAAAGGCAAAAGTAGTCTCGGCGTTGAGCTGGTGCGCCAGCAGATTGATAAGCTCTATTCTCATGCGCATCAAGGCGGGACTAAAGTGGTGTGGTTGCCACATGCTGAGCTGCTGACCGATGCAGCCGCGAATGCTTTGCTGAAAACGCTGGAAGAGCCACCGGAGAAAACGTATTTCCTGTTGGATTGCCACCAACCCGCCAGTTTGTTAGCGACATTGCGTAGCCGTTGTTTTTACTGGCATCTGGCTTGCCCGGATAGCACACTTAGTCTGCAATGGCTGCATCGACAGGTTCAGGCAGAACCGATCGCAGTGCTGGCAGCACTTAAATTGAGTGAAGGCGCACCACTGGCAGCAGAGCGTTTGCTGCAACCGGATCGTTGGGCCATCAGAGCCACCTTGTGCGGCGCGCTGAGCAGCGCACTGTATAGTTCAGATTTACTGTCGTTATTACCGCAACTGAATCATGATGATGCGCCAGATCGCCTGCAATGGATCACTTCGCTAGTGCTGGACGCGTTAAAATGGCAGCAGGGCGCGGGTGAGTTCGCGGTTAATCAGGATCAATTATCACTGGTGCAGCAATGGGCACAAATAGCTACGACACCGGTATTGCTCCAGTCAGCTCAACAGTTGGGTCATTGCCGTCATCAGTTATTATCTGTGGTTGGTGTCAATCGTGAGTTATTACTCACCGAGTTTTTGCTCAATTGGGAAACCGCCCTGACCACCGGCACTTATTCCACCTTATCTTAATTAAATACTCAAAGTCATTGGCGTTGCAGGTAGGCGGCAAGCAAGAGGATCCCAATGAGCTTACTCAAGTAAGTGATTTGGGTGAGTGAGCGTAGCTAACACCCCTGCGGCGTAAAGTGCGAAGAGTATGGAAGAGTTAAATATTATGTTGTTAGTAGATTCTCACTGTCATCTTGATAGTCTTGATTACCAGACCTTACACCGTAGTGTCGATGATGTATTAGCTAAAGCCAATGCACGGGATGTGGGTTTTGTTCTGGCGGTTGCCACGACATTACCGGGCTTTACCGCGATGACCACCCTCATCGGCGAGCGAAAGAATGTCGCATTTTCCTGTGGTGTTCATCCGCTGAATCTTGACGGTGGTTATGATTTTCAGCAACTCAGAGTGCTTGCGGCAGCAGATAATGTGGTCGCAATGGGTGAAACTGGGCTGGATTATTTTTATCAGCAAGATAATATCCCGCTGCAACAAGCCTCCTTCCGCGAGCATATTCGTATTGGCCGCGAATTAAATAAACCGGTCATTGTGCATACGCGTGATGCTCGTGAAGATACCCTCGCCATTTTGCATGAAGAACAGGCGCAGGAGTGCGGTGGCGTATTACATTGCTTTACAGAAGATAAAGCGACGGCCGCAACGCTGTTAGACCTCGGTTTTTATATCTCCTTCTCAGGGATCCTCACCTTCCGTAATGCAGAACAACTGCGTGATGTTGCCCGCTATGTTCCGTTGGACCGGTTGTTGGTAGAAACAGATTCGCCTTATCTGGCCCCGGTTCCTCACCGTGGTAAAGAAAATCAACCGGCCTATGTCCGTGATGTTGCAGAATATATGGCGGTACTGAAAGGCGTGAGTCTTGAATCACTGGCGCAAGCCACCACAGATAACTTCTGCCGATTATTTCATCTGGAGTCTTCAACGCTATCCAATGAAATGCCCCAACTCCCTTAATAATACTTTTTTTTAATCTCGTAATTAATCGCCGAAACGAGTAATGTTCTCACCCGATTTATGGGGTGAGGGCAGCTCTTACTGACGTTTTTTTACAAAAAACGCGCATTTTGTATCAAGTTATGCGCTTTGTTGGAAGAAACGTGACTGCCATCAAACATTAAGCAGGCTATTTATTTTACTCTTCGTAAAAATTAAAGGGGTGCTTTAGACACCCTTATTCGCAAAGGCTTACTCCCCCCTTTTGTAACGCCATAACGCGGAATTAATAACGCGAGAAAAAGCAGAAAAGTACTATTACTCAGGAGCACACTCAATTATGTTTAAGAACGCATTTGCAAACCTACAGAAGGTAGGTAAATCGCTAATGCTACCGGTATCGGTGTTACCCATCGCAGGTATTCTGCTGGGTGTCGGTTCCGCGAATTTTAGCTGGCTACCAACAGTTGTCTCTCATGTCATGGCCGAAGCAGGCGGTTCCGTCTTTGCTAACATGCCATTAATCTTTGCTATTGGCGTTGCACTTGGCTTTACCAATAACGACGGTGTATCCGCGTTAGCGGCAGTTGTTGCTTACGGCATCATGGTGAAAACCATGGCTGTGGTAGCACCTCTGGTCTTGCATCTGCCGGCAGAAGAGATAGCTGCCAAGCATTTAGCCGATACGGGTGTGTTGGGCGGGATTATTGCCGGTTCTATAGCTGCCTACATGTTTAACCGCTTCTACCGTATTCAGTTACCTGAATATCTAGGCTTTTTTGCGGGTAAACGCTTCGTTCCGATTATTTCTGGTTTCACCGCCATCTTCCTGGGTGTACTGCTGTCCTTCGTGTGGCCACCTATCGGTACAGCGATCCAGACATTCTCCCAGTGGGCAGCTTACCAGAACTCGGTAGTGGCCTTTGGTATCTACGGTGTGGTGGAACGTGCGCTGGTACCATTCGGTCTGCATCATATCTGGAACGTACCATTCCAAATGCAAATTGGTGAATATACCAACGCAGCGGGTCAGGTATTCCACGGTGATATCCCACGCTACATGGCTGGTGACCCAACTGCGGGTAAACTGTCTGGTGGCTTCCTGTTCAAAATGTACGGTCTGCCAGCTGCCGCCATTGCCATTTGGCATTCAGCCAAACCGGAAAACCGGGCAAAAGTGGGCGGGATCATGATCTCCGCTGCATTGACCTCATTCCTGACCGGTATCACCGAACCAATCGAATTTTCCTTCATGTTCGTGGCGCCAATTTTGTATGTTATTCATGCAATTTTGGCCGGTCTGGCCTTCCCAATCTGTATCCTGCTTGGGATGCGTGACGGTACTAGCTT
Organism: Yersinia pekkanenii; assembly: GCF_001152565.1. Classification (GTDB taxonomy): domain Bacteria; phylum Pseudomonadota; class Gammaproteobacteria; order Enterobacterales; family Enterobacteriaceae; genus Yersinia; species Yersinia pekkanenii. The sequence continues at coordinate 2,771 of NZ_CQAZ01000004.1, read as the reverse complement.
CTCCCACGGTCTGATCGACTTCATCGTACTGAGTGGCAACAGCAGCCGAATCTGGCTGTTCCCTCTGGTGGGTATCTGCTACGGTCTGGTGTACTACACCATCTTCCGGGTGTTGATTGCCAAACTGGATCTGAAAACACCGGGCCGTGAAGATACCTCTACTGAGCAAACGGTACAGAGCGGCACAGAAATGTCAGCGGCACTGGTCAATGCGTTTGGCGGTAAAGAAAACATTACTAACTTGGATGCTTGCATCACCCGTCTGCGAGTCAGCGTGGCCGATGTATCCAAGGTTGACCAGGCGGGTCTGAAGAAACTGGGTGCTGCCGGCGTTGTTGTCGCAGGTTCTGGTGTTCAGGCTATCTTCGGGACGAAATCGGATAACCTGAAAACAGATATGGACGAGTACATTCGTAACCATTAATGTAGGTTTGGGGAGTGCGAAGGGGAGGCGAAAGCCTCCCTTTTTTTGTCTTTTTTACATTGATTTTATTGAATTATTTATTTTCACTGCCCACATTCTGGCCGCAACTTAAGGTCTTGTTGCTCTGTTGCTCTGTTGCTCTGTTGCTATGAGCGTGCATGTGGCTAGAGCTCATTACCCAATTTATGCTAACCGTATTTTCGGGCAAACTCTTCATCTGAATTGCAAAGATAAATAATGAATTCAATGAAGGCGATAATTGATGGAATGAATGTCCAGCAAAAAATGAGATATAAAAATCCCTGTCCAATCTTACCTAGATAAAATTTGTGTGCGCCGAATCCGCCAAGAAAAAACGCCAGAAGAGCCGCAACCATACGATTTCTCTCACCCGTGACTTTTTGAGTTGCACCGCAACTTGGGCAAGCTCTTGCTGATTCATGTATTTCTTTACCGCACCCACGGCAAAAAACCATGTTTGACATAATGTGTAATCCTTCTAAATTTCAAAGACAATCATAATCAGCGCACTGAATTTGCTGAGAGGTTTCAGCAAGGCACATCATTGTGTGGCCTCACAAGTCTTATTGATTTCATTTCGTTTTTAATATGCTAACTTCAACTCAGTGTTTTTAACACTTAACTGATTGTAATGATTAATAGGTTAGCAATCCATTAGAAGACATCCTGAGCCAAACAAAAAAGCCTGCACGCGGCAGGCTGATTGAAAACTGAGAGCATCAAAACGCTAAATCAAATTGGTCATCACCCAAATGCCCCGGCAGAAACAGATCGCGGGGTAGGGTTGCGGTGTTATTACGGCTGGGGCGGGACAGGATTTTATCGACTGATTACAGCGTGGTGAATGTACAACTGCAAAGCAGGTTTTGACACTGGTGGTCATTCTCTTTGGTATTGACGGTTATCATTCTGCTGGTACGGGTGCGAGTAACGGCACCACATTGTGGGCATGACATCATGATAATAACTCCAACCTTTTATTACTTGGCTAAAGTATAATCTATTCATTCTCCGAATTCTTTTCCTCTGCTGCTTCCCCTACCATATCCCAACTGGATATCTTCACTTCAAAATTCAACGCGGTAGTAAAACCATTATCCCCGATAGTGTGCGTGACTTGGGTAATGATCCACGCCGCCTGGTCAATCTTCGGTTTAAATCCCTGCATCACGGCGGGCAGTTCCGGAAATAAGTCAGCACGACCGCGTACCAGCGTCATGGTAAATTCAGCCACACCCCGTTGCAGTTTCGATCAACGCGCGGCGCGACGGGCGGCCCGTTCCGTCTTGAATGTTTCCCGCATCACAAACACATTCCCCTCGACACCTTCCAGATAATTTCCCTCTTTGCTGCTCGATGCCGGTGTTTTTACTTTAGGTGGTGTGGTGGTCTTTCGCTTGCGGCGAACGCTGGTTTTTTGTGGCTTGCCGTAGTTGAGATCCAGCCAGTAAGCGGTAACGCCGGTGTAGGCGTCACGGTCAGCCACCCGGAAGCTGTGCTTATCACCGCTGGCGCGCGTAATGGTGATGGCCGGTAACGATGGCGTAAATCAGCGCCCGGCAGTGGTCGATAAGTTCTTCTACTTCGCGTTCGCGGGGAGTGTCATCATACATAGCGCACCTCCGGCAGCAGAAGGGCAGATGAAGAAACAGGTATGGGAATAACAATGATATTGCAGGTAAATAATGATAGATATTGAGTCGTCGAATCCATGATGACTACCTCTTTGGTAGGGGATTAATCACCACCAAGAGACGCTAACCTCAGAGGGTAGTGAACTGGGTGGGGTTAGCGTAACCGGCTACCAAAGACCCCGGCGCATCTTGCGATGCCCCCACCCAGTTCACCGTTTCTTACCTATTACAGGTGTCACTGTGCCGCACATAATAGCCGTGTCTACGGTCGTGCGCTTTGGTAAATTCCGGGACGCTAATCCCGACAGCGGATTTTGCCGCTGCGGCGTGACTATAGCTCAGCGACGTTCTGCTGTGCAATCAACCCACATCACTTTAGGACAAACATTTTTTCTGTAAAAATAGGCAGTTATCGTGGTGATGCGTTAAAGATGGATGAGGCAACAAAGAGTAAGAAATAAAAAGGGAAAGGGGTAATAAACAGCGCAAACAGACGACGTTTAAGGCAACATCGCCTGTTAAAAGTAGAGATTTAGCTAATAACTTAATGGCAAATTTGTGCCAGTTCTTTATCGCTCAGACCTGTCAGCTTCATGACTTCAGTGCGGTCATAACCATTAGCGAGCATCGAGCTGGCAATCTTCAGGGCCATTTCTTGTACCCCTTCCACTCGGCCTGCTTGATGGGCTTTA